>JAHHSI010000025.1 GCA_020025275.1 Oscillospiraceae bacterium | reverse complement strand
GCAGCTGCTTGAACTGCTGGGGAGCCTGGGGCAGAGCGTAGAACTTGCCGGGGTGCTTCCGGGCCGGCACCAGATAGTCACGGGCACCCTCGGGAGAGGAGGCGGTCAGGATGGGCGTGGTGATCTCCAAAAAGCCGTGCTCGGTCATGGCCTGACGCAGGGCGGAGACCACGTTGCAGCGCAGCAGGATATTGTTCTTCACCTCGGGGTTGCGCAGGTCCAGATAGCGGTACTTCAGGCGTGCGGACTCGTCGGCCTCCCGGGAGCGGTTGATCTCAAAGGGCAGGCTGTTGTGACGGCAGCGGCCCAGCACCTCGATCTTGCTGGGGACCACCTCGATCTCGCCGGTGGCCAGCTTGGGATTCTTGCTGGATCGTTCACGGACCACACCCTCTACGGAGATGGTGGACTCCTTGTTCAGATCGTGAATGACGGCCATCATGTCCTCCGTCTCCACCACGACCTGCGTGGTACCATAGAAATCACGCAGCACCACAAAGGCAAAATTGCTGCCCACTTCGCGGACGTTTTCCATCCAGCCGACCAGCTTGACCTGCTGGCCTGCATCGGCCAGACGCAGCTGACCGCAGGTATGTGTACGGGATTGCATCATAGATATTGTCTCCTTTTTTGAAAAAATTCGATTACGATTAGTTATATCTTCCTTTAATACTACAATAAGGACTTGAATTTAGAGATTTCTTGGGGGGCAGCGCACGCTGCAGACCGTTTCCGACAGCTCACGCCACAGAGGGAATTGTCGGCCGACGTGTTCTCCGCTTCCGGGTTACGGCTGCGTGGCCGGATGCGTCTGTGCTCTCCGGAGGAGCAGTTCACGCTGCAGCGGACAGCTCTTGTGCGCCACGTGCTGCGATGCCGCACGGGTGCGCCCAAAAGGGAAAAGCAGCGTCCGGCATCATTTGCTTATTTACGGTTTTTCGATCGTGCATCGGGGAGCCGTCGGAGGTATCCTTTCTGTGCATCAGGTGTGCAGAGGGTCCGGCGCTGGCCGAAAAATCCGCTTTTACCACGGTGTTGTGGAACGCCTTATTTCTCCAGAATCACGGTGCCTGCGTTCTTCTCGGCAAGGCCGGCACGGATGCGGGCCAGCGTCTCATCAAAGCCCAGCTTGGTCTGCTCGCCGGTGAGCATATCCTTGCAGGCCACGATGTTGGCGTTGATCTCATCCTCGCCCAAAAAGACCACGTAGGGCACCCCCAGTTTGTCGGCGTAGTTCATCTTGGCCTTGAACTTCTTCTGCTCGGTGTAGAGCTGGGTGCGGATGCCCGCCTGACGCAGCGCCGTGGCCAGTGTGATGGCGGGGGAGAGGTCCTCCGTCATGGGCAGGATCAGCACGTCGGCCGGAGCAGTGGGCAGTGCCGGATTGAGCATCTTCTGCTCACCCAGAACGTAGAACAGGCGGGTGAGTCCGATGGAGATCCCCACGCCGGGCAGCTGGCGGTCGGTGTAGAACTCTGCCAGATTGTCGTAGCGTCCGCCGGAGCAGACGGAGCCGATCTCCGGATGGTCCAGAAGCGTGGTTTCATATACGGTGCCGGTGTAGTAGTCAAGGCCCCGGGCGATGGTCAGATCCACGGCAAAATTGGCTTCCGGCACGCCGAAGGCCCCCAGATATTTCACCACGGTCCGCAGCTCGCTGAGTCCCTGATCGAAGGTCTCGTGACGGCCGGCATACCCCTCCAGGGCGGCCAGAACTTCTTCATTGGTGCCGGAGATGGCGATGAACGTCAAGATTTCTTCCGCCTGCTCCGCGGTCAGGCCGATGTCGTCCACCAGCAGCCGGCCCACCTTTTCCGCTCCAATCTTGTCCAGCTTATCCACGGTGCGCATGATGTCGCCGGATTTCTCCTGAAGCTCCTGCATGGCATAGAAGCCGTTGAGGATCTTGCGGTTGTTGACCCGGATCTGGAAGCGGTGCAGCCCCAGGGCGGTAAAGGTCTGGTAGATGATGGCGGGGATCTCCGCCTCGTTGGCGATGTCCAGCTTGCCGTCGCCGATGATGTCGATGTCAGCCTGATAGAACTCCCGGAAGCGGCCTCGCTGAGCACGTTCGCCTCGATAGACCTTGCCGATCTGATAGCGGCGGAACGGGAAGGACAGGTCGTTGTAGTGCAGAGCCACATATTTGGCCAGCGGCACCGTGAGATCAAAGCGCAGGCTCAGGTCCGCATCGCCCTTGCTGAAGCGGTAGATCTGCTTTTCCGTCTCACCGCCGCCCTTGGCCAGCAGCACCTCGCTGGACTCGATCACCGGTGTGTCCAGCGGCGTAAAGCCGTAGCGGGCATAGGTGGTGCGCAGCACCTCCATAATGCGCTCCATCTGCTGCTGCGGTGCCGGCAGCAGCTCCATGAACCCGGAGAGGGTGCGTGGTGTCATTTTCGCCATAGTATCTGCTCCTTTTCACTGGTAAATGTAGTTTCGGGGGGAGAAGGGATAAAAAAACGCTCTCATCCCCAGCTTGGGACGAGAGCGTACGCTTCGTGGTGCCACCCAAATTCAGCCTCCCGCAGGGGAGACCCTTGGAGCTCCTGTTACGGGGAGCGTGCCGTGGATGTTGCCATCCCCGCTGCTGGTGCTGTCTTCCCTCTGCCTGCCGCAGCGCACTTGCAGCCTATGGGTGCGCCTCTCTGAAAGCGGTGGTGCAGAGCTACTCCTGCTCCGTCATCGCGGTACTATCTGACATTTTATTGTAGTGGCTTTTTCACCGCTTGTCAAGAGGTGAAGGGCTTGGTTTTGGGGTTGACAATGTCGCGCCAATCCAGATCGCCCCGTGCCAGACCCAGCACCAGCATTTCGGCCGTGGCCACGTTGCTGGCAAAGGGAATGTTGTTCTGGTCGCACAGACGGGAGATATACAGCACGTCGTCGTTGATGGACTTGGCGTGGGGATCGTCAAAGCACAACACCAGATCGATCTCGTTGTAGGCAATGCGTGCAGCGATCTGCTGTCCGCCGCCGTGGTCGCAGCCCAGGAAGCGGTGGACGTGCAGTCCGGTGGCCTCTGCCACCTGCATTGCGGTGGCGGAGGTGCCGCACAGGGTGTGCTGCGCCAGAATGCCGCAGTAGGCGGTGCAGAACTGGACCATCAGTTCCTTGCGGTTATCGTGGGCCATAAGAGCAATATTCATATAGGGAAGCTCCTTTCTTTCTTTGTTTGTTCCTTTTTTTAGATCGGCATCAGCGGGACGTGTTCCCCACGGATGCGGCGGGCAATATTTTCATAGGCACGTGCAGCATAGTAGTTATGCTCCCGCAGGGGGATGCCTCGGCCTAAGCAACGGGGAACCTGCGGGTCCTCCGGAACCACGCCCAGCAGGGGCAGACCGGCCGTGTCAATGGCGTCGTCGATGGTGGTGTGCAGCTGCCTCAGCAGCTTTTTCTGCACACGGCCCACCACCAGATGCAGGGAATTGCGGGGGAAACGGCTCAGCTCCATGACGGTGCGCTGTGCATCCCGCAGGGCCGATGCGTCGGTATTGGTGACCACCACCACGCTGTCGGCACAGAAGGTGGCCAGACGAAAGCCAAATCCCAGACCGGCAGGTGCGTCAATGAGACAGTAGTCGTAGTTTTCCCGGATCTGGTAGGCCAGATGCCGCAGATGCCGCCCCTCCAGACGCAGGGAGGCGGTGGATTGGGGCGCGGTCAGTAGATGCAGCTGTGGGTAGTTGGGATGGGCCACGGCGGCCTCCTCCAACGTGCAGCGCTCGGCGATCACGTCGGTAAAATCCATAAAGGCCCGATCGGAGAGCCCCAGAACCAGATCCAGATTGCGCAGTGTAATGTCGCAGTCCATGCATAGGGTACGATACCCCATATGGGCCAGTGCTAAACCGACATTGGCGGTAAAAGTTGTTTTCCCGGTGCCGCCTTTTCCGGAAACTACAGCTATAATTTTACCCATTTACACACCTCTTTTCAAGTGCAAATTTGTTGTTTCTGCCGGTAAATTTCCTCAGCGCAGCGGGCTTTTCTTGATCCGCGCAAAGGGACGGGGGAAGGTATGTACGGTGGGCTTGTCCTTGCCGATGACCACCACACGGCGCTGTACGTCGGTACCGGGAATGGTGTACGTCCGCACCTCCTCCAGATGTCCGCCCAGCTGGGCGATGGCGCTCTTGGCGCTCTGGATCTCCTCGTCGCTGTCGAGGGCCTTCATGGCCAGAAAAGCACCGCCGACCTTCACCATGGGCAGCGTCAGTTCGCACAGGGTGGGGAGGGAGGCCACGGCCCGTGACGTGGCAAAATCGAAGCTCTCCCGGTGGTCACGGGCAAACTCCTCCGCCCGGGCGTGAACGCAGCGGGGATTTGGCAGGGCCAGAGCGGCGCAGACCTCCTCCAGAAAGCGGATGCGCTTGCCCAGTGTGTCCAGCAGCGTCACCTGCGCCGAGGGGACGAGGATCTGCAGCGGCATCCCGGGAAAGCCACCGCCGGTGCCGACATCGACCACCGTAGAATTGGAAAAATCTTCCATTGACGCTATGGCGGCGCAGTCCAGCAGATGCAGCTGTGCCACAGCCACCGGCTCGGTGATGGCGGTGAGGTTCATGACCTTGTTTTTTTCCAGCAGCATCTCGGCAAAGCGGAGGAGCTGAGGGGCTTTTTCAGCCTCCAGTCCCAACGCTTGCAGCCCTTGCTGCACCAATTCCAATGTCTCTTTCACGATTTCTCCTTCAATAGATCACGGATCTCCGTCAGCAGCTCTTCCGTGGTGGGGCCGGGGGGCGAAGGGGGTACGGCGGCCTCCTCGGTTTTCTTCCGGCGGTGCAGGGCGTTCATTCCTTTGACCAGTAAAAAGACGACCAGAGCAATGAGCAGGAAGTCCACTACGGTGGCAATAAAGTTGCCGTAGTTGAGGGATACTTCAGCCATGCCGGTGGATTCATTGGCGGCCTTCAAGACCAGCTTCCACTGGGTGAAGTCCATGCTCCCGGTCAGCAGGGAGAGGACGGGCATGAATACATCGTTGACAAGGGAGGTGGTAATTTTCCCAAAAGCGCCGCCGATGATCACGCCTACCGCCATATCAAATACATTTCCACGCATGGCGAACTCTTTGAATTCACGTAAAAACTTCTTCATATGGCAAATGTTGCTCGTTTATCCGATGTTTTCTTGCTGAAAAGTTAGTTTTTTGGGATCAGCTTCTCGCAGCCGCCCATGTAGGGGCGCAGAGCTTCCGGAATCAGCACGGAGCCATCGGCTTGCAGATTGTTCTCCAAGAAGGCGATCAGCATCCGGGGAGGGGCCACCACAGTGTTGTTCAGGGTGTGGGGCAGATACATCTTGCCGTCCTCGCCCTTGACACGGATCTTCAGGCGGCGGGCCTGAGCGTCGCCCAAATTGGAGCAGGAGCACACCTCGAAGTACTTCTGCTGCCGGGGAGACCAAGCCTCAATGTCGCAGGACTTCATCTTCAGATCGGCCAGATCGCCGGAGCAGCACTCCAGCTGGCGCACGGGAATATCCAGAGAGCGGAACAGCTCCACGCTGTAGCGCCACATCTGCTCGTACCACTGCATGGACTCCTCCGGCTTGCAGACCACGATCATCTCCTGCTTTTCAAACTGGTGGATGCGGTATACACCACGCTCCTCGATGCCGTGGGCACCTTTTTCCTTGCGGAAGCAGGGGGAGTAGGAGGTCAGGGTCTGGGGCAGCTTGTTCTCCGGCAGGATCTGATCGATGAACTTACCGATCATGGAGTGCTCGGAGGTGCCGATGAGGTAGAGATCTTCGCCCTCGATTTTGTACATCATGGCGTCCATCTCGGCAAAACTCATGACGCCGGTCACCACGTTCCCACGGATCATGAAAGGGGGGATGCAATAGGTAAAGCCCTTGTTGATCATGAAATCACGGGCGTAGGCCGTCATTGCGGAGTGCAGACGGGCAATGTCACCCATGAGATAGTAGAAGCCGTTGCCGGAAACACGGCCGGCGGCGTCCATGTCGATGCCGTCAAAGCGCTCCATGATCTCGGTGTGATAGGGAATGTCAAAGTCGGGTGTTACCGGCTCACCAAAGCGCTCCACCTCTACATTGCAGCTGTCGTCCGGGCCGATGGGCACGGAGGGATCAATCATCTGGGGAATGACCATCATGATGTTGTTGAGCTGTTCTCCCAGTTTTGTTTCCATTTCTTCCAACTGAGCCAGACGGGCGGCGTTTGCCTTGACCTGCTCCTTGGCGGCCTCTGCCTCTTCCAGTTTGGAGGGGTCCTTTTTGGCCTGTCCCATCAGCATACCGACTTTCTTAGACAGCTGATTGCGTGCGGCACGGAGGTCGTTGGCCTCAGACTGTGCTTTGCGCTTGTCAGCGTCCAGAGCAATGGCCTCGTCCACCAGAGGAAGCTTGCTGTTTTGGAACTTTTTTCGGATGTTTTCTTTTACTGCGTCGGGATTTTCCCGAATAAATCGAATATCAAGCATGAGTATTTCTCCCTTTCTCTCTTGTTCTATGGTCATTGTTTCACGTGAAACAAAAATTTACTTCTGTCTGATTGCGTGAAGCGCATCCAATAGATCGTTCAGATCGTCCATTCCGTAGTATTCCAACTCGATCCGGCCTTTTTTTCGGCCGGAGACGATGCGGCAGCCTCGGCCCAGATAGCCGCCCAGTTCCTTGGCGGCCTCCTCGGCGTAGTTAACGGTAATACCGGCAGGCACCGGCACGTCCTTCTTTTCTGCCGTCAGCTTTTTGACCAGTAATTCCGTCTGCCGCACGGAGAGATCTCCCTTCAGAACAGCCTCAGCGGCCTTTTCCTGCAGCTCTTGGGGCAGGGGAAGGAGGGTGCGTGCGTGACCGCCGGAGAGACGGCCGTCCTCGACCATGGCCCGCACAGCGGGGGAGAGACGGAGCAGCCGCAGGACATTTGCCACGGCACTGCGGGATTTTCCAACGCACTGGGCGGCCTCTTCCTGCGTCATACTGTATTGTTCCATCAGCACCTGATAGCCCTCGGCTTCTTCGATGGGGTTCAGGTCCTCCCGCTGCAAATTTTCAATCATGGCCAGTTCCATAGCCTTGCGGTCATCGGCTTCAATGACAATGGCGGGAACTTCACTGAGTCCGGCCATGCGGGCGGCCCGCCACCGGCGCTCGCCGGCGATGATCTGATAGTAGCCGGATTGCAGTTTCCGGACAGTCAGCGGTTGAATAATGCCGTGTTCCCGGATCGAGTCGGCCAAATCGGCCAGAGCCTCGGGATCAAAGAGCTTTCTGGGCTGAGAAGCGCAGCTTTCCACTTGGGAAATGGGGAGGTAGAGGCTACTTTTTTCCTCTTGCGTCTCCATGACATCATCGCCCAACAGGGCGGCCAATCCCTTGCCCAGACCTCTGGATGTGTTTGACATCAACGGTTTCTCCTTTCTTACTTGGCGTTTTTCCGCAGAAACTCCTCTGCGAGATTCATATAGGCCTCTGCGCCACGGCAATGGCGGTCATAGGCGGTGATGGGCTTGCCGTGACTGGGTGCCTCGGAAAGCCGGATGTTACGGGGAATTACGGTGGCATAGACCTTTCCGGGGAAGAAGCGCTTGACCTCCTGGGCCACTTGAATGGCCAGATTGGTGCGGCCGTCAAACATCGTCAGAAGGACACCCTCAATTTCCAGTTTGGGGTTCATGCTGCGCCGCACGATCCGCACGGTGTTCATCAGATCGCTGAGCCCCTCCAGTGCAAAATATTCCCCCTGCAGGGGAACCAGCAGGGAGTCGGCGGCGCACAAGGCGTTCAGCGTCAACAGCTCCAGAGAGGGAGGACAGTCGATGAAGATGTAGTCGTACTCCTCACGCAGCGGCTCCAGTGCCTTGCGCAGTAAAAACTGCCGATCGTCCAGATTGATCATCTCGATGCCGGCACCTGCCAGCGCCTTGCTGCTGGGCAGGACATCGCCGTAGGGGGTGTGTGCAATGGCCTTGCGGACGTCCAGATGGTTGATAAGCACGTCATAGACGCCGTTGGAGGTGGATTTGTCCACGCCCATGCCCGAGGTGGAGTTCGCCTGCGGGTCAAAATCACACATCAAGACCCGTTTTCCTTTTACTTTTAAGGCGGCAGACAGATTGACGCAGGTGGTGGTTTTGCCTACGCCGCCCTTTTGATTTACGATTGCAACGATTTTTCCCACGAAATTGCCCACTCGCTTTCTCTGTTAGATGGCGTATCGGTGTACGCACTATCTATAGTATACCAACATTGAAGGAAGGATTCAACTAAAAAACCGAAAAACCACGGATGTTTCACGTGAAACATCCGTGGTTTCCCAAAAAGAAGGGAATGTTTCACGTGAAACATTCCCAGAAAAAGCGCTCTTATACCAAAATCATACCGGAGCGAGAGGGGAGGGACAAATGCAAAAGCCCTTGTGCCACAGCAAACCGGCGGCCGGAAATGGCATCCGTCGCCACCGTGCCCTCCCAAGGCAGTTGCAGTTCCTGCGGTGTGTCTCCGGCATTGAGGGCGGTGAGGGTGGTTTCCTCGCCCTCGGTGCGGGAAAACACCAGAACACTGCCGCAGGCACGGAGATAGTGGATCTGCCCCGTCTGTAGAGAAATCCGCTCCTGCCGCAGCTTGCCCAGCTGCCGATAGAAGTCGACCAGTGTTGTGTCCTCGTGGCCCCACGGGTAGGTGGCCCGGTTGAAAGGGTCCTCGAATCCCTGCATTCCGGCCTCGTCGCCATAGAACACAGTGGGGGAGCCGGGGAAGGTGAAGAGCAGCATGGCGGCCACATGGAGCCGCTCCATGCCGCATCGGTGTTCTTCAGGGGAGAGACGGTATTCAGCACGCTGATCCTTGCTCTCCAGATGGACATGGGGGCTTACACCCAGCAGAGTCAAAATGCGAGGTGTATCGTGGGTGCCCAGAATATTCAGACCGGCGTAGAAAGCGGCCGGGGGATAATTCTCCCGAATTGTCTCCATGGCTTCCATAAAGTCGGCGGCATCGCCGCCGCCCAGATAGGCGAGGGCGGCGTTGCGGAAGGGGTAGTTCATCAGTCCGTGGGTCTCACGGCCCAGCAGATAGCGGCGGCGTTGGCTGTAGGCCACCTTGTTGCTGCCGTCCTCCCAGACTTCACCCAACAGAAAGCTGTCGGGTTTTTCCTCCTCCATAACACGGCGGATGTCGGCAATAAAGTCATCCGGCAGCTCATCGGCTACATCCAAACGCCAGCCGTCAGCTCCGGCCCGAAGCCAGTGCCGCACCACGGAATCTTCGCCGGTGATGATGAACTCCCGGTAGGCGGGATGACTTTCGTTCACGGCGGGCAGGGTGTGGATACCCCACCATGCGTCATAGTCATTGGGCCAGAGGTGGAAATTGTACCACGGGGCATAGGGGGAATCAGGACTCTGGGCGGCCCCCAACTGCGGATAGAAGCCTTCGGCGTTGAAATAGCGGCTGTTGCTGCCGGTATGGTTGAAGACGCCGTCCAACATCACATGGATGCCCCGCTTCCGAGCTTCTGCACAGAGGTGGCGGAAATCCGCTTCTGTGCCGAGCATGGGATCGATTTTTCGATAATCGGCCGTGTTGTAGCGGTGATTGCTGGCCGCCTCGAAGATGGGACAGAGATAGAGGGTCGTGACGGACAGGCTCTGCAGGTAGTCCAACTTGGCACAAATCCCCTCCAGACTGCCGCCGAAAAAGTCGTTGTTGCGCACTTCGCCGTGCTCATCGGGGCGATAGACCACGGGCTCCTCCCACCCCTGATGCACCACACGGCCGCCCACCATGCCGGTGGCGTCGGGGACGGCCAGACGGGCGAAACGATCTGGAAAAATTTGGTAAGTCACCCCGCGCCCGAACCAGTCGGGGGTGGGGTGGGAGTCGTCGTAAACGGTCAGCTGCCAGCTGCACAGCTCCTGCTCCGGGCCATAGCCGTTTTTGCCCAGCCAGACGGCCGAGCCGTCGGCACGGGTAAAGCGGAACCCGTACCACACCAGCTCCGGGTGATCCGGTGCGGTGAAGCTGCCGTGGAAGAGGCCGGGGCCGGGGGAGGGAAGCTCCACCTGCGTGCCGGCGGCGTCGAAGTCCCGCCACAGAAGCAGGGTGCAGGCGGTGAACTGCTCGTCAGGCAGGGGACGCAGGGTCAGCGTGACGGAAGTGCCGCAGGTGACGGCACCGAAGGGTGTTTTGCACCGCGGATCGCGGGGGTCAAAGACAAAGGGTTCAGACATGGGGACATTCTCTCCTTATGGTTGCAGCATCAGGGCATCAGCGCATTTTCTCCGATGGTGACCGTGGGGGCCTCCCGGTGGGAGAAGTAGGCGTTGATGATGTCGGCGGCCACGGGGGCCAGATCGGCGCCGGCGTCGGCACGTTCAATGGCGACAGCCACGGCGATCTCGGGGTTATCATAGGGGGCAAAGGCCACGAAAACGCCGTTGACAGTGCCGTCACCGTCGATTTCAGCCGTACCGGTTTTGGCGCCCAGATCCACGGGGCACTTACTGAAGATGTAGGACATGGAGCCCATGGCCATGTCACGCATCCCCTTTTTCACGGAGGTGACGGTGCTGTCGCTCATTTCCACCACGTTTTCCGGTTCTTTGTCGTAGGCGTACATCAGCGAGGCGTTGTCATAGGTCTTGACGTTTTTCAGTAGGTGGGCCTGATAGTGGTTTCCGTTGCCCACCAGCGTGGCAATATAGTTGGCCAGCTGCAGCGGGGAAAAGAGGCTGTAGCTCTGGCCGATGGCGGCGGTGATGGTCTGTCCGTCGGTCCACTCAAGACCCACCTTCTCGGCATATTCGGGGGAGGCCATCACGCCGGAGGAATCACCGATCTCAATGCCGGTGGAACGGCCCAGACCGAATTGGTCGGCATAGCTGTCGAGAATGTCGATGCCGGTGAGGCGGCCCACCTCGTAGAAGAAGTAGTTGCACGAGACGGTAATGGCCTCCGACACGTTGACGTATCCGTGGGTGCCGCCACGCTGGCTGTAGATCCAGCACCGGGGCTGCGGGCTGGAGTAATAGGTGTAGATCCCTCGGTCCAGAATGGAGGTGGAGGGGTCGATGATCCCGCTCTCCAGTGCGGCCACGGCGGTCAGAGGTTTGAAGGTGGAACCGGGGGCGTAAATACCGTCGGTGGCCCGATTGAGCAGCGGGGTATTCACCTCGTCCTTCACCAGTTGAGAATAGAGCTCGTCAAAATGGCTCAGGTCATAGGTGGGGTAGGAGGCCATGGCCAGGACCTCGCCGCTGTCCACGCCGATCACCACGGCGGCGCCGCCCCGGGCCTTGCCGTTGCGGTCGTGGATGGCCTGAATATGGGACGCCAGAGATTTCTCGGCGGCTTCCTGCAGGTCGATGTCCAAGGTCAGAGCCACGGTGTTGCCGGGCTTGGGTTTGTTGACATAGAGCTCACCGGTGATGTGGCCGTCGCTGTTGGTGGTGACCAGCTTGGTGCCGTTGCTGCCGTGGAGATATTCCTCGAAGGCACGCTCCACGCCGTCTTTGCCCACCAGAGCGTTCATGGAGTAGCCCTTGTCTTTGTAGCCCTCGATCCCCTTGTCCTTGTCGCCGTCCCACTCCTCTTTGTAAATGGGACCGATGCGGCCCAGAATGTGGGCAGCGTAGGGCGTGTTGTAGACACGGGCCGAGGAGGTGCCGGTGCTGACGCCGTCATAGTGGCCGTCCACCACTTGGCTGATGAGGTCCACGGACACATCGTCGGCAAAGACGTAGTTCCGGTCCAAGAGCTTGCGGATGCTCAGTTCATAGCGCACGCCGGCAATGCAGCGCTGCTGTTCGGGGGTATAGCCGTCTGTCAGACCGTACAGCTGGCACAGGGCGTCCAGCAGTTCCTGAGCGCCCATGTGAAAGGCAAACTCATCCTCCTCCGTGTCAGGATCATCCAGATGCGCCGGCAGCTCCTGATTTTCCACAAAAAGGCGGAAGGAGGAGTCCATGAGCTCCGGCGCCAGTTCCGGCGGCGTCTCCCGGGTCAGCGGCAGTGTGTCGTTCCACGACACGCCGTTGGCACGGCACAGCTCAATGAGCCGCCAGATGGCGGCGTTGAGATCCTCGTTGCCGGAGAAGGACTCGTCGGAGAAGAGGAGGGTATAGGTCAGGCGATTGGAAACCAGAACCTTACCGTTGCGGTCGGTGATGATGCCACGGGAGGCCTCCACCGTCTCGGCGGCGGCATTACTGGACAGGGACTTGGCCCGGAATTCGTCGCCGCGGACGATTTGGGTGTTGTACATCACACCGACGTACAGTGTCACCACCAGACCTAAAAAAAGTCCGATGGCGATCAGTCGATATTTGAGTAGGTGAGGGGTGTTCACGAGCCGTCTCCTTTCTTATAGATCGCGCATCCGTACATAGATCTTCCGGTCCAGCCAGAAAATAGCCGGCGAGAAGGGCAGGGACAGTGCCAGCTCCCGCCCGATGACCCCCAGTGCGTCCGGCAGCGAGATGGAGGGATGGGAGAGTGCGGTCAAAAGATGAACCAGGCCGCACAGGACAAGGCCCATGGCACTGCACACGGCAGCGCACAAAAACCCGGGCATCAGGAGCCGCCCGGCGATCAGTCCGGACAAAACGGCGATGGCCAAAAAGACCAGCGTATAGAAGCCCGGCACGGGGCTGGGCATGAATAGATCCGAGAAAAAGCCGAAAATGACGGCAAACAGGGCGCTTTCATCCCGATTTTCCAGCAGCGAGGGCATCAGCGCCAGCATAGGCGGCAGAAAAGGGTGTACGCCGTCCCACAGAGACAGGCGATTGAGGACCCAGCTCTGGAGAACGAGAAAGAGCAGCGCTGCTCCGGAATAAAAGAGCCATTTATAGAAGAGATCCCGTTGATTCATCGTCGATCCTTTCTCATTGCACCACTTGGAAGTCGGTGATGACGAACACTTGCTTGAGCTGCTGAATGTCCACCTGCGGCACCAGAACGCCGTAGCGGGTCAGTCCGTTGTCGTCGGTGCGGATCTCCTCCACCGACCCGATGACCAGACCGGAGGGGTAGTAGCCGCCGATACCGGAGGTGAGCACCAGATCACCGTTCATCAGGTGGGAGTTGCCCTGCAAATAGGCCAGCTTCAGGCGGTTATCCAGCATCAAGCCCAGATCGCCCAGAGCCACCGTGGTCTCTCCGGTGCGGAAGACCGTGGCGCCCAGCTGGGAGTTGGGGTCGAGAATGGTGGTCACAGTGGACCAGTTAAGACCGGCCTCGGAGATCACGCCCACCAAAAAGCCCTCCTCGTTCACCACACAGTCCCCGATGGACACATCGGCATCGGTGCCCACGTTCAGCGTCAGCTCCGCCTCCCAGTTGGAGGTGCTGCGTCCCGCCACATGAGCCGAGGCAAAGGTGAAATCCTCCCGCTGCTGGCGAAGGTTCAGCAGCGTCCGCAGACGCTCGTTTTCCTCGCTGTTTTTCTCTGCGTTGCGCAGTTCTTTCTCCAGTTCGGCCACCCGCTTGCGCAGCGCCTGATTCTCCTCCTGCAGGTTCTCCACGTTGTCGAAGTGGTCGCTGATGCCGCCGGCCCAGCTGCTCACCGCATGGCTGGCGGCACGGAAGGGGGTGGCGATGACGCCCATGGCATTATAGAGAAAGCCGGTGCCGCTGCTGATGGACGAGGCGATGCACAGGCCCACCGCGATCACAACGGCCACCGTCAGAACAATAATGCCGTGCTTGGTAAAAAAACGTTTCATGCAAAACTCCTTATCCGAGAAGCCGGATACCAAATTCCTCCAGCATCCTGCTCAACAGTAGAACGGGAAGCCCCATCACGTTGAAGAAATCCCCGTCGATGCGCTCCACCAGCAGGGAGCCCTGTCCCTGTACGCCGTAGGCGCCGGCCTTGTCCATGGGTTCACCGCCCCGGATGTAGGCTTGCAGCTCCTCTTCACGGGCGCTGCGGAAAAAGACGCGGGTGGTGGCGGCACGGGTCAGGCTCCGCTCTCCCTGCCGCACGGTGACACCGGTGCAGACCCGGTGCTCCCGCCCGGCCAGAGCCGTCAGCATCTTCAGGGCGTCCGCCTCATCCCGAGGCTTCCCCAGTCGTTTGTCGTCCAAAAACACCATGGTGTCGGCGGTGATCACGATCTCCTCCGGAGCCGAGATCAGCGCCATGGATTTTTTCCGGGAGATGTAGGAGACGATCTCCTCCGGAGACAGGGTCTCGGGATAGGTCTCCTCCACCTGTGGTACACGCACGGTGAAATCGGTTAGGCCGATTTTTTCCAACAGCTCCCGGCGGCGGGGGGAACCGGAGGCCAGTACGATAGCAGCCATGGCCTCACCTCCCGGTGGAGCCCAGGCCGCCGGCCCCTCGCTCCGTCTCGTCCAGTGTGTCTGTCAAACAGACGGTGGGCCGCACCACGGGGGTGATCATCAGCTGGGCAATGCGGTCGCCGGGCAGTACGCTGTAGTCCTCCTGGGAGAGATTCACCAGACCCACGGCGATCTCACCTCGGTAGTCGCTGTCGATCACGCCCACGCCGTTGCTCAGGGCGATGCCTTTTTTAATGCCCAGACCGCTGCGGGCAAAGAGCAGTGCCACATAGTCCGGAGAGGGCAGGGCGATGGCGATCCCCGTGGGGATGACCTGCCGACCCCCGGCGGGAAGGGTCACCGGTGCGTCGATGCAGGCGCATAGATCCATGGCGGCGGCGCCGTCGGTGGCGTAGCGGGGGACGGGAATGTCCTGCCCGATGCGGGGGGACACGGCCTTGATTTTCAGCTCGAACATGGTAGAAAACTCCTAAAACGAAAACTAATTGTATAATTGGTTGAAAATATATCGAAAAGTTATCACTCGACACCACGGTAAAACAGACCACGGGTGTAGTTGTCGGGGGTAAAGTCGTTCTGTCCCAGATAGCGGCGGAAGATGCGGACGCACTCCTCCGGCGACTCGGTGGTGAAGCGAAGCCGACCCCACCGCAGTCCGCAGGCCAGATCCTCCGGCTTGTCGGCCAGAAAGAGGATGCGGCTGTTCTGGATCTCGTTGCGGTGGCCGTACACCGGCAGCACAGGGAAGCGGGCGCCGGTGCGGTCGTGCAGCTCGTTCGTCTCCTCACAGCGGCACGCACCGTCATTTTGAATGACGCAGTTCTCCGTGATCATCAGCGGCAGCCGCCCGTAGATGATGGCCTCGCAGGGCAGGTGCTTCCGGAGATCCCGGATCTGTGCCTGCCGCAGCTCAAAGGAGACGGTGGCGCTGTGGAGTCCCTGTTCCTTCAGAAAGTAGAGGGCACGGGAATTGAATACGTTCATGCCGTAGTCGCCACGGATCTCCAGCGGCAGCCCCTCCACAATGGGGAGATGTCCCAGATTGCTGACAGCCACGGCGGCAAGGCCGGGGGTGTCGGCGAGGATGCGGCGGAACTTGGCCTCGTCCTCCGTGCGGAAGATGCGGGGCAGAACGGCGCAAAAACGGGTGCGTCCGGCATGGGCGGCCAGATCCACAAAGGGCAGCAGCTCCAGAGGGAGATAGACGATCTCCGGCCCGCACGAGAGAAGCTCGTCTGTCAGCTGCTCCGGTCGTGCGATGGAGCAGGTAAAGCCCATAGGCTCCGCTGCGGCCGGCGCAGGGGGCAGGGGCGTGGTCTGTGCGCAGCGGCGCCCGGAACCGACTTGGCTCTCCAGCTGCTCCTGCAAACGCCCCAGCGCCTCCCGGCGCAGGGCGTTGATTGCGCTGGCAGGCAGCATCTGTCCCTCATCCAGTGTGACGTGGATTTCTTTCGGGGCAAACACCGTACCGCCGGTCTTGGCCAGACGGGCCGCCAGTTCCGCCTCCGTCAGGGAGCGGTTGCGGGCCTCCTCAGGCACGGGACCTTGGGCGGTGGCGGTGACCGTCTGTCCGTCCATACGCCGGGCCTGCACCGTCAGGGCGGCGGGTTTTTCCCGCTGCACCGTGCAGTGCATGGTGACGTCCACGGTCCGCAGATCCTCCTTTTCGTAGGCGGTGCGGGCGGCGGCAAATAGCTCCTTGGGCTCAGGGGTCTTTTCCGGCCGGGAGCCGAACATCTCCGCCCCTTTTTTCCCTTGGTAGTACCAGTCGGTAAAACCGCTGCGGGAAAAAGCGTCGGTCAGCTGCTGCTGTTCTTTTTTGGTGGGGCGGCGCTTTTCGTCCAGCAGGCGGCGGTAGATCCCGGTAATCACCGCCACGTATTCCGGCCGCTTCATGCGGCCCTCCAGCTTCAGACAGGCGACGCCCATCTCCTCCATCTCCTGTAGATAAGCGGAGAGATTGGCGTCCTTCAGGCTCAGGGGACGGCCCCCACGGGCCGGCTGATTGATGCCGTAGGGCAGACGGCAGGGCTGTGCACAGCGTCCACGGTTGCCGCTGCGCTCGCCGATAAGGGCGCTCATGGCGCACTGGCCGGAGTAGCACATACATAGTGCCCCGTGGGCAAAGGTCTCGATCTCGACCGGACAGCCCCGACAGATGGTGCGGATGTCCTCCCGGGACAGCTCTCGGGCCAGAACCACCCGCTCCATGCCCAGCTGGGCAGCCCGTTGGGCGCCGCCCAGAGAAAAGAGGCTCATCTGGGTGCTGGCGTGGACGGGGAGATCCGGCGCTACCTGACGTGCCAGCTGGAAAACGCCCCAGTCCTGGATCAGGACGGCGTCGGCACCCGCCTTGCTGGCATGACGGAGCAGCTGGGCGGCCTCTTCCAGTTCCCGGTCGCTCAGCAGGGTATTGAGGGTGAGATATACCTTGACGCCGCGCAGATGGCAGTAGGCAATGGCCTCGGCAAAGGTCTCGGGAGTAAAATTCTTGGCGCTGCGCCTTGCGTTGAAGGCGCCGACACCCATGTAAACGGCGTCTGCGCCGCATTGAACGGCGGCTACCATGGAGTCCCAGGAGCCGGCGGGGGATAGAATCTCTGCCATTACTTACGAGTCTGCTGTGCCCGGAACAGCTGGCGCTTGAGTTCGGATACTTCGTTCTTGGCGGCGTTGGCCTCGTCCAGATAGGTCTTGAGCTGGCGGCGCAGGTTCTCATCGCCCTCCTGTGCTTTGAAAAGCTCGTCGGCCAGATTGACGGCGGCCAGAACGGCGGCGTCACCGCGGCCCATGTGGGCGTTCTCAATGAGCTCGCTCATTTTCTGATCCACCAGTGCGCCCACACGCTGCATGTACTCTGCACTCTCCTCGGCGACCAGAGTATAGTCCTCGCCGCAGATGTTCATTGTAATATGATTTGCCATAGTAACCCTCCTGTTGGCATTGGGTATCGATAGTAATACATTATCTATTATAACACAAAAATCCGGAGGGAAAAGGAGTTTTCCCAAGAAAGACGGAAATTTCTGAAAAAAACACGGCGACCCTTTACGAAAAAAAGGATTTCGTGTAAAATAGACTATCTATGAACGTAAGAGGAAAGGAGGGTGCGTATGGGTGGCTATATTTTGCGGCAGGAAGAGGAGAGCGTAGTGCTTCCCGCCGGTGCGGTGGATCGACTGGTGAATCAGGGCAACAGCGATGCCGCTCTTTTATATCTGACGCTGATGCGTCTGCCCTCGGCCGTGACTCCGCAGGAGCTGATGCGCCGTCTGCGCTGGAGCGAGCTGCGGCTGGACGATGCGGAGACTTCCCTGCAGCAGCTGGGTCTGTTGGAGCGGCGCAGAGCGGAACCTCTGCCGGAACCGGCGGAGGAGCGCCCCAACTATACGACGCAGGACGTGGCACAGATGCTGGAGGAGGACAGGGCGTTTCATCAGCTGCGCCGCCAGACGGAGGAGCGACTGGGGAAAAAGCTGAGCACACCGGATCTGCAGATCCTGGCAGGACTCTATGATGATGTAGGTCTGCCGGCGGATGTCATTTACCTTTTGGTGAACCACTGCATTACCCGGTCAAAAAAGCGCTACGGCGAGGGACGGCGTCCCACACTGCGCCAGATCGAGAAGGAGGGCTACTACTGGGCCCGCCGTGGGATCTTCGATCAGGAGCGGGCAGACGAGTATCTTCGTCTGTGCGACCAGCAGGAGGAGCAGATGGCGGCCTATATGCAGGTGCTGGGCTTGGGTCGGCGGGGTCCGGTGGCCAGCGAGGAGAAGTACATCCGCCGTTGGATGGAACAGGGCTTTCCGCCGGAGGTGGTGGCGCTGGCCTATGATAAGACGGTCTTTTATAAGAAAGAGCTGAACTGGGGTTACTTAAACGGCATCCTGCGCCGCTGGCACGAAAACGGCTGGCACACGGTGGAGCAGGTGCAGCAGGGCGACGTGCGGCGGAAGGCGGAGAAAAAGCCGGAGCAGGTGGCCGATATTGATAAGTATTTGAAGTGGTGAGGAGGCGATCGCCCATGGCCTATGACGGAAAGATCATGCACCGGGCACAGGTCCGGTTTGAAGAGGACAAGCAGCGTCGTGCCCAGCAGTTTGACCAGCGGCGGCAGCGGCTGTTCCGCAAGATCCCCCGCTTGATGGAGATCGACAGGGAATTGCGCAGTACCATGTCCCAGATCATTGCCGGTGCGCTGCAGCACGGCGCAGATCCGGTGGCCGCCATTGCACGGATCCGGAAGCAGAATCTGGGATTGCAGCAGGAGCGGGCGGATCTTCTGCGGGCGGCCGGCTATGAGGAGGACGCACTGGAGGAAAAGCCCAACTGTCCGCTGTGCGGGGACACGGGATATCGGGGCAATGCCTTGTGCCAGTGCCTGCAGAGCTACTACGCCCGGGAGCAGATCGCCGAGCTGAGCCAGATGCTGGACATGGGTACGGAGACGTTTGACACCTTCTCCTTTGACTGGTATTCCACGGAGCGGGGAAATTATGAGCGCTCCCCCCGGGAGATTGCCGAGCATAATTTTGACGTCTGTCAGGACTATGCCCGCCAGTTTTCGCCCCGCAGCGGGAACCTGCTGCTGTTCGGCGCCCCGGGTCTGGGCAAGACGTTCCTCTCGGCCTGCATGGCGCGGGTGGTCAGCGAGAGCGGCTACTCCGTGGTCTACGATACGGCCGCCCGGATCTTCAGCCGGTTTGAGGACGCCAAGTTCCGGCGGGACGATGAGGAGAGCACCGATGCCGATGTGAATCGCTATCTGAACTGCGATTTGCTCATCGTGGACGATCTGGGCACCGAGATGATGACCAGCTTTGTCCAGAGTGTGTTTTATCAGATCATCAATCAGCGGCTGGTGGAGGGGCGCAAGACGGTGATCAATACCAACCTGAACCCCTCGGAGATCGGCCGGCGCTACGGGGCACAGGTGCTCTCCCGCATGGAGGGGGAGTATGAGATCCTGCCCTTTATCGGACAGGATATCCGCCGGCTGAAGCGGCAGTATCAGGCATAAAGTGCGGTAAACGGAGCAAAGGCAGTCCCGACAGGGGCTGCCTTTTTTCATGTGACAGAATTGTCATGTCCCTGTCACGAAGGTGTCATTCAGAACGGCTATCATGGACAGCAGAAGAAAGATGGGAGGCGGGAGAGATATGGAACGTGCCAGAAAAGACGAGAGACCACGGCGCTCGCAGCGGCGCAGGAGAAGGCGCCGGGGGCGGACGCTGCTGGTGCTGCTGGGGCTGGCGGGTGTGCTGTGGGGGCTTATGATGGCCCGGTCACCGGAGTTCGTACAGGCGCAAAAGGATCGTTGGGCGTCCTTTTGGGCCCGGCATGGAGACGTGCAGGCCCGCTCGCTGCTGGTGATCGAGCGGGACAGCGGCCAGACGATCCTCGCAAAACATCAGCAGGAGCCGTGTGTTCCGGCCAGCCTTGCCAAACTGTATGTCATCGAGTATGCCCTCACTCTGGCCGACCCCGATGACGTGGTGGAAGTGGAGGAGGCGGCGCTGGCCATGACAAAACCGGAGTCGTCGGTGGCGGATCTGGAGGGAAAGGCCTATTACCTGCGGGATCTGCTGGCCGCCATGCTGGTGCCGTCGGGCAACGATGCGGCCTATGCTGTGGCGGATTACTGCGGCAGCTGCCTCGATCCGTCGGCGCAGCCGGGGCCGGAGCGGGTGGAGGTGTTTATGGAGCATCTGCGCCAGTATCTGCGCCGACAGGGCTATGATGACACCGTGCTCTATGATCCCAGTGGCTTCGATGACGTCTCCTGCACGACGGCAGAGGATCTGTGCGCCGTGACGGAGCGCCTGCTGGCCGATCCGTGGGTGCGGGAGACCGTGGGCCAGCTGTGGTATGCGGCCGACCTGCCGGACGGCAGCGTTCAGTCGTGGAAAAATACCAACCGCTTTTTAGAGCCGCTCTCCGACGTGTATCAGGAGAACGTGGCGGGCGTCAAGACCGGCTCGCTTCCGGGGGAGTACCACCTGATGGTGCTCTATTGCCGGAATGACCGGGAATATCTGGTGTGCAGCCTTGGCTCGCCCACCGATACGGCCAGATATGACGATGTGGCCCACGTGCTGCGGTGCATCGATGAGACAGAGATAGGGGAAAAGAGATAAAATAGAGCAAAAGCAGGGTATTTCGCAGGAAATATCCTGCTTTTGAATGTGAGAGATGAAAAAATGCCGATTTCCCGACAAAATCCGGGGGATTCTGCACTTCTGCGGGCATAGAATGGGGGAAAAGGAGGGGTTGCCCATGAGATTTCCGCAAAAAGGGGAATTTTTATCCTGTCGTGTCCGCTACATAGGGGTGGAACAGATCCGCCCCAATCCGCATCAGCCACGCCGCACGTTTGAAACGGAGGCATTGGAGCAGCTGGCACAGAGCATTGCACACTACGGCATCTTACAGCCGCTGACGGTCCGTTCCGTCTCCGGCGGCTATGAGCTGGTGGCCGGGGAGCGGCGGCTCCGTGCGGCCAAACTGGCCGGTCTGCGGGAGGTGCCCTGCCTGGTGGCACAGGTGGGGGAGGAGGATTCGGCCCTGCTGGCGCTGATCGAAAATTTGCAGCGGCGGGATCTGGATTTCTGGGAGGAGGCCGAGGCCATTGCACGGCTCATCAGCGAGTACCATCTGACGCAGGAGCAGGCGGCGGAAAAAATCGGCAAATCCCAGTCGGCGGTGGCCAATAAGCTGCGGCTGCTGCGCCTGAGCCCATCGGTGCGGCAGGCGCTGCAAGCCACCGATCTGACGGAGCGCCATGCCCGGGCGCTGCTGCGTTTGAGTGATGAAGAGCAGCAGCTGGAGACGATCCGTCTCATCGCGCAGCGGGAGTATACCGTGGCGCAGACGGAGAGCTATGTGGAAAAGCTGCTGGCCCGGAACCACACCACACCGCCTCGGGGGCGCAGCACCTATATCATTAAGGACGTGCGGCTTTTCCTCAATAGCCTGAGCCATGCCATGGAGGTGATGCGCCGCAGCGGCGTGGAGGCCGCCTGCGGCCGACAGGATACGGAGGAGGAGATTTTTCTGACCATTCGGATTCCCAAACGGCGGGAGAAAGCGGTTGTTACGGAATTGTAATGCACTTTTTTTTGAAAAGCGATATAATAGATAAAATTATGTCGAAAGCAAGGCATAAGAACCGTAACTGAAGGAGGAACCCTGTATGAGCAAGGAGAGAGAGGAGCTTTTGCAGGAACCTGTGGAACCGAAAGAGCCGACGGAGGGGCCCGCTGCCGCCGGGCAGCCGTCCGGTGCCCCCCGGACGGAGGAAAAGGCGCCGGCGGCAGAGACAGCCAAGGCGGCGGAGGAAACGGCCGGTCAAACGAGCGGCCGGCCGGCCGACAAACCGGCGGCGGAGACGGAGGGCACGGTATCAGAGGTGTGTGCGGACGGCAGATCGGCCGGCGCCTCCGATAGCCCGCCTGCGGCAGCGGCTCCGTCGCGAAAATGGTGGAAAAAACCGGTGTGGATCGTTTTGCTGTCGGTGGCGGCGGTCCTGCTGGCGGTCTATGGCGGATTGTGTGTGGCGGCCGGCGTGAGTGGGACGGTGGCCGGCCGGGTCTACGTGATGGATGTGGACATGAGCGGCCTTACCCGGGAGCAGGCGGCCCGGCGATGGGACGAGGAGCAGGCGGCGCTTCTGGAGCGCACGGCCATTCCTCTCACCGTGGAGGGCGAGTCTCTGGGCGAGGTGACGCTGCAGCAGATGGGGGCTTCGGCCTCCGGCGAGGCGGCAGCGGCGGCTGCGTGGGACGTGACGCATGGCCATGCCTTTTTGGGCGGATGGCAGCTGCTGCGCAGCTGGTTTGCCGAGACCCGGGTGCAGCCCCGATGGACCGTGGACAGCGGAGCCATGCGGCGCTGTGCGGCATCGATCAGCGAGGCGACGTATACCCCGGCCGTAGACGGTGCCTGGCGCATGGAGAAGGAAAAGACGGATGGGCTGTATGTGACCTGCGCCGCCGACGGGCGTCGTCTGGACCCGGCGCAGCTGATGACCGCCCTGCGCACGGCACTGGAGCAGGGGGATCTCTCCGGCGTAGCAGGTGTGTACATTCCCGTGGCGGCCATACCGCTGGATCTGGAGACGCTCCATCAGGAGATCTGCGGCGACGGCGTCAGCGCCATGTACGATAAGAGTACCGGCGGCTTGACGGAGGAACGTGTGGGTGTCCAGTTTGATGTGGCTGCGGCAAAGGAGATCGTGGCAGCGGCTCAGCCCGGCACGGAGGTGGTCATCCCTGCGGAGATCACCGCCCCGAAGGTGACGAAGGAGGCGCTGGAAAAGGTGCTGTTCCGGGATGAACTGGGCAGCTTTACCACGTACGTCAGCGGCACGTGGGATCGGATCGAAAACGTGAAGATTGCGGCCCGAAACATCAATTACTGGGTGCTCAACCCCGGCGAGAGCTTCAGCTATAACGATGCGGTGGGCCCTACGGATGCCGCCCACGGTTTCAGTCCGGCCCCCGGCTATGTGGGCGGGGAGACGGTGGATGTGTATGGCGGCGGCGTCTGCCAGGTGTCCTCCACGCTCTACTATGCCACGCTCCTGTCCAATCTGGAGATCGTGACCCGCTACTGCCACCAGTTTGCCCCCGGGTATATCCGCTGGGGCTGCGATGCTACGGTGTATGAAGGGCCGGTGGACTTTGTGTTCCGCAATAATACGGATTACCCCATCCGTATCGTGACCAGTCGCAGCGGCGCAAATCTGACCGTGTCCATTCAGGGCACCAAGGTGGATGACAGCTATGTGGAGATGGTGACCTCCGTGGAGGCAGAGTACCCCTACGAGACCATCTATCAGGAGGTGGATACGCTGGCCCCCGGTGTGGAGGTGGTGGAACAGTATCCCTATACCGGATATACGGTCTACGCCTGGCGCTATGTGTATGCCGGCGACGGAACACTGCTGTCCAGCGATCTGGAATCGGTGAGCAATTACGAGTCCCGTGATATGATCATCAAGGTGGGGAAACAGCGGCCGCCGGCCCCCAAGCCGGAGCCGCCGGCACCGACGCCGTCCCCCGTGCCGCCGTCGGATCATGCGGCATGACCAAATCGATTTTCAACAAAGGAAAAGGGAGCGCATCGTGTGCGATGCGCTCCCTTTTTGCAGGGTGTTTTTTGGTTGTCATTGGTTGTCAGACGGACACGTTTTGGCCATTTTTGCGGGAGGGAGGCTGTGTTACTTTCCGTTGCTTGTGTTACCGACATTGCCCTCGTATAATGAAGGCATACAAAAAACACAGAAAGGAACGACAAGCGATGATGGATGAAACGATCCGGCGCATCCGAAAGGAAAAGGGGCTCAGTCAGGAGGAGATGGCCGTCCGGCTGCACGTCGTCCGGCAGACCGTGTCCAAATGGGAAACGGGGCGGTCGGTTCCGGATGCGGAGGTGTTGGTCCGTATGGCAGAGTTGCTGGAGGTCCCGGTCAGCCGTTTGCTGGGGGCAGACACGGAGGACGGTGTGCCCGTGGAACTATCTGAGGAGCTGGCGAGGGTGAATGCACAGCTTGCAGCGCACAAGCAGCAGGTGCAGCTGCTTCATCGGGCGGGGGAGAAGAGAGGGCTCGTCCTCTTTTTCGCAGCGGCGGCCATGATGGCGGCGCTGCTGGTCAAAAATGAACTGGTGGCTCTTCTGCTTGTGGGTGTGTGTACCGGGGCGGCGGTGGTCGTCTTTTACCGCAATATAGCTCTACTCACTCGGATAACGACCGCAACCTTAAAAACAGATGTGCTTCATGTTACTACTATTTTCGACAGTGTTGTTTTAGCCGTGGGGATTCTCTGCGGAGTCCTGACGGCATTGGATGTGGTCGCCTTTTCGGAAAACGGGGAGAAGATGGCGGCAATGCTGCTGGTTTCCTGCGTGTTGGTATTTGCGGGAATTATGGCACCCCGGTGGCCTTACAGCCGCCATACGGGGCTTCGTTTGCCTTGGACTCTGCAAGACGAGGATACATGGAATCTGGCTCACAGGATCATCGGCTGGATCTCACTGCCTACGGCGTTGCTCTATATGGCGTTGGCCATGACCATTCCTGAATTTGAAATTGTAACTCTTGGCACCATGGTGATTTGGATCGGCATCCCGGGGCTGCTTTCGTACCGTTTTTTCCGCAGGAAAATGCTGGGAAGATAGGGGCGGGCGGCCGTTGCTGCCTGCGACAGTGGGCGGCGTGGGCTGCTGCCAAAGGAGCGTAGTTACTTGCGGCCCCCGTCCGTCGAGTCGGGCTGTGACACGTGCGGCAGCGTGGAAATGTCCACATCCGGGGGCAGGTGCAGCCGCACCAGACGGATCCCCAGCACGCTGTCCTTCTGGCACACCACGAGGGGGGCACCGGCTTCCTCCAGTTGCTGTAGGGACTCACTGACCTGCAGCGTTCCGGTGGTGCCGTCATCGAGGCGGACGGTTACTGTTCGCTTGGCGGAGGGATCGTCGTCGGTGGGGCCTGTACGTTCTGTCACCACGGCCGGATAGTGCTCCACCGGGCGGGCGGCGGCCACGACGGTGCCGTAGGTCAGCAGATAGCCCAGCAGTAAAAAGAGCATCAGGAAAGCCCCTACACCGCTGCGCAGCCGCTGCGGTGTACGAAGAAAGAAGAGCGTGACCACGACGGCCACCAATGCGAGATAAAGGAGATAGAAGCGGCCGGTATGGACGATTTGCAGGAAATTGCCGGCCCAGAAATAGAACACCTGAAGGGCACCCAGTAGGCTTAAGAGAAGTACCGGCCTCACGGGGAACCTGATGTGCATGGCCGTCCACGCTGCGGTGGCCTTGGCCGGCGGCTCCTCCAGCAGCAGTACCGGAGAGACGACCAGACAGTAGAGAACCATGGGCAGGGGGGAGAAGGTGGCCAGATAGATGGCGTGGGCGGCCTTGAGATCGGTGTATAGGTACAGCGGGAGAGGGAGGAGACACCCGGCGGCAAAGAGGAGCAGCACCAAAAGAAGGACCGCACGGAGGGCCTTCAGGTGGCGGTGGAGCGGCGTTTCGTCCTCTTCCCGCCAGATCCCGGCGGGACTCTTGTTTGGCGTGGGCAGTTTCTCCTTTCTCTTGTCCGTTTCCGCTGGCGCAGATTCTGGGGTGGTGATGGCGATGTCGTGGCCTGCGAGCCACCCCAGAAGACCGTCGATGCCCGCCATGTTGGTCTCGATGGCACAGAGCTTTCGGGCATCTGCGTCAAAAAAGCGGATGCTTCCGGAGGAAGTCAAGGTAAAGGAGCTGATCTGCGCTGCGGGGAATTCCCGCTTCCGTCCGAAACTGGAGATGTAGATCAGGGAAGAGTGGAGGGCATAGAGCGTGCGGTTTCGGCGGGCCAGCAGCATCCAACCGCCCACGGCCAACAAGGCAAGGCCGCTCACCGTCAGCAACAGGACAAAGACCGGCTGCGTATTCTCCTGCGGAGAGATGACCAAGGCAAGGAAGGAAAAGACAAGGCCCGTCAGCGCTGTGGCTACGCCGAGCCAAGAGATCCATTTTTGCTCACGGACCACGGCTGCAGGGGCAGAGGAGAGCACCTCTTTCGGAGCCCGGCAGACCAGCACGGCGGCGGCAATGCCCGTGATAGAGAGAAAGGCGGCGGTATGCACGGCGATCATGGCCGGCACCATGTTCTCCGTGGTGCCCAGCAGCAACAGGCCGAACAACAGGGCAAAGCACAGGAGAAACAGTCCCGATAGACGACACAGGCGCTTGTCACCCCGGGTTACAAAAGCAGCCGGATCAAGGGGTGTATCCGCCTCTTCCGTATCGTCTTCGTCGTCCGCCAGACGGTGGACCATAGCCGCAGCAAGTGCATCGTCTACCAGCGACGCACCGCAGTGGGGACACCGGGAGACAAAGGCCGGCTGCACCACCCACTCCTTGGGCCGCAGAGGCAGCGCCGCAGCGCAGTGGGGGCAGACCCAGTCCCGCTGTAAGCTGCGGCGGCGGAACAAGCGCAGAGGGAGAAGGAGTAAAAGGGGAAGAAGCAGACCGATGAGCAGAAACAGCGGCGGCAGGTGCAGCAGACGGCAGCCCAACAGGAGCAGCAGTGTCAGAGCAAAGACCGCATAGTAGATGCGGCTGCCGCAGCGGGCGGCATTGCGTACGGCGGTGGTGTAGATCGGTGTGCAGGATTCTTCCGATTCCGTCAGCATCAGGAGGAAGGCGTCCACCTCGGAAAAGGGATCTTCCACATCCGCAGAGGCGATCTCATCCCATAGGGCATCTCCTACATAAAAGATAAGCCCGTGGGCGTCGATCTGCACACGGCCCAGCGGGCGCCGGAGCTCTAACCGGTCGCCGGAGCGCCGGATCTGACAGTCGTGGTAGTTGCACTCCACGTGCTGGGCCAGCTGCTGAAGCAGAGAAGGTGTCAATTTCATAGCGGTACTCCTTTGAGGACACGACCGCAGCGTTCCGTGGTTCTCGCCTGAAAATGGCGGCGAGCGGCGGTGTCCAATCTTATTCGGATTATACCACAGCCCTGAGGAAATCGGTAGCTTGCGGCAGAGCGGGGAACAAATTTTTTTGCAGGACAGCTTTGGGGAGAGGTTTTCGATCCTGCGGTCAAAATACGGGGTGTTTTGCTGGAATTTTGCCATATATCGTGGTATAATAAACCCTCTAAAGAAGCTGCATCCCCGCTGCGGAGGTGCGGAAATACAGGAGTAAAGGGGGAAAAGCCATGGGAGATACCATTGCCGCCATTGCTACGGCGCAAAGCCCCGGGGCCATTGGCATCCTGCGTGTGACGGGGCCGGAGACCTGTGCCATTCTCGACCGGGTGTTCCGCCCCAAGGGAACGCCGCTGTCCCAGCGGGAGGGGCGGAAAATGATTCTGGGGGATGTACTGGATCGGGAAGGACGGGTCATCGATCACGGCCTTGCGGTGCTGTTTCCCGGTCCCAACAGTTATACCGGCGAGGACTGCGGCGAGATCCACTGCCACGGCTCCCCGCTGGTGCTGCAGGAGGTGCTGCTGTCCCTGTTTCAGGCCGGCGCCCGGCAGGCCAAGGGCGGCGAATTTACACAGCGTGCCTTTTTGAACGGGCGCATGGACCTGATCGAGGCCGAGGCGGTGGCCGACCTCATTGATGCCGAGACGGCAGAAGCGGCCCGCAACGCCGCCGGACAGATCTCCGGAGCCATCAGCCGGGGCATCAACGAGATCTACGAGGCTCTGATGGCCATGACCTCCCGGTTTTATGCCGTGGTGGACTATCCCGATGAGGATATTGAGGAGCTGCAGCGCAGCGCTATGGAAGAGACACTGGCTGACGCTGCGCAGAAGCTGGCGGCGCTGCTGGCCACCTTTGACCGGGGACGCCTGATGAAGCAGGGGGTGCCCACGGTGATCCTGGGCCGGCCCAATGCGGGCAAATCCTCGCTGCTGAACGGGCTGCTGGGCTATGACCGAGCCATTGTCACAGACGTGGCCGGCACCACCCGGGACACGGTGGAGGAGAAGGTACTGGTGGGGCGGACCCTGCTGCGGCTCATTGATACGGCCGGAATTCGGGAAACGGAGGACGCAGTGGAGCGTATCGGCGTCCGGCGCAGCCGTGATGCGGCGGAGCACGCATCGCTGGCGCTGCTGGTACTGGATCGGTCGCAGGCACTGACTGAGGAGGACGAAACCGCCATAGCCGTGGCCCGGCAGGTGCCGGAGTGCTTCGTGGTGCTCAATAAGTGCGATCTGCCCGCCGTGGTGGATGAGGAGGCGCTGCGCCGCCATTTTGCGTCGGTCAGCTGCATCTCCGCCAAGACGGGAGAGGGACTGGCAGCTCTCACGGAGAAGATCGAGGCGCTGTACGCCGTGGCCGGTGGAACGGCCGGAGAGGTACTGACCAACGCCCGGCAGGCCGAGGCGGTGAGCCGTGCTCTGGAGGCGGTGCGCCGTGCCGGGGAGGCATTGGCGGCCGGCATGACGCCGGATGTGATCCTCACCGAGGGAGAGCAGGCGCTGGAGGCGCTGGGCGAACTGAACGGCAAGAGCCTTCGGGAGGATCTGGTGGCCACCATCTTTTCCCGATTTTGCGTAGGAAAATAAGTGCGGGGCTGCCGCAAGGGACGGAGAGTGCCGCTTGCGGGCCTGCTGAGAACCGATGACTTGTTAAGGAGGATACTTCATGAGAGACTACATCATCATGACCGACAGCTGCTGTGATCTGTCTGCCGCCGAGGTGGCTGAACTGGAGCTGACCGTTGTTTCCCTGTCCTTCCACATGGATGGGCAGGACTATCTGGACACCCCCGACCATGCGGATCTGTCCATGGAGGAGTTCTATCGCCGTCTGGACGCCGGAGCACAGTGCACCACGTCCGCTGTCAGCGTGGGCAGCTTTGTGGACACCATGCGGCCGATTTTGGCGGCAGGGAAGGATATTTTGTACATCGCTTTTTCCAGCGGACTGTCCACCACCTATCAGTCCGGCTGCATTGCGGCGGAAGATCTGCGCCCGGAGTTCCCGGAGCGGAAGATCACCGTCATTGACTCGCTGTCCGCCTCCCGTGGACAGGGAATGTTGGTGTACCGTGCCGTGCAGGAGAAGAGAAAGGGCAAGAGCATGGAGGAGGTGGAGGCCTTCGTCCGGGAGGCCATCCCCGGCCAGTGCCACTGGTTCACGGTGAACGATCTGTACCACCTCAAGCGGGGCGGCCGTGTCAGCGGCACCACCGCATTGGTGGGCACCATGCTGCACATCAAGCCGGTGATGCACACCGATATTGAGGGACATCTGACACCGGTGGGCAAGGCCCGGGGCATGAAGGCGGCGCTCAAGGCACTGGTGGACGGGATGGAGACGCTGGGCGTCGGGGATCTGAGCCAGCAGACCGTGTTCATCTGCCAGGCCAACTGCCCTGACAATGTGGCCTTTATCTCCCGAGAACTGCGGGAGCGCTTCGGCGTCACAGACATTCGTGCCGAATTTATCGGCCCGGTCATCGGCAGCCACACCGGCAGCGGCACACTGGGATTGTTCTTTGTGGGTCGGGAGCGGTAAAAAACGGAGGAGCAGATATGCAGTGGTTAGAACTGAGAATTGACACAACTTCGGCGGGACTGGAGCCGGTCAGCGAACTGGTGGAAGCGCAGGGGATCACCGGCCTTGTCATCGATGACGAGGCGGATTTCAAAGAGTTTCTGGAGAACAACCACCAGTACTGGGACTATGTGGACGAGGACCTGATGAAGGAGAAACAGGGCGTGTGCCGGATCACCTTCTATGTACCCGCCGACGAGGAGGGCTTTGCCACCGTGGCCAAGGTGCGCATGGCCCTGCAAACCATGAAAGAAGCGCACGCGGCTTACGGCTCGCTGCTGATGACCATGGCACAGATGGACGAGGCCGACTGGGAGAACAACTGGAAGCAGTTTTATAAGCCCATGGAGATCGGCGAGCGGCTTATTGTGGTGCCGGAATGGGAAAAGGCCAACACCAAGGGACGCATCCCGCTTATTTTGAACCCGGGGCTGACCTTCGGCACCGGCAGCCATGCCACCACGCGGCTCTGCCTGACGGCACTGGAGAGCCGAGTTCAGCCGGGAATGCAGGTGCTGGATCTGGGCTGCGGCAGCGGCATCTTATCCATTGCGGCGCTGCTGCTGGGGGCAGAACACGCCTTTGCCTGCGATATTGATGAGAAGTGTGTGGACGTGGCCTATGAAAATGCGGCCCTCAATCACATCGGCAAAGAGCAGTACACGGTGCGCTGGGGCGATGTGCTGTCCGATGCACAGCTCCGGAAGGAGATGGGCGGGCCGTATGACATCATCGTGGCCAACATTGTGGCCGATGTGATCATGGGGCTTTCGCCCCAGGTGCGGCCGTTCCTGAAAGAGGGCGGCTGCTTCCTGACTTCCGGCATCATTGATGACCGTGCGGTGGAGGTGGCGGAAAAGCTCCGGGCCGACGGTTGGGAAATTTTGGAAGAACGTCACAGCGAGGGATGGTACTCCTATCTCTGCCGCTGAGCGGCTGCACCACAGGGGCGGCAAAAAAGGCCGATGATTCTCCGGCGTGCCGTCATGTGGACAGCCGGCCACCCGTGCGGCAGAGAGGGTCGGGGCCGGAGAGGATGAGATTTACAAACTGTTCATTTCCTTTTCATGATTCGGCCAAAAATAGGAGGTATAGTAAGATCACACAAAGGGATACTTCCTATGTGATTTCTCTCTCTCCTAACAACACAGCAAAAAGAGCTTTTCGCCTTGGGCGGAAAGCTCTTTTTGTGTTGGACGGGGGCATAGGGGCCCTGCGGCTGCAGAGAGATTGCGTCCTGCCGCAGGGGCAAGGGGAGAGCGGCGCGTGGCGGCTGACCGCAGGATCAGATGGCGGAGAGTGTGGGGGAGGGTGTCCATGTGCGGCGCCGGGGCATGGCCGCAGCGGTGCTTTTGCTTCAGCACCAGCGGAACCGCAGGCGGCCGGAGGCGGTTCCGCCGGCGGGGGGAAAGACGCTCTTGCGTGAAGAAATAAAAACAGGCCCCTCGGCTCCATGGTGGAGCCGAGGGGCTTGGCGATTATTCTTTGACAGCGGATTCGCTGCGCTGGCGCAGCTGCGCCATAGACTTGCGGAAGGTGACGGAGAAGATGGAGACGGTAAAGAGAACGGCCAAAAAGTCGGCCACCGGCTCGGCCAGATAGACGCCCATGGTGGGGTTGGAGACCACATGGGGCAGGAAATAGATGAGGGGCAGCAGCAAAATGAACTTGCGTACCACCGCTGCGGCGATGGCCTGCTTGGCATAGCCCAGAGAGGTGAAGGTCATCTGGCAGCCCATCTGGATGCCGAAGATAAAGATGGCGCCGGAGTAGAGCCGCAGGGCCGGGGCGGTGAAATCCAGCAGCACCGGGTCGGGCGTGAAAATATGGGCAAAGGACCTCGGCGCAATCATAATGATGGCCCACAAAGTCAGCGAGTAGATAAAACCGGTGATGAGCAGCAGCCAGAAAGATTTTTTAACACGGTCGGCATTGCCGGCGCCGTAGTTATAGCTGGTGATGGGCTGCGCCCCCTGCGCCAGTCCCTGCAAGGGCAGCATGGCAAACATCATCACACTGGTGAGGATGGTCATGGCTCCCACGGCGATGTTGCCGCCGTAGTGCCGCAAAGAGACATTGAAGCACACGGAGATCACGCTTTCACTGCCCTGCATGATGAAGGCGGCGGTGCCCAGAGCAATGCAGGGCAGAAGAATCCGGGGCGTCAGACCCATATTGCCGGTGCGCAGCGTCAGCGTGGATTTCCGGCTGAAGAGGAAACGGAGGACCCAGACGCAGGAGATGGCCTGCGAGATGATGGTGGCCAGCGCTGCGCCGCGGACGCCCATATGCAGCACGAAGATGAAGATCGGGTCCAGCAAAATGTTGCACACAGCGCCGATGACCACGGAGAGCATGGAGATTTTCGTGAAGCCCTGCGCCGTAATAAAGGCGTTCATGCCCAGCGTCAGCTGGACAAAAATGGTGCCCACGGCGTAGATGTTCATATAGGACACGGCGTATTCGATGGTGTCCTCGGTGGCACCGAAGGCCAGAAGCAGTTCCCGGTTCCACAGCAGGAGCACGGCGGTCAGCAGGGCGGAGAGTACCAGCAGCAGCGTGAAGCAGTGGGCCATGATCTTTTCTGCAAAGTCCGGATTTTTCTTGCCCATAAAAATGGACACACGGGGTGCACCGCCGGAGCTGACCAGAGCGGCGAAGGCAGACACCAGCATGATGATGGGCATACAGACCCCCACGCCGGTCAGAGCCAGAGAGCCGTCACCGGGCATATGGCCGATATAGATGCGATCGACAATGTTGTAGAGCATATTGATGAGCTGGGCCACCACGGTGGGGACGGACAGCTTCCAGAGGAGCTTTCCGATGGGCTCCGTGCCTAAAAAATCTTTGTTGTTTTCCATGAATGATCCTCCTGTGATGGTGCGTGGTCACGGCATAGGCCGGGAAGTAAGATTGTGATGGATGCGTGTTTGAAAGTCCTGATAGAGCCGGATCTCTTCCGGGGTGAAGCCGGCCAGCATCCGATCCAAAAAGGCCTGCTGCGCCTGCCGTCCGTCATCGATAATGGGCCGGGCGGCCTCCGCTATCTGCAGGTGGATGGTGCGGCGGTCCTCCGGCTGGTGGTGGCCGGTCAGCAGGCCGCGCTGCTGCAGCGTCTTAAGCGAGACAGAGACATGGGACTTGGCCAGCTGCCGGTACTGGACGATCTGCGCCGCCGTGTCATATCCGGGGTGGTTGGCCAAAAAAAGCAGAACCGAGAGCTCCATATAGGAGAGCCGGTATTTCCGGCACACGGGGGAGAGCATCCGGGCATACAGGGATTTTTCGGCGGTGTAGGTTTCCAACAGGGTCCCCATGGTGTGCACCTCCTTTGGATAATAGTTCAAAAAAGAACAATCTCTATTATATACAGCCGAGGCGGCTTCGTCAAGGCGGAGTGGGGCGCTCTTTGGATGGAGGTACCCTGCCGATGGAGGGGGGGAGAGGCACAGGGGCGGGTCAGGTGCTCCGGCTATGGGCCGCATGGGAAGGGAGAAGTCTGCAAAAAACACCCGTGAAACACAAGTTTCACGGGTGTTTTGGTTACATAAAGGGAAAAGGGGTCTTACTTGATGGGCAGGCCGGCGGCCTCTTTGTCGGCGATCTCCTTGAGCGCTTCCTTGCGGCTCAGGTTCACACGGCCCTTCTCGTCCACCTCGATGACCTTGACCCACGTCATGTCACCGATCTTCAGCACGTCTTCCACCTTCTCGGTGCGCTTGAACTCCAGATCACGGATGTGGCACAGACCGTCCTTGCCGGGGGCCAGCTCGATGAACGCACCCATCTGGGCACCGTCACGCTTGCTGGTCAGGTAGCTGACGACACGGCCGTAGTAGAGGGAGCCCACCTCGGGCACAAAGACGATCTCGTCGATGCACTTCTTGGCGATGGCGCAGGACTCGGCGTCGGGGGAGGCGATGTGAATGGTGCCGTCGTCATCGATGTCGATCTTGGCACCGGACTCGGCCACGATCTTCTGGATCACGCTGCCGCCCTTACCGATCACGTCACGGATCTTGTCCGGGTCGATGTGCATGGTCACCATCTTGGGAGCATACTTGCTGACCTCGGCGCGGGGCTCGGAGATGCAGGGCAGCATGATCTGGTCCAGGATCTGGACACGGGCATCATAGGTGATGTCCAATGCGTTCTCGATGATCTCCATGGTCAGACCGTCGTTCTTCAGGTCCATCTGGATGGCGGTGATGCCCTTCTTGGTGCCGGCCACCTTGAAGTCCATCTCGCCGTGGAAGTCCTCCACGCCCTGAATGTCGATGAAGGTGGTGAAGCTGCCGTCATCGTCCTGAAT
>JAHHSI010000024.1 GCA_020025275.1 Oscillospiraceae bacterium | reverse complement strand
ACAGCTGCCTTTTCGTAGAAATGCTGTGCATCTTCGTTCTGTTCGACATGGGAAGAGGGACTGTCGAGTGTTATGCGCAAATTGGTTTGCAGACCCCTGTGTAAATGAGGTCAGCCGGCAATAGAGCCGTTCTTAAAAGCCGTCTCCAGATGCTTCATATTCATGTATTTCTTATTGATTCACTGTGTTCCGGCAACGTGCCGAAGTCTGGCGCAGACCAGCATCAGGGTAGAGTTTCCGCCTGGAAAGTGCCAACGACCCTTGCGCGATGTCGGGCCTCCCGGTTCAGCTGCTCAATCACGAGGGCCGGGCAGGAATGAAACTGTGGGAGCACAGGTGGTCACAAAACGGATCACAAACGGTACATTGTTGATACGGATGCGCGTCCAGTGTTCAGATGAGAAGCCATAGTAGGGCAGCACCTCCTCTGCATCGTATTTAATCTTTTTTAACGGCTCCTTTCAGGAATGAGTTTCATATCGTCAAGACCACTTCCATGAAGCCACTGACAGAAGTTTACTCAGCTGGACTTGTACGCCTTCATGGCTTTAGGAGCACCTAATACTTATCGGTATTTATCCTTGTTGACGCCAATTATGGCCCCAATTGCAATATTTCCATATTCACTGCCCTAATTGCGACACAGCATCCTCCAACTACATAGACGTAAGGAAAACGGCGTAGTACTCTGTACTACGCCGTTTTCAGCTTGTGATGAAGTTTCGTTCAGTTTTGAGGGAGGACCATGTCGATGCCGCGCTGCAGCATTTCCTGATTGATGGCACCCTTGGCCTGCGCAATGGCATTGCCCTCGGCGTCAATAAAGAAGGTGGCAGGGAGGCCGCTGAGACCGAAGGTGCTATAGACACGCCCGGTTTTGTCGTAGTAAACAGGGAAGCTGTAGCCATTTTTATCAAGGAAGGCGTTAGCTGTCTCCGGAGACTCCTGTACGTTGACCATGAGGAAGTGGACATCCTCGCCATATTGATCGTAGGCCGCCTCAAAGTGAGGCATTTCTCTGACGCAGAAATTGCACCATGTGGCCCAGAAATTAATGACAATCGGCTTTCCTCGCAAATCTTCCAACGATACCGTGCTGCCGCTGCTGTCGATGAGTGTAAAGGCAGGAGCAGCCACAGGACCCTGCGTTCCCTGCTGATCCGCAGAGATGTTATTGCTCTGGCTATTCAGACGGGTGTACAGGAAGCCTGCACCGCCAAGAATAAGCACAAAGACGAGAAGTAGAATGAGAAGCTTTTTGTTTTTCATAGTGTATTTTCCTATCCAAGCAGAGCCAGCATTTTTCCCAACAGCCCGGTGGCCATCAGAAGGCCGATGACAATCAGGAAGCTGCCGCAGACAATATTGATGATACGGTAGTTGCGCTTGATCCAATCAAAGGCCGATTTTAGGTAGTCAATGAGAACAGCGCTGAGCAGGAAGGGGATACCGAGCCCCAGAGAATAGAGCAGCAGCATCAGCGTTCCTTCCAGCACATGGCCCTGCTGGGAGGCCAGCATCAGAGCCGAACCCAAAAAGGCACCGACACAGGGAGTCCAGCCCAGAGAAAAGACCATACCGAAAAGCAAAGCCGAGAAAAAGCCCAATTCCTGCTTATTCATGGAGTGGCTGCTGCCACGGAAGAGATTGATCTTCAGAACACCTAAGAAGTGAAGACCGAAGAAAATGACGATCAGACCGGACACAATATTCAATGCGGTCTGATGGGTGTGAAGAACCCCACCTAATGTGCCGGCTAGTGCGCCCATTGCGGTAAAAATCACAGTGAAGCCCAGAACAAAGCCGGAAGCGCCGCGCAGCGTTTTCTTCAACGAGCGTTCCCCGCCGCCCACAAAATAGGAAATATAAATGGGCAGCATTGGCAGCAAGCAGGGGGAAATAAAGGTGATGATGCCTTCCAAAAAGGCGATAAAGTATTGCATAGATTACTCCTTCGATTCTTTTGTGGTAATCACGGAGAGAAGAAAGCCTATGAAGCCAGTGTAGAGCATGGTGCGCCAAGGGCTGGATGTGATCGGACACGTGCCGGTACAGCCGAAAAAGCGGTAGTATAGAAATCCGAGCAGCGCTCCACCGGACACAAAGGCGGCCAGACGCAGCCACTTTTTCATGAAACGCTCTGCTCTGCCAGATATTCTTCTGCGTAGAAGGCAGCCATGGCACCGTCCGCGACGGCTGTGACCACCTGACGGAGAGCCTTGGTCCGCAGATCACCTACGGCAAAGACGCCGGGAATATTGGTGCGGGTGGACTCATCCGCCTTGACGTAGCCGCCTTCGTTCAGCTCTACCATTCCCTTGACCAGCGAGGTATTGGGCACACGTCCCACACTGACAAAGACGCCGTCGCAGGGGAGCACGGATTCTTCACCGGTAGTCACGTCCTTCAGGCGGATCCCGGTCAGGCGGTCATCATGCAGCAGTTCGGTGACGGTGCTGTTCCAGCGGAACTCGACATTCTCCTGTTGCTGCAGCGCATCGTGGTAGATCTTCGTGGCCCGGAGTGTATCACGGCGGTGCACAAGAATGACCTTTTCACAGATGCGGGAGAGGAGCATGGCATCGGCCACAGCGCTGTTGCCGCCGCCGATGACGGCCACGGTCTTACCGCGGTAGGCCATGCCGTCGCAGGCGGCGCAGTAGTTGACGCCGCGGCCGATGAGGGCTTGTTCTCCATCAACGCCCAAATTGCGGGGATTGGCGCCGGTGGCCAGAATGACCGTGTGGCCATGGAACACACCTTCACTGGTGTGGACGTGTTTCACCGGCTCGGCGAGCTCCAGAGAGAGGACATCCGCCAGTTCCGTGACGGCACCGAAACGCTCGGCACTCTGCTGCATTTTTTCACCCAGCGTAAAGCCGTCGATACCATCCTCGAAACCGGGATAGTTGTCGATCTGGGAGGTGAGGGCCATCTGGCCGCCGGCCGACAGTTTTTCCAACACGATGGTGTCTAGACCGGCACGGGTAGCGTAGAGTGCCGCCGTATACCCGCCGGGGCCGCCGCCGACAATGATTACATCATAGATGTGTTCCATGGACGTCTCCTTTCTCAGGGGCTCAGAGATTTTCTGCGATGAAGCTTTCGATCTTCGCCTTGGATTCAGGGGCAACGATGTCCGCCACCCGCTGGCCGTTCTTGAAGATCACCAGTGTGGGAATGACCTCAATGTTGAAGCGATCGGCCAGCTCCGATTCTTCATCGATGTTGACCTTGCCCACGGCAAGAGTATCGGCATACTGTTCGGCAATCTTGTCGAAAGCAGGGCCGATTCGGCGGCAGTACACGCACCAGGGAGCCCAGAACTCCACCAAAACGGGCTTCTCTCCCTCCAGAGCCTGATGAAAAAGATCCTTATTCCAATTGATAGCAGTCATAATTGACGCTCCTTTCTTTTGTTGTTTTATGTTTCTTAGTATACCACAAAATTACCGGAGTACAGTGACAATATCACATTGATTCCGTGGACGGTACGGCTGTAGGTTCATCGCGGTGGCGGGCCTTACAAATGAGCTGGGTCATGGTGCCCATGGGGCAGTACACACACCAGGAACGGGGCTTGAAGAGGAGCATGGTCACAAATCCAAGCACGGTGGAGGTGAGCATGACGCTATAAAAACCAAAGGCAAACTGTGCGACCCACGGAGCGGTGCCGCCGTGGTAAGCCCAGTGCCACGGAAGTTTAAAGGTCCACAGCAGCTTGACTGCCTGGCGGAGCTCCTGCGTGCCGGAGAAGACCAGATAGGTGTTCCAGAGCATGACGAAAAACATGGTGAAAAAGAAGATGAGAAAACCATAGCGGAAGGCTTTGCTCCGCAGCCAGCGGGGCACATCTTTTTTTCGGGAGAGACCAAAGCGGCCGCCTACCAGAGCAAACAGCTGTCCACGCCCACAGTAGCGGTTGCAGTACGCCTTATTTCCGCCGAAGGCGGCGATCAGCAGAGGGATGAAGAAGCAAAGGAGACCCAGCCAAGCAAAGAGAATATTGAAAAAGCCCAGCAGCAGGTACGTGATGGATACGATCCACAGATAGTCATACCATTTCTTTTTCATACGTTGACCGCCTTTACCACAATGACGGATGCGGGACATTCTTTGGCACAGCGGCCGCAGCCAATACACAGCTCATCTGTCACACTGGCAAATAGGCCGTGGATCACATGGATCGCATCACGGGGACAGACTTTGACACAGCAGCCGCAGGCAACGCAGTCGGATGCAGCGACAACGGCTTTGCGGCGGGGGCGTTTGATTTCGTTCATAGAGTGACCTCCTTGTATGATGGCGCTTATTGTATCAGGGAGGCACGGGCGGGTCTGTAATAAAATCACGGACGCGAGGAAACAGCGGGGAACAGGAAGTTTCGGCGGCGGGAGTTAGGTCCCGGAATGGCTCCGTTGCAGCGGGGGAGGAGTCTACGATGCGTATTTTGTATGAGGGCAATGAGCTGCGGCGGAGGACGGGAACACACATTGGCGAGCATCTGCTGCTAGCTGCGGCCGCTTGGCTGGCTTGTCATGCAGCGTGCAGGAGAGCAAGGCGGCCAAGACGACATGGCATCACCTGGAAAGAAAAGGCTTTTCTTTCCAGGAAAACTATGCTAAAATGGCCATCTAAGAAACGAAGGAGGCGGTTTTATGCAATATGGAACTGTAAAAAAAGGAATTTTCCAGGAGCGTCCCAACCGCTTCATTGCCCATGTGACCATCGACGGCGAGCCGGTGATCTGCCATGTGAAGAACACAGGGCGCTGTCGGGAGCTGCTGGTGCCGGGTGCTGAGGTGTGGTTGGAGCAGGGAACCAATCCCAAGCGCAAGACACCTTATGACCTCATTGCCGTACAAAAGGGAGAAAAGCTCATCAACATGGATGCACAGGCGCCCAACAAAGTTTTTGCGGAGTGGGCGAGGGAATTTGACCCCGCCGCAACGTCGGTGCGTCCGGAATACACCTATGGAAAGTCGCGGTTGGATTTCTGTCTCGAGACGCAGTCGGGGCTTCATCTGGTCGAGGTGAAAGGGGTGACCTTGGAGGAAAACGGCCACGCCCGTTTTCCCGATGCACCGACGGAACGAGGGGTCAAGCACCTGCACGAATTGATGCGGGCGGTCGAAGAGGGCCATCGGGCCAGTGCCGTTTTCATCATTCAGATGGAAGAGGTGGTGGACTTTGCGCCCAATGATGTGACCCATCCCGCGTTCGGCGATGCGCTGCGAAAAGCAGCGGCAGTTGGTGTCGAGATCGTGGCAATTTCATGCCATGTAAAGCCAGATAGCTTAACGGTATTAGAGCGGATTCCCGTCCGTCTGTAAGGGGGGAAAACAGGAAGCGAGCGCAGCATTGTTGCGGTTCCGTCGGTAGATATTCGGAACCGCTTGTTATGTCACTTCGTGTCCCGATGGGGCTCCGGGGCCTTTGGGGCGGACCAGGTGTTGGATGCCGTATGGAGCAGCCAATAGGTGATCCGTGCGGTCAGTCCCCACAGGGGATAGGGGAGATCCTCATAGACAGGAACTTCCATTTGTCCGCGCTGCCATGAATAGTTCGGGGAGGTCTGCACCTTGTCATAGGGAAAGCGATCGTCCACGAGGGGCTGCAGCGGATAGCGGTAAAACGTGGGGGGATGGGCCAGTAGTTCTGCCACGGGAATAAGCAGCGTATGATCCACCTCACCGGGATTGCAGCGAAGATGCTGCAGGGCGGCGGGGGATACGCTGGCCAGAACAGGGTACATCAGGGCCTCGGAGCGCAAATACAGGAAGTCGAGATCGCCCACGATCTCAATATCGCGGGGGGAGATCCCCAGCTCTTCCTCCGTCTCACGCAGGGCGCAGTGATGAATGGATTCGCCTTGCTCCCGCTTTCCACCGGGAAAACAGATTTCGCCGGCATGGTGGTGAAGATCGGCAGAGCGAACCTCGTAGAGGAGTGCAAGTCCTTCCGGCAAGGCCACCAGAGGAACCAGTACGGCGTAGCAGGCGCGGGCCTGCTGCAGTGTGGGGACATGGTCACGAAAGACCTGCTTGAATGTCTGCAATTCCATGGGACACCTCCTATAGATACTATGGAGTATAGCATAGGGGCGCCGGATGCACAATGCAGAACAGAAAAATCCCCCCATCCGGAGGACGGGGGGAGCGGAATGCCATATAGGGGATTAGCAGCCGCAATCGTTACCGCAGCCACAGCCGCAGCCATTACCGCAGCCGTTGCCATAGCCGTTATTGCAGCCGCAGCCGTTACCATAGCCGTTATTGCAGCCGCAGCCGTTACCATAGCCACAGCCGTTGCCGCAGCACAGGAACAGGAGAATGATGGCAATGATGATCCAGCAGCTATTGCCGCCGAAGCAGTTCTGATTACACATATTGTAGCCTCCTATGAAATTTGGCCCGTGTTGATGGGTCTCATTCCATAGTATGGCAGCGGCTGGAAAAGGTGCGCTTACTCCTGAGAAATCCGATAGCTCAAGGTAAGCAGTGTGTCGACGAAGTGAATGCTCTCAAAGAAAACATTGGGGTCATCCGAGGAGAGCTCCACATTGGTAAAGTTCCAGAAGCCGCGGATCCCCAGACCCACCAGTCGCTCGGCCAGCGGCTGTGCCACGCTCTGAGGAACGGTGAGCACGGCAACGTCGGGAACATGGTGGGCCACATACTCCTCCAAATCGTCCATGGAGCGGATGGTCACACCGCGGATCGAGGTGCCGATCAAATCAGGGGAGACATCGAAAGCGGCATCCAGCTGAAAACCGGCCTTCCCAAAATCAAAGTTTTGCAGCAGAGCATGACCCAGATGGCCCACACCGATAATGATGAGGCGGTGGCCATTGTCGCTACCCAAGATATGGCCGATTTCAGAGCGGAGTTCAGCAACATTATATCCGTACCCCTGCTGTCCAAATTCGCCAAAGCAACTCAAGTCCTGGCGGATCTGCGAGGCAGTGATTCCCATCTTACTGCCCAGAGAATTGGAGGAAATGCGCACGACGCCTTTGTCGTGCAGATCGTTTAAGTACCGATAGTAGCGGGGGAGACGGTGAATCACAGCGTCCGATATTTTCTGTTTTTTCATAGTACAGCAACCGTCCTTCTGGAAAACTATAGTAAACAGGATCAGTGAGGAGACACAAGTCCTGCTTCTGTTCTTTTTCATTGTACAACACACGGGAATAGTTGTCAACTTTTTTAACAATCTTTTTTGACAAAAATTACTTTACAAACCGGAAACTTCTTGTTATAATATCTTGGAAAGAGCGGTATGCGCCCGTAGCTCAGCTGGATAGAGCGTTAGACTCCGACTCTAAAGGCCGCTGGTTCGAATCCAGTCGGGCGTACCAGAAAAGCGAAACACTTTTGATGCAAAGGCGAAAAGCCTTAGAGTATCAAGGTGTTTCGCGTTTTTTTATGCCGAAAAAACAGATCATTTTCCAAAGATGCAAAAGGGTCATTCCCACCAACTGGTGGGAGTTGAACCCACATATTTGGGCATTTCAGAGCAAAAGCAAAGGCAGCTCCCTTTTTGCAAATATCCCTTGACGCGGTCTTTGCGCAAAAATACAAATTTAAAAACTAGGATATCATTGATGGAGTAGGTGGATACACAGCCGAAAGGAATTGAGGAGGTATGTATTCTAGGACCTCATTTCAAAATCCGCACAAACAGGAAATCGCCGCAGCTACAGGTCTGCGGCGATTTCTATTTTTTAATTTAATTCCATTCCTCTGCCAGCAGGAAGTCACGGATATTCAGATGCTTGATCCCATCCCGGCTCAGATCCAGTTCATCCATGGTGACAACATATTTGGGGAAGTTATCACGGATGCTTGAAAAGGCGCCGAATTCCCGCTGAATGGTTTCCTCGGAAGCCAGCAGGTAGGAAACCTGAACATAGAGCTTTTTTCCTTGATCTTCACAGACAAAGTCGATTTCTTTGTCAAATACCTTTCCAACGGTGACGGAATACCCTCGGCGCAGCAGCTCCATGTAGACGATGTTTTCAAGGACAAGGTTCCTTATCACTGTTAAGGCAAGGGACTTCGGTGTTTTTTATGCCCCAAATACAGTGGCTGCCAAGGACTATTTTGCGCTTTGATCGGACTGAGTGACACAAGGAGCTCGGGAAGATCGGCAAATTACGGAGATCCTTGCTCGAATGGATGAGGGAACGGTAACGCACCTTGTAACACAGGATTATGCGGTGCGTGTCGGAGAACTTGTGTCAGAGGCCATGCGGCGAAATCTCTCCTCGGGGGTTTTGCCGGATGGGAAAATGTATTATACTATTGCTGAAAGGACGATACGGCCGGCCATGCAGACGGGGCACGACCTGGTCAATGATATTGCGGTGCGGGTGGATCGGGAACTGCGGCGGAGGGCAAATATCGGCATTAAGCCTATCCGACCGACCATGAGCGATGAGAGGATTAAAGCCATCGAGGACAAAGCGTGCTCGGCAGAATGGTTTGACGATGTGGCTTATGTGTTGGATGAGCCGATTAAGAATACCGTGCAGAGTTTTGCGGATACGTTCATGGAAGAAAACGCGGAAGGCCTAAAAAAACTGGGGCTGCGGCCAAAAGTGACACGAAGTGTTGTGGGAAGCTGCTGCGCATGGTGTGCCGAAAAGGCAGGGATATATATCCGGGGCGAAGAGCCGGAGGGTTTTTACAGGCGGCACGACTACTGCCGATGCACAGTGACCTATGATCCTGGCACCGGTAAGGTGCAGGATGCTCACAGCAAGAAGTGGTATAACTCTCCCGGAGAACTGATTGAAGCAAGTATCGCAGAGCGCGAAGATTTCCTTTTACAATTGAAACGGCATCCGGCCAGACTCGGGTCATATACGCCGGCAAGATTGAAAAAAGAGCTGGAAGAGGCGGGATATAAAGTGACTCCCCTTGGAGAAGGGAAATACAAGGGGGTAAAGTTTGAAGATGGTGGTGGATACCGAGTTAATTTGGTACAAGATGGGGGCTATTTTCAATTTCATCCGGCAAAAGGAAGCCATCATGGTAGTGAATATTATAAGTTTTCTTCTGGGAAAGGAGGGCAAATAAGATATGACAAAAACGGAAATGAAAAAGAACCGGAAGAGCGAGATGGATAAGCGATTTTCGGAAAAATTCAGTAAAATGAAAGAGAGAAGTGATGCGTTTGTTTCTTTTGGAACAGAAGGGGAATTCTATTTTCGGATTGATGTATTCCCGGATGAATATGCACTTGTAATCGAGTATGTAGAAAATAAAAAAGATGCAATTCGCGGAATTTTTGGAGAAGACGGAGATCTTTTCTATCTCGACGAAATGGACGAAGATGAGATGTTTGAAGCCATGCTTCAAGAAGTGAGAGAGGCGTATTGATATGGCTGTGCGGAAAGGCCAGCAGGCGCCCACGAAAACCCACGTGGAATGCGTTGGCCTGTGCCTTGCGACCCTTATTAATGATAGTAATATAGAGTAAGCCCCCTTATGTAGGTTTCGTATCCTACATAAGGGGGCTTTTTTTCTGCTTATTTCAAGGAAGGTCAAAAGAACGGCGATCATGTGACGCCGGGCGATGCAGAAATGATTGCAAACTGTTGCCGCAGAATGTGCTACAGAGAATACAACAAACGGAAGAGGGACGGTATCAGTGGAAGGAGGTATGTGCCAAAGGATAGAGGGAAAACAAACGCTCTTTCCTGATGTGCTGTAAAGAGGAGGCGGAGAGATCCGTTCGCGATTCGGTGAGATACCGGTCAAAATGAATGAACTCAGGAGGCGAGGTTACCACAGGACCAGAAGATCACCGCTGATCGAGGAGAGCGAGACAAAATGGGAGGATGCAGAGGCAAAGGAAAGAAAAGAAAAGATCGGTGGACGTAAGAGAGGAAAGACAGGGAGGAGAGATTTATGCGAGAAATCATTGCCAACCCGGGCGTGCGGATGGAGCTGGGCCGGGCAGGAGAGAGCGGCGTCACTTCGGTGCGCTTTGATGTGGTCAAAGAGTGGCAGAAAGAAGTGGGCGCCGGCGGCACGCTGCGGCTGTTGGTGCAGATGGAGCATCAGGATACCTACCCGGCAGCCGTAACGCTGCAAGGCGGCAGTGCGGTCTGGGTGGTCACGGCCGCGGAGACAGCGCGCTCCGGAGACGGACAGGCGCAGCTGTCCTATCTGCTGAAAGGGAAGGTGGCCAAGAGTGCCTGCTACAGCTATACCATTCTCCCCAGCTTGTCGGAGACAGCAGGAGCGGTGCCGCCGGAGCAGGTGGGGCCGTGGTACACGCACATTGAGCAGGTGGCGCAGGAGGCCCACTCGGCGGCTATCAGCGCTAAGGACGCGGCAAAAAAGTCTGCGGCCGCTGCCAAGGCAGAAGCAGACCGAGCGCAGGCCGCAGCGCAGCAGCTGGCGGACAAGGCGCAGCTGTCCTATGTGGATCAGACCTTTGCCCCGGCCATCCGGGAGACGCTGGTGGGCGCAACGGTCAGCACTGACATGGTCAGTCCGGTGGAGCATCAGGTGCAGTGTCGCGTCTGTTCGGAAAATTTGGTGCCGTTTCCGTTTCGGGAACAGCCCGGTGTCTATCAGGGAATCACGTTCCGTTATGAAAACGGCATAGTGATTGCAACAGGAACAGCAAGTGCAGCGATTTATTTAAATCTGCCGCCGGCATCATTCAAAATGAAGGCCGGTACGTATTCACTCAGCGGCTGTCCCAAGATCAGCGGGTGTCTGATTCAGGCCAGGTACGACGGAGCATGGGGCAAGTATGATAGCGGCACCGGAGCTACGTTTGAGGTGCAGAAGGAACTGACGGGAGTTATTATCCAAATCAATGCAGGGACAGTCCTTACCAATGCTGTGTTCAAGCCGAAACTGCAGTTTGGAACAGCTATCACAGCCTATACGCCTTATGTCAAAGATGTAGCCGGCATCAAGGTTACACAGAATCCCGGCGGTAAGGTGTTCGTCACGGAGAGAAATGGTGAGATCACGGGGATGAAGTCCGTGTCACCCAGTATGAGCGTGGAGGTCACACACCCCGGGGTCGTACTGGAAGTTGCTTACAACATGGACACTAAACAGTACATCGATACAAAGGTAAATACAACCAAGGAAAGCGCCACAGCGCCCGCCGGTGAGATTCCTTCGTACGTGAGTGATGAGGCAAAGCGTCTGGCTAATGTAGTGGGCGAGCACCAGAATGAGAATACATTCTCGATGCTCTTCACGTCGGATATTCACGCGAGATTCGGGCTGAAAACAGGCAGCATTGCAAGTGAGCAGATGCTGGAGTCTCTCATTCATGCAGCGCAGGCTGCCGATCTGGTACGACGGCAGGTACATTTGGACTACGCCGCAAACCTTGGAGATACGCTTTGGGATGGGCCTGAAAACAGGAGTACCAATGAATCACCGGCGCAGGCCATGGAGCTGTACAGACTGGTGCATGAGGTGTTTTCTCCGGCCTATGGCGGCCTGCCCCAGTGCTGGCTTCGAGGCAACCATGATTTGCTCTGTGAGGGAGGCTGCACTCCCGGAAAACTGACGGCCGGACAGGTGTGGAACGTGCAGGGGGCGTGGTGTACCGGAGAGCGGCCGGCAGAAAATCGTGTGGCAGGCTATGGCTATCAGGATTTCCCCGAGGCAAAACTGCGGATCATTTACCTGAACACCTCCGAAACGGCGAACAGCTATGCCGTCAGCCAGATCCAAGCAGATTGGCTCAATACCGCACTGGATCTGACGTCCAGAAATGGCTGGCAATCGGTGCTTTTATCGCACGTTCCGCTTGATATGTGGGGTGGCAGCTCTGCGGTCATGGCCGTTCTGAAAAAGGCAAAAAATGTTTTATGCAACATTCACGGGCATACGCATAACTATCTTGTCGGTGTACTTACAGGGACGAATATTCCCAGAATTGCGATCCCGAATGTCGACTTTTACCGCACCAATGAGTACGGGAAAAACGACACGGCGGAGAGCAAGGACGGTATCGAATATGGCACCCCTGCAAGCTGGGATAAGATCAGCGGAACCAAAGATGATACCGCTTTTTGTGTCATTACCATTGACAAAGCAACAAACAAGCTGTATGCAGATCACTATGGCGCCGGAGAAGACCGCGTCGTAGAATTGCCCAAGTGGATCGATCCGGCCACGCCGTCATACAGCAATCTTGTGCCGACAGCGGAAGCCTTTGACAGCGCGCAGCCCTATAACGGCAAAGGGTATGCCGACGGCAAATATCTCACATGGACACCGGGGAGCTGGGAGGGGACAGACCCAGCGATGTGTGTGACGGGGTATATTCCCTACAATCCCCAGACCGATGTGCTTTATATCAAGGGGGCGGCATGGGACGAGACGGCCTCCCATTGCCGGATGTACAGCTTTACATCAAAAAATCAGGCGGTTGGCAGCAGTTTGGAAGCGCCGACCCCCAATGCAGACATTGGCAGCATGGAAAAACTGGGAGCGGATTCCTATAAATTTACGGCAGGCAAAGCGTGGGCGGCCGCAAAGATAAACTACATCCGTATTTCCTTGAAGGGGAAGGGCGCTGATCTGCTTGTTTCGAAAACGCCCATTGAATGAAGCGGCTCTGCAGCGGACGCCGCCAGTCGGCGGCAGAAAGGAAGGAACAAATGGAATCGGTAGACATGGTAAGCGTAGCGGCGATCGTAGTGATCGTGTATCTGGTGGGGGAGGCCGTCAAGGCCATGACCATCGACAATAAGTGGATCCCCGTGATCTGCGGCGGCGTGGGCGGCGCGCTGGGCGTGCTGGGAATGTTCATCATGCCGGACTTCCCGGCCCATGACGTGCTCAACGCCATGGCCGTGGGCATTGTGAGCGGTCTGGCAGCCACCGGCGCCAATCAGATCGTGAAGCAGCTGCTTGGAAAGAAGGAGGTAAAAATCAATGGCTAAGGTATACATCAGCGCAGGCCACAGCTCCACCGATCCCGGTGCAGTGGGCCACGTGGTAGAGCGTGACGAAGTTTGGAAGATCGCCGACGATCTGGCTGCATGGCTGGAGGACCATGGCATCACGGCGTACCGTGACCAGTGGGCGTTCAATTGGCGGCAGACGGTGGACGACGCCAATGAAAAGGAAGTCGATTACTTCTTCGAAATCCACGAGAATGCGGGCGGCGGCAATGGTGCCGAGTGCATCATCCACAACAAGGGCAATCAGTATATCGCAGACGCACTGTGCGGCGCGTTCAAGTCCATCGGCCAGCAGTGGCGGCGGACCATCATTGACCCGGAGTTTTGGGTACTCAAGTACACCACTATGCCGGCGGTCATTATCGAGGTCGCCTTCGTGGACAACTGGGATGACATCAAGGACTTCGATTCCGACGATGAGAAGAAGGTGCTGGCAGCTGCTCTGGGCAAGGCAATCGCCACGCTCTGCGGCGTAGAGACCACGCCCCAGTCTGCGCCGGAGGACAAGCCGACCGGGGAGATCCAAGTGGGCAGCATGGTCCGGATCCGCACCGGCGCCCAGTGGTATGGCGGTGCGGAGATCCCGGACTGGGTGATGGCAAAGAGCTGGCCGGTGAGTGACATCAGCGGCGATCGTGTGGTGCTGGATAAGGGCGGCATCTGCTCGCCGATCCATCTGGCGGACATTGTGCCCGAGTCGGGCACCGCACCTGCCCCGGCTCCCGATTCGGCTCCGGCAGAGCCGCAGATTGAGGTAGACGGCAGATGGGGCAGAAACACCACCATGGCAGTGCAGCGCAAGCTGGGCATGGCGGTACAGGATGGTGTGTTGTCCAACCAATATCAGGGCAATCTGGATGCCTGCATCCGGAGAGACTCCATCAACGCAAACGGGTGGGACTTTACCACCCATGTGTCCTCCGTGGGCAGTGATACGGTGCGGGCACTGCAGAGGATGGTGGGTGTCGCTGCCGACGGTGTCCTCGGTCCTCAGGCAATCACGGCTCTGCAGATCTGGCTGGGTGTGACGGCTGACGGTGTACTGGGGCCGGATACGGTTCGGGCCTTGCAGCGCTGGTGCAATCAGTAAATCACCAGAATTCCCTCCGCAGGAAAGGGCTGCGGAGGGAATTCATTGCAGTGAGGGAAAAGGCTGGAGAAATAAGTTGATATATCGGTCGCAGGAAAGAAATGCTTGGAGTTGAAGGCAGTGAAATCAGGGACGCTATATTGGGCGGCATATGGAGAATTCCTGCGATTTCCGAGGAAAAAGAAGAACGCAGGAGAAGTGCAGACAAAAAGGAACGGCAGTTATCTGCCGTTCCTTTTTGTGCTGACAGCTCACACGCTGTCGTCACGGAAGAAGAGGGAAATGCACCAGAGGCCCGCAATTCCAACCAGCGAGTAAATGATACGGCTGATCACGGCCATCTGACCGCCTGCCAAAAAGGCCACACAGTCAAAACCGAAAAGGCCGATGCTGCCCCAATTCAGTGCGCCGACGATGGTTAAAACCAGAGCAATTCGATCCAAAATTTTCATGACAATTCCTCCAAAAAATTATCTCTATAATAGAATGTCCTCATTCACACGGTTTATACAAAAAATTATATCTGGGAACCATATAAAATGTTCGTTTTTTTGGAGAATAGGATTGGCAATTCCGCAGAGCATCATGTATAATAAATGAAGTAGATCCGCAGATGTCAAGTGAAAACGACAATATTGAGGAGGAAAAAGATGAATCAGATTTTTAACCAGATTGGCTTTTATCCCGCCGATATTCTTTTGCCCAAGGACTGCGATATGGCGAAATGGGCGGTCGTGGCATGTGATCAGTTTACGTCTGAGCCGGAGTACTGGCAGGCAGTGGAAGAGCAGGTGGGAAGAGCCCCCTCTGCTTTGCGCCTAATCCTCCCGGAGGCACAGTTAAAAGATCCCAATGTGGAGGCATCCATTGCGGAAATCAACCGCACGATGCGGCAATATCTGGATGATGGACTTTTCCGCACATTGGAGGAGTCTCTGGTTTATGTAGAGCGCCGCCAGTCGGACGGACGGATCCGTCACGGTTTGGTGGGTATGATCGATTTGGATACGTATGACTTTACCCCCGGCTCCGGTGCGCTGATCCGCGCCACGGAGGGGACGGTGCTGGACCGGATTCCGCCCCGCGCCAAGGTACGCCGCAATGCACCTATCGAGTTGCCCCACGTGATGCTGCTCATCGATAACCCAGAGCGCACCGTCATTGAGCCGTTGACGGCGGCGTCGGACACAATGGAAAAATTGTATGACTTTGATTTGATGCAGTCCGGTGGCCATATTGCGGCCTTCCGCCTGTCTGCACAGCAGTCCGACGCCGTAGGTGAGGCGCTGCTGGAGCTGACTGATGAGGCGGTTATGGCGCAAAAGTACGGTGTGCACGGAGCCGCACCGCTCCTCTTTGCCGTGGGAGACGGTAACCACTCGCTGGCAACGGCCAAGGCTTGCTACGAAGAAAAAAAGAAAGAACTGGGCGAAGAGGCCACCAAGAACCTGCCCTGCCGCTACGCACTGGTTGAGGTCGTCAACAACCACGATGATGCCCTGCAGTTTGAGCCCATCCATCGTGTGCTCTTCAACGTTGATCCAGAGCACCTTCTGGCAGAGTTCCGCAAGGCGTATCCCCATGCCCATGAGGGGGAAGGGGAGGGCCACACCATCGGTGTGGTATACGAGGGCTATGCAGGTGCAATCACGGTCCCGGATCCTGTGATGCAGCTGGCTGTGGGCACGCTGCAGAGCTTTCTGGATCGCTATCTGAAGGAATTCGGCGGTGAGGTGGACTACATCCACGGGGAAGCCGTGACACGGGAATTGGGTGCAAAGCACGGGAACATGGGCTTTTTACTCCCGGCCATGGGCAAGGAGCAGCTCTTTAAGACAGTGATGGCCGATGGTGTGCTGCCCCGTAAGACCTTCTCCATGGGACATGCGCAGGATAAGCGCTACTACATCGAAAGCCGAAAGATCGTCGAGTAAGAAAGCATTTTAAGCGGGATTAATTCTGTCTCCGGAAGGACCGCCGACGCTTTGTCAGCGGTTCTTTTTCTGCCGCACGGTATTTCTCACCGCGCGCAGGCAAGGAGAATTACAAAGGAGTCACTCAATGGAAAAAGTAATGGAAATGGCGCCTGCAAAGCTGAACCTGACATTGGATGTCGGGGAAAAGCACCCGGATGGCTATCACAACATTGTCTCCGTGATGACCAGTGCGACGCTGCAGGATGTTGTTACGATGGAACGTGGTGTGGGCGAGGGGATCACCCTGACCTGCTCGGATCCGACGCTGCCCTGCGATGAAAAGAATCTGGCGTATCGGGCCGCGCTGCTCTTTTTTGATCAGGCGACCGTGGAATGCGACGGCTTGCACATTCATCTGGAGAAACGTATTCCGATGCAGGCCGGCTTGGGCGGCGGCAGCAGTGACGCAGCGGCGGTACTGCGAGGCCTGCGCAAGCTGTATGCCCCCAATATGAAGCTGCGGGAGTTGGAGCGCATGGCCATCCATCTGGGCAGTGATGTGCCTTTTTGTGTGCGTGGAGCGACCTCTATGGTGCTGGGCCGAGGGGAGCAGCTGATCCCGCTGCCGTCGCTGCCTCCGTGCTGGTATGTCCTATGTAAGCCGACGGAATCCCATTCCACGGCGGATATGTATCAGAAGATTGATGATCTTCGGCCGCAGCGGGGCATTGATACCGAAGGCATGGTTCAGGCGTTGGAGGAGGCGGATATGCAGAACGTTGTGCGCTGTGTCGGCAACCTCTTCGAGGATGTTCTGCCGGAAAACAGTTCTATTCCCGCCATACGCCGGCAGCTCATGGACTTGGGGGCGCGCTGTGCCTGCATGAGCGGCAGCGGTTCGACGGTCTTTGGCCTTTTTACCGATGAGAAGGCAGCCCACGGGGCATGTCAGAGACTGATCGAGGCCTATCCGTATACGTATTTCGCCGAGAGTGTATAAAATTTGAGAAAACCGTCCATGATGGAGCTACATTCTACATCATGGACGGTGTTTTTTATGCGCAATAGGAAAAAGAATACATGGAAATACGGAGAAATTGCCCTGTTGGTGGGATTGGCCATGGCGTTGGTCTGGGGTGTCTGGTCGCTGCAGACGCAGGATCGGCTGGAACAGAAGATGATTCGGCTGCATGTGATCGCCAATTCGGATACGCAGGAGGATCAGGCATTGAAACTGCAAGTGCGGGATCGGGTCTTGACGCTGGCAACCGAGTTGCTGACTTCCTCGCAGGATATGCAGGACGCGGAAGAAAAGCTGGCGAAGGCGCTGCCGGCCATTGAGACGGAAGCGCTGCAGGAGATCCAGGACCGGGGCTATTCCTATCGGGTGACAGCACAGTTGGAGCAGACGGAATTTCCGACAAAGCACTACGACGGTTTTTCGCTGCCTTCCGGTGAGTATCTGGCGCTGCGGCTGGTGATCGGAGAAGGGCAGGGGCACAACTGGTGGTGTGTGGTGTATCCGCCCCTTTGTACCACTGCTGCGACGGATGTGGAGGAGACGGCCATTGCTGCCGGTATGGGGAAAGAGGATGTGCACCTGATGACGGAGGAGAACAGCGGGTATGAGTTGAAATTCCGGTCACTGGAACTGTGGGAGAATTTCCGGCAGTGGCTGAAAAAAGCCTGAAGATGCGGGGATAGAGGAGTATAGAATCCTCGGTAAACAGCGGCTGGCCATCCAAGGCCGTTGCAGAAGAACCGGGATCAAAACGACAGTTGGGGAGATACAGAGGGGGTGCGCCCCCAATCGACCATGCGGCAGGTGCGGAGCGTTTTCCGAAGGCGGCGTCTTGACTGCGTAGGGAGGGGGGCGCCGGAAAGAGACGAAGTGGGCCGAGGTGCGAACGGATCCGCGCTGCTACCGGCAGGGCTGGCCGTCTGCTGCGGCGGAAGTGGGCTTCCCCGTTACGGGGACGCTGTTTCATGGAAGGGCGAAAGGACGAAGAGGCAGTCACTCTTTTTTGAGTGACTGCCTCGTTTGCTTTTGTGAGAAAGCACCGCCGCACTGCCGCAAAGGTCGGGGGCGGCGTGGCGGTGTCAGCGGAGTCTGTCAATAGAGATATTCGCTGTATAGTGGCGAAATCATCAGGAAACCGTATTTCGGCAAGAAGCGCTTCCACGGGAACAACGCCCTTGGCCTGCTTGCACGGGGGAGCAGCCGTAGCCGCGCCCATCGCAGTTTCTCCTGTGGCGGACAGAGCACGTGTCGGACTCTTGGCAGTAGCGGCGATCCGCCGTATCCGATCTGCCGGTCCAGTCGTTACTGTCGTCTGTGTTTTCAGGGGTTTCCTGCCGATTTCCGTCGTAAGCGGCAGCATCGCGGACAGTATCGGTCTGCTGGATCAGGAGATCGTCCGTTTTACGGGGATTACGCCGTTGATGATCGGCGGCATAGGCCGATAACGTAACGCTGCTTACAGCGAAGATGCAGACAATGGCAGCCAAGATCAGTTTTTTAGATTTTGTACCGTTCAGCATAAGTGAAATTCTCCTTTTTACTTTGTTTCGGGCAGGGGGAAAAGAAAGACCGGGCATGGGTTTACACAGGTGCTGCAACCGGACATATGAGAGCAAGAGGTGTCCATATTGTTTCCGGGCAGCATGGTCCAGATTTCTGACAACCTCCGCATCACAGGATGTTTCAGTATAGAATTCAAGATCTCTGCCCAGCATCCACACCAGAGGATTGAACCAGTGGATGGATCGCACCAGAATGCCCAGCAGTTTCCACCACAAATCCCGACGTTTGAAATGGATCAATTCATGCTGCAGGATCAGTGCAGCATCGTCCGGAGGAAGCTCCTCGATAGGCATGGCGATGATGGGCTTCAAAAATCCGATCATCATGGGGCCGTGTACATTCGGCAGCACCCGCAGGATCGGCGTTTGCCGCAGGCCGCATTCCTTGGCGCATGCTATGGCTACTTGCTGCAGTTCGGCAGAAACAGGTCGGCCGTGGCGGAAGGAAACGCGCCTGCGGAAGTGCACAAATGTAACGCCATGCCAGAGGAGCAGTACTGCGGCTCCGGCAGCCCAGAGCGCCAACCGTCCGTTCGGGGGCGTGGGGAGCCGGACGGCAGGGGAGTCAGGCGGCGTGTCTTTGACAGCGAGGTCTTCCTCTGGGGAATACGGCTCCTCGAAGGCAAGATCCCCTGCCGCCCTTATATCGTCTCGGACCGTAAAGTCACGATCACTTTGTGCTGCCGGACGGGGGAGGAGTTGATAGAAGGGGAGAAGGAAGAGAAGCATGACCGCAAGGCAGATCCAATAGCGGAAACGCTCGTCCACGCGGTCTTTGGCCCAGAACAGCACCCCCTTGGACAGCAGGTAGACGCCGCTTGCAATCAAGTTTAGAAATAACAGCGTATCGAGCACATAGGCAGCCATAAAAAATCCTCCGATGCTATTGCTTGTCCAGCCATTCTCGCAGTGAATCGCGGTCGGACTCGGACATACGTGTGCTGCCGTATAGTGCGGCAAAGAAATTCCGAATCGAACCATCGTACAGCGTATCTAAAATGCCCTGCGCCCCATCATGCTCATACTCTTCCCGGGTTTTAATGGGGTGATAATAAGGCACGCGGCCCTCGCGCTCTGAGGCAATGACCCCTTTTTTGGTCAGTCGAGAGATGAACGTCGCCAGAGTAGAGGCCTTCCACTCCTTGTGATGGTGCTGGACAAAGTGGGTCGAAAGCTGGGCAGCGGACATCGGGACATCTGACTGCCACAGGACCTCCATAATTTCGTATTCTGTTTCGGAAAGTTTTTTGGATCGATCCATGATATAGTTCCTCCTAATCCGAGATACGTCTATCTGGGATAGGGAGATTCTACTACAGGCTCGTAGAAATGTCAATAGTTCTACATGGGTGTAGTAATATTTGGCGGGATGCTGAAGGGGAAACGGGCCAAAGCACCGGTGGATCAGTGGTGTATGTGAGGAAAGGAGTGGGGCGATCAGCCGATCCACTGCGGCCTGCCTGTCGGAGAAGGCCAGATCTCATCGTTGGTACCGAGGTGTTTTCTTTGTGCACCAAAGAGTGGGTTCTCTTTCTGGTTGGCAAAGAGCAGGCCATCGGGTATAATGGATATATGAGAGGTTTTTTGGACAGTAGATGTGGTATGCTGTCATAAAAAAGGAGGGGGTACGATGCTCTCAATTTGGATTGGCCGGGCCGGCAGCGGAAAATCAGAGCGGGTGTTGCGTACGATGCAAGAACGACGAGGCCAGCGGCAACAGGTGTTGCTGGTTCCGGAACATATTTCCTATGCGGCGGAGGTGGATCTCTGCCGGGCACTGGGACCGACGGCCTGTCGTGACGCAGAGGTATTGAGCTTTCAGAACCTGACGACCCGTGTTCTGACCCAGACCGGCGGTCTGTCGGATTTTACCTTGGACAACGGGGGAAAGCTGCTGACGATGCGCCTTGCCCTGCAGGAACTACATAGCAAGCTGAAGGTTTTCGGACGGCCCAGCCAGAGGTCCGCATTTTTGCGGCAGTTAACGGATCTGGCGGAGGAATTTTATACCTACGAAGTGACTCCGGAGGAGCTTTGGCAGCAGGTCGAGGACATGGAAGGCACCAGCGGCGATAAGCTGCGGGATGTGGCATTGCTGTATGCCGCCTATGATGCCAAGCTCCACACGGAGGGGCTGGACGCCCGCCCCCGGCTGCAAAAGCTGCGTGATCATCTGGAGGAGAGTGACTATCTCGGCGGAAAAGACGTGTATCTGGACGGCTTTTCCTATTTTAACCAGTTGGAGGAGAGCATCCTCTCCGTGATTTTACGGCAGGCCAACAGTGTGACCGTGACGCTGTTGGGCGAAAAAGGCAACGAGGAGCTGTTTCAGAATGCCCTGCGGCAGCGGCAGCGCTTGGTGCGTATGGCGCAGCAGGACGGAAAGCCCTGCGAGATTTTACATCTTGCCTCTGCGGAGGGGACGGCGCTTCAGCATCTGGAGAAATACTTCTTCGGCGGAAAGGACCCGGCATGGACAGAAGGGACGGATAGCATCTGCCTTGCGCAATCCGGCACGGCCTATACGGAGGCAGAGTGGGCGGCGGCAGAGATTTTGCGGCTGGTCCGCTCCGGTGAGTATCGTTTTCGCGACATTGCCGTGGGTGCGCGGAATATGGACGTGTACGGCCCCATCTTGGAGGACGTCTTTGCCCGCTGTCACATTCCGGCGTATCTGAGTCGACGCAGTGATCTGCTGGAAAAACCGGTAATGACCATGCTCCTCAGTGCCGTGGATGCCGTCAGCGGCGGGTTTGAATATGAGGATATGTTCCGCTATTTGAAAACCGGCTTGGCCGGGATCACCGAAGAGGAGTGCGATCTGCTGGAAAACTATGTGATCTGCTGGGAGATCCGGGGCACGATGTGGCTGCACGACCGGGATTGGACGGCGCATCCGGAGGGCTATGGCCGGGAAGAGACAGATCGCTCTCGGGAACTCCTTGCACGCATCAATGAGATCCGACGCAAGGTGGCCGGACCGCTGCAGAGCTTCTATGATGAATTAAAATCATCTAAAACAGCTAAGTCTAAAGTGAAAGCGCTTTACACCTTTGCACAGCGCTGCGGCGTGCCGGAGCGTCTGAAGGAAAAGACAGAGATCCTGCTTCGGACGGGACAGGTGCAGTTGGCGGAGGAGTATGATCAGCTCTGGAAGATCCTGTGCGGCGTGCTCGATCAGTTCGTGGAGATCTTGGGTGAGAGTGAGCTGGAGGACGGAGAATTTGCCCGTCTGCTCCGTCTGGTGCTCAGTCAATACAGCGTCGGCACGATTCCTGCGACCTTGGATCAGGTAAAGGTCAGCGAGATCACACGGAATGACCGTCATCGGGTCCGCTGCTTTTTCCTACTGGGGGCCAACGATCATGTCCTACCGGCGGTCAATACGGGCGGAGGAATTCTGGATAGCGAGGATCGTGTGGCGCTGCAGCAGCGGGAGATCCTCCTCTCCGATGCGACCTTTGATCCGCTGGATCAGGAGCTGCAGAATATTTATGCCAGTCTGGCACTGCCCACGGAGCTGCTGCGGGTCAGCTGGCCGGTGACGGACCTGAATGGAAGTCAGCTGCGTCCGTCGTTTGTGGTAGGGCGGATCGCACAGCTCTTTCCGGAGGTGCCGGTTCAGGTGGAAGACAACAGCTATCGCTATGAAATCGAGGCCTCGGCGTTGGAACTGGCCGGGGAGGAGCCGGGCGGCCCGGTGTGGCAGTATTTTGCGCAGGATCAGCGCTATAGCAGCGTCTTGGAGGCCATGTCCAGGGCACACGCTATGGAGCGGGGCCGCCTGTCGCCGCAGGCTGTGCAGGCACTGTATGGCAGCAAGATCCATATGTCGGCCTCCCGGATGGACCAAATGAAGCGCTGCCACTTTGGCTATTTCATGCAATATGGGCTTAAGGCGAAGGAGCGCCGCAGCGCCGGCTTTGATGCGCCGGAAATCGGTACCTTTATCCATTTCCTGTTAGAGAATGTGACCCGGGACGTGATGAGCCGGGGCGGCTACGGGGCTGTAGAGAAAGAGGAACTGCGGAGGCTGGTGAAGCACTACGTGGACCTCTATGCCAAGACGTGTATCGATCATTTTCAGGAAAAAAGTGCCCGGTTCCGGTATCTCTTTGGGCGCTTGCGGGCTGCCGCCTACACGATGATTGAGAATATTGCCGCGGAATTGGCGCAGTCCGATTTTATACCGATCGAGTTTGAACTGGGCTTCGGCGGGGACGGTGCCCTGCCGGCCATCACCATCCGGGAGGGGGAGACGATGCTCAGTCTCAGCGGCAAGGTGGACCGGGTGGACGGCTGGCTGCATGATGGCAAGCTCTATCTCCGGGTGGTGGACTACAAAACGGGGAAAAAGAGCTTTGACCTCACGGATCTGCGCTACGGATTGGGGATTCAGATGCTGCTCTATCTTTTTGCGCTTTCCGGCAAAGCGGGCGAAGCACATTTCGGCCATGAGATCGTGCCGGCCGGCGTCTTATATCTTCCGGCCAGAGATGTCATTTTGCGGGAGGAGCGGAACATCACGCCGGAGGCACTGCGTTCGGCCATGGAGAAAGAGCTGCGGCGCAGCGGTATGGTGCTCTCGGAGCCGGAAGTGCTGCAGGCCATGGAGCACAGTGCTTTGGAAGCCCCCTGCTATTTGCCTATTCACGTGAATAAGGCGGGGGATATCCGCGGCGGTCTGGCTTCGGCCACGCAGCTGGGCAAGCTGGGCCACTATGTGGAGCGGCTGCTTCATCAGATCGCACGGGAGTTGGAAGAGGGGAACATCGATGCCGACCCCTGCAGCCACGGACCCAACGACAGTGTTTGCCGCTACTGTGAGTTTGTCTCTGCGTGTTATTTTGAGGAGGGACGAGGCAAGGATCGTACCCGCTATTTGAAAAAGACGGAGCCGGAGGAATTCTGGCAGTATGTCGATTCCACAGAAAAGGAGGTACACGATGGAAGCGATTCAGCTGACGAATGATCAAAAGCAGGCGGTTTACAATCGGGGCGGAAGTCTTTTGGTGTCGGCCGCCGCCGGCAGCGGCAAGACGAAGGTTCTGGTAGAGCGATTGTTTGCCTATATGGAGGAAGAGCGCTGCCATGTGGATGATTTTCTCATCATCACCTATACCAAGGCTGCGGCGGCGGAGCTGCGGGGTAAGATCGCCAAGGAACTGAGCAAACGTGTGGCGGAAGAGCCCAACAACCGGCATCTGCGCCAACAGATGTTCCGTGTATATCAGGCCGACATCAAAACAGTGGACGCCTTCTGTGCATCGCTGCTGCGGGAGAATGTCCGTCTGCTCCCCACGGAAGGGAAGGACAGCCTGACTCCGGATTTTCGGGTACTGGACGAGTCGGAAAGTCTTACGATGAAGGAACGTGTCTTGGGGCGAGTACTGGAGGAGTTTTACCAGCGTCTGGAACAGGACGATGGAGACGCTGCGCTGCTGGCCCAGACGTTGGGCGCCGGACGTGACGATCGGATGCTGGAGACACTGGTGCTGGAGATGCACAGCAAGATCCAGAGCCATCCCTATCCCTTGGCGTGGTTGTCGCAGGAACAGGAAAACTGGCGACACCTGCCGGAACATCTGGCAGACAGTGCCTACGGCCGTGTCATTATGGATGATACGGTACGCCGTGCCCTCTTCTGGGCGGAACGTCTGGAGCGTGCGGCGGAGGAAATGGAGGCGTGTCCGGCCGTGGCTTCGGCGTATGCAGATCGGTTCATGGAGGTGGCGGCGGAGCTGCGCCGCTACGAGGAGGCTGCGCAGCAGGGATGGGAAGCCATGGGGGAGATCCAGCCCGTCTTTCGCCGTATGGGGAGTGTCCGCGGCGAGGAGAATGCGTACCATAAGGAGCGGGCCAAGACGGTATTGGAACAGTGCAAAAAAGATCTGAAGAAGATGACGGCGGTCTATGCGCAGCCAGAGCAGGAGCACATGGAGGATCTGCGTGCCATGGCTCCGGCCATGGTGGCCCTGCTGCAGCTTACGGCGGATTTCACCCATGCCTATCAAAAGGAAAAGCTGCACCGAAATGCCATGGACTTCTCCGATCAGGAGCATTTTGCCATCGAGATCCTGTTGGATGCGGACGGAGCGCCCACTCCGCTGGCCCGGCAGCTGTCCACCCGGTATCGGGAGATCATGGTGGACGAGTATCAGGACACCAATGCCGTGCAAAACTGCATTTTTAATGCAATTTCTCGAGAGGGGAAGAATCTCTTCGTGGTCGGTGACGTGAAGCAGAGTATCTATCGCTTCCGACTGGCAGATCCGACCATCTTTTTGGAGAAATATCTGGCCTATGCGCCGGCAGAAACGGCCGAGGAGGGAGCACCGCGCAAGGTGCTTCTCAGCCGGAATTTCCGATCCCGCACAGAGGTGCTGGAGACAACCAATTTTATCTTCGAGAACATCATGTCCCCGCAAATGGGGGAGATGGAGTACGGAGAGGAGGAACGGCTCAACTTCGGGGCGGAGTACTATCTGCCGCGAGCGGATGTGGAGACGGAGTTCCATTTGGTCAGTGTGGCCAATACGGAGGAGGAGAATTTCGACCGGCAGGAGATGGAGGCCCGCTTTGTAGCCGGACAGATCCGAAAGATGCTGGATGAAGGGGTTCCTGTTCAGGACGGGGATGGGCTCCGCCCCGCAAAGCCGGAGGATATTGTCATTTTGATGCGCTCTCCTCGTGCAAGGCAAAAAACCTTTACAGAGGCCTTAAAAAGAGAGAATATCCCTTGCTCAACGTCGGAAAATGAATCCCTCTTTGCCACCATGGAGATTGCCGTCATGTTCTCTCTGCTGCAGATCATTGATAATCCGCGGCAGGATGTGCCGCTGATTTCGGTGCTGCGTTCGCCGCTTTTCGGCTTTACGCCGGATCGGCTGGCACAGATCCGTGCGCTGTGCCCCACAGGGGACTACTACGACGCCCTGTGTGCAGATACGGCACAGGACAGCGCTGCGTTCTGTGCCTTGCTGCAGGAGCTGCGCACGCTGGCGCATGATCTGGCCATTGACCGACTGGTGTGGGAGATCTACTCACGGCTCCATGTGCCGGCCGTGTTTGGGGCCATGAATGGCGGGCGGCAGCGCAAGGATAATCTGACGGCCTTTTACGCCTATGCCTCACGGCAGGCGGCAACCGGGCAGAAGAGTGTTTTTGATTTTGTGGCGCAGCTGCGCAAGCTCTTGGAGAACGGGGAAGCGCCGCTTCTCCACACACAGGCCTCTACAGGCGGTGTGCAGATCATGAGTATTCATAAATCCAAGGGACTGGAGTTTCCGATCGTATTTCTCTGCGATATGCAAAAGACCTTCAATGCGGAGGATTCGAAACGGCCGGTACTGGTGCACCCCACGCTGGGCCTGGGAACGGAGCGGGTCGAACCGGAGCGGCGGATCCGGTATGATACTATCAGCAAGGCCGCAGTAGCCAAGCAGATGAAGCGGGAGAGTCTGGCGGAAGAGATGCGTATTCTCTATGTAGCTATGACCCGAGCCAAGGAGAAACTGGTGATCGTGGACTGTATGAAATCGGCGCGTAAGCATATCCGGGATCTGCTGGCTCTGACGGATCTTCCTGTGCCGCCGGAAGCCGTCGGTGCCGCTAAATGCCCCGGCGACTGGCTGCTGCTGCCGCTGCTCAACAGCTATGAGGCGGGGATCATCCACCAGTGGGCAGGGATGGAGCCGCATCAGCGGCACAGCACCTATGGCGGCTGGAAGGTGCGGCTGTGGGAGAATCCGGTCACCTCCGTCCATGGAGAGGAAGAGCGGGCGGAGGAGACTGCGATGCAGTCGGCCCCCGATTTGAGTGGCCTACGTCGGGGCTATGCACACACAGCCGCTTGTACAGTGCCGTCAAAAATCACGGCTACACAGCTTAAAGGGAGAGAACTGGATGAGGAGATCGCCCAAGGGACGGCATCCCCTCATCTGCGGCGTGTGTCCATCGGCACCCCTCGCTTTTTGCAGGCGGAGCGGACTCTGAGTGCGGCAGAGCGGGGAACCGCTATGCATCTGGCCATGCAGTATTTGGATTTTTCCGCACAGGCGAACAGTCCGGAAGAGCAGGTGCGCCGTTTACAGGAGCGCCATCTGCTGACCGAGCAGCAGGCGCAGGCCGTGGATTGCCGAAAATTGCAGGCGTTTCTGGATTCGCCGTTGGCGCAGAGGATCCGGAGTGCCGCACATGTGTGGCGGGAGTATCCGTTTGCACTGCTGCTGCCGGCCACACTCTACGAGTCGTCTATGGACCCGTCGGAGCAGATGCTGCTGCAGGGTGTGGTGGACTGCTGCTATGAGACGGAGGCAGGGCTTGCCATTGTGGACTTTAAGACTGACCGGATCCGCCCAGGAGAAGAGGCTCAGCGGGCCGAGGTATATCGCCCGCAGCTGGAAGCCTACGCCAGAGCCCTGACTGAAATCTTTGAAATGCCGGTGGCGGAGCAGATTTTGTATTTCTTTGCCACAGGAACAGAAATTTCTTTGAAATAACACTTGATTTTTGATGGTAAATGTGGTAATATTTCATTTGCCTTTATGAAAAGGACTTATGTACCAGAAAGAGGTGAACAAGAGCAATGAAGGAAGGAATCCATCCCAATTATCAGCAGACTACTATTACTTGCGCCTGCGGTAATGTGATTGAGACAGGTTCTACCAAGAAGGATATCAAGGTGGAAGTCTGCTCTAAGTGTCACCCCTTCTTCACCGGCAAGCAGAAGCTGGTGGATACTGGCGGACGCGTGGCAAAGTTCAACAAGCGTTTTGGCCTGGACAAGTAAATTGTGACACCTGCAAAACCCGCATCGTTTGGATGCGGGTTTTGTTTTACTTTTTCCGGGAAATATACTATAATCATTGAAAGATGAACCTTGACTTGTGCAGGTATAAAAAGGGAGGAATTGCCGGCCCGACAGCGGCGTCCGGCGCGGACGATGCCGCAGAGAAGTGCACGTCATATCCCGGTGCAGATTCGGGTGCAGCCCGTTTCCCCCCAATTCCAGAGAAATACGAGGACATTTATGGAACAGGACATCAAAAAAAGAGACTATGCGGTGCTGGTGGGCCTCCGCTCACCGGTACTGCGGGAGGATACGACCGACGAGGAGAGTCTGGCCGAGCTGGCAGCATTGGTCGAGACCGCAGGCGGACAGGCGGTGGGTACGATTTTACAGAGCCGAGAAAAGCCCGACCCCCACAGTTTTATCGGCGAGGGAAAAGTGGAGGAAGTCCGCCGCATGGTGGAGGAAGAGAAGGCCACCATGGTCATCTTTGACAATGATCTTTCGCCCTCGCAGATCCGTGTGTTGACGGAGATGCTGGGGGTGCAGGTCATCGACCGCAGCGGCCTGATCTTGGATATTTTTGCCCAGCGGGCCAAAACGAGGGAGGGCTGTTTGCAGGTAGAGCTGGCCCAGTATCAGTATCTGCTGCCTCGTCTGATCGGTATGTGGACCCACTTGGAGCGGCAGGCAGGCACCAGCGGCAAAGGCCCCATCGGCAGCCGTGGCCCCGGTGAAACCCAGCTGGAGTCGGACCGCCGTCACATCCGCCGCAAGATCGACAAATTGAAGGAAGAACTGGACGAGGTGCGCCGTGTGCGCAGCACGCAGCGGCAGCGCCGCATGAAAAATGAGATTCCCGTGGTGGCCATCGTGGGCTATACCAACGCAGGGAAGTCGACGCTGCTCAATGCCATTACCGGCGCCGGTATCCCCGCCAACAACCGGCTATTTGACACATTGGATACCACGTCGCGGCTTTTGCAGGTCAGCGATACACTGGACGTGGTGATCTCCGACACGGTAGGCTTCATCCGCAAGCTGCCGCATCAGCTGGTGGAGGCGTTCAAAGCCACACTGGAGGAATTGGAGTATGCGGACTTGTTGGTGCACGTCATTGACGCATCCAATCCCCGGTGGGAGAAGCAGGCACAGATCGTGGATGAACTGATTCATGAGCTGAAGGCCGACCAGATCCCCTGTATCCGGGTGTACAACAAATGCGATCTGGCGTTCTCCGGTGAGCGCGGCCGTGAGGAGGATGCCGTATCCATCTCCGCCAAGACCGGAGAGGGACTTGATCGGCTGCTGGCCCTCATCGACCAGAAGCTGGACAAGGGCACCCGCCGTGTGACACTGCATCTTCCTTACGACAAGACGGGGCTGTTGGACGGTATCTACCGGGAGGGCAAGGTCGAGAACATTGAATATAGTGAGACGGTAGACGTGGTGGCCATCTGTACGCCGCGGCTTCTGGGCCAGCTGAAAGAGTATATCGAAGGCTGGAGAGAGGAAAAGGAAGAATGGGAGATGTGAGTACGTTTCGCGTTCCGTTTGAAGCTGCGGAGAGCGAGTTTACAGAAAAGCGCTCCCGTTTCATCAGTCATCTTTTCCCGGTAGAAACCGAGGAAGAGGCACAGGCGCACATTCGGGCCATCAAGAGCCAGTACTATGATGCACGGCACAACTGCTGGTGCTATCTACTGGGAAAAAATGTCATGCGCTACAGCGATGACGGAGAGCCCCAGGGAACGGCCGGTCAGCCCATGCTGAAAGTGTTTGAACGGGAGAATGTAACCAATGTCTGCTGCGTGGTGACCCGGTATTTTGGAGGCATCCTACTGGGGGCCGGCGGCTTGACCCGCGCCTATTCCCGAGGTGCTAAAGATGTGCTCTGTGTAGCCGGTGCGGCCACCATGGGACTGTGGAGCCGGGTGGAGATCCCCTGCACCTATCCGCTGTTTGAACGGGTGAAGCTGGAGATCGCCGCACAAAACGGCTTGATCGACGAGATCACCTATGGCGCGGACATCTGCCTACACGTTTCGCTGACGGCCGATGTGGTGGAACCGCTGCAGCAGCGGTTGACAGAACTATCCGCCGGAAGCATCCGGATCCGTGTCTGCGGCGAGGAGTTTCGCCCCGGCCCCCGTGAAGAGGTACAGTGAAGAAGAAAGTCCCTTGGCGTTACCAAGGGGCTTTCTTACTGCCATCGGATCTTGGCAGCCTATTCGTTGCCGATGAAGGAGGGGCGCCGCGGGAAAAGGAATGCAGCCCACATATGATTTTTCGATGCAAGGAGAAGTGGGTGGTAGAGAACATCTCTGATGGTGCGCTTTCGGTTCGATATGCATCGAGAAATCAAGACCGTGCTGCCCAACAGGAGCGGGAAAGAGGGCACAAAAGTCCGGCTGAAAGAAAAAGTCACGATTCCCAGAGGGAGAATCGTGACTTTTATAAAAAAACGATATAAAGTTAATTCGCTTTACAGCAACATGATACCAGCATTTTCACAGGTATTCATAGTGGATTGATCCCACAGACTTGCCTGTACCTCGCCGATGTGGCAGGTGCCGATCATCAGCATACACAGACGGGATTGACCGATGCCGCCGCCGATGGTCAGCGGCAGCTGTCCGCTCAAGAGCATTTTGTGAAAGGGGAGTTCCCGGCGATCATCGCAGCCCCGTGCGTGCAGCTGTTCGTCCATGGAGGTCTCATCCACGCGGATGCCCATGGAGGAGATTTCAAAGGACTGTTCCAGCACCTCATTCCAGAAGAGCAGATCGCCGTTGAGCTGCCAATCGTCATAGTCGGGCGCGCGGCCGTCGTGCGGCTGTCCGGAGCGTTTCAGATTGCCGCCGATCTGCATCAGGAATACGGTGTGGTGCTCCCGGCAGATGGCGTTTTCACGCTGCTTGGGCGTCAAGTCGGGGTAGAGATCTTCCAACTCCTGTGTGGTAATGAAAAACACGTCCCGATCCAAAACGGTATGCAGGCTGGGGAAAGCAATTTGCAAGGCGTCATTCGTTTCACAGACAGCCCCGACGATTGCGCGGACAGTCTGCTTGAGGTAAGGAATGTTCCGATCTTCCCGGTCGATGATCTTTTCCCAGTCCCACTGGTCGACGTAGATGGAGTGGATGTTGTCCACCTCTTCGTCGCGGCGGATGGCGTTCATATCGGTGAACAGGCCCTTTCCCACATGGAATTCATAGCGTTTCAGAGCCAAGCGCTTCCACTTGGCCAGCGAGTGCACCACCTGTGCGTTGGCGCCCACATCGGGGATATCGAATCGAACAGGGCGCTCTACGCCGTTGAGGTTGTCATTCAGACCTGAATTCTCATCCACATACAAAGGAGCGGAGACGCGGCGCAGATTCAGCGCATTTCCCAGATTCACCTGAAAATTGCTCTTGATGAATTCGATGGCTCTTTGCATTTCATAGATGGACAGCGGTGTTTTGTAGCCGTCAGGAATGTAGACTTTGCTCATAAAATGGCACCTCTTTCTTTGAACGTATTACATCATTATAGTGATAGTTTCACGAAAATGCAAGAAAAAGAACCATCCCGCAGGATGGTTCTTTGGGCTTACCCGTTCTGCCGCAGCAGATCCTGCTGGATCTGCCAGAGTTTGGGAGACAGATCGACGTAGTAGTTGTGGGGGTTGTCGAAGCGCTTTACTTCCTCCCACAGGGTGTCGACCTGCTGGCGGCAGTAGGCCTGGATCTCCGGCAGGGAGGGGGATTCATACACGCACTTGCCGTTGAGGAAGATCGGTACCAACAGCTCTTTGGCGGTGAAGTTATACACCGTCTTTTTCTTCCATGTGGCACGGGGATCGAAGATCTCCAGGTCCTGCGAATCATCCACGGTTTCATCGTAAACAGTCATATAGTCCGCAATGGCCTTGCCGGTATTTTTGCCGTAGAAACGATAGATCTTCTTGAAGTGGGGAACCGTGATCTTGCCCACATTTTCACTGACCTTGATCTTGGGGGTGATGCGGCCCTCCTCGTCCTCCACAGCGGCCAGCTTGTAGACCCCGCCGAAGACCGGCTCGCTCTTGGCCGTGATGAGCCGCTCGCCGACACCGAACATATCGATCTGGGCACCCTGTTCCAGAATGTCGCGGATGAGATGCTCGTCCAAAGAATTGGAGACGGAGATTTTGCACTCGGTCCATCCGGCCTCGTCCAGCATCTTCCGGGCCTGCTGGGTGAGGTAGGCCATATCGCCCGAGTCCAAACGGATGCCGCACTGGGTGATGCCCAGAGGCTTGAGCACGTCGTTGAAGGCGCGGATGGCGTTGGGAATACCGGATTTCAGGGTGTTGTAGGTGTCCACCAAAAGCGTGGCATTGGTGGGATAGGTCTCACAATAGGCTTTGAAGGCCTCGTATTCCGAGTCGAACATCTGCACCCAGGCGTGTGCCATGGTGCCACCGGCGGGAACACCGTAGATCTGATCGGAGAGGGCGCAGGCGGTGCCGTTGATACCGCCGATATAGGCCGCTCTGGCGCCGACAATAGCGGCATCGGCACCTTGGGCACGGCGGGAACCGAACTCCAGCACGGTGCGTCCCTTGGCCGCACGGACCACACGGTTGGCCTTGGTTGCGATCAAACTCTGGTGGTTGATGGTCAGCAGCGTAAAGGTTTCAATGAGCTGCGCCTCAATGGCCGGAGCACGGATGATCACCATAGGTTCACGGGGGAACATGGGCGTCCCCTCCGGCACGGCATAGATATCACCGGAAAACGAAAAGTTGGACAGATACTCCAGAAATTCCTCACAAAAGAGATTCCGGCTGCGGAGATAAGCAATATCTTCCGGATCGAAGTGCAGATCCTTGATGTAGTCAATCAGCTGTTCCAAACCGGCAGCAATTGCAAAACCGCCATCGTCAGGTACCTTTCTAAAAAAGACATCGAAATAGACGATACGATCTTTGTAGCCGTTTTTAAAGTAGCCATTTCCCATGGTCAGCTCATAAAAGTCGCAGAGCATAGTCATATTCAGCTTTTTTTCCGTATTCATGTTCTTTACCTCGAACTTACTTTTTTGGGTTTCTTGTGCTATTATAGCTGTTTTGGTAGGTAAAAGCAATGCTTTTTGGTTTCACTTACCTATGAGTAGGGTGTTGTTTTTTTTAGGCATTTATCCACGTTATGTCGGGATTTTTGCGTCACGCCGGCAGCGCACATAGCGCAGCAGAAGCCCAAGCAGAAAAAGAATACTGATATAGCCAAAGATGGGAAAGAGGGTCCCCACCAGCTGCCCGAAGCCGCCGAGACTGCCGCCCCAGATCAGCAGGGCGCTTGCAGCGAGAATATAAGGCCGGCGATTTTGCAGGGCAGGTCGTTTTTGTTCCAGATAGAAAAGCAGGCCCACCAGAGAGCCCAACGCATTGCAGAACATACCCAATAAAAGAAGAATCCCGTAGATGCGGCCGAGGGCCGGATGCAGGGAACTGCCCAGTGCCACCATGGGGAGCTCCGCCTCGGCGGCGGAGGGGCAGACGGCCAGAGAGGCCAGAACGCTGCCCGCCACCCCCAGCAGCAGGACACCGCCCAGAGAGATGCCGGCATAGATGGTCCTGCGCTGCCGGACGCGCTTTCCCAGAGGCGTGATGATACCGATGGCACCGAGGATATTATAGGCGACATAGGTAAGCGATGCGATGAACCAGTTGGGCATCAGGGGATTGGTGTTCTGGTTGGTGAGGCGGAAGACCGCTCCGGTGCCATAGGTCCCGAAAGCCGCGACCGCAAAGAGCAGGGCGGCGATCACCAGAAGGGGCACCAGCGCCGAAAAGGCATTCACCATACCGGCAACGCCGGTTAAGGCCATCAGCGTGATGAGAAGGACAAAGAGAGCGTCCCCGATCCAGGTTGGCAGAGAAAAAAGCTGGGAGAGCATGGCGCCGACACCGGCGGTCATGATGATGACCACGCCCAGAAGAAAGAGCGCCGTGATGCCGCCGGCCATTCTGCGCAGCCAAGGGATGTCCCACGGCACGATCAGCCGGTCCAGATCCTCGATGCCCGTCATCTGTGTGATGCGGAGCAGCACGATGCCAAAAAACACAAATAAAACGGTGGCCATCAGAAACCCCAGATAGCCCGCATTGCCAAAGGCAGCGAAAAATTGCCATAATTCCTGTCCGGAGACGAATCCGGCCCCCAGAAAGCAGCCGGTATAGGCAAAGGCAAGGGACAGTGTCTTGATGTCTTTCATAGAGAACACCCCTCTTTTCACTGGTAGAAAGTGCATTTAGTATATCGTTTCCGGACTTTTCCGTCAACCCTGTCGGAAGTTTGTGAACGGACGTCTACCGGAAGGCTGCTTTGCATTGACGCTGTCAGCAAAAGGACGTATAATGAAGAAAAATACAAAACAGCCAAGGAGTAAGCGTATGATCTGTACCATTGATGGAATCGTAGAGGCGGCAAAGCACGGCTCCCGGGGAACGATCGCCGTTGCGGCGGCTCACGACGAAGTGGTGTTGGATGCAGTGGTCCGTGCATATCACGAGGGGATCGCCGAGGCAATCCTGGTGGGACATACGGAGGAGATCCGGACGATCCTCCACCAAATGGGCGAAAGCCCGGACTGCTACCAAATCATCGCGGCCAGTGACGATCAGGACTGTGCAGCCAAGGCGGTGGCGCTGTGCAGTCAAGGGAAGGCCGGCGCATTGATGAAAGGCATCATCGGAACAGCAGACCTGATGCACGCTGTTTTTAAGCGGGAGGCCGGACTGCGTACCGGACGGCTGACGTCCCACTGTATGTTCATGGAGACACCACGGTATCATAAGATGCTGCTGCTGACAGATGCAGCCATTAATACCTTCCCGGACCTCACTAAGAAAGCGGATATTTTGGAAAATGCAGCCGTCGCACTACAGGCCTTGGGCTACGAGCGGATCTATGCTTCCTGCGTCTGTGGAGCCGAAAATGTGGATCCCAAGATCCAGTCCACTGTGGATGCAGAGCTCCTCAGCCAGATGACGGAGCGCTGGAGCAAGTATCACATGACGGTGATCGGCCCCCTGGGAACGGATCTGGCGCTCAGCAAAGAGGCGTGCCGACACAAGCACTATGGCAAAGAGGGCGCCGGAGAGGCCGACATCCTGTTGGTTCCCAACTATGAAATGGGGAACGGCATATATAAAGCGGCCTCGATTCTTGCGGGGGTGCGCAGTGCAGGGATTCTGATCGGGGCCCGCGTGCCGATCGTGCTCAGCTCCCGTTCTGACAGCGCCGAGACGAAACGAGCGTCCATTGCTTTGGGCAGTGTTCTGGGCCAGCGGATGACGTGGGCGCCGGAAAAAACGTGATCGATCCACGTATGATATAGTACAGCATTGGCGAAGGCGGCAGAGAGGAGTGCTCTGCCGCCTTTTGCTGGCGATATGACTTACAGGATGAGCAATAGCCCCAGAGCGATCATCAGTTCCTCGTCCCCGTCTCCGTGGAAGAGGAAGAAGAGGAGGATCAGCA
>JAHHSI010000023.1 GCA_020025275.1 Oscillospiraceae bacterium | reverse complement strand
CCACCGCCCGCTTATCCGGCCTCCGCACCCCCGTCGAAACCGGTACGCCCCCATAGGGCCCCGCCCTCCTTGCGGAAGGCAGGGAATGGGTTACAATTGATGTTATCTGTGGAAAGGATCCGGCAGTTTGTCAGGGGCCGGATAGTCCTCCCCCTGCGTGTCCACGGTGATGGACTTGATGACCTGAGGATCCTTGGGCTTGTCGCTGCGGTCCGTCTTGACGGCGGCGATGTGATCCACGGTCTCCATGCCCTCCATGACAGCGCCGAAAGCGGCATACTGACCGTCCAGGAAAAAGCCGTCGTCGTGCATGATGAAGAACTGAGAGCCGGCACTGTTGGGGGACTGGGCACGGGCCATGCTCAGCACGCCGCGGCTGTGACGCAGCTCGTTGGGCACGCCGTTGATGGCAAACTCACCCTTGATGCAATAGCCGGGGCCGCCCATACCGGTTCCCTGCGGGCAGCCGCCCTGGATCATGAAACCGGAGATGACACGGTGGAAGATCAAGCCGTTATAAAAGCCGGAATTGGCCAGAGAGATGAAGTTGCGGACGCTCTGCGGGGCAATGTCGGGGTACAGCTCGCAGACGATCTTTTCGCCGTTTTCCATCTCGATGGTAGCAATAGGATTGGACATAGCAGTTTCTCCTTTTCCAATGGTTCAATACGTTAGTAGCCGCGATTTTTATCACGCATGGCGCGCTCCATCTCCCGCTTGGCATCCCGTGCGGCCACGGCGTCGCGCTTGTCATACGTCTTTTTTCCCTTGCAAAGTCCCAGTTCTACCTTGACACGGGAGTCTTTGAAATACAGTGACAACGGGATCAGCGCATAGCCGTCCTGCTTTTGCAGATCGTGGAGTTTGCGGATCTCCCGTTTGTGCATCAAAAGACGCTTGGGCCGATCCGGATCGCGGTTGAAAATATTCCCCTGTTCGTAGGGGGAGATGTGCATCTGGTAGGCGTAGATCTCGCCATCCTTGGCCACGCAGAAGGCGTCTTTCAGGTTGGCTCGGCCGCCGCGGATGGATTTGACCTCCGTTCCGGCCAGTTCGATGCCGGCCTCGTAGCGCTCCTCCACAAAATAATCGTGGAACGCTTTACGGTTTTGGACGGCCGTTTTCGTGCCTTTCTTATCCATGGAGAAGCCCCCTTTCACAGATTGATACCACAGTATAGCATATTTTTTTTTGATACGCAAGGGGCATAGTGACGGAAAACGGCGGAGAACAACGAGAAGGGCTTTGTTTTTCACGGTCCTTGTGGTATGATGGAGGAAACAGGAAAGGCGGCGGAGACAATGGAGCTGACAGAGAAAAAACTGGAGCGGCAGGAGATCTTTGACGGGCGCATCCTCAAGGTGCACGTGGATAAGGTGGCCCTGCCCAATGGAAAGACTGCCACACGGGAGGTGGTGGATCATCCCGGCGGCGTGGGGATCTTGGCACTGGATGAGCACAACTGCGTGCCGATGGTGAGCCAGTACCGCTACGCGTTGGGACAGACTGTACTGGAGATCCCGGCAGGGAAACGAGAGCCGGGGGAAGATCCGTTTGTCACCGCCATGCGGGAGCTGAAAGAGGAGGTGGGTGCCGTGGCGGAGGAGTGGATCCCCCTGGGAAAGCTGCTGGCCTCACCCGGCTGCTACAATGAGACGCTGTATCTCTATCTGGCTCGGGGGCTGGCGTTTGGTGACGTACAGCCTGATGAGGACGAGTTTCTGGAGACGCAGCGGATGCCCTTTGATGAACTGGTGCACCGCTGCATGGATGGGGAAATCGAAGATGCCAAAACAGTGGCGGCCGTGCTGAAGGCCAAAATCCTGCTCGACCTCTAAATCATTGAAAACGGGAAAGACCGGTCTGCGGAAGCAGGCCGGTTTTGATTATGGCGGAGGGATTTCGGAAGGAAGAGCTGCAAAGGCAGAGCGGCACCAAAATGGGGCAGACTATTGACAGCCTATGGAAAGGTAGCTATACTGAAACGAGTAAGGTTTTGTTTTTACAGAACAGGAATGGGCGTTCTCCGGCGCTGTTTTACAGGACCGGATGGCGAATATGTGCGGCTTCGGTTCAGATTGATAGAGGAAGAGCAAGCGCACAGTAGGAAGAGCTGCGGAAGAGGTTGGCGCGCCCACGGGGGCCGGCTTGGCGTGCAGCGGAAAAATACGGAACATTACAAAGGAGACTACCTATGAAAACTACCTTAGTCGTTATGGCTGCTGGCATAGGGAGCCGCTTTGGAGGCGGAATCAAGCAGTTGGAACCGGTTGGCATGCATCAGGAGATCATTATGGACTATTCCATTCACGATGCCATTGCCGCCGGGTTTAATAAGATCATTGTGGTCATTCGCAAGGAAATTGAAGAGGATTTCCGGGAGATCATTGGCAATCGGATGGCAACTGTGTGTGAACGGAACGGTGTGGAGCTGCACTACGTTTTTCAGGATCTGCAGGCGATCCCGGACGGATTCTCTGTTCCTGAGGGACGGGGAAAGCCGTGGGGGACAGGACAGGCGGTTCTGGCGGCTAAGGACTGCATCCATGAGCCGTTTATGGTCGTCAATGCAGACGATTATTATGGACAAGCCATCTTCCGGAAATTCCATACATACCTCAGCCAGCCGCAACAGGCCTACTGCATGGCCGGCTATGATTTGGCAAACACTCTGTCGGACAACGGCAGCGTCACACGCGGTATCTGCAAAGCCGAGGACGATATGCTGGTGAGTATTGAGGAGACGCACCATATTGAGAAGACTGCTGACGGTGTTGTGGCCGATCAGCGGGAGATTCCGCTTCACTCTGTGGTGTCCATGAATATGTGGGGATTCCCCTCCGCCAATGACTGGGAAGCACCGGGCTATCTTCAGCTGCTGGAGGAAGATTTTACCCGCTTTTTCCGGGAGGAGGTAGCGAAGGACCCGCTCAAGGCGGAGTTCCTGCTGCCCATCCACATTGGCGATTTGCTGCAGGCGGGGAAAGCAGCCGTAAAAATCCTGCCTACCTGTGACAAGTGGATCGGGATCACCTATCAGCAGGACATGGCCAATGCAAAAGAAAAGTTCCGCCAGCTGATTCAGGACGGTGTATACCAAGAGGATCTGTACGCAGATCTGGGATAAAAGACGGAAGAGGGTTGCTTTCCACCGGACTTCCGCTGTAAAAGGATGTGGCGGAGAGCGATGCGTTCAACGGCTGCCCCTCGTCAGGGAAGGCGAGAAACGGCTGCCAGATGTTGGCAAAAGACGCAATCGATCCTTGAGATCGTGAAAAAGAGAGGTTCCATCGGATGATGGAACCTCTCTTTTTGTTCACAGGGAAGAAAAAGGGCGCTTCTTTGATTTTTGTACAGGAGGAAGCATCGGCGCTTGACCGAGCGAGATGCGCTGCCGGGGGCGCATGATTTTCACGTGGGAAAAAGCGGATGAACGAAAAATCCCCCGGCTAACCGGGGGATTTTAATGCGGCGATGGCCGTTTTAAAGATCGGATTCAGGACGGGGAGATGTCTTCGGAGGTCTGATAGAAAGAGTAGTCCTTTTCACAGTCTACCAGGGAACTGCTGTGGCAGTAGCGCAGGCTTGAATCCTCCGGCGGGATCTCCATATAGTCATCCCCGTACAGAGTTTTGAGGTACTGGTCCCAATCGCTGGGGACCTTGGCGGACAGGTCGTGCAGTTGGGCAGGAACCCCTTCGCCATAGACGTCCTTATGTACGATGAAACCGTAGGGCGTGTTGTCGATTTCCAGAAGATACGCGCCCTCCGGTGCGGCAATACTGTCCATGATCCGGAAAAACAGCTTTTTCCGGCCCCTCTGGCCCAGCATTTTATAGAGGGCGGCCCAGACCTTGTGCTGGAAGGAAGTACCCATGACCCGGTAGTAGGGAAGGCGGGCCAGAACGCTGAGAGCCCGGAGTTTGATCTTTGTTTTTCTGTCCACCTCCGGCTTATCATAGGGAACCAATGGGAAGAGATCCACACAAATGCCCCAGTGCATGGACATCTGGCGATAATGAACATCCATGGACGTGGTATGATTTTTGCGCAGCTTGGGCCAGTGCTGGAAATACTCCGGGTCCGTTTCGATGTCCTGATAAAAGAAATCCTTATTATCGGCAAAGGCCTGCGCCAACTTATGGTAATCGCGATAATGGATGCCCAGATCCACGTCATCGTCCCAAGGAATAATGTCGTGGTGACGAATGGCGCCCAGACAGCTGCCGGAGCTTAAATAGTAGGAAATACCGTTTTCTTCACAAACCTCTACCACCGCTTTGGTGAGGTCCAGCAACTGGCGGTGCAGTGCTTCCAATTCCGTTTGTATCATAGATCAACACTTCCTATTCTTGATGGTTTTCAATCCGGCGAAAATCTGCTTGAGCAAATCACGGAATAAAAACACGAAGACCAGCATGGCAAAGCAGAGGGCGAGGGCATTTGCCCACAAAAGTTCACTGTGGTAGGCGATGGAGACCAGCACAATGGTACCCAAGAGGATGGCGATCCCCTTATAATCCAGATCCAATTTGACGTGCTTTCCGAAAATCAGTACGCGTGCCAGACAGGACATAAAGAAGCCTACGGCCAAAGAGATGTTGGAGGCCTGCATACCCACGACGCCGATCAGGAGATGGATGCAGACCACGTTGGACACACTGCCGATGACCATGGTCCAGAAGAGCAGGTTGTTCTTCTTGATGGCGGTAAAGGCGTTTCCAAGGAAGCTGCTGATAGTGGAGAGAATCGTGCCGAAGAGGTAGAGCGGGATCAATTCCTTGCCCACGCCGTAGCTCTCGTTGACCATGAAGGGGTAGATGATATAGATCACGGGGATCAAGATGGCCAGTCCGGCGCCCATACACTTGATAAAGTTATTGATGGCGACGGAATAGAACTCCTCCAGATTGTCGTTGCGGGCGGTTTTCGAGAACGACAGCTCCTGCCAAGCCATCTGGAAACAGGTGGTGAAGAGGGTGATCATAGAACCAAAGCGTCCGGCGATGGCGTAAAAGCCATTGACGGCAGCACCGAGCTCAGCGTCGATCACCACACGGTTATAACTGGTCAGGAACCAGTAGGCCACCGAGTTGACACACAACGGCAAGGAGAACACGAACATATCCTTGAAGATCTGAAAGTCAAAGGATCGCAGGGAAAACACGTGGGGTTCTTTCAGCCCGATGACAATGATGAGGATATTGACGAGGAAACCGACGCAGCTGGCGATGATCAGGGCGCTGTAGTCCATTTTCAGCCCCACCAGCAGGAGGATGTTGAAGAGGATCGTCACAAAAGAGCCCACAATACCGGCGGCCGTATAGAGCACATTCTTCTCGTACCCACGGGCGATATATCCGGCCAGTGTCTGGCAGTTCATCAAAACGCCGTACAGCCCCAGCAAAAACGGGTATTGCAGATTCAGGTGCGGTGCGATCACCAGCATGGTGATCGTATACATGAGCGTCGAACAAAGGAAAATACCGATGCCGCTGCTGATGGGCTTTTTCCGCTCGTTTCCGGTGTAATCATACATGAAACGCATGATTCCGGACCAGATGTCAAAATACAAAACGGAGCAGAAAAACATGATGTAGGTCAGACCTAAATCATAGGCTCCGTAATCGTCGGGGCTGATATACGAGGTATATAACGGCAAGAGCAGAAAAGAGATCAGCTTTGTCATCACCGTACCCACAAAAAAGATGCCCGAAGACTTAATAAATTTCCAAAAATCTTTCATATATCCTTTATTCACATCTCCACGCCTTGAAATTGTGCTTGAGCACCTGCTCTTCTTCCGGAGGAAGCTGCATATAGTCGCCGTAGCAAAGAGTCAGAATCGTATCGTAGGCGGCCGGAGCTGCGTATTGCTTGCCCTCAAATTCCACACCGGTGGTCTCGGCCAGCAGCGACAGAGGGTAGATCTCACGGTCGGGGAAGCGGGTACACAGCACACCGCCGTACTCGCCGGCGGCATAGTCATATTTCTGGGACTGGCGATTCATACGCACGGAAAAACGGTGGGGACCGACGTGCTTGAGGAATGACCAGATCAGCTTTCTGGAAATGTTCCGCTTGGCATCACGCTTCAGAATATACTCGCAGGGCATCATGGAATACATCCGGCATTTCTCCTGAATCTGCATAGAGTGGAGGAAGCGCTTGGACTCTTCCTTGGTGCCGCAGATGGCGTCCACGGGGAAAATATCAATGTAGATCCCCATGTCATAATCCAGACTGACATTACTCTCCTGAATATAGGTCTTGCTATCGCAGATCTTGGCGAAGGGATAGACATACTCCTTGCTGCGGGTACATTCCATCAGCGCATAACGATCCTCCGCAGGCCACAGCGTCAGGAGTTTCTGATAATCCGGACGAGGCATGGTCACATCAATGTCATCATCCCAGGGAATGAATCCCTTGTGCCGAACGGCACCCAAAAGTGTTCCGTATCCCAAAAAATACGTCAGATCATGTTTTTCGCAGAATGCGACAAAATAATCGAGAATCTCGACCTCAATTTTCTTGACCTCGTCGATCTCTGTGATACGTTCCTGTAATTTTTTATTGAACATACCTTTATCCTTCTTGCTTCAGTATTTGCTTGACTTTTTGTGCAAAAGCCTCCACGGTGAATCCCTTCTCCTGCAGCTGCTCCTTTTTGCTGCACTTTTGATAGTCACAGAACGAGAGGACCTGCTGGGCCCACAAGGACGCATCCGCCTGCAGGCTCATATAGGTGATGATGTCCGTCAGCCGAGACTCCGGACTGACGGTATCGGAGACGACACAGGGAATCCCGGCCGCCTGCGCCTCCACCAAGGAAAAGGGGAGTCCCTCAAAGAGGGAGGGCATCACCACCACGTCCATGGCCTGATAGACCACGGGCATATCCTTGCGTGAACCCAGAAAGGAGACATGCTCAGTGATGTGCTTTTCTGCGACAAGGCTGCGGATGGCATCCATGGTCTGCCCCTCGCCGCAGAGCAGCAGATGGGCATCGGCCTTTTTCAGAATCTCGGCAAACACCTCGATCAGGAAGGTGTGGTTCTTTTCCGGGCTGAAGCGGGCAATATTGCCGACCACGAACCGGTTTTCAACGCCCAGCATCTCCTTGGCCGCCTGCTGCTTGGCCGGAGAGGGCTCAAAGCGGGCGGTATCAACGGCATTCTGGAAGATGACCACGTCGTCGGTATGCTTGCCGAAGAACCACACGGCGGCCTCCTGAGAGCAGGCGGCCTTCACGTCGGCATAGCGGGAGACCCGGAAACGGTGGAGCGTGTGCATGATGAGGGTGAAGAAGCTGCCCATATTCCGGGACTGGTGGCTATGGACGATGACCCGGCCGACACCGTGCTTTTTGGCGGCTTTCAACGGGTAAATGGAACTGAGGGTGGTCTTATTGAACCAGAAAACATCATAATGCCCCTGCTGAAAGACCCGGTCAATATCAGCGCAGTATTGGCGGACATTCTTGGAGCGAGGAGTGATCCGGTGGATCTGGCAGCCGTGGTTCAAAAATTCCTCCTCAAAGGGAATTTGCGAATCTACAGTGATAAAATCCACCTGAGCGTCGTCCTTTAAAACAGTATAGAGCAGATGGACATAGGTCTCAATCCCGCCCAAATTACTGCTCATGCCTTCAATCAAAATCTTTTTCACAGAAAATCTCCTCATAAATCAGCATATTATCGTTTTACACGGGCCAACAGACACATGAGTGCGTGCATGGAGATCAACAGCCGGTGCCGCAGCAGAAACTGTGCGACACGCTGTTTCCTCTGCGGAAGACGAGCCTCCCGCAGTGCGGATTGCACATGGGGCTCGGCTGCCCACTTTTTCAGCACGGCTTTTTTCTCCTTGGTGCTCATCTCCGTGGTGGCATAGCATTCGGCCAGTCCATAGAAGAGGAACGTGACGAAAATATTGCTGATGTGCCGCTGTGCCAAGGCACCCAGATGCACCTGCTCTTTGAACTCCATACTTTTGCAGTACAGCAGGTGGGCAATGTCGATCGCATCGGGACGTTTTTTGTGCACCAGACCGCTGTCGGTGCAGTCATAGTGATAGAGTGCCTCTCGGACAAAGGCGATTCGCTCCACATGGCGCAGATACTCCAGATTGAACAGCAGATCTTCCCCCATGGAGAGTGTTTGTGAAAACGAGGCACGGATCTTCTCTTTTCGATAGAGTTTATTGCAAGGAGAATTCAGCAGATAATGTTCGAAAATATCCGGATATTCGGCCTCCAACTGCTGGATAGGAATGGTTTTCTGGATGCTGGGGAGGTTGAGCCGCCTGCCGGTACCGTCATTTTCTTCCAGTCCGCAGATCACCAGATCCGCATGGCCCGCCTGCATGGCATCGTACAGTGTTTTCAGCATCGTGGGTTCGACATAGTCATCACTGTCGATGAACACCACATATTCCCCACGGGAGAGCTGTATGCCCCAGTTACGCGTGGCGGAAACACCGCTGTTTTCATGGGAGAAAGCGCGGATTCGCGGGTCCTGCGCCTCGTAGGTTCGGCAGAGTTGGCAGCTGTCGTCAGAAGAGCCGTCGTCCAGCAAAAGCAGCTCAAAATCCGGATAGGTCTGGGACAGGACACTGTCGATACAACGTGGCAGCTGCGCAGCGGAATTATAGACCGGAATGATCACACTGATCAATTTTTTCACACTCCTCGGAATAGTTGAGAATATAGCCGGCCGTGATCCAGAAACAGACGCTCATAAAGCTCAGGGACAGAATGATGCGGCTCTCCACCAGATCGCCCACAAGCCACACCAGAAGGCACGTGGCCAGATATTTGATGTAGACCGGGGCCGTGCGGCTGCGGTAAATCTTCAGGATCTTCCAGAGCAGGAAGAGGATCAGCACGGCAAAGCAGGTAAAGCCTGCCACGCCACTGGAAACGAGCACCGTCAGGTAGACGTTGTGCAGGCCGCCGGCGGCGGAGTTATTGTAATCATGGGCGGACAGCTCACTCTTGATGGCATCGTCGATGTTGCGGTAGCCAATACCGAACACAGGACTTTCCGCCACTTTCTCCAAGCCCACCGCCCACAACTCGGCGCGGCCGGTCGTAAAGTTGGAGTTGGTGGAATTGTGCATATCCCGCTCACTGGGGATCGGCACGTGATTATCATGGGAGTCAATGATCTCGTTGATCTGCAGCTGCTCGGCCACGGCGATGGAGCCCGTGCGGATGAGCTTGGAAGCACCGGTCACCAGAACAATACAGGCCACCATCAATCCCAGCTTACAGGCGATCCGCTTTCCTCGCTTCAGCGACGGCCGATCCCACACAAAGAGGAAGTACAGGACGAAAAAGGCCAGAATGCAGATCCAAGTACCGCGGCTCTGGACCAAGCTCAAAGACCAGAGCTGTACAAACATATTGATGATCAGGAACGCCTTGCTCTTGCGCACCGACGGCAGCAGGAACAGGGAAAAAATGATGGAGATATAGCTGATGCACCCGCCGGTATTGGGGTTATAGATCCCGCCCAGCTGTCCGCCGTTAATTCCATAGAAAAAGGAGCCGGTTTTCATATGCGCCGTTCCGGGATAGACGGCAAAATAAATTCCCAGATTGATAAGGGCAAAGACGAACGAGACCACCACAACGGCAGCGGCCATGGTCCGATACTCCTTGTAGACCTGTTCGGAGGACAGCTCTTTGTCACAGTAGGTCATCATGAAGTATGTAGAGACAAGGTACCCCCAGATCAACACCTCATTGATGAGATACGTATTGATATGGAGCAGGATCGTGACCCCATACGAGAGGGAAAAGAGGGCCATGGCCCAATACTCTTTCTTTCGATAGTGGGGGCGATCGGTGAGAAGCAGATAGGCGGCCAGCAAAAGTGTCCAGGCGCAGACCAGCTTTTTGGTGAAATACAAATAGTGGTGTACGGCCGGGATCGAGATCAGCATGGCATACACCATGAGCACAACCTTTGTCGCAAAAACGATTCGATTTTTCTTCTCTGCAAGATGATTCATAATCTTCGCCATTCACAGGATTCCTTTCAATTCATGTTTTTGATGGCCTCATAATTGCGCTCACAATTATTGGTGTCATACAGCGGGAAAAAAGCTTCTTCACGCTGGGTGTAGAGCGGTTCGCCGGTCAAGCCGTTGGCCATGAAATGTTCCAAATGCACGCAGACGTCCTCCAAGGTGGCGCAGAAAGGGCCGAAGCCGTCCCGCTTGTAGCTGAAGTAGCCCTCCGGGTACTGGCCTTGACGGAACTTTTCCTCGTCAAACTGATAGTAGAGCATCGGCTTGCGCATATAGGCAAAGTCCATGGAGATACTGGAATAATCCGTGATCAGAAAGGCGGAGTTCTTCAGAAGTTCCTGCACATCATACTGCCGCCAATCGGCGATTGTGATGCGATCAGAGGCTGTGGAAAATTCCCCCAGATATTGCTGCATATTCCGATGGGGATAGAACAACAGCTCCATGTCGTATTGTTCCAACAGTGCGCTGATCTTTTCGCTGTTGAGCAGAGCGTTCCAACTCTGGAAATATTCAGTACTGGTGAAGGCGGACATATCATCCAGCTTCTTGGACTTGGAGGTGGGTGTTGCGATCCACTCACGCCATGTGGGCATGACCAGAATCTGATTCTTTTTCACGGTGAAGTCATGCAGACCGTCAAAGCGGGTCAGGCCCAGATACTGCACTGCCCCTGCCGGATAGCCGAAAGTATCGCGGATGAACTCGTATTCCTGTTTCGCACCGCAGACAAACAGACTCATTTTGGTGGCATCGTAATACAGCCAGGGCAGATCGTTGATGATCACGCCATGCTGCAGGAAGGCCCGCTTATTTTTCAGCAGGCCGTACACCTCCAGAACATAGCATACCGCAGCATTCGGTTTCCCGTTCTTTTGGGAACTGATATTTTTCTGGGCCGCCAAGTAGTAGACCCAGTGGCGATAGCTGCCAAACTGGATAACCTCTCCCAAAGGAGCCACCCGCTGATAGTCGGGCGACGCCTTATTGATCGCATAGACGCAGTCCTGCTCCGGATGATTCGTCCGAATATGGCGATACAGCCAAAAACCGTTATCTCTGGCCTCGTTGCGATCCTCGGAGATCAGCCACAGATCCGGCCGTTTCCTGCGCAGGTACAGGGCCTGCGGAATGGCAGCCAAAAATGTGAACCCTGCCAGAATGTCCTGAAATTTAACTCGCTCAAACTTTTCTCGTAACCCACTCACAATATATAACCTCTATTTTCTAATGGTATCTGCCGCTTGGTTTCCACGCTCATTGGTCGTCCGGGGCGGCGCAGGGCTGCTCTTTCTTCATTTCACGGGCAAACGAGGGCATTTTCGCCAAGCCCACCAGTGTTCCTGCACCGTAGCTCACATGCAGCAGCAAAAAGAGGAGAGGCATCAGGAGACTATAGATGCTTCCCTTTCCCCGTGCGATGCTGAGAATGGTTGCAAGGAGGGTGAAGAGACCGTAGGCCCCCCACATCAGAAGCGTCAGCAGATGAAAGCCGAAGAGGCTGAGCAGCGTGGTGACCACAATGGCGCACACGAACAGAGCCGGCACCAGATGGTACAGAGAAATGCAGCCCGGGCAGACCCCCAGCGTCAGAGCGATCCAATAGCCGTTGGAATACTTCTGCCGGATCATGCGGCGCAGCGTACTGCGGGCATACTGATAGGAGATGATATCGGGGTCAAAACAGATCTTATGGCCGGCCTGACGCATCCGGTAGTGGAGCTCGTTATCCTCGGTACGCAGCAGCTTCCCGTTGAAAAGACCGACCTCGTCAAACAGCTTGCGCCGATAGGCCGCATGAAACAGCGTCTTGACATACTGCCGCTGCGTACCACGGCGGCTGATATTGAAGCTGCTGCCGAAGAGAGAATTTTCAACCTCCAGCAAAACATCGCCCCAGCGTGTGGTATTGGCGCTGATGCAGGGGCGGACGCCGCCGGTGATCTCCTCGCCGCTGTCGTGGAGCTTTTTGTTCTTTTCCAGAAAATCAGCGGGGACATGGGCGTGGGCATCGATTCGGACCAGAATGTCACACGTGGCATTGGTAATGGCTGTATTCCAACCGTAGGCCTGGATCATCCGGGGATTATCGATGACCTTGACGGCGATATACTCTGCCTGATGCTCCTGGGCAAACTGCTCCATGATACGACGGGTCGAATCTGTGGACATACTGTCAATGAGCACGACTTCCGTCAGATGTTTGGGAAAGGTCTGCGCCAAAAAATCCTTGAGCAGGGCAGGGAGAAATTCCTCTTCGTTGCGTGCTACCACGCAAAGGGAAATGGTTTCTACGTTCACTCGGTTACCTCCATATAGAATCGGGATTCCTGAGCGGAATCCCTCCAGCACGTTGATGATGGGGAAGCCCCATCATTTTTATTCTCAGCGAAAAGGAAACTCTGCCAAAGCGTCAGATTACGCCGCAACAGAGCAGGACAATGCGGCACACGCAGCCAAGAATGGGAATGACCGACGAGAGGCCCGCGTCGGCAGGGGACCGCCCCTGCACACGCAAGGGATCCGCTGCGGCGGACATCGGGACCAACCTGCAGGAAACGGGGACGCCCATGGCGCCGCGCGAAGATGGCCCTTGCAGGGAACATGGCAGCGGGCGGAGCACCGACACCTGGCGACAGGCGGAAGCGGTCGGGATACCGGCCTCCATTTTTACCGATACAGGGTGCAGAAAGTGCGATCGGTACAGCGCTTCCGTGAGAAAAAATGAGGGGCTGGTAAATGTTCATACACTCGATATTATACCTTTTTTGCAATTATTTGTCAATCATTAGCCCTGTTTGCCGGGGGCACGGTTCAAGCGGAGACAACCGGCCTGTATGGCGGCTGCAGCCATGGGAGAGGGCTGCAGTGGCGGTGTGCAGGTTGTCTGAGGAAAATGCGGAGGGGGAAGCAGACTGAAAATGCCGGAAAGCGAGGCGGAGGAACGGTGGGGGCTGATCCCTCTGTGACAGGGGGGCGCAGCAGGTCAACAGGGCTGCTTTCCAAAATTTTAGACAGCGTTGCTATGAAATATACAACAAAAGGGGGGAGAAAGGGGAGGGGTGTAGGCGTTTGGGTGGGGAAGGAGTGATCTGTGAATGAGATTTCCAATCGTGAAAGAGGAAGATGGGGAGTGTATCGTGGCCGTGTGCCATCTCTGCGGCGGGGAGATCTGCGCCGGCGAGGAGTACTATCAGCGGGACGGTGAGATCATCTGCCGGATGTGTTTGGAGGACTATGCGCGGCGCTGTATGGCGCCGTTTCTTGTGGAAGGAGGGGAAGAGTGACGGAGAAGAGAGTGATCCCTTGGGCGGAGATCCGTAAAAAATACGAGGCCGGGGAGGGGAGCTATGCGACGTTGGCGAGATGCTACGGGATCTCCTCGGCAGCCATCGGAAAACGGGCCCGGCGAGAAAACTGGCGGGGACGCAGAGGGGAGCCGTCCATCGATGCCTGCCTCCTCTCTGCGGTACAGCAGCTGCGCCGAGGGGTAGAGGAGGCCGTGGAGGGCCGGGAGGATGTCAGCGTCAAGGAACTCAAGGAGTTGACCGGGATGCTGCGGGAACTGATGAATTTGGAACAGGCTGTGGCTCAGCGGGAAGAGGAAACGGAGAAAGCGCTGCGGATCATTATGGAAGAGGATATAGAGAGCTGCAGCCGATGAGAGAAATGGGGGGAGAGGGAGATGGAAGAGAGAATATTATCGATCGGGAAGCCCAACCCGCGCCAGAGGGAATTTCTGGAGTGCCGGCACAAGTACATCGCCTTTGGCGGCGCCCGCGGCGGCGGAAAAAGCTGGGCTGTGCGCACGAAGGCCAAGCTGTTGGCCTTCCGCTATCCGGGGATCCGGATGCTGCTGGTGCGGCGCACCTATCAGGAGCTGGAGAACAACCACCTTCGCTTTTTGCGCCGGGAACTGGCGGGAATTGCCGAGTATCGGGCCACCACACGGCAGCTGGTGTTTCCCAACGGCAGTATTCTGGACTGCGGTTACTGCGCCTGTGACAGTGATCTGGACCACTATCAGGGGGCGGAGTACGACGTCATTTTTATCGACGAGGCAACGCAGCTGCGGGAGGAGTGGTTGCGCCAGTTCGGCGCGTGTCTGCGCGGCGTCAATCCGTTTCCGAAGCGGATCTACTATACCTGCAATCCCGGAGGCCCGGGGCACAGCTACATAAAGCGGCTGTTCATTGACCGGCGCTTTGCGGCGGGGGAGAACGGTGAGGACTACATTTTCATCCCGGCGCGGGTGACGGACAATCAGGCGCTCTTACGGGCACAGCCCGACTATCTCCGACAGCTGCAGGCGCTGCCCAAAAAGCTGCGCGATGCGTGGCTGGAGGGAAAGTGGGACATCTTTCAGGGACAGTTTTTTCAGGAGTTTACCGATGATCCTACGCACTACGCCGACCGGCGATTTACCCATGTGATCGAGCCGTTTGACATTCCCCGGGAGTGGCGCGTGTACCGCAGCTATGACTTCGGCTATGCCAAGCCGTTTTCCTGCGCGTGGTGGGCAGTGGATTTTGACGGCGTGATCTACCGGATTCTGGAACTCTACGGCTGCACCGATGTGCCGGACGAGGGTGTGCGATGGACGCCGGATCGGCAGTTTGCGGAGATCCGTCGGATTGAGGATACCCATCCGTGGCTCAAGGGGCGGGACATTCAGGGGGTGGCCGATCCGGCCATCTGGGATACCAGCCGGGGAGAGAGTATATACGAGACGGCCCTGAAGTACCGCATTTACTTTCAGCGGGGGGACAACCGGCGGATCCCCGGCTGGATGCAGATGCACTATCGGATGGCGTTCGACGAGGAGGGCTATCCGATGATGTATGTTTTTTCCACCTGCCGTGCCTTCTTGCGGACGGTGCCCGACCTGCTCTTCTCCGATACAGATGTGGAGGATCTGGATACGAGGCAGGAGGATCATGTGGCCGATGAGAGCCGCTATTTCTGTATGTCACGCCCGATTGCGCCGCAGCAAAAGGAGACGGGTCTGCGTCCGGCAGACGATCCCCTGAATCTGATCGGCGGGCCGATGCACTCGTGGTGCGGCGTCCGGAGGGGAGGAAGATGAGAAAATTTTCCGCTGTTGCCGTGAAGTGTGCAACAGCGTGTGCAACGATGGGCGTTGTGCGGGGGAGAAGTGAGGCGGGAAATCAAGCATAAGGAGGAACGCAAATGGACGAGAAAAAAAGCACGGACAAGCGCCGGCCTGCAATCGGGCCGGAGGAAGTGCGCCACGCGGCCCGGATCCTGCAGAAATATCGGCGCGGCAAGGCGCATCTGGAACAGCGCATCGTGGACAACGAGCAGTTTTGGAAGATGCGGCACTGGGAGCAGATGGAGAAAAGCGGGGAAGGGGGCAACCCCAACGATCCTCAGCCCACCAGCGGCTGGCTGGTGAACTGCATCCTCTCCAAGCACGCCGACGCCATGGACTGCTATCCGGAGCCCACGGTCCTGCCCCGCGAGCCGGGAGATCGGGAGGAGGCTCGGAAGCTCAGCCGCATCCTGCCGGTGATCCTCAAAAGAAATCAGTTCAAACGCGTCTATGCGCAGGCGTGGTGGCGCAAGCTGAAATCCGGCTGTGCGGCTTACGGCGTCTTTTGGGACGGGGACAAGCTGGGCGGATTGGGGGACATTTCCATCCGGCCGGTGGACATCCTGAACCTTTTCTGGGAGCCGGGGGTCACGGACATTCAGGACTCTTCCCACTTCTTCTGTACCGAACTTGTGAACAACGAGGAGCTGCGCCGGCGCTATCCGCAGCTGGAAGGGGTGGATCTGGGCGGAGGCAGCTTTTCCGTGAGCCGGTATCTCTATGACGATACCGTGGACACAGCGGACAAGTCACTGGTGGTGGACTGGTACTACCACACGGAGGAGCAGGGGCGAAAGGTGCTGCAGTACTGCAAATTTGTGGGGCAGACCGTGCTCTATGCCACGCAGAACGACACCGATGATCCGGAGATTGCCCGCCGCGGCTGGTACGATCATGGGAAGTACCCCTTCGTGTTTGATGTGCTCTTTCCGGAGGAGGGCTCGCCCTGCGGGTACGGATACGTGGACCTGTGCAAGTCGCCGCAAAAGCAGATCGATCTGATGAATCAGGCTATTTTGAAGAACACGCTGGCGGCGGCGACGCCCCGGTTCTTCATACGCTCCGACGGAGCGGTCAATGAAAGCGAGTACGCCGACTGGACACAGCCGTTTGTCCACACCAATGGAAATCTGGGGGCCGACTCCATTGCGCCCATCCACACGGCGGGACTGGACAGCGTCTATGTGGCCATTTTGCAGAGCAAAATTTCCGAGATGAAGGAGACGGCCGGCAACCGTGATGTGGCCAACGGCGGCACGGCGGGCGGCGTGACAGCGGCCACGGCCATTGCGGCATTGCAGGAGGCAGGCGGCAAGCTGAGCCGCAACATGATCGATGACGGCTATGAGGCGTTTGCAGATGTGGTAACGCTGTGCATTGAACTGATCCGCCAGTTCTATAGTCTGCCCCGCCAGTTCCGTCTGGTGGGACGGATGGGGAGCGAGGAGTTCCTCACCTACGACAGCCGTGCCCTGCAGGGGCAGGTCATGGACGACGGGTTTTCCAAAGGCTACCGTGTGCCGGAGTTCGATTTGGAGATCGCGGCGCAGGAGGAAAATCCCTACAAGACCATGGAGTATAATCAGCTGGCACTGCAGCTGTTCCAGATGGGCTTTTTTCGCGCCGACATGGCGGATCAGGCGCTGCGCTGTCTGGAACTGATGGACTTCAAAAACAAGGATCAGGTCTGTACCACCATTCTGGAGGGGCAGCGGCAGGCGCAGGAGATCCGGAACTTGCAGCAAAAGCTCTTGCAGCTGGCCTCTATAGTGGATGAGGTGAAGGGGACGTCGCTGGCGGCGTCACTGGAAGAGGAGTTTGGCGGGGCGGCAGCGCAGAAGGGCGGCCGTGTGTCGGTGAAACGCACGGACAACATGGAGAAAATGCGTCAGCGCACGCAGCAGGCGGTGCATCCCCGATGATCCACGTTGTTTACACAAAGAACCGACTGACGCTGCGGGGGCATGCCGATTTTGCACCCCGTGGGCAGGACATCGTCTGTGCGGCGGTTTCGGCACTGATCTATGCGCTGGTGGCCGCACTGGAGGAAAAAGACGCAGTGCGGGAGGTGCAGATCCGGCCCGGGCAGGTGAGCGTGGCCGGGACGGAGGGGTGCACGGCGGAATTCCGTGTGGTGCGCTGCGGGCTTGCCCAGCTGGCGGCACGCTATCCCCAGTGCGTGCATTTAGAGGAGTAAGCGTTTCCCTAAAACGGGAATGCGATAGGGTCGTGACCTACCACGGAAAGGAGAACAGATCCATGATGGAATTGCAGCTATTTGCCCAAGAGGACGCCGCAGAGCTGGCGGCGGAGGAAACGGCAGAGACATCGGGCGAAGCAGCTCCTGACGCCGGGGAGCAGGAGGATTTTGAGACACTGATCAAGGGACGGTACAAAGAACAGTTCGACGAGAGGATCCGCAAGATTCTGGATGGTCGGCTGCGGGGGCTGCGGCGGGAAAACGAGCAGCTGCGGCAGGATCGCCAGACACAGCTGGATGCGGCGCGGCAGGCCTTTGCCCGACTGGAGTCGCAGCAGGAGGAACTCCGGAAGATCTATCCCGACTTCGATTGGCGAAGAGAGGTGTGCAACCCTGAATTCGGACGGATGATCGAGGCGGGGGTGGATGCCCGCACCGCCTATGAGGTGGTGCATCAGCGGGAATTGATGCACAAGGCCATGGCTTACTCCGCTCAGCGCGCGGCCCGACAGGCGGCGCAGACTGTGGCTTCCGGGCGCCGACGTGTGCAGGAAAACGGAAGGGGCGGGGCCAGTATCAGCCGCAGCGATCCCCGGGAACTGGACAGCCGACAGCTGGCCGATATCCGAAAGCGGGTGTTGGACGGGGAAAAGATCCGCTTTTGAGACGTGTCAAGGATGAAAAGGAGAGGAGTATGGAAATGTTGAACCACTACGACCTGCAGCTGTTTGCAGGGGAGAGCAATACGCAGACCACCAGCGGTCTGAGTGCGGAGATGAAAACCTACTACGGGATGGAGCTGCTGGAAAATGCACGTCCCCAGCTGGTGCACAATCAGTTTGCGGCCACTAAGCCGCTGCCCGTGGGCGGCGGTAAGACCGTGGAGTGGCGTAAGTTCGGCTCGTTTGATAAGGCATTGACCCCTCTGACGGAGGGCGTGACCCCCGACGGCAGCGGCATTTCGGTCAGCTATATCACCAAGGATCTGGCCCAGTACGGTGACTACACCACCGTGTCGGACATGCTGGATCTGACTGCTATCGACGATGTGGTGCTGGAGATCACCGATCGCCACGGCGCCAATATGGGGCTCACGTTGGACACCGTGACCCGCAACGAGGTGCAGCAGGGCAATCAGGTGATCTACGCACCGGCACTGCTGGAGGGCGGAAAGGTACAGGAGGTTACCTCTCGCTACGCACTGGACAAGCGCTGCACCATGACCGGGGAGTTGGTGGCTCGTGCGGCCACCCAGCTCAAGAAGATGAATGCCCCCAAGTTTGACGGAAAGTATGTCTGCATCATCCACCCCAGCGTGGCCTTTGACCTGCGGCAGGATGAATCCTGGCTGGCGGCTCATCAGTATGCCGCCGCTACCGAGCTCTTTGACGGGGAGATCGGCGAGCTGCACGGCGTTCGCTTCGTAGAGACCACCGAGGCCAAGATTTTCCGCGGGGAGGATCTGGCCAGCAACAGCCGAAAGCTCCGTGTCAGCGGCGCCGTCAGCAACAGCACGACGGTCCCCTTTGCCGGCGGTACGGTGAAGCCCGGTGCGCTGGCAGGGCGCTATGTGCTGATCGGCGGCAAGCGCTGCCGCGTGGCCAGCAACACGGCCGGCAGCATGGTGCTCAGCGAGGCGATCACCGCCAAGGACAGCGAGCTCATCTATCCCGGTGAGGGCGGCGCCAATGGCTGCGCCGTATACGGCTGCCTCTTTGTCGGCAAGGGCGCCTATGGCGTTGTGGATCTGAGCGAGGGAACGGAGGTCATTGTCAAGCCCCGTGGTTCCTCCGGCACTGCCGATCCTCTGGATCAGCGCTCCAGTGTGGGCTGGAAGGGGGTCCACGCTGCGGCGATCCTGTACGATGAATACATTGTGCGTGTGGAGTGCGGATCTTCGTATTCCGAAGAGGACAAGGGCAACTAAATCAAAGACTCCTGCCCGGCTTTGGCCGGGCAGGAGTGGCGGAAAAGAAAGGAAGGTACGGCGATGAAAATGGAAGAAATGACCACCATTATGCTGCCCCGCGGCAGAAAAAATGAGGAGAACTTTGTGATCGTGTCCGTCAATGGACGCAGCTTCAAGATCATGAAGGGCGTGGAGGTGCAGGTACCCGTTTACGTGGCGGAGGTTCTGGAAAACGGCCGCATGATGGCCGACGAGGCCCGCCGCTTCGTGGAGAAAATGGCGGAGTGAGAGAGGAGGGAGGCGGATGTCTCAGCGGAAGGTGCGTGAGGTCCTGGAGCAGATCGATCAGCTGCTGCCCAACCAGTACAGCGCAGAACAAAAACGCCGCTGGATCGCTCAGGCAGAGGGCTTTGTGGCGGTGGAGATCCTGGGAAAGACAGCACCGGAAACGGTGAACAACGAGACGATTTTGCAGGTCAACCCGCCCTATGATGAGCTCTACCGCCACTATGTAGAGGCACAGATCCACTATGCCAACGGGGAAGTGGAGCGCTATGCCAATGCGGCGGCCGCCTGGAACAGCAGCTTTTTTTCGTATCGGGACGCCTACAACCGAGCCCATTTGCCCAAGGCACCGGTGAAGGCACTGAAGCTCTGCTGAAAGGAGGAGGGCCATGTTTTTTCCGAAGATGAAGCCGCCGCGTCAGCACCGCGTGACCATCAGCCGCTTTCTGGGCTATGACCGGCGTGAGCGCATTGAAACAGGCAGCTTTGCATGGATGAAAAATCTCAGCGGCCGGGGGTTTCCCGCCATGACCGTACGACCCGGGCGGGGGCTGATGACCCGACTGGCCCATCCCGGCGGACTTGTGGTGAAGGAGGCCTTGCTGTGGGTGGACGGAACGACGATCTACATGAACGGCAAGCCTGTTGGCCCCGTGCTGACCCAAGGGGAAAAGCAGCTGGTGTCTATGGGCGCGTTTCTCCTGATCTGGCCTGACAAGGTGTGGATCAACACGCGGGATGTGTCCGAGTTCGGCTATCTGGAGAATACGGTCACCACACATGGAGAGGTCACTTTCTCCCTGTGCAGGGCGGACGGCACAGCGTATACGGGCTATGCACCGGCAGAACAGCCGCCGGCAGAACCGAAAAACGGAGCGCTGTGGCTGGACATCGCTCCCTCGACACCGGTGCTGCGGCAGTATACACAGGACGGCTGGATGCCGGTGGAGGACGTGTGTGTGAAGATCGCCGCAGCGGGGATCGGCAAGGGGTTTGCAGAAGGAGACGGTGTGGAGGTTTCCGGCTGCGGACTTGCGATGCTCAACGGGCAGAAGGTGCTGCGGCATGCAGAGGAGAGCGTTCTGGTCATTGGCGGGGTCGTGGCAGGCGATTGTGTCCGGACGGAGGCAATCACGCTCCGGCGTGTGGTGCCGGACATGGACTTCGTCGTGGAGTGCGGCAATCGGCTATGGGGATGCAAATACGGGATTGTCAACGGGCAGGCGGTCAATGCCATTTATGCCAGCAAGCTGGGGGACTTCAAAAACTGGACGTGCTATGCCGGACGCTCCACCGACAGCTATGCCGTCACCCGCGGTTCGGACGGGCCCTTTACCGGTGCGGCCGCCTACCTGGGCAGCCCCATCTTTTTCAAAGAACAGTGCATGGAGCGGGTTTACCCCAGTGCTGCGGGGGCCCATCAGGTGGTGAATGTGGCGTGTGCCGGGGTGAAGAGGGGCAGCCACAAGAGCATTGTTACGGTGGACGGGACGCTCTACTATCAGGGCCCCGGCGGCGTCTATGCTTTTGACGGCAGTATGCCGGCGGCAGTATCCCGGCCGCTGGGGCAGATGGATCTGCAGCAGACCGCGGCAGGCGCTCTGGAGGGGCGATACTACCTCAGCGGATGCGACGAGAAGGGGCAGTGGCAGCTGCTGGTATACGACACGCAGCTGCGGCTGTGGTTCCGGGAGGATGCCACCCACGCCCTGTGCTTTGCGCGGCGGGGGGAGGAGCTCTTTTGCCTCACGGCGGACGGCGAGCTGTGGGCCATGACGGGCGGCGAGGGAGAGCCGGAAGCGGCGGTGGCTTGGGAGGCTGAGAGCGGTGATTTTGGCTTGGACACGGCGGAGAACACCTATCCTACAAGACTAACCTTGCGTATGGAGCTTCCGGAAGGCAGCGAGGTACAGGCATTCCTCAGCTGTGATGGGGGCAGGACATGGCGCAAGCAGGGGACGGTGCGCGGGCAGGAGGGACCGTGCGGATGCCTGCTCCATCTGCGCCCGCAGAGAGCGGGGCAGGTGCGGCTGCGCTTATGTGGAAAGGGAAAATGCACACTGTACAGCGTATCGGCCATTTACGAAAAGGGGAGTGATGGGCCATGAGTACCTTCTTCATGCCGCCGAGACCGGAGGGGGATGTGGGGCAGCAGGTACAGCGGCAATATGCCTATCTCTTTCAGTTGGTTCAGCAGCTGAATTTACTGATGGAGACCACAGATGGCGGCGGTGATGGCGGGAGCACCACCGCCGCCGTCCGTCAGGAGCAAAAGGAACAGTACCAGACGCTGCGCAGCATGATCATCAAGACGGCAAACGAGGTCACCCGGGAGGTGACAATGCCGGACATTACCAAGCTGAAGCAAGATGTGGCAGGACTGCAGGGGACCACTACGGAGCTGGGGGACAAGACCGCCAGTGTAGAACACGTGACCCAGACACTGGGGCAGCTGACCAAAGAACTGCAGGCGGCGACAGAGGGCTTGCAGACGACGGCAGACAGCCTGCGGGGAAAGACGGAGTCACTGGAGGCACGGACCAGTGAACAGGAAAAAGCGGCGGCGCTCCTGAACGGCGAAACCGCAGAACTGGGGGCTGCAATCAGCGGGTGCGTGGACAGCATCAATGCGCTGGGCTTCAAGATGTCCGAGAAGTATGTGGCGATCTCCGACTTTGGCTCCTACATTCAGAAAATCAATGCCGAGATCACGGCAAATCCAGAGGCCATCACCCAGTACTACAGTTTCTTTTCCGTACTCAAGGCCAATCTGGACAAAATCAGCGCCGATTTTGAGACGTACAAGGTGGGGACGGAAGGGTACATCCGTACCGGCATCGTCTACTATGAAGATGGACTGCCGGTCTATGGCGTTGCGGTGGGGCAGAATCTCACGGTCACGGAGGTTGACGGAGAGACGGTAATCAACCAGACCAACTTCCGTGCCACCTACACTGCACAAAAGCTGTCGTTTTGGCAGGATGCAGTGGAGGTGGCCTATGTGTCCAACAACCGACTCTACATCAACAATATTACGGTGCTGCAGGCGATAACACTGGGGCGGTGGGACATTGACGGGACGGATGGGCTGAGTATCAAATGGATCGGAGGATAAGAGATGTCTGCGTATGTAACACTGGACGTGACAGAGATTTCACAGAATATCACCGCAAACACAAGCCAAGTGGTGATTACGTTTTCGGTGACCAGCAGCGGTGCCACGTACAATGAAATGGGGGATACCTCCGGCTATCTTACACTGGATGGAAAGAGGATCGCCGATCTGGCGGGAAAGCGCTTTCCCAAGAATACCACCACAACGCTCTACAGCGGGCAGCACACGGTGGCCCATCAGGGGGATGGGAGCAAGACGATCGCCGTGGAAGCGGGGTTCGATCTGAATACCACGTCCTACGGGTGGCTCTATGCCGACAGGCAGCTGGTGCTGACAACGATCCCGAGAGCTTCTTCGGTGGCGGCGGGAAGTTTCACGATTGGCGCTCCGGCCACGATCCGTATCAACAGGGCTTGCAGCGGGTTTCGTCATGTACTGCGCTACAGCATCGGCACGGCGGCCGGAGCCATTACCAACGGGCAGACCGACGGAGAAAGCGTTGCGTGGACGCCGCCGGAGTCACTGGCGTCCCAGCTGCCGGATACGATATCCCGTGAGATAGACATCCTTTGCCAGACGTATTCCGGAGGAAATTTGGTGGGGACGACCCACAATCGCATGACACTTCATGTGCCGTCATCCTATGTGCCCGCCATCCAATCGGTCACGTTAGAACCGGTGAACAGCCATCCGTGGCTTGCCGGGCAGGGGATTTATGTAGAGCGGTACACTCGCTGCCGTGTTCGGACGGCGGCCACGGCGGGGCGGGGCAGCTCCATCGGGAACATCACCATTACCGGGATCGGAACCGGCCATGGAGGGGATTGGACCTCCGATGTACTGAGCGGCGGGGAGAAAACGGTGAGCGTCCGTGTCGATGACCGCCGACCGGGGCGGCGGACCACAGCGTCCCGGGTGCTTTCTGTGTTTCCCTATGCGGCCCCCCGGATCTCATCGGCACGTGTGGTTCGCTGTGATGCTGACGGAAAGTCGCAGGAGGACGGAACCTATCTCTATGTGTGCAGTACCGTGGAAGTGACCTCGCTGGGGGGGAGGAACTCGGCGACCATCAAGATGCGCACACGACCTTCCAGCGGGCGCTGGGGCGGCTTCACCGAGCTGGCAAGCGGAGTGGGAAAGATCATTCCTGGCTTCAGCGCTCAGCAGTCCTACGAGGTGGAAATTACGGCCGTGGATTGTCTGGGAGAGAAAAAGACAGCGGTCTGTCTCGTTCCTACTGCGGAGGTGGCCCTCCATCTGCGCCCCGGCGGAAAGGGCGTGGGAATCGGCAAATACAGCGAAAAAGAGGCGCTGGAGTGTGCACTGCCTGCGGAATTTCCGGCAGGAATGAGCGTCAAAGGAGTATCGGCTGGCTTGCTGGCCTATCCGGTGGGGGCCATCTACCTGAGCGTCAGCAATACGGACCCGGGCAAACTGTTTGGCGGTGTGTGGCAGAGGATACAGGATCGGTTTTTGCTGGGGGCTGGTGCAGTATACGCAGCAGGCAGTACCGGCGGCGAGGCGGAGCATCGATTGACGATCGATGAAATGCCCCGGCATTTTCACGGGATCGGAGAGCGGAACAACGAAGGCTCGTATGGCCCCCACTATGCCCTTATGACGGAATACGGAACTTATAATTGGGCAGCAGGAAATGCAAAGAACGAGGGAGGAGACCGAGCTCACAACAATATGCCGCCGTATCTGGTGGTTTATATGTGGAAGCGGATCGGCTGATGTAAGGGAGGAAGAAAGGTATGGGCTATCGTAAATTATGGCGCGGAACCTACGGTGGTGATGTCTACGAGCTACAGCGAAAGTTAAATCAGCACGGCTACAATCTGGATGTGGACGGCGGGTACGGTGTGAAAACGCAGGCAGCAGTCTTTGACTATCAGAGAAAGAACGGCCTGGCGGTGGACGGTGTGGCAGGTGATGAGACGTGGGGGAGCCTGCTGGCAAGAGAACAGGCGATTCAGAAGGGAAACAGCACAGGGAAACAGGTGCTCGCCGGTGTTTCGGACGAGACAATGGATCGACTGGCCGGGTTGGAACAGGGCTACACTCCGTCGGACAGTGTATTGGCGGCGGAGGCGGAGCGACAGAGCATCGAGGCTTTGCAGCCGGGGGAGTACAGTTCGGCATTTGATGAGCAGCTCAAGACGCTCTACGAGCAGATGGAGAGCCGACCGGAGTTTTCCTACAATCCGGAGGAGGATGCCACGTACCAGCGGTACGCGCAGCTCTATCGGCAGGAGGGACAGGGGGCCATGGAGGACACCTTGGGAAAAACGGCGGCCCTCAGCGGCGGCTATGAGTCATCGTATGCGCAGACGGCGGCGCAGCAGTCATATCAGCAGTATTTGGAGCGGCTGGCCCAGCTGGTTCCGCAGTTCCAAGAGCAGGCCAGGGATGTCTACGATCGGCAGGGGGCGGCGATGAAGGATCGCTATGAGGCGCTGCAAAAAGAGAAAGCGGAGGAGTACCGCCAGTGGCGGGACAAGAAGGACCTGTGGCAAAAGGAAATGGCGCAGGCGCAGTCACGGTATGAGGATCTACGCGATCAGGACTACAAGAACTATGCGCTGATGCTCAAGTACTTTCAAGACAAGGCAGCGGCCGAGCAGAGGGCATCCGACGGGATGCGCGTCAATAGCGGAAAGGCATCGGCACCGGCTGCGAAGCAGGCGTCTCTCAGTTCGACGGCCAGCGACAGTCTGGAGCGCGCCATGGGCAACTACCTCAAAGGAGGCGATGAGGACGCGGCACGGACACTGGCCGAAAAATACGCCGATCGAATGACACCGGCCCAGAAGAGGAAGGTGGAGAACCTCTTCGGGAAGTTCGGCGTAGCGATGGCGTTTTGAGAGCGGCCCTCCTCTTGACAAGAGGGGGGCTTTTCTCGATAATAGGGAGCAGCACAAAGAGGAGGTGGAAACGATGGCAGGATATTACGGCAAGGGACTTTCCAAAGAGCGGCGTACGGTGTATGAGCTGCTGCGGCAGGGGATCGATCGAGTGGAAACGGTGATCCGCGTCCCGAAACTCCCCGCGGAGGAACTGGCCGACGTCTATCTTCGCCTGAAGCTGGATGAGCCGCTGCTGTTCTTTGTGACCGGGTACCACTATCGTTTTTACCCGGGGGCCGATCATGTCGAGTTTCTGCCGGAGTATCTTTTTGATAAGGGGAAGATCCGGGAGCATCGGCAGGCGATCCATGCGCGAATTCAGCGCCTGACGCGTCCGTTGGCGGGGAAGAATGACCGGGAGAAAGAAGAGGCGATCCACGACTTCATTTTGCAGAATGTCCGATATGACAAGCTGAAAAAATCCTATTCCCACGAGATCATCGGACCGCTGACCCAGGGTGTGGGCGTGTGTGAGGGGATTGCTAAGACCGTCAAGGTCCTGTGTGACGCAGTGCAGCTGCCGTGTGTGGTGGCACTTTGCCACAATTGTCCGGAGAAGGGAATCCGATACCGCCATGCGTGGAACGTGGTGACGGTGAATGGAAAAAACTACCATCTGGATGCCACCTTCGACAACTCGCTGCAGCGAGGCGTGGCGCGGTATGATTATTTTAATCTGGATGATGCCCACATCTTCCGGGATCACCAGCCGCTGGTAATGGAGGTGCCTGCGTGCAGCGACGGTGATGGGTTTTACTATCGCACCATCTCTCTTACAAAGATGGAGCAGGTGGAGAGCCGCATTCGCCAGACGCTGCGCAAGAAGAAAGAGCATTTTGTGTTCCATTGGCGGGGCGGCGGCCTGAATCGCTCTATTTTGGAGGAAGTGGCTGCCTTGGGAAAACAGCTTGCCGCAGAAAAGGGAAAGTCCCTGCACTGTTCCGTGAATGTGGCTCAGGCGGTGATTCAACTGGATTTCGGCGAAAAAATGGACGAGGCCATGACCGTGCAGCAGCCGGATGAGGAGCAGGAAACGGCGCCGCTGTTGGAGCAATAAAGGGAAGTGCGGTTTCATGAGATAACATCACGACAGAGGCTCGGAGCCGGCGGAGGGGTACCGAGATTCCCGGAAGAGAAGTGCTGCGGCGGGGAAGTCCGCGGCGTTTTTTCGTAGGAAAAGAATCGCCGGGGGAATCCTCTTTACATATGGGAAATAATTGGATATAATAGGATGTCATCTTGTGGAAAGGGGAGAAACAGGTGAAGGTAAACCAAATCAAAGTGGGTGCTGTGCTCTCTTATATTTCCATGGGTCTGAGTACCATCATTTCCATGGCCTATACACCGATCATGATCGAACAACTGGGTGATAGTGAGTTCGGCGTATACAATTTGGTACTGCCCATTATCTCGTATCTGAACCTCCTGAGCTTTGGTCTTGGCAGTGCCTATGTGCGCTATTATTCCCGGTTCAAAGTGGAAAATGACGAAAAGGGCATGGCACGCATCAACGGGATGTTTTTGGTCACCTACCTCTTTCTTGGGGCGTTGGTGCTGGCCATCGGTTTTTACCTGTCCATGCACGGCACCGTTATTTTCGGCAGCAAGCTGACGCCGGATGAGATCGCGCTGGGTGAAAAGCTGCTGAAGATCATGACGGTCAATGCGGCGGTCTATTTTCCCATCAGTGTTTTTGAGTCGCATGTGACGATCCATGAGCAGTATCTGTTCCAGAAAATGGTGAACATGGGCAAGCAGGTGCTCAACCCGCTGATCATGATCCCGCTGCTGCTGATGGGCTATCGCTCGGTAACGCTGACGGTGACCGCACTGATCTTTACGCTTTTGAGCGGTCTTATCAATATTGTTTTCTGCTTCCGAAAGCTGCATATGCCATTTGACTTCCGCCACTACGATTTTGGGCTGATGAAAGAGATGATGGGCTATACGGTTTACGTCTTTATCGGTATTGTGGTGGAGAATATCAACTGGAGTATCGACCGGCTGATGATGGGCTGGGTCCACGGAACCACGGCCGTCACGGTATATACCGTGGCCTCGCAGCTCAATGTCTACTATTTGTCCTTCTCCAATGCGGTGACGAATGTTCTGACACCGCGCGTCCACCGTATGGTGGCGGAGAATCAGCCGCGCAGGGAGCTGACGAAGCTCTTCACCAAGGCGGGACGGCTACAGTTTATTCTTCTGGCCTGCATCTTTTTGGGTTTTGTTGCCGTGGGACAGCCGTTTGTGGTGCTCTGGGGCGGCGACGAGCAATTCCGGGTGGACTATATCGTGACTCTGCTTTTGTTTGCCTCCACCATGTTTCCAGCCATTCAGACGGTGGGGATCGAGATTCAGCGGGCTATGAATATGCACAAATTCCGGTCCATTGCCTATTTGATCGTGGCCATAATCAACGCAGTACTGCTGATCCCGGCCTGCTATTTGTGGGATGGTGTCGGAGCGGCGGGCTGTGTTCTGCTGACGACCCTGTGCGGACAGGTGATCCTGATGAACTGGTACTATCACCGGAAGATCGGATTGAACATTCCGTGGTTCTGGAAGAAGATCCGGCAGCTGCTGCCGTCGATGATGTTCCCCACCATCACGGCCGTCTGCATTGCGGCCTTTGCCCCGGTGGAGACCTATCTGCAGATTGCCGTGTGGGGCATGGTCTTTGTGGTCATATATGCCGCTTGTCTGTGGATGTTCGGCATGAATCGCTTTGAACGGGAATTGATTGCAGCACCGATGCGGCGTATTTTCCGCCGCCGGTAAGAAGAGGAGGTAGGAGTGATGGCTCGCAAAAACGGAAGGAACACCAAGGGACGGATCGTCTCTGCGGCGTGGAAGCTGTTCTATGAACAGGGGTATGAGAACACCACCGTAGAGGACATTATTGCTGCCTCCGGGACATCCAAAGGGTCCTTCTACCACTACTTCGACGGAAAGGATGCGCTGCTGGAGACGCTGTCGCTGATTTTCGATGAAAAGTACGAGGAACTGGAAGAGCAGATGGATCCGGACACAGATACGGTGGAGACGCTGCTGTTCCTCAATCGGGAACTGTTTACCATGATCGACAACAGCGTGCCGCTGGAATTGCTGGCCCGCCTCCTGTCCTCCCAGTTGGTGACCCGCGGGGAGAAGCATCTGCTGGACAGGAACCGTACCTACTTTCGCCTGCTGCTGCGGATCGTGCGGCGGGGGCAGGAGCGGGGCGAACTGCGAGATGATCTGTCGGCCAATGAGATCGTAAAGGGCTATGCCATGTTTGAGCGGGCACTGATGTACGACTGGTGCTTGGTGGAGGGGGAATATGCGCTGAGCCGCTACGGTGCCCTCATGATGCCTACCTTTTTGGAGGGATACCGGCGTCGGGAAAAATAATTTTTTGAGACATACTTTTGTTTCTTGTAATCGTCTACTTAAAAACCATTGAAAAATCAATGGAAAATAGGAAAACAAATGAACGCAGTACAGAATTCGTTCTGTACTGCGTTCTCTATTTACGTCTATAAAAAGTTGTGGTATAGTAGGCCTAACAAATCCGAAAGCAACTGTGTGGGAGGAGAGTTTACGTATGGATAGTGCACAGATTTGTATTGTTCTGACCATTGCTGTCTACCTGATCGGCATGGTCTATGTGGGGGTCCGCTGTTCCCAAAAGAGTACCGGCGGCAGCGGTGAGTTTTATTTGGGCGGCCGCAGTCTGGGGCCGGTGGTCACGGCCATGAGTGCCGAGGCCAGTGATATGAGTTCATGGCTGCTGATGGGACTGCCCGGCGTGGCGTATTTCACCGGCGTGGCCAATGCCGCGTGGACGGCCATCGGTTTGGCGGTGGGGACCTATCTGAACTGGCTGCTGGTGGCAAAGCGGCTGCGGATCTACTCTGAGGAGATCAACGCCATCACTCTGCCGGAGTTCATCTCCAAGCGTTTCCGGGACAACGGGAAGGTCCTGCTGGGGATCGCTGCCGTGTTGATCCTCGTCTTTTTCATCCCCTATACGGCATCCGGCTTTGCGGCCGTAGGTAAGCTGTTCCACAGCCTGTTTGGCTTTGACTATATGACGACGATGGTCGTGGGTGCAGCCGTGATCATCCTCTATACGATCATGGGCGGTTTTCTGGCCGTTTCGACCACGGACCTGATCCAGAGTATCGTGATGAGCATTGCCCTCGTTATTGTGCTGGTCTTTGGCATCAGCGTGGCGGGCGGCTGGGATGCGGTGTGTGAAAATGCCAAGGCCATTCCCGGCTATCTGAGTATGACGGAAGTGGGCAACATCAAAACGGGGGAATCCGGACCCTACAGCGTGATCAGCATCATCTCCACCATGGCGTGGGGACTGGGCTATTTTGGGATGCCCCATATCCTGTTGCGTTTTATGGGGATTTCGGACCCCAAAAAGGTCAAGACCTCCCGCCGGATCGGTTCCATCTGGGTGGTCATTTCCATGGCGGTGGCCGTGATCATCGGCCTTGTAGGCTATTCGGTTTCCAAGACCGGCAGCATCGTTACCTTTGATAATGCTTCGGCGGCGGAGGCGGTCATTGTCCAGATTGCCAATCTTCTGAGTCACCATGGTGTTGCGGCGGCGCTGGTAGCGGGCCTGATTCTGGCGGGAATCTTGGCGTCCACCATGTCCACGGCCGACTCCCAGCTGCTGGCAGCTTCTTCCAGTGTGTCGGAGGATCTGATCCGCCAGGTGTTCGGTGTGAAGATGTCGGAGAAAACCACCATGTGGGTGGCTCGTGGCACGGTTGTTGCCATCTCCGCTGTGGCCATGTTTATTGCACGCAACCCCAATAGCTCCGTCTTTGGGATCGTCTCCTTTGCGTGGGCCGGCTTCGGGGCCACCTTCGCTCCGGTGATGCTGGCGGCGCTCTTCTGGAAGCGGGCCAATCGCTGGGGGGCACTGGCCGGGATGATCAGCGGCGGCATCATGGTGTTCGTGTGGCACTATATGGTACGTCCTCTGGGCGGTTTCTGGGACATCTATGAGCTGCTGCCGTCGTTCCTGGTGGCGGTGGTGTGCATCGTAGTTGTCTCCCTGCTCACCGGAAAGCCGGAGGAGGATACCGTCCGGACATTCCACAAGGTCAGTGCTGCGTGCCGTGAGAAATAAGTGCGGCAGGGAAAGAGCAGTGCAGGTACACAGGCTTTACAGAGTGAAAGAATCAAAAACAGTGCCGTCCGTAGGTCGAATATCCATAGGGACACGAAGTGAACCGAGGGCAAGTTGATATGGTACTAGTAACCCCAGCTGTATTGTTACAGCTGGGGTTTACCTCTTTTTTCTATTATGCTATCCGGTCAAAATAACCAGTCTCATAATTGTATTTTGATATATAGTCGCTCCTCATGATATTCCGCTGCAATCTGGCCTCCGGATTTCTCTGTCAATATCTTGGCAATGGACAGTCCAAGCCCTGTGGAACTTCGTCCGGATTCCACAGTAAAAAAGCGGTCAAACAGCCGACCTACTTCCACTGACGTTAAGGATTTCGCCTTGTTAGAAAAGGTGATCGTCCCCTCTGTTGTCAGATCTACGGTAAGATCACCATCAGAATACTTGACAGCATTATTGACGATGTTGGAGAAAATACGGTTCAGCGCCGCCTTGTCCAGCATTCTCCAGACAGGTTCTTCCGGGAGCGAGATCTTCGGGACGATGCCTTTTTCCTGCATAACACCATAAAAAGAAAGAAGATTATCCTCAAGCACTCGGCAAAGGTTTAGCTTTTCGGGGATAAGGTCTTCTTCTGTACGAATGACACTGTAACGGAACAGCTCCTCGGTGAGGGACTTCATGGCATCGGTTCTTTCTTCGATTTGGCTGAGATACCTCTGAGCTGTTTCATTCTTGTCCTCACGCTTCAATAAATCCAGATAGCCGCAGATTGCTGTTAACGGTGTTCGCAGGTCATGGGAGATATTTGTGACCGCTTCTTTCAGTTCTCTGTCACCGTTCTGAAACCGAAGCCTTTCTTTCCGCAGCTGGCGGAGCTGCACATTGATTTCAGCCGCCAGTTTTTTAATTTGCCGGTCACCGGAAGAAACGGAAATCAGCGTATTCGTATCAGAAGAAAGATGTTCCCGGAAGGATACACATACATCGTTGATGCCTTTTTTAAGAATTAATATTTTCATGACCAGCAGTAGTACAAGAATAGTCAGTACACCGCACAGTATCCATAGGAACATCTTCTTCACATCCCTTTTCCTTATTTCAAGTCTTTTTTCTCAAAAAACACAATACCACATCCAATGGTTGCTGAGATAAAGAGCAGCGAGTATATCGGTAGCCGAAAAGGATGAAATACCATCCCACTTGTGAGCTGAAAGCATTGTCCCATAGGTATGCAATCATATAAAAATACTAACAATCCAACTTCAGAGTATATGGCTTCTGCATTGAAAATCCGTGATCTTATAACGGTCTCCAGAACGAAACTCGCGATCAACATCAATACACAGACTAAAACTGAGCTTGCTTTGTTACTGATAAGCATTGCCATGAATGTGAAAAGACTTGACGTTGCTATCAGCATGAGTAATCCGCTAAAATAGTACAAAACAAACTGCATCGGATATACCATATTCCAGCCGAAAAGCAGACGATCGACCAATGCTGCAAACAAGCTCGTGCAAACGGCAATCACAACACATGCAAAACTGACCGTCAAAAAATTTGCCGTATAAATAGCTCTTTTGGTATGTCCAACAATTATAAGGTTACGCATCGTAGCATCGCTATATTCCGTTCCGATATACATACTGCAAAAAACAGGGCAAAAAAGGCTAAGGATCGAGAAAGGACTTAATATATACCAATTTACCGACATTATTGAATCACTTACATGCGAACGAAATTCAATATAGTTCATCAACAGAAGAAATAAAACATATCCGATCGTTGCAAATAAGCCAATCCAGAAAATCCTGCTTTTCATCAGACGTTGAAAGTTAGCCCGAAGCAGATTACGCATGCTGTCCACCTCCTTACTTCAAGTCTTTTTTTCGGAATACTATGATTCCTATATAGGTGGACAGCACAATAATCACTGAGGAATATAGGAGCATGATCGGCGGATCAATCTTTTCTTCGTTTGCCATCTGGATTGCTTGCCCAGTAGGCAAAAAGTCTCTGACAAAGGTAAGAATCTTGCGTGTATTTCCGCTGACATAGGCCGGATTGTTTTGAGGCTCCAGCTTTTCCATACTTACATTTCCGTCTTCTTCAACAACGATATCCCCGCCTCGAATGATTTCCGGCTCACACAGCTGATTATAACACGCACTGCCCAACATCAACACAAATAGAAATGCACAGATAATGGAAATGCTCGAATTTGTTTTGTTCGTGATCAGCATTGCAAAAACAGAAAACACAGCCGTAAGTGCCGCAATCATAAGAAGGGAGACAAGTGTATAGGCAGCTATGGTAAAAGGGCTTGAAAACATACCAAAACAGGGAATCCCAATTAGAAGCATGGGAATGATCCATGCAATATTCAGAAACCACCCGGCAGCAGTGCTCACCACAAAGTTGGACAAATAGATCACCGATCTGGAATGGCCTGCAATGACTTTGTTCCGTATGGTTCCGTCACTATACTCTCTGCCAATAAATAGTCCGGTCAGGATCGCACACAAGCCGCCAATAAGAGGATAATATTGAACAAACAGCGCATCCAAGGTGGGAAGTTCGAAATCAGGGTTTTGTACGGCTTCGATCAGTGGTGCAAGAAGCTGTATTGTCGACCAAGAAAACATCAGAAAAAACGCAAACCAAAAGAATTTATCTTTTTTAAGTTTGGCAAAATTGGCAGATATCAGATTACGCATTTCTGCCACCTCCCACCAAGCTCATATAGTAACCCTCCAGACTTTCGTCCTGCTCCTGCATAGAGAGGATCTCACAGCCATATGGAGAGAGCTTCTGAGCCAACTGAGACACATTGACCTTTGCGAAAATATCGGCTTCCGTTTGAGAAGCTACCTTGTATTCCACTCCCAGTTCATCCAGTACGGTGCAAAGTGGCGTTGTGTTTGTGACCGTGATGTGTACCTTCTTACGGCAAGCAGCTTCCAGTTCTCCGGCACTCAGCTCCTTCACCATGCAGCCGCCATCAATGATGCCATAGTGGGTAGCAAGGCGGGAAAGCTCATCCAGAATGTGACTGGAAATCAGCACGGTAATATTTTGTTCTCGGTTGAGCTTTAAAATCAGTTCTCGGATCTCAATAATGCCTTGTGGATCAAGTCCGTTGATTGGTTCATCCAAAACCAGAAAGTCCGGATCACCTACCAGTGCGATTGCAATTCCAAGGCGCTGACGCATACCAAGTGAGAAGTTTTTGGCTTTCTTCTTCCCAGTATTCTCCAAACCCACCAGCTTCAATAGATCATCCAGTCCATCGTAGGACGGAAGTCCCAAAATCAGAGACTGCTGCTTGAGGTTTTCTTTTGCAGTCATTTCCATATAGATCGCAGGTGTTTCCACTACCGCACCCATGCGGCGGCGAGATTTCTTAATCTCTTTTTGTTTGGAATCAATCCCATACAGCGAATAAGTGCCACTGGTGGGTGTTTGTAAGCCGCAGATCAGACGGATCAGCGTGGTTTTTCCGGCTCCATTTTTGCCTACAAAGCCGTAGATAGAGCCTTGAGGGATGTGCATAGTCAGTCCCTGCAATGCCCGGAATTTTCCATAGTTTTTTGTCAGATTATTTGTTTCTAAAACATAGTCCATATTTACTGCCTCCTTTGATGACCTTTAATTTAACAGGTAAAGGTCAAGAAAGTGGTCAAGATAATCGTCAAGATTTGGTCAAGATTTTTTCTCTGTCAACTGAAATCCAATACCCCAAACAGTTTCAATATAGTCTCTCCCTCCAACCTCCTGCAATTTTTTACGAAGGTTGGAGATATGCTGCTTTAGGGAACGCTCCGTACAGTCCGGTGTGTCTAAACTGATTCGATCAAGCAGAACACCTTTCGATAGGACTTGTGATGGGTTCTGCATCAGGAGCTTTAGAATGGCGTACTCCGTTCTGGTTAGAGAAATCGGTGTATCACAGACGGAAACGGACATGGAACTGTCATCCAGTTTTAGATCTCCACAGTGTAGAACTTTTCTCCCATGACACTTTGTGGCATTGCGAAGCTGTACAGCGATACGGGCCAACAACTCTTTGGTATCAAAAGGCTTGGTCACATAATCCGCAGCACCGCCAAGTAAAAGGGACACCTTATCCTGTACATCCACTTTGGCACTGAGGACAATTACTGGGGTATCTTGAATATGAGGAAGGATCTCCTCGCCGGAAAGCCCCGGCATCATAAGATCCAACAGGATCAAATCTGGCTGATTTTGTGACAGAAGGTATAGAGCTTCTGTTCCGGAATAAGCCCGGAGTGTTGCATATCCCTCTTTCTGTAAGATCTCTTCTAAAACATTTCCGATATGTACATCATCATCTATGATGGCGATTGTCTTCATTGTAGATCAGCCTCCTCAATACAGCATTTGACTATCTATATTACAATTTTTCGTTTTATTATCAAGAATGAATCTCTATTGTTCTCTGCATTTCTCCCGCAGCCCCTCATAACCACCCTTGGCGGCTTTCATCTGTTCCTCCGTTGTTTCTACTTTCCACTGTGGATTCTTCTGACCAAGATCAAGAGTCATGCAGTCTTCATAAGAACGCTCCGGATCGAAGCCCAGATTCCGCTCTACATTCTTTCTCCACTCCGTTTCCCGAACCTCCGGCTTGGGATGCTGCACCACAGTATAACTTTCTAAATCCTTCCGCACATCGATTTTTCGCAGAAATTGTTCCGCAGTCAGTTTCCCATGGAGATAGTTTTTTCGTGCCGTATTCGCCATTTGAATCCACACCTCATATTCCGCATAATCCATATGGATCAGCCGCTCTCTATCCCATGGTGCAGC
>JAHHSI010000022.1 GCA_020025275.1 Oscillospiraceae bacterium | reverse complement strand
GGGCATGAGATCGACGAGATCGCCGTCTATGATCCCAACGAGGCCCTGTGCCGCCGCTACGAGATGGAGCTCAATCAGGTGCTGCCGGAGCGGCCGGGGCTGACCATGCCCCGCATCACCATCTGTCGCGAGGAGGATCTATTTGACTGCGATCTCTTTGTGTTCACCGCGTCTCGCGGCGTTCCGGCGGTGGGCAGCGGCGTGCAGGATGTGCGCATGGCGCAGTTTGACGCCAACCGGGTCATGGTGGGCGACTATGCCAAACGCGCCAGAGCGGTGGGCTTTACCGGTCAGTTTTGCCAGGTCTCAGACCCGGTAGATCACCTCTCACGGGAGGTGTTTTTGGCCAGCAACCGCAACGGGGAAGGACAGCTGGATTATGCTGGACTTTTGCCCGAACAGGTGCAGGGGTTTGGGCTTGGTGTCATGGCGGCCCGGGCGGAATATTATGCAGAGCGTTCCGGAATCCCCTTTGCCGAGGGGCGTGTCTACGGCCCCCACGGGCAGGGACTGGTGGTCGCCAACAGCGCCGGAGCGGAGTATGACGATGTGTGCTCCCGTCGCCTGACAGAGCGGACACGTACCGCCAACATGGACGTGCGGGACGTGGGCTTCAAGCCCTACATTGCGCCGGGCCTCTCCTCTGCGGCCATTTCCCTGCTGCAGCTGCTGCGGGGGGAAGAGCACTATGGGGCCGTTCCTCTGGGCGGTGTCTACTTTGGCTGCCGCAGCCGAATGACGACGCAGGGGCTGTTGGTGCGGCGGGAGGAGATCTGTCCGCCGCTGTTGGCACGCTTGGAGGAGACCTACCAAGCGCTGCAGGCGTTTGATGAGCGATGAAAGAGCGTATTGTACTGGTGCGTATTGGCACCAGCCAGCGGATGGAGCGGCTGCTGCAGGCGGCGCTGGAGGGCATCGAGACCGAGAACGTGTCGTCCATAGCGGCAGAGACGATGCAGGGAAAGAGGATCTTGTTTGCCCTGGCTATGGACGAGTTAGGTCCGGACGAGACGTTTGCCCGGTGGCTTCGGTGGCTGCGGGGAACACCGTGCGGCCTGCAGGGGAGTGTGGGCTGTATTCTGGTGGACGGCGGCGGAGAACTGTATACCAAGGCTGCGGCACAGGAACTGGCTCTTGCGGCCAACGGCGCCGGCTGTATGTTTCCCGGAAAGCCGCTGGTAGAGGGCACCGGGTCGCTCTATAATCAGCACATTCAGGCCCAGTGTCTGGGTCTGACGTGGGAGGAAACCTATGTGCGCCGCAGCAGGGAACTGGTAGAGCGCCTGCTCCGGTTTCAGATGCCCCGCTTTGAGCGCCCCCGCCTTCTGATGCTCCACGCATCGGATCAGCGCCGCTCCAATACCGTGTGGCTGGGGCGGGAGATCCTGCGGCGGCTCCCGGAACATTTCCATGTGCAGGAGATCTGCTTGCAGAATGGGGCAATCTACGATTGCCGGGGATGTTCCTATGAAACATGTCTGCACTTTTCTAAAAACGGTACCTGTTTCTATGGCGGTGCCATTTCACAGGAAGTGCTGCCCGCCATCCGCAGCTGCGACGCTATGCTGTTTTTGTGCCCAAACTATAATGACGCCGTCAGTGCCAACATCATGGCGCTGTTCAACCGACTGACCAACCTTCTGGTACAGCAGGAGCTGCTGGATAAGTACCTGTTTGGTGTGGTCGTTTCCGGGTATTCCGGCAGCGACCTGGTGGCGCGTCAGCTGCTGGGTGCCATGTGCTTTAATAAGACGGCGATGCTGCCGCCGCACTTTTGTATGATGGAGACGGCTCATGATCCGGATTCAGCCCGACAACAGGCGGGCATTGTGGAGCGTCTGGACGCATTTGCCGGACACATGGTGCAGGTGCTGCAAAAATAAAGAAAGAGAGACCCCCGTGAAGCGGTGCTTCACGGGGGTTGTTTTCATGTTGTATTCATAGGAACCGGACACGCAGGAACAGAAACTTGCTCTGTCGGGAGGTAAATCGTCCGGTAAAGCCGGATGGCCTCCGGCAGTGGCACAAGACAGGCCAATCGCCCGTGCAGAGAAAACCGGATCAGAGTGAGTTCTTTCCACGGGCGAGGTAGCGACCGTCCCCTTCATGTGCCAGCACGGTGCCGTGATCCACGGCCAGTGTGCCGCGCAGCCAAACCTGGGCAATGCTGCCGCGGGTCACAAAGCCCTCAAAGGGGGTATAGCCGGCCCGCCCGACCAGCTCCTCGCCACGGATCACATGGTCAGCCTGCGGATCATAGACCACCAGATCGGCATCGCTGCCGGGGCGGAGCACACCCTTGCGGGGGAAGAGTCCATAGAGACGTGCCGGGTTTTCCGAGAGCGTTTTGCACATGGTGGCCAGAGAGATCTTCCGGGTCGTGACGCCGAAGGAGTAGATCAGCTCCCCACGGGTCTCCACACCGGGGATCCCACCGGGAATGGCGGTAAAGTCCTCCCGGCCCCGTGCCTTCTGCTCGGCAGTAAAACTGCAGTGGTCGGTGGAGATGGTCTGGATCTCGCCACGGCGCAGGCCCTGCCACAGCACTTTCTGGTTTTCGCTGCTGCGGATGGGAGGAGCGCACACATAGCCGGCGGCCTTGGTGAAGTCCTCGTTTTCATAGACGCTGTCATCCAGCAGCAGATACTGAGGGCAGGTCTCCACATAGACGGTCTGTCCACGCTTGCGGGCGGCTTCAACTTCCCGCAGAGCGGCGGCGGAGGTGAGGTGGACAATGATGATCGGGGCATCAGCCGCCTGAGCGATGCGCAGCAAGCGGGCAACCGCCTCGGCCTCCAGATAGTCAGGCCGGGTCTGGGGGTGGGAGCTGACGCCCATTTGTCCACTGGCTTTCTTTTCGGCGATCAGCGCATCGATCACGCCGCTGTTTTCGCAGTGAACGCCGCAAATGCCGCCCTTTTCCTTCAGCTTTTTCAAGACACGGTAGATGGTGCCGTCGTCCAGCATCATGGCCGGGTAGGTCATATACATTTTGAAAGAGGAAATGCCGGCGGCGTACATATCATCTAACTCCGCCTCGATCATCTCGTTCCAGTCGTCGATGGTCATATGAAAGCTGTAGTCGCAGCAGGCACGGCCGTCAGCCTTGGTATGCCAGCGCTGCAGACCGGTGTGCAGCGTCTCCCCCTTGTTGGGGCAGGCAAAGTCCACCACGGTGGTGGTGCCGCCGTGCAGAGCCGCCCGGGAACCGGAGGCAAAATCATCGGCCGTGACCGTACCGGCCACCTCCAGATCAAAGTGGGTGTGTGCGTCGATGAAGCCGGGCAGCAAAAGTTTTCCGCTGACATCTACTACCTGCGCATCCGGTGCAGACAGGTTGCGCCCCACAGCGGCGATCTTCTCACCCTCGACCAGAATGTCGGCTCGTTTGGTTCCGTGACCGGAGACAACAGTACCGCCTTTGAACAGAAGCTTCATATCATCCATCCTCTCTGAATCGGCAAGCCGGGACGGCAGCCCGGATGCAACTTACTTGAATTTAGTGCCATTGTACCATACTGCCTCACAAAAATCCACAAGAAAGAGAGGGCAGCGAGCCGCAAAAATCCCCCTGCAGCGCAGTGGCGGCAGGGGGAGAAATCAGGACGCAGAAGATACAGCGGCCTTTGCTTTTTTCTTTTTCCGACGGTTGTGGATGGTGATGGTGCCAACACCGGCACCGAGCACCAGTAATGCGCCGAGGAAGTAGAGACTCCATGAGTCACCGCCGGGAGCGGCGGAAACGAACAGGGCGTCGTCCCCCGGCTGGGGAGTGAGGGTGAGATAGCTGCCGTTGATCGTGTAGGGGATGCTGCGCCATGTGCCGTCACGCCCACGGAGCTGCAGGGCCACACGGCCGGCACGGAGACCGTCCGGCAGCGAGAAACGCAGCTCGGTCTCCTCCTGCGCAACGTCAGGGAAGTGCCAGCACTCCACAGCGCTGTGGCGCTCCGGCAGGGCAGGGGTCTCCTCCACGGCCTCCAGATCGAAGCTGTCCCCGTGAGGGAAGTGGCCCACAGCCAGTAAAATCGCTTTGCCGTTGTCACGCTCCTGCACGCTGCGTGCCGTGGTGACATAGGCGGCATAGTCGGGGGAGAAGGTCTCATCAAAGTAAACGGCGCTCAGATCCACGTCCTCCAGTCCCTGCCAAGCGCTGTTAGCCCCCTCTTTTTCCGACACCTGCGGGATGTCTTCGGCTGCCAGGGCATCGCCCAGAGGGACCGTGCGGACTACGGAGGTCCCATCGTCATAGAGGAAGGTCATCTGGGAGGAGCGGAACGATTCCGGCAGATCCTCCAGTGCCAGAAAAGCTTCCAGTGAGAGTGGCTCTGCACTGCCGCCGTAGCTGATTCCGTCGATGGCGCCCGGATCGGTGCCCGTCGGCAGGTAGAAGTTTCCCTGAACGGAGTCTTTTCCGGGACCGTTATCGGGGGTGCTGCCCAGAACGGCACCCAACTTTTCCGTTCCTTCGGTGATGAGCGCAATGCTGCGGCAATCGGTGACGGTGGTGCCGGAACCGGCGATACCGCCCACGGAGACGCCGCCGCTCAGGCGGCCCTTGGCACTGCAGCGGCGGATGTAGGCGCTGCTGGAGCCGGCGATGCCGCCGATCTGGTCGGCACCGTCACAGGAAAGGGTGGCCGTGCTGCGGCAGTCGGCCACCAGTCCCAATGTCATGCGCCCCACAATACCGCCGCTGCAGCGTTTTTTCACGCTGACGTCGGCCGTATTTTCACAGTCGCGGACGACGGCACGCAGCTCACCGCTGAAATTCAGCGAGCGGTTGCCGATGCGCTGCAGATCGTCCTCCGGGTCCAGATCGTTTTCCCAAGCCATGGCGCCGACAATACCGCCGGTATTGAGATCGCCGCTGACGGCGCCGTAGTTGCTGCAGCCTACCGTTTTGCCGCTGTGATCCTCGGCGGTATCGGCATCGGAGATGTCGGTGATGCTGCCGCCCACATGGGACGAGCTGCTGCCCAGTGTGTTGCCGATGGCGTTGAGCTGGTCGGTGATAGCCTGCAGGTCGCTGGACATGGTATCACTGGCCTCCTGCTTGGCATCAACGATGTCATGCATTGTGTTTTCCATGGCCGTCATGCTGCTGTTGAGGGTATTTTGTGCAGCTTCCAGCCGGTCGGAATCGGGGAGCTGCGGATGCTCGGGGTCGGGGAGCAGACTACTGACAGCGTCCTTGGCCGTCTGTGCCTGCGATTGCAGCGAGGAGATGTGATCGTTCAGCTGCGTAGCGTTGGCGTGGGCATTGGCCCCGGCCTGATCGGCCAGTGCAGCAGTGTCGGAGAGCTGCTGCTGCAGGATCTGCAGGGTATCGGCGCTGTACTCGATCTGGGAGACAGGCTCCATCTGACCGACGATGCCGCCCACCTCCTTGCGCCCACAGATGGCACCGTAGTTGGTGGACTGGGCAAGATAGCCCCGTTGGCTGCCGGCGATACCGCCGATGTTGTAGCCCATGTGGGGATAGCCGATGTCGGCGCGATTTTCACAGGTGTGGATCACACCGGTGCTGCCGCCGCAGATTCCTCCCACATCGGTGACGGAGTTGACGGACTCGCTGTCGCGCAGCGTGTCAATGGTCATCTCGGAGAGGTCAATGTTGTTCTGCGTGGAGGTGACGTTGATCTGCGCCGTGTTGGTGCAGCTGCGGACGGTGCCGTAGTTCTGTCCGGCGATGCCGCCCACATAGTGGCTTCCCTGAATGGAGCCGGAGGACTGCGACTGCTCCACAAGGCCGCTGACCTGATTGGTGCCCACCAGACCGCCAACACGGTTGGCACCGGCGACGGTGCCGTCAAAGCTGCATCCGGTGATGGTGCCGGCGTTGCTGCCGGCCAAAGCACCGATGTCCTCCTGACTGCCCTGCGGCAGGACCTGGCCCTGCAGATGCAGCTCCTGCACATGGGCCGTATCGGTCAGGTAGCGGAAAAAGCCCTGTGCAGAGCCGGAGGCCGTGATACGGACGCCGGAAATGGTGTGGCCGTTTCCTTCAAACGTTCCGGCAAAGATGGGGACGCCGGTAAACTCCGCATCGCCCAGATCCAGATCGCTCTCCAGACGGACGGTCATGTTTTGGGAATAGCTGTCCAAGCGGCAGCGCCCGGCAAAGGAGCGGAGTTCCTCTGCCGTGGAAATGACCACGGCGTCCTCCGCCAGTGCGGGGAGCGGGAGAACCGGGAGTATCAGCAGGAGGACCAGCAGCAGGGCGGCCGCCTTTTTTGTGAACTTAGACATCCTCCTCATCTCCTTCCTGCAGTTCCTTCGGTGCTTCTTGGGGGGATAGTTTCTCTGATTTTTCCGTTGTGATGGAGGCCTTGAAATCGCCGTGGAACAGGCCGTCGAAATCGGCGTCCACAATGCCGGATACATAGCCGCGCACATGGCCCTTCAGCTTCACGGTGCCGCTGCCGGTCTGGATCTTATGGTCGATACCCTTGAGTTTGAACTTGGTCCGCTCGATGATGGAGTCACCCAGCACCAGAACGGCGGGCAGAACGCACAGAACCAGCACAATGGAGATGATGGTTCCACGGCCCAGGCAGGTACCCATAATGGAAATGACCGGCTGGGCGGAGAGGTTTCCGATCAGCAGGCCGGCGGAGGCCATGATGGTACCGGATGTAAAGACGGTGGGGAACGAGGCGTTGAGCGCCTGTACGATGGCCTGCTTGTGGGGCATCTGGTTTTTCAACTCCTGATAATGGCTGGAAATAACAATGGCATAGTCGATGTTGGCGCCCATCTGAATGGCGTTTACAATGAGATAGCCCAAGAAGTAGAGGGGCTGCCCGGTCAGTGTGGGGACCGAGAAGTTGACCCAGATACTGCCCTGAATGACCACGATCAGCAGAACGGGCAGGCCCACGGACTGGAATGTGAAGAGCAGGACCAGAATCACGAACAGCGCCGAGAGCAGGCTGATGAGGAGGTTATCCCGGGCGAAGGAGTCGGCCAGATCCCGGGCGCTGGTGGAATTGCCCACAACATAATAGTTGTCGGGGTAGTACTGCCCCAGGATGGTGTGCAGCTCTGCAAGGAAGTCAAAGGTTTCGGGACTCTCCTCCGGGAGGTTCAGATAGACCACCATGCGGCTGAAACGATCATTTTGCAGCTGCAGCTGTGCGTTGTCCAGCTTGGCAAAGAGGTCATCCAGCGTCTGCTGCATATCACCGCTGAGGGTGATGTTGCGGGATTCCATCTGGTCACGGAGGAAAAGGAACATATCGTAGAGGGGAACATCATATTCAGACAGGCCGCTGAGCAGTTCCCCGTACTGGTCGTGATCCAGTGCGTAGGCCCCGTAGAGAGCCTGCGCCACTTCGTAGTCAAGGCCGATCAATTCGGAAAACTGCCGTGGGCGAAGGGCGTCGGTCAGGTGGTAGTCATCCACTTCCATTCCGGCCAAAGAGAGCGTATCCTTGACCTCGGGACGATCCTTCAGCTGCTGCATGATGGCCTGCTCGGCCGGATAGTTGCCGCTGGGGACCACCAGAGCGACCATGTTGGCGCTGCCGAAGGTATTCTTGATATTGCGCACATCCATCTGGGCCTGTGACATTTTGGCTGTTTCGACCTCGGTATAGCTGTAGCAGTAGGGGCAGTATTGGGCGAGAATGCAGGCGGCGACTAAAACAACGGCGAAAATCGCAGGCATAATGCGCCGGGACGCCACGGCAAACTTGCCCAGCGGGGTGATGTTGGGCAGCAGCTTTTTGTGGCGGGTGCGGTCGATCCACGGGCTGAAGAGTACCAGCAATCCAGGCATCAGAGTAAAGACGGACAGCAGACTCAGCAGGACGGCTTTGATGAGGACCATGGACATATCAAGACCAATGGCAAAATGCATGAACGACAGGGCAATCAGGCCGCTGATGGTGGTGAGAGAGGAGGCGCTGATCTCCGGAATGGCCTTGGACAGTGCCGTGATGCAGGCCTCCCGGGCGTCCTGTGTCTCGTGCTCATCGGAGAAGCGGTGGCACAGGATAATGGCATAGTCGATGGCCAGTGCCAGCTGCAGCACCACGGCAATCGAGTCGGAGATGAAACTGATCTTGCCGCAGAGGAAGTTGGTGCCCTTGTTCAGTGCGGCGGCCATGCCGAAGGTGATCAGCAGCACCGGCACCTCGGCGTAGGCACGGGACGTCAGCGTCAGTACGGCCACGATGATGACCACGGCGATGATGAGGATGGTGGTCATCTCCCGGTTCAGATCGGCGATCAGATCGGTGCCGATCTCGGAATCCACCGCCAGATCATAGCCGCTGAGTCGGTCACGGATGGTGTTCATGGCCTCGATCGTGGCCGGGTCCTCTGCCACGTCGGTGAAGCTGACGTTGAAGAGGGCTGCGGCGTTGCGGTAGTGGTCCTCGGAGTCATCAAACTCTACGCTGTCCACTCCTTCGATGTTCTCCACCGTGGTGCACAGCTCCTCCGCCTCGTGGTAGGTGACGTTGGAGACCATGAGACGGGCCGTGGCCAAGGTGGTGAAGTTTTCGTCCATGACCACAAGGCCCTGCCGTGTTTCGGTGTCGGATGGAAGATAGGTGGTCACATCCCGTTCTACCTCCACCCACTTAGATGAGAAGATGCAAAAGACCAGCGCAAAAGCGTAGAGAAGAAAGAAGAGATAGCGCTTATCTACGATGATGGTGGCCAGCTTGCGAATGAAGTTGTTTTCTTTTTGCTTGGCGCTCATACAAAACCCCTTGTTCCAAAATTGTTCACATTTTCAAAATTAGACACTTGTCTATTTATAATGATTGTATTATAATCAGCTTATGAAAGCAAAGCAAGCAACAAACACGGCTTATTTTAACGATTTTATACAAATCTTGTCGATTTGTATACTTTTGCAGGACGGAGGTGGCGGCGATGGCCAAGGCGGAATACCGCAGTGCGATTCGCTCCAGAAAATTGATCCAGAGGGCGCTGGCAGATCTGCTGCAGGAAAAGCCGCTGGATAAGATCACGGTGACCGATGTGGTACGGCGGGCGGAGATCAACCGTGGTACCTTTTATGCCCATTATGCAGACATTCCGGATGTGATCCACCATGTGATCGAGGACATTTTCTCCCATCTGCAGCAGGATGTTTTTGAGGTTCCCTGCCAGCTCTCGGAGATCCCGCACACGCTGCTGCATCGCATTGAGACAATTTTGGAGAGCGATTTCGACTTTTGCCAAAAGGTAATGACCTCCAGTGCTTCCACCATGATGGAGGAACAGCTGGTGAAACTGGTGTTGGATTACCTGTTCCGCCATGAGAGCAAGTTCGGTTTCGGCGACAGTGAGCGCTATGAGCTGACCATTCGCTTTTGTGCCGGTGGTCTGACCAATCTCTATCGGGATTGGTTTTCCGGAAAGATCCCACTGACACTGGAGGAACTGACGCAGCAGGCGGAGCGCTTACTGATGCAGGTCGTCTGGGGCGTGCGGGACGGAGCACAGGGAAGCAGCGCACACTGAAGCGGCGCAAAAAAGAGACGGAACACACCGTGTGTTCCGTCTCTTTTTATAGGTGTTCCTCGGCGCAGTTGGCAGAGCCATCGGAGCGCAGCATATCCAGCCCGTGGGAAATGGGGTCGAGAACGGCCAGCAGATTTTCCTGCGCCGCCTTTGGACTGCCGGGCAGGTTGACGATCAGACTGCGGCCACGGATGCCGGCGGCGCTGCGGGAGAGGCAGCCCCGGGGAGTGATGCGCATACTTTCGGCGCGCATGGCCTCGGGAATGCCGGGAGTGGGCCGCTCCACCACGGCCAGTGTGGCCTCCGGGGTGATGTCCCGGGGAGAGAAACCGGTGCCTCCGGTGGTCAGGACCAAGGCGGCGTGCAGGGTGTCACAGCAGTGCAGCAGCTCCTTTTGGATCAGGGCGGTCTCATCCGGCACCAGCGCCGTGTAGAGCACCCGGTAGCCGCTTGCCTCTAAAAGGCGGCACAGCGCCGGACCGCTGGCGTCCGGCCGCACGCCCTGATAGCCACGGTCGCTGACGGTGATGACGGCTGCGGAATAGCTCATGGGGTCAGTCCTCCCTTCGGTAGTCACCGTGAACGCCGCCGGTCTTGGAGAGCAGGCGGATGTCTGTGATGACCATATCCCGCTGCACGGCCTTGCACATATCATACACGGTCAGGGCGGCGGTGGAAACGGCGGTCAGGGCCTCCATCTCCACGCCGGTTTTCCCAGTGCAGCTGACCGTGGCCTGGATCTCCACGCTGCATCGGGCTTCGTCCAGAGAGAGGGAGAGCTGCACACGGTCGGTCCCAACGGGGTGGCACATGGGAATGAGGTCAGGCGTCCGCTTGGCCCCCATGATCCCGGCGATTTGGGCAACCGTTAGTACATCGCCCTTTTTGACGCCGCCGGAGACGATGAGGGACAGGGTGTTCCGGTCGATCAGGACACGACCGGCGGCCACAGCGGTGCGCCGGGTCTGGGGCTTGTCGCCCACATCCACCATCGTTGCCCGGCCTTCGTGATCAAAATGGGTAAAATCGTCCATGGTTATCCTCCGATCTCATTCATGTTTCGGCCTGCGTGGCTGCGGTGCTCTGCCGAGAGCTCCCCGTGCCACGGGGGTTTGCGCTCAATGGCCAGACGGAATTTTTCCACCATCTCCGCTTCACTGCAGCCCTTGATGCTGATCTCGTCCGGGGCATGGAGACAGGGCTTCAGTTTTCCGTCGGCGGTGAGCCGGATGCGGTTGCAGTCGGCACAGAAGTGGTCGCTGACAGGGCTGATCAGTCCCACACAGCCGTGGGCGCCGGGCAGGCGGTAGAGCTGCGCCACGCCGCCGTCGGCGGGGACACGCTCCAGTTGGGGGAGCTGTTCCAGCACCCGGTCACGGGGCAGGAAAGCTTCCGGACCGAAATCGCCGCCGTCGTACATGGGCATCAGCTCAATGAAGCGGACATCCACGGGATAGCGTTGGGTCAGCTGTGCCAGAGGGACGATTTCATCGTCATTGAAGCCGCCGATAAGGACGGTGTTCAGTTTCACCTTCTCAAACCCGGCGGATAGGGCGGCCTCCAGACCGCGGTAGAAATCCGCCAGACGGCCGCGGCGTGTGATGTAGGCGTATTTGTCCGCGTCCAAGGTGTCGAGACTGAGGTTGACACGGCGCACGCCGGCCTCCCGCAGCGGCAGGGCCAGATCGGGCAGCAGTGTTGCGTTGGTGGTGAGACAGACCTCATCGATCCCATCTACTGCCGCAGCACGGCGGCAGATGGACACGATGTTGCGCTTGACCAGAGGTTCTCCGCCGGTAAAGCGCACCTTGCGGACCCCTAACGAGGCGGCGGCCCGGACGGCGGAGAGGATCTCCTCTTCACTCATCATGTCGGCATGCCGCTTTTTTTTCACACCGCACGCCGGCATACAGTAGCGGCAGCGCAGGTTGCACAGCTCTGTCACGGAGATCCGCAGGTATGTAATTTCACGGGAGAAACGATCGACCATAGCTGCCTCCCCAATCCATAGTTTTATTCATTATACCGTTTTGAAGCCAAATGTACAAGCGTGGAAATACATTCCCTTGACGCGCAGGGACAGGGAAGATAGAATAGGGACAACCATAGAATGAATAAGGCAGGGAGGAAGGCACCATGAAGAAAAAACCGTCGATGGACCAGTGGCTGCAGGAGGCCAAGCAGGACCGCAGCGCCGACAAGGTGGGAATGTATCTTGTACATAATGGAACGGTGCGGGCCACGGCTCGGGCGGCCGTGCGCCGGGAGGCGGGGAGGACCCTGCCGGTTCGGGGGATGCTGTTTTCCTATGATACGGACAAGGTAGCGGCGGCGGAAGAGGCGGCACGGCAGCAGGAGGGCATCGTCTATGTGCGGACATGGCTCAACGAGGGGGAACTCTCCGTGGGCGATGACCTCATGTATGTGCTGGTGGGCGGCGATATTCGCCCCCATGTGATGGCGGCACTGGATTTTCTGGTGGCAAAGCTGAAAACGGAGTGTGTCCGGGAGCAGGAGCTCTACGAAGGGAACTGAGAACAGGGTCGTCCGGCAGGGCGGCCTTCTTTTTTTTGCCGGTGACAGAAATGTCACATCCACGTCATGGAGGTGTCACCTGCGGGTGGTAGGATCGAGTCATAGAAATGAGCAAAGATACGGGCAGAGCAAGAAAGGAACGGCGAGCGATATGAAACGAAAACAAAAAAAGCGGGCGCTTCTGCTGTCGGCAGTGCTGCTTCTTGCGGCGCTGGTGATCTGGACCATCTGGGGGAACTGTACGATACAGACCACTTTTTATCCGGTGTATGATTTCCGCCTGCCCCCGGGGTTTGAGGAATACCGGATCGCCCAGATCTCCGATCTGCACAATGCAGAATTTGGCACAGACAATCAAAAACTCCTGTCCATTCTGGAAAAGGAAGCGCCGGACATTATTGTGATTACCGGGGATCTGGTGGATTCCAATCACACAGATCTGGACGTTGCAGTGGACTTTACCAAGCGTGCAGCGGCAATTGCGCCGTGCTACTATGTGACGGGCAACCATGAGGCGTGGCTGGGCAAGACCTACGATAAGTTGGAAACTGCGCTGCGGGATGGCGGCATTACGGTACTGCGCAATCAGACAGCCGTGCTGGAAAAGGGCGGAGACACCGTGCAGCTGCTGGGCATCGATGACCCCGATTTTGCGGAGTCTGGCAGCGGCCTTTTTGACTTGGAGGAGGGGATCGTCGCCGGCGAGATCGAAAAAGCAGGAGCCGGCGAGGGGTATCGGATCCTGCTCTCCCACCGCCCGGAAGTTTTCTCGACCTATGTCGGCTGCGGGATTCAGCTGGCTTTTTGCGGACACGCCCACGGCGGCCAGTTCCGTCTGCCGTTTCTGGGTGGTCTGGTGGCTCCGAATCAGGGATTTTTCCCGAAATATGATGGCGGAGTATACGAGCAGGACGGAACAACCATGATCGTCAGCCGCGGTATCGGCAACAGCATCCTTCCAGTGCGGTTCAATAATCGTCCGGAAGTCGTCATCGCCATCTTGCATACCGCCTAAGAAAGCACCTGTGTACGTGGGGACACAGGTGCTTTCTTGTGCGGGAGAATATGGATAATGCGTAAACTATTAAATAACTCGTCTCGAATTTTATATAAATCTATTGACAAATTATAAAATGGGCCTAAGATAGAAACCATAGAACAAGGAGGTGTGCTATGAAGAAGAATCTCTATAGTCTGATGCTCTCAGATGATGTGGTGCGTGAGGTGGACGCCATGGCCCATCGACTGGGCACCAACCGCTCGGCACTGGTCAACCGCATTTTGGCCGAGGCCGTTTCCGTGCGGACGCCGGAGCAGCAGGTGCAGGATATTTTTGAAATGATCGAAACACTGGTGACCCCGGGGCGGGAATTGGTTCCGTTTTTTGCCCCCAACTCGCCCACCATGTCCCTCAAGTCCAGTCTCAGCTATAAGTACCGCCCCACCGTGAAGTATGAGGTGGAGCTGGAGATGGGGGCGTCGGAGCAGCTGGGGACGCTGAGTGTGGTGTTCCGCACCCAATCCGCCCCGTTGATCCGTGCACTGACGGAGTTTTTCCGGCTGTGGGTACAGATCGAGAATACCCATCTGGCGCCGCGTCTGGGCCTGCAGCTGTGCTGCTCGTTGTATGACAGCCGCTTCCTGCGTCCCATTGCGCTGCCGCAGCAGGACTGCACGGCCGAGGAGATCGCACAGGCGATTTCCGACTATGTGCAGCTGCTGGATCGATTGCTCAAGGCCTATCTGGGCGGCAGCACGCCACGGCAGATTGAGCAGAGCTACTGTGAAAATCTGCGCAAGCGAACGATTTTGATTTAAAATGAATGAGGTGATACCATGAATGAGGAAAAGTACACACGGAAAACCATGGAGGCAGTGCAGACGGCACAGGCCATGGCGCAGGAGAATGACAATCAGTATTTGACCACGGAGCATCTGCTCTATGCACTGCTGGATCAGGATGGCGGCCTCATCGGCTCGATTTTCGACCGCATGGGTGTCAACTGTGACAGAATTCTGGCAGAACTGGACGACATGGTGTCCCGGCTTCCGAGAGTTTCCGGGACCAATGGACAGATCTATGCCGCACCGGAAACGGCCAAGGTGATCCAAATGGCGGAGAAGATCGCCGCCAAGGCCCATGATGAGTATGTGTCCGTGGAGCATTTGATGCTGGCCATTTTTTCCGAGGGCTCGGCGCAGGTGCGTACCCTGCTGCAAAACCACGGGGTCAACCGCAGCCGCTTCACGGAGGAACTGGCCAAGGTGAAATCCGGCCCCGTCACCAGTGACCACCCGGAGGAAACCTATGACGCCCTGAATAAGTACGGGACCGATTTGGTGGAGCGGGCACGGAGCAATGAATTGGACCCGGTCATCGGACGGGACAGCGAGATCCGTGATGTGATCCGTATTCTTTCACGTAAGACGAAAAATAACCCGGTGCTGATCGGTGAGCCCGGTGTAGGAAAGACTGCCATCGCCGAGGGCTTGGCCCAGCGGATCGTCCGGGGCGACGTGCCTGACGGACTGAAGGAGCACACCATCTTCTCTTTGGATATGGGTGCGCTGATCGCCGGGGCCAAGTATCGGGGTGAATTTGAGGAGCGGCTCAAGTCCGTTCTGGAGGAGGTGCGTAAGTCCGAGGGCCGCATCATTCTCTTCATCGATGAGCTGCATACCATTGTGGGCGCAGGCAAAACGGAGGGCAGCATGGATGCCGGCAATCTCCTCAAGCCTATGCTGGCCCGTGGGGAGCTGCACTGCATCGGTGCCACCACACTGGATGAGTACCGGCAGTATATCGAAAAGGACGCAGCGCTGGAGCGGCGGTTCCAGCCGGTGCTGGTGGAGGAGCCGACGGTGGAGGACACCATCTCGATCCTGCGTGGCTTGAAAGAGCGCTATGAGATCTTCCACGGCGTCCGCATCCACGATAACGCACTGGTGGCGGCGGCCACCTTGTCCGACCGCTATATCACCGACCGTTTCCTGCCGGATAAGGCCATCGATCTGGTGGACGAGGCCTGCGCCAAGATCCGGACGGAAATCGACTCCATGCCCGCCGAGATGGACGATCTGCGCCGTCGGATCATGCAGCAGGAGATCGAAGAAATGGCTCTGAAAAAAGAGGATGACCAGCTCTCTAAGGACCGTCTTGCGGAATTGAAGAGGGATCTGGCCGACGAAAAGGAGCAGTTCAACGCCATGAAATCCCGCTGGGAGGCGGAGAAGAGCGGCGTGGATCAGGTCAAGAAGCTCAAGGCGGATATTGACAAACTGCATGGCGAGATCGAGCGGGCACAGGGAGCACTGGAATATGAGAAGGCAGCCAAGCTGCAGTACTCCGACCTTCCCGAATTGGAACGGCAGCTGCAGCAAGCCGAGGCAGCCGGCGAGAAGCAGGCGGAAAATTCCATGGTGCGCGATACGGTTTCGGAAAATGAGATTGCCGAAATCGTCGGCAAGTGGACCGGGATCCCTGTGGCACGGCTGATGGAGGGGGAGCGGGAAAAGCTGCTCCGCCTGCCGGAGATCCTGCATCGGCGGGTTGTCGGGCAGGACGAGGCCGTGCGTCTTGTCAGCGAGGCCATTCAGCGCTCCCGTGCCGGGATCGCCGACCCCAACCGGCCCATTGGCAGCTTCCTTTTTTTGGGCCCCACCGGTGTGGGTAAGACAGAACTTGCCAAGTCGCTGGCCGAGTGTCTTTTTGATGATGAGCACAACATGGTGCGCATTGATATGACCGAGTACATGGAGAAGTTCTCGGTATCCCGGCTGATCGGTGCGCCTCCCGGCTACGTGGGCTATGATGAGGGGGGACAGCTGACCGAAGCCGTGCGCCGCCGTCCCTATTCGGTGGTGCTCTTTGATGAGGTGGAGAAGGCCCACCCGGACGTGTTCAACATCCTGCTGCAAATTCTGGATGACGGACGCATCACCGACTCGCAGGGCCGCACAGTGGACTTCAAGAACACGATCATCATTCTGACGTCCAATCTGGGCAGTCAGGAGCTGCTGGACGGGATCGGAGAAGATGGTTCCATTTCCGAGGAAGCACGCAGTGCCGTCATGCAGCTGCTGCGCCGCTCTTTCCGTCCGGAGTTTTTGAACCGTCTGGATGAGATCCTCATGTTCCGTCCGCTGACCCGTGAGAACCTGAGTGGGATCATTGAGAATCTGCTCAGCGGGCTGCGCCGCCGACTGGCGGGGAAGACGCTGTCGCTGGAAGTCACTGACCGGGCCCGTGAACTGCTCATTGACCGTGGGTATGACCCGATTTATGGCGCACGGCCCTTGAAGCGCTATTTGCAGGGCAGTGCAGAGACGTTGATCGCCAAGGAGATTTTGCGGGGCGACCTGCCGTCCGGCAGCACCTTGGTGCTGGATGTGGCAGACGGCGAGTTGGTTTGCCGGAAAAAATAAAAGACAGAAAGAGAAAAGCGCCGCTTTTTGCGGCGCTTTTTTTCGCCCCTGTGCCCAGATTTATCCATCGAGCCGGCAGGCGTGGGGACTGTCCTTATCGGTATAGACAGCTGCGGAACGAAGGAGCACCGTGAGGGCGGGCATCTTTGCGGCGTCCCCCTGTCCGGTCCTTTAGTCCCAAGCCCTACTTGGCATTGTGTGTGCTGCGTGGTATACTAATACACTTGATGAAAGAACAGGAGATCACGCCGTACGGACCTTGCAAAGGCCCCGGAGGCACGGACAGAGCGTCTGCTTGACAGGGGGCTACACAATATAGTGTCCCGAATATGGGACAGTTAAAATGGTAAACTATGGAAGCAACGAAGCGGACTTTTCAGAAAAGTCCGAAATGGATGAGGAGGATATCAGGAAAATGAAGATCATTGTCTGTCTTGATGACAAGGGCGGAATGCTGTTTCATCACAGACGCCAGAGTGCCGATAGCGCCGTGCGCCGGCGCATAGCGGCGCTGTGCAGCGGGAAAAAGCTCTGGATGAACCCGTATTCTGCGGCGCAGTTTGCGGCCGACAGCCTGCCGGACATCTGCGTGGATGATCGGTTTTTGCAAAAAGCGCAGCCGGGGGAGTTCTGCTTTGTGGAGGATACACCGCTGGGGCCGTATGAAGCGGAGATAGAGAGCATCACTGTCTATCACTGGAATCGAGTCTATCCGGCAGATCTCTATTTTGATATTCCACTGCAGGATCACGGCTGGCGATGTGAGGAAACCGAGGAATTTACAGGGACTTCGCACGAGCGAATTACGATGGAGGTATACAAGAGATGAAACAGAAGCTGCTGTCGATTTCATTTGCGCTGCTGACGGTGCTGTCGTTGCTGGTTGGCTGCGGCGCAGAGAAGACCCCGATTTCGTTGGACGAGGTGCCTCCGTTTTCAGGGAAGCCGTATGTGGAGATCCATGGGAACGAGCCGTATTTTACAGATGAGGAGATCACGGATGTCAGCTTTGAGTCCTATGCGCCGCTGGATGCCTTGGGACGCTGCGGTGTCACGGTGGCCAGTGTGGGACGGGACCTGATGCCCACTGAAGAGCGGGGAGCGATCGGGTCCGTGAAGCCCACGGGTTGGCAGACCGTCAAATATGACTGTGTGGATGGAAAGTATCTCTACAATCGCTGCCACCTGATCGGCTATCAGCTGACGGCTGAAAATGTCAATAAAAGCAACTTGATCACTGGTACCCGCTACCTGAATATTGAGGGGATGCTGCCGTTTGAAAATATGGTAGCGGACTATGTCAAGGAGACGGGCAATCATGTGATGTACCGTGTGACGCCCATTTTTGAGGGCGATCATCTGGTGGCCGACGGTGTTTTGATGGAGGGCTATTCCGTGGAGGATCGGGGGGCGGGGATCTGCTATTGCATCTTTGCCTATAATGCACAGCCCGGTGTGATCATTGATTACGCCACGGGAGAGAGCCGGCTGGAGACGGAAGCGCTGGGAACAGAGGAGCCGGTGGAGTATGTTCTCAATACAAAATCCAAAAAGTTCCATTCTTCGGACTGCTCCGGTGTGTCCAAGATTCAAGAGGAAAATCGCAGCACTTTCCGAGGGACGCGGGACGAGCTGCTCCAGCAGGGGTATTCTCCCTGCGGCCTGTGCCATCCCTGACGGAGGGGGAGTAATGTTCAAGAGCGCTGTAACGCAGAAGATGGTACATTCGGTTTTGGGAGGTACAAGAATTACCGCTTGACAGGCGATGAAAAAACGGTAGTGCAGCCCTTTTGGTAAATAGAATCGGTACAATAGCAGCCTTTGCTGGCTGAAAAAAAGAAAGCTCCGCTTCTGCGGAGCTTTCTTTTTTAGGGTAATATGCAGGACACTTTGTAAAAGCAGTAAAGGGCCGACAGCGCTACACCCTTAGGAGCCGAAGTGCGCCGACTGTACCAATGACGGCGGTGACTTCTTGTCGCAGATTGCTGAGGTGTGCGGAGCGTTTTTGGCGTGCCACAGGGCAAGGGGCGCTTGCTTTTGCCCTTACGGGATCATGTCGTCCATCGCATCCATAGAGGAGCTGTCATCCTCCCCGCAGCGCAGGGGATCACTGGTGATCATATTGGGACGGGTGGGATTGACCACAAAGCTGATGCCATCTATTTTGTCAAGCAAGGCGTCCGCATCATGCTCCATCTTATACTCCATCTCATTCCGATAGAGCGGGATCACCTGATAGAAGTTGACCTCCTCGCCGCTTGGCAAAGTGCAGACTTCGCATCCGTTCCAGACAACATCCTGCGGGCCCACCAGAAGTGCGCCGCAGAGTGTCGTGTTCTCCGCAAACGGCGATTGCTTATCCATCGTGTGACCAAAACCCAGCCAGGTATCGCTGGCAATAGGCAGGCGGGCCAGCACCTTCAAAAGGCCAATAGGCCAGTACCACCGCTCATCCTTCAGGGATTCCTCATCCAGTTTCCAGTCCGCAGGCAGTGCAATGGCCAGTTCTGCCCGCTCCAGCTTGTATTCCGCCAGTTCCTCCGGCACATTCATCCGGTGGGCACCCATGCCCATGGTCACCAGTGTGTAATAGTCCCGCTCATCAGAGGGCGGCACAATGCAGATGTCCACATGGATGTCAGGGGAAACGATCTCATGGAACACATTCTCGAACGCACCGAAGGTGTTTTGAATGTGCTGTTCTATCGCAGACAGTTCCTCCTGCGTATAAACCTCCGGTCCGCTGCCCTGCGAGGAGGACCAGATGGCATCCGCCTGTGTTCCATCTGGATTCAGGAAAATCTGAAAATATTGATCCTCCCCCGTCTGCTGGTAGACAAGGCTGATACGGCGGTTCTGCTCCACAAACACCGCAACCAAAGTTCCTTCCGGCTCCCCTTCAGGGGTGTGGGTCAGCCATTCCCCGCTGTCCAGCCGTTCCTTGAGCTGACGCAGCCAAGCCGTTCCCATCTTAGAGAGTCCGGCTTCATTCATACGGAAGGAGAGCTCCACAAGATGTTCCTTCACTGGGTATTGGAATTCACAGCAGGGGGAGTTTTTCTCATAGTTATACCGCTCTGGGTGGAACAGCTCATAAAATTCAGCAAGCCCTGCTTCGTCTACTCGGATACAGGCTATGGCACGCTGTTTATCATCAGCATCTTCGTCCCGCCCCTGCTGGAGCATTTGATCGGCACCGGGGTCAATCCAGTGGCACAGCATCTGCTCCAGGGTAGCTCCGGCTTTGATCTCTTTTTTCAGGGTCAGGAACTCATAATCGCCCGGTTCCAGTTCCAATCCATGCTTGACGGCATCTAACGCGCCGGTTTGATTGCCAAAATGCGCCCGCAGCTTTCCCACCTGTAGCCAGATCCAGGGGTAGTCCGGCTCCTCCTGGGCACCTTTTTCCGCGTAGCTGAAGGCTTCTTCCAGTCTGCCGCAGTGCATCAGCGCCACAGAATACCGGTAATACCAGGTAGCGCAGCCTGCGGCATTTTTCTCGGAATCCTTCATCCATTCCACAGTGCGGTAATAGTGGATATAGTCATTCAGATTGTTGCTGGCGAAGGCGTACCAGAGGGCAATCTGAAGATCCTGATGAGCCTGTTTTTCGCTGAATCTTCCTTCTTCTACGCCGCTTTTGATAAAATTCTCCAGCCAATCGAGCATTTTCCCAAAGTAAGCGGCAGTTCCTTCATCAAAGGATTCCAGTGTTTCAATATCCTCCGCCGAGAGCAGGGAGCCAGTTTCCTCATGAATATCAGGCTCCGGTTCTTTCTCGTCCAGCAGCGGCACACCACCCACATCCCGCCGGAATGCGTGGAAGTGAGCATAGGGCAGGTCGCTTCCCTCAAAGAATGCCTGTGCTGCTGTTAGTACAGCGGGCAGATCCCAGGCGATAAAATCCAGATACCCACAATACAGACCAGTGGCCCCACCCAGGAAGGTCACGGCTTCCTCTCCTGCATCCCGCAGGATGGCATCTCGCAGGTTATCCCGGAAATCCAGAATGGCTTTCACTCGTTCCTCACCGGTAAAACCGGACAGCGGGTACAGGAGGAATCCAGCGGCAATGCCATCCTTGTGGTACTCATCCACCATATCACTGCGGGCAGTCAGGTAGTCGTTGATGAGCACCGGCAGGCGGCAGCTTCCAGTATAGACATCCAGCCGCCAGTCAGCCTCCGGGTCCTCCACCGGTTTCAGTTCATAGGCAAGGTAGCTGTTTTCCAGGTAGTCGCTGCCATCCCGCCAGAGAGAAAGTCCCATGCTTTGCAGCAACTCCGGCAGTTCAGAAAGCAGCTTGGCCGGTTCGTCTTTCGGCTGAGCATAAACATCAAACCCAGCAACAAAGGCGATAGCGGAAACTTCTCCGATGGTTTGATCCACCAGCATAGAGAGTGCCCACCAGACCTTGTCTGTGTCCTCTTTCAAGATCGGCGTCAACTTTTCACAGTAAAGGACCAGACTTACCTGATGATCCTCTGTTTCCTCTGCCCACATCTGCACATCATCAGCCCGAACTTCGATCTCTCCAGCCCGCAGCTCGAACCCCTCACAGGGCTGGCGGCCTACCCAGATATTCCAATGCTCAAGCACCGATTCTGGGGCCTGCTTCTGGAAGTACACCAACGGGAACAGGCGGGAGCGAAGGCCCTCTGGACTGAGGATCAATTCATGCTTTTCGCCATTGAAGCCCAGCTCGAAGGAAGTATCACGCAGGGCCGTCTTGAGTGCATTCCCGCATTTTTCAACCAGTTCTTCGCCGCGCTGGTGTGTTTCGTCGGTATCCATGATTTGACGCAGCGACCCCTCAATATGAGCAAAGGCTGCCCACGCTTCCTGCGTCCTTTCACGGAAGTTCTTTTCAAACCGGGGCAGGGACAAACGGCGGCGGCAATCGTCTATGTACTCCTGGGTATCTTTATCCCCGGAGCGGGCTTCCAGTGCCCTTTCAAAGTGACGCAGGGCAGGGCCTTCCTCATCCAGGAAATAATAAGCGGAAGCAATCCGATAATTCCAGCAGTGATCGCCCGCAAAATACTCCTCATGGGGAGCCAGAAGTTCCAGCGCCTTTTCAAAAGGCTCCCGTTCTCCTATTTCTGCAACGGCAATATATGCCTTGGCCAATTCACTGTCCAGTTCTGGGGTGCGCTCCCCTGCGGGAATCGCTTCCAGGGCATCGATTACCTTCTGCGCTTCATCCTGTTCAAACCATTGCTGGCATTGTTTCAATAAATCCATATCATGACCTCCTTTTTATCTTTGGTTAAGATAATTTGCCAGTTTTTTCTCCAGTAGTTCTATCAAATCATTGCAGAGACGCTTTACCTTGTCCTGTTCATGAGCGTAGTACCAGACGGTTTCCTCTCCAGTGCGGAGCAAGAGCTGGTCGCCGTCCGCTTCTTTCCAGAACTCTCCCAGCACACAATACTTCTCTCCATGGATGGTCAGATCAAACATCCCGGAAAGGGTAAGGATCACGCCCGTAGATACCTGTATGCCAGCGGTCAGCAGGAAAAACTCTCGCACCTGGGACGGGAATGTGAAGTCCAGCTTACTTTCTTGATTCCCGATTTGCTCCTCAGTGGCGGCGGGCTTGATCTCGTCAGAGGGGTCAAGTACCTTTGCCAACGCCTTGGAGAACTTGGGGTATCGGCAAAACAGCTCCGGGTTGTTGGCCTTGAACTCCTTTTGCTTTTCCCGCTGTACTCGCTCCTGCTCCTTGCAGAAAGCGTCCAGCTCGGCCAGATACTGCTCCTGGTAGAGCTTGCTGGCCTCAAATGCTGTGCCGCTCTTTTCCAGAATGGCGATGGCTCCCTTTTGGCTGGTAAGCACCGGAACCCACTGGAAGTCATGCCGACAGGGTTTCAGTTTCAGGAATTCACCTCGATTGAGCAGGGTTTCCAGCTCCGGCTCATGCTCGTCCCACCAGTTTCGCCAGGTTTCGGGTGTTTCTCGTCCCTCAGCCAGATCTATAAGTTTTGCTATCAATGTTTCTTTGTCTATCATGATGTTCATTCCTCACAATCCCACGCGCTGCCAGCCGTCCAGCCGCTCATGTACTGTGTCAATCGTCTGGTAATATCACCTCTCATCTCCGGGCGATACCATTCTCCAACCGGATGTCTGCACCCGGATAACAGGACGGAAAAAGTCATAGTCATTGTGGATATCGTTATCCTCCCGAACCTCCGGTTTGCAATGGGGTGAACAGGGCAAATACCCAAGGAAAGGACCCATGCCACCGCAGATATTGCAGCCTCCGTCGCCACCGCAGGTGGTCAATGTTTTTCCGTCTACCAGCTCCCGTTTATAGGGGTCGTAGGCGATAGACAGACCGAAGAAGTTGGGCTGCTCCATATCGTAAGGCTTTCCCTGATCCTCCGGGCCTTCAAAGTGGTGCAGGTGCATAGCGTAATCCAGTCCATCGCCCCAGGGGAACAGGGTGCGACATCCACCTCCGCACAGATAGGCCCACTCATCCGGCGTGGGAAGGCTGGCTGCCACCTCCCACAACAGGAATCGCTGAAACTCTGCATAGGTCATTGGATCGCACAGCCACGCCCGCCAGCTATCACCATTGCGTTCAAAGCGGACCGTTTCGTGTATCTCAAAACTCTGGCTGTTCTGGCCCTCCCACTTCTGCAAGTTCTCCAGCCAGTCAGGGTGGGCGGTGATGCGAGGGTCGTTCATGGAGACGCTTTCCCAGCCAATCTCCTCCAGTTTCCTGCCCACAAACATAGGGCCGATGGTCACCTGGCGTACTGGGGCCATGACTTGCCTTAGAAAATCCTCCGCAGTGCCCTCATATTCGATTTCCGCAAAAATATCCGCCAGTTCCTCTCGGTTGGCCTTGTCCATCCCTTGGGCAAAGCCCTCCCAGCCAAGAGTCACAGTATCGCCTGGGACAAAGACAAACTCCCGGCCGCCTTTTTCAAATACACCAGTCGTGCAGCTCTGCCCCCAGCGGGAAAAGGCGTATAGTTCTTTGAATGTCAAATTATGACGAGTTGCCAGCGTCTGCATCAGCCAGAGCTTATCTGACAGTTTTAATGTATCAAATTGTGGGCGAAATAAATTCTCGTTCATATCAAGTCCTCTTTCAATTTGCTCCGGCAGACTGTGATTCCTTTTCCACAAGGCGAACCGCCTCCGTCAACAGCTTGGGAAGCTGATTTGTTTCTGTCGTTTCATACTGCTGGACTGGATGCGCCCAATCAAAATTATGAATGACAGAAATGATGTATCTGTCCTGATACCAGCCCATATCCAGCAGAAAGCAGTTCGGATATTCCACTTGCAGCATATCTTCTTTTCGCGTGGCATCCAGAAAAATGACCTTTCCAGTGTCAAAATCCATCTTTGACCAGACTTGCACGGCAAAATTCCTCCTCACGATTCTCTGAAATGCTCCAGGTACAACTTCCGCACGGAATAGGGCCCAACAAGGGTCGTTTCCTTTCGGCCATCCCAGGAATACACATGAATTTCGCCTTCATCCTCAATGTACCGCTGTTCCTCAAAGGGTGCGGGAAAGGGGAAGCTTTCTACGATGCTCCAGTCAATCTTGGGCTTCAGCCCATCAAACTCCTCGCGCTTGAGCCTTTTGAAATTGAACACTAAGGCCGCTCCAATTCCATCGAAAAGCAAATCTGCGTATTCTCTGGGGGTAATATTCTCGCTCACATTGTCAGCTTTGATGTCCACATTCAGAACCTTGTCGCCGCAGTTTGTCCATATTTTATTGGGAGAGAACCAGGTAGTCCGATCTTTGCCGCCTGCAAAGTCCTCGCGGAAATAGCTTCTGTTGGCGCTGTCCATCTCGACCCCTTCCCGAAGCAAGCCGTTGTATGAGGAAAGCGGAAAATATCGGTGTTTTGCCGGGTCAAACTGGTCAAACGAAATGTCCAATAGATACCCATACTTCTCACTGCGCATAAGCTTGTGTGGCTTCACAATGTTTTCTTCGATGAAACTCCAAATGTACTCGTCCACATGAATAGATACACGAGGGCGACTGAATAATGTGATTTTGTAGCGATCCTCTCTGTCCATTCTCTCCGTATTGAACCAAATACGATGAATTTTAACCATAGTTATCCCCTCGCATGATTTCTGCCAACGACACTTCTGTTTCCGCCTAAAAAAGCAGTTCACCGAAAAACAGTCTGAGAACCACGGCAGATAATGATTCAAGCTGTGGCTTGCCGAGAGGAGTGTAGTGAAGGACGATTTCTCCATACAACTCCGTGTTGATGTGGTGTTCTTCCAGATACCGCAGAACCTTTCTGTTGTTCCGCACGATGTTCAGGCGAAAACTGGTATGATCAAGGGCATATTCAAAACAGTCCGGGTCAATCAACTGACCATTGGCTGGATCATTCATTTCCAAGCGGAGTGCTTCCGCGCCGGTCTTGCGTGAGAGTGTAAAGCAACCATCCTCCAGTTCAAAGGACAGGCAGGACAGTCCTTCCTCATTGTCCAGCTCCCAAGACATTCTTTTTGCAAATAATTCCATCATTTTACCTCAGACTGCGTTCCAGTCGCACAACATTTCATTCTGCGTGACCCGGCGCAGCTCGTCCCTCACTTCCATCAAAGCAAAACCCAGAAGGTTTTGCCCACGCCACTTCATTGGGTCTTGAGCATCTGGGGAGTTGGCCGAAAGGTGTATGCCCCAGATGTTATCGTAGGGGCTGGCCTCCACCAGCACGCTGTCCCCAGTGGAGAGAAGAAACTCCCGCAGGTTACGGTTCTGGCTGAATTTGCACCAGTTGCCATTCAACACAATAGCGTATTTGAATCTGTCCCACACCTTCTGGTCAAAGCCCCGCACCTTACGGCCCAGAGCTTTGATCTGTTTAGGGTCGCTGCATTTCAAAATCTGCTCCTGGATTTCACTATCACCAAAGAGTTCCGCTTTGCCTGCCATCATATACTGCTCCATACAAAGATAGGTATTGGCAATGGACCAGAAATCCTCCATCCACCACTGGCTGAGGCAGCTTTTTGTCAGCTGGCCATCCTGGGCAGACTGATGGCCCCAGAATAAGCAAAATTCCCGCTTCCTCCCTGCGGTAAACTCCTGCTGGAGCCACTGGCGAGTGTACTTAGGGCTTCCTTCCGGCTGCCACGCATTCACCCAGAAGTCCCCATGCTCCAGCACTTCGCTGCTATCTTCGTCATCCCACCAGCCTTTCCAGGTGATTGGTTCAGGAAAAAGAGCGCGGTATTCTGCCTGTTCTTCTGGCGAGAGGGTGTCCAGCCAATCGCCAAATCGGTATATGTAATCCTCCCCATAGCCCATGCGCCAGCCAATGGAGTATCGCTCGATCTCCCGGTGGGCCAGCCAAGGGGGAGGCATTATTTTCTTTTCCTGTAATGCCATATCGTTCTCCCTTATTTCTCTTGCAGTTTTCTTAGCAGTTTTACGATCCGTTCTCGGTTCTTCGCTGTTTTCATAAAAGTGGGAAGGTGGTCGGCCTGGGTCTTGCGTGGGCTGCCCAGAGGTTTTTCCCGCAGGTCGGCGCTAAGATAATCAATTAGATAGGCAAGATGTTCCCGGTTGAGCGCCCAGACCGGTTTGCCCTGGAAGGAAGTCAAAAACCACAGTTCCAAGCCAAACCAGGGGTCTTTTCCATCCCTGATCTCAGCAGCGTAGGAGAAAGCCTGCGCCGTTTTGTGGACCTCTCCTGGCATGGTTGCCCCGCAATAGGGGCAGGCCACATGGAGAACCGGAAAGTGCTGCTTTGCCGCATCTTCAATATCAACCCGGTAGTACCTTCCGCAGTTTTTACACTGGTTATGGACATCATAGCGGTAGATTGTCCGCCCACTGGTTCCTTGATGACCGCAGCTCAGGCACCGGAAATAGGCGTTATCATCATCCGCTGTTACAACACCTGCGCCGTGGCACTTGGGGCATTTCACCTGAATGCCGGTGGTTAGGGCACTGTAAGCACTATGGGTGAAATAAGGTTCATCAACAATTCTGCTCATACGCCCACACACTCCTTAAAATAAAAAGCTGAAGTTCTTCTTGACACGCATTTGCATCCCTTATGATTGCTCCAAGGTCATTTCACAAAGAACCAGCTTGTCTTTCTCATCACTGAGAAATACCCGGTTCCCCCATACATCCAGCACATGGAAGGAAGCGTATCCACGGGGCATGGCAAGGTCGATCAGCACCAGATCCGAAAGGCGCAGCACCTTTTGTTTACCCTTCCAGTCATCATTCTTAAAAATGGGAGATAGGATCAGGCAAGTCCTGTCACCGGAGAATTTTCCGCGCATCCCGTGTTTTCCGGGCAGGCGGCTTAAATTATCTTTGCCCCACAGTTTCTTTTTGAATAGTCCGTTTTCCTCCAGTTCCAGATACCAATAGTAGCCCATGAGAGAAAGACCCGCCGGATTGATGGTGCTGCTTTCCAAAAAGGCATAAAACTGTCCGTTCTGTTCCAGTATGGAGCCAATCATAGGATAGTTGTAGTGAAAGTCTGCCTGGGCAAAATTGCCGCCAGCTCGCTCTACCGCCGCCAAATGGGTCTGTCGGGTTCCTGCTTTGCTGTATACGCAAGAGCCGCTTTCTGCCCAGTGTGCAGTCATGGTTTCAAAGTCTACCGTCAGGCTGGTAAAACTGTTGGTCGCATCAGCGGAGTTGTCCACTCGGCACACAATAGGGAAAACGCCTTGGCTTCCGGTGACTGCCACCGGCTTGGGGATACCCTGGGCACACCAGTTATCCATGGGGATCGGAATCCACTCTCCATCCATCTGCGGCATCCACCAAAGGGATTTACTGGCCGGGCAAACCAACAGTATTCCTCTGTCGCATGAGAGCAAGACAGGATCTTCCCAAACATCTTGCTGCTCTTTCGGCTCCGGGCTGGGAATCCACCTGGAAACTTCGCCTTTGACCCACAAAACGCCGCTGCACTTTTGCACGAAATGATAGGTCCAAAACACAATTTCATCCTCGCTGCGGGCTACCATACCTTTGCATCCAGTCGGGCTGTATTTGAAGGAAGTTCCCGTCAGTTCAAATTCCTCGAACTCCCAGTTATTTATCACTTTTAGTTTCGCTTTCATACTTTCACCTCACAGCAAGTCTACCTTGATACTGCACTGTTCCAGAACCGGCAGCACCTGTTCCGGCTTGGAGGACATGAGAGTAATATGTTTGAGATTGGGGAACTGGCGCAGTTCCGCCTCCGTAATGGTATTAAGATCAAAGGCTCCATCCTCGCCATCCCAGAACGGACAGAGCTGGGTATAAATCTCGCTGCCGCCATCCATCTCAATTTCTGTGACCTCCGGGGCCAGCCGCTCCGGGACAGGGTATTTCTCCAGCCACTTCCGAATCTCTGGGATGGGTTCATACCCTTCCGCGTCAATGTCGATCTTGCGTCGGCTATACTCTCTGGCAAACTCATGTGCATCCAGTTTAGGAGCCAGTAAGCCTTTCTCGTACATCAGGACTTCCATAACCGCCAGCTTGAAGTTGAAGCTGGTAAAGGTGAGCACTAGCTCAGTCGGCTTGGATAACTTGTATTTCTGCGCTTTCGCCGCCTTTTGCTCTGGCTCTTTCCAACTGATCTGCACCATGGCGGAGAGGGCCTCCAGCTTTGCTTTCTGCGCTGACTGCTCCTCTGAAACAGGACCCGGCAAGCGGGTATAAACGGTAAAGCCGCCTAATTTGAGGGTATGGGCAAATCCGGCGAAATCCTTCCAGCTGGCCTCCCGGTAGTCCTTGGACCCGATCCAAACCGTTCCGTCAAATGTCTGCCGGACCGCATACTCTCCCTGTGCCGCTACCCGGACGCCAAGGGTTTTGATGGTCTGCTCATCTTCATCTAACCAGCCCTGGAGTCCAAGCTCGTCCCACAAAGCAAGTGCCTGGGTATAGGGACTCTCTCGGCCAGTCATGGGGCTTTTCCGTGTTCCATTTTGCAGGACAATGCGGGCAGGCCCCAGCTTTTCCGCCAGCTGCGACAGGGTAAACGGCGGCGTAAATACCGACCCCAGGATGGTCAGGCTGTCTTTTTTGAGAATGATTTTTCGCTCCGTGGACTTGGATGGTAGAAAGATGGGCAGATTCGGGTACACTTCTTTGTACTCCCGCCATTCCAGCTTTTTGGGCTTGTTTGCCGTCCGCAGGAAGTCCCAGAAGTCGATGGGATAATGGAACACCGGCCCAACCCTATCCCGCCGGGTGACGATGACCACCGTGCCATCGGTGAGTATTCCAATGTGCTGCATGTTCTCCCCGCCGAACATTTCCGGACGGATACGCAGCACTTCATGGGTGTTCCTGTTGATGAGCTGGGCAAAGTCATCGGAGAGGATTTCGCCGTTTCCCTGCACCAGCAGCCAGTCCCCGGTAAACCAGCGAAGTTTCAGCCCCTCGCCCATTCCAGGCAGGGAGGCGATTCGGCACCGCCCGGTGTCCATGTCCAGTTCCAGCAGGCATTCTTCCACCCGCCCCTTGCCACTGACTGCGTGGATCATGGTAATGCGGCCTGTGCCGGGAACAGGAACAGCCTCAGAGAGATGGTCGTATCCAGCCAGAGAAAAGGTGTGCTTTGTTACCTTGCCGTTTTCCCAGCGGTAAATCTGCCCCTTGTACCACTCGTTGGAAAAGTAGACCCGGCCCAGACCGTCTGTCGTAATGCCGCAATGGTATTTGGTGCTCCATCCATCTTCCGGCAGGGGCCAGTTTTTCACATCCTGACAGGTGCCCCAGTCGGTGAGTTCAATCCGTGTGGCGTTGGTGGGATCACCCACCCAGAGGGAATGGTCAGCCCAGCACAGGGTCTGGGGTGGACCATCATATCCAATGGGGGACGGTTCGGCCCAGTTGAGCGTGGCTGGATTCTTGCTCAGTAATGCTCGGCCAATAATCCCGCTGCCAGCGGTCCTGGACGCGGCATAGAGTCCATTTTCTGCGGAATAAGTGAGGCACCCAAGATGCGGCAAACTGTGGGCGCGGGTCACCTGGGGCGGACGCTGGCGCAGATCGGCCACACAGCCGTTTTTCCATTCTTCTGCATCCTGGTTTTTCCATTCTCCCGCCGCAAAATCACCCGCCAGGGAGTTGAAGAAATAATCGTACTCATCCTGAAAGATGTATTCCTCGCAGGGCATCAGTTTCCCAGGGTCCTGCCCCTTGGCATGGTCGCCCCATTTTCGCCCTTGCTGTTTCATCAGGTGACAATATTGCCCCTGCTTTTTGCAGTAGCGTTCCCATTCGCTGCTTTCTTCCTCTGGGATCAAGGCAAACAGATACTCGTCCTCATCGTCTAGGTTATACAGCGCCCAGCCAAAGGCAGAGAGTTCCTGCCCCAGCGCCGCCGCCCCTTTTTCATGGGATAGTTTCATATATTGAACGCCAACGGCATCAAAGCGTTCATCCAGCAGCGCCGGGACCTGTGCGCCCCATTTCCCTCGAAGTTCCGCCAGAGTGTCCTGTACGGCTCCGTCAAATTTCAAAATGTCCAATGCGTCTGCGATTTGTTCTGCAAAGTTCAACACCAACTGCCCCCCTTATTCCGTTTATTCTTCTATTTCTTCCGCTTCCGACAAGCCATATACATCCGTTGGCGTATCCCCTGAAAACTCAACCATAAGTCCAAATGGCTCCCCCACAGGAAGGGTACAAATCTCAAAGTGCAGGCCCCATTCTGTCTCATCATAAAACAGAAATTGCGGCTGCTCGGCGGGAATCTCCGTTTCAGGGAATGGAGCGCGCTGCAATCCAAACTTCTCAGGGCTTTTACCAATCTGCGCCTGAATCTCATGCTCCGCTTTTGAAAGATACTCCTGCCAGTTTTGAAGCACAGAACGGATAAAATCCAGGTTTGCCGACCGGAGTTCAGATGTGTTCAAAATAATGGAAAACAGGATCTCTGTGTCTGCGATTCTTCCAGTCCAGCAGTGGATGGTCCCTGGTCCTTTCTGAAAGGTCAGTGCTCCCAATCCCAAATCGGAATGTTCAAAAAACTGTTCCATATCATTCTTGCCCCAATCCCCAGGTTACAGCGACAGCCATGTGGTCAAAGCACTAATTTCCTCCCGCAGCAATGCGGATTTCCCACCGACGGCAAAGGCTTTTTGGATACTGCCATAGCGCCGCCCGGAGCGGTCTACCAGTTGGAGCGCGGCTGCCTCCAGATTGGGAATCGCCATTACAGCATCTGCCAGCGCCTGGGCGGAGAGTTTATCCCCAATCAGAGAGGCGGCAAAGTAGCGCAAATGGCTGAGAGAGAGGGCGGACAAATCGCTGAGTTTATGCAGTTCATAGAGTTTCAGAGCATAAAGGGATGGAAGCCCATCCAGAGCCGGTAGTTTCTGCACAGCTGGTAGTGACTGGAGATAGAGTTTCTGAAGCCGGGTCGCCGGAGTCAGGAAAGGGGTGAGATCTTCCATTTTCCGCATTTCCTCCAAATGGAGATTGGTAATGCTGGAGAGAAGAGGGGTGATGTCGCCATTCTTTTCCCCACGCAGGTGGAGAACACGCAGGCCGGGGAGAGAAACATTGTCCCAGGAAACAGGGGCCGACAGCCATAGGGACAGTGTATGAAGCTGCTTTAGCTCGGAGAGAACTTCTACACCCTCACATTTTTCCATTAGGGTCAGTTCCTCCAGATTGGGATAATCTCGCAGGAAGGACAGATTCACCTTCCGCTCTCCCGTCACAGACAGACACCGTACCGCATCTGGTTTTAGTCCATTCAGATCAATCTTTTCTCCGCCGCGCCAGAAAACTGCGGTGCAGTATGCCTGTTCCATTTTGCTTCTCTCCTTATTCTGCTAATGTGATTCAAACTTAGTATCCGGTCTTTGGAAATATACAACATGGTCTACATCTTCCATGTATTCCAGCATTTCATCTGTACTATGCTGAATCTTGTATTCCAGTTCATTCTCTGTCAGAGGAATCACCTGATAAAAACCGACCCAACTTCCATCTGAGAGCTTACAGACGGCAGCACCCTCCGGCGCATCCTGTACGCCTAAAAGAACACACCCTGCCAGCAATGTATTATCTGCGTATGTTGTTCCGTTTTGAATAGAATGCCCATAGCCCAGCCAAGTGCTTTCTATGATTGGAAACCTTGCTAAATAACGGAGCAGTTCTACCGGCCAATTTTCTTGGTTTTCCTTGCTTTCAGGGTTCCAATCAGGCGGCAGGCACATCATCAGTTCTATCCGAGAAGGAAGGCCATCCTCTTGGTATTCATTTGGGACCTTCATCGAAAACGCACCCATGCCTGTGGTTACCAAAGTATAATAGTTGTGTTCCTCATGGGGCGGAATGATGGAGACATCAACATGAATATCTTCGCTGAAAAACTCATGAACCACCGTTGTGGCTTTTCCAAAATATTTTTCGATATGGTTGTCCAATCGTTCAAGTTCATTGGGACTATATAATGCTGGATTCTCCAAATACTTTCCAATAATCATGGATCACACACCTTATTTCTTTTCTCGGCTTACATCATCAACACCAGTAATCATCAAATTCTTACCAAAACAGTCCTATTGTACTCATGCCAGTTCCGCATCCAGAATCTGCACCTGTTGCCCTTTTTCATTCACATAGTAAAGTGCAATGTAGTCGATGCCGTCCCGTTTGACCTGCTCCCAGGACATCCGCTCACCGTTAACCAGTTCCACGGTATCCGCTTCGTCCACCTCAAAGTCCTCTTTTTCGTTCTCATAGTCGTTGCCGCAGCCCAGCTCCAGCACCAACTTGGAGGCGGGGATTTCATACCGCTTTAGGGGGCGGTGTTCCAGTTCTGCCGGATCATGCTCATCGCAGAACAGGTTGTTATAGCCATGCCGCCCGTTGTCGAAGATGACAAATGTCTCGCCGCTCTCCGGGTCACGGGCTGCCACCAGTCCGGGGACCTCGTCACCGTCTACGATATAGGGTTGAGGCTCTCCCTTCACCGTGAACAACTCTCCGTAATACCAAACCTCCAGCAGTTCATTTCCGGCAGAGGAGCAGAGGGTCACGGTGGGCAGGCGCTTTTGTTCCCGTTCTTTGACATGGCCCTCCAGCCAGGTAGGGATTAGGGGAAAGGAATCCCGTTTCTTCTTTTTTCGTGGTGATGCCTGTGCATCGTTCCACGGCTCCATATCCAGAATGATGATCCATCCGCTATAATCGCTGTACTTCATTGTGGTGTGCGCCCGGATATAATCCTCCCCCCAGAGGGCCACATCCGCCTTACTATACCAGGTAGTCTGTGTTACACCATCCTCATTGGTAACATCGCAGCAGAGGTAATCTTCTGCTTTCCCGTTTCTCAACGCTATCATACGAAGAATTTCGGTATCTTCCGGGGTGACTTCACAAAAGTTCAATTTTAATGCCATAGGGGAGCCTCCCTGTATCAAAAGGTGTCGTAGCCAACCTTCGGGCTTGGCACGAACTGCTCGTCAAAGGACACATTGAGATAGAGTTCCCCAGCCGGAGAGTCCCCAGTATCATAGCAGAGAGAAAATGTCCCGTAACAGCCGGATTTGTCTATCGTAATGTCGGTCAGGGCCAGACCGGGGATGTCCTCATCATCGGGGAATTCTTTCTGTAAGATCTCGTGGGCCTGCCGGTCCAGCTCATCCAGTTCCTGAGCTAATCGCTCCCAGAAGGGCATGGCCAGAATCTCTGCCTCGGTATAATCATTGCAGTTGATATGCAGTTCCTTATCTGCCCGGTGAGCCGTAAAGTACACCCCACAGCTCATTACCTCCCAGTTATCCGCATTCCATAAAGATAAGAGTTGCTCTTTTGTCATTTGTGTTCTCTCCTTATTCCTCAAACTCGCCCTCAATCATTCCATTGAGATATTTTCCGGGATCAGCGATAAATTCCTCCCATTTGGCTAACGGATGAAACTCCTCATGTTCAATGTCCAGATACCATAGTTTTTTATCTCTGGGACTCCACAACAGCAGATAGCCACTGTAGTTATCCATCCTAACCATGAGGGAGAGCAGTTTTTTCCGCTTCCAGGTCATCTCCTGCACATCCATGTAGGGGTAAAGCTCCGCCCATTTCACCAGCTCCCGCTCCGGAAATTCCAGACGCAAGGGGCCGATCTTTAAGTATTCCACCAGCTTGGCAGGCAGCTTGTAAGGCATGAGTTGACGCGCCTTTTCCTGTTCGTTGTGCCATTCCTCCGGCTCCAGAGCTTTTAAGTAGGCGGCCATTTCCTGATTTTTGTTCTGCACTGCCACAGTGTAGGGCCGGTCACCGTATTTATCCGGGATGGTGATGTCTGCACCCTGTTCCACAAGCCAGCGCACCATAGAAAAATCGTTGTGCCGTGCAGCTTCAGTGACAGGAGTAGAAGCGTAGGGAAACACCATATCTGGCTTGTGATAGTTGATGTCCGCCCCGTTTTGAATCAGATACTCCACCAGCAACTGATTCCCATGGCTCGCCATACTGCGCAGGGCTTCACCGCCGTATTGTTTCAAATCCATGCCCAGCCTTTTCAAAATTGGGAGCACATTAGGCTCATGCCAATCCACCAAGTGGAGAAACAGCCTGCATATATCCCTTTGCCCTGCGGGGATTCTGACTCCCGCATCTACCAAAAAGGAAAACAGCGTCAGGTCTTGACTGCGCAGGGAGCCATAAAGCAATTCTTCCGGGTCATGGGTCAAATCTGCTCCGGATTCGATCAGGAGCTGCACCATGTCCATCCGATTTTCCAGCACAGCCAATTCCAGCGGAGAGGCTTCACCATCCCGCGGCCACTCTCCAATCATTACCTGATAGCACTGCGGCTCATTGGGAGAATGCCCTGCATGAAGCAGCGAACGAATCGCCTCTATGTCACCGCTTTTGATGGCAGCCATCATGGGAGGTACATTTGAATAACTTACTTCGCTCATCCGAATCCTCCTGATATTCTATTCAAAAATTTCCTGATACCGCTCTCTCAGTTCCTTCGGTGCCGTCTTGATGGCCTTGCTGCCGCCATTTTCCGCCGCCTGCCCCCAAATGCCCCAGAGCACATCTTGCCAGAGAAAGTCCTGTTCTTTTTTATCGCAGCCGCATTCTTCAGGCAGATAGTCCTCCAAATGGCCTTTGACCTCCAGCAGAGCGTTCAGACTTTCCTCACTCGCAATCAGAGTACGGAACTCCTTGGCTGGTTTCATACCTTGCATAGACTGGACGCCGTGGACCAATACAGGAAGCGTCTGGACAGTGAATCCGTATTTTTTGAAAAACGCATGGATGAACTTCTCTTGTAAAGAGGAATGTTCGTCATCACACATATCCAGATAGTCGCACACCAGCGAACACCACTGTGGTCCTTCCAGTCCCAGTGCAAACACGGCAAAGGTGCCGGGCATCGCGCAGGCTTCATCTGCGAGGTTTTGGTACCACTCAAACTCCCGCATAGCCAGACGAGCGTATCTCTCCATAGCCGGATGCAGATTGGGGTGCTGCACAGCACAGGCAAAGAGCTGATGGACTCCCTTCTTGGGCAGGCCGGGAATGGGCAGATAGAGTTTTTCCTTCCCACGGAACTCCACCGAGTAACTGCGGGGAAATTCCTCCTGCTCCAACACCGCACACAGGTAGTCCAGGATTTCAGCATAGCACTCCTCGGTGGAGTCCCTGGCGGTGATGCGGATGGCAGCAAACGCATCATTGGCCGATGCGGTGAAATGCTCCGTCTTACGCTGCTGGATGTCCTTTGGTAATTTGCCGCTGCCGGCTGTTTTCAGTTGCTTCACCATATCCGGGCGAAGCTGGGAGACCAGGCAGAGGATGTGCTCGGTGGTGAGGGATTCAAAACTCTGCCCGTACACCGTATGGCAGACCGCCACATAGCAGGCAAAGCGCAGCAGGCCTTCATCCACATCCTCCGGCCGCAGCTCCGGCCACACGGTACAGGGCGGATAGGGCGTAAAATCATCCTCTTTTTCTCCCGCCTCAAAGTACCTCTCCTGCACCTGCTTTTTGATATATAGCTCCAGTGTGTAATCAATTTCTTTCCAGCCCACCAACCGCCGCAGGGCATCGCAGAATACAACCGCCTCCTCGTAGGGGAATCCCTTCAAAGGCAGTTTGGACAGATACCGATCCAGCAGCTGGCTGGGAAGAAAGGGCGTTCCGCTTTGGTTCCGAACGACCATCGGGTAGCCGGAATGGTTTTCTTTTGCAGTTCCATCCAACACATCCTGGATGCACTGATCGGCGTGTTCCAGCACTTCGGGGTTCGTATCTGGTTTATGGATTAGATAATAACGGCCTTGTACGCCGTCGCGTTTCGGCAAACTCATAGCAGGCCACCTCTTTCTTCCGGGTTCTCCGTTATCGGAATAAAAATTTGTCGGTAAAGTTCCTTCAGTTCCACCGAAGCTGCTTCCACCACTTTCTGACCACCCTTGGCGCTGGCTTTGCCCCAGATCACATAGCAGACCGTTTCCCAT
>JAHHSI010000021.1 GCA_020025275.1 Oscillospiraceae bacterium | reverse complement strand
CGGACCAGAAGGCCGGGGGTTCGAATCCCTCACGGCGTGCCAAAAGCCCTGCATCGCAAGGTGTGGGGCTTTTGTTCACTCAACGGGCAGCAAAATTTTTCCAAATTCTTCAAATCAGCTCTTGCATTCTTCTTCAAAGTATGCTATTATAAATGAGTTGTTTGACGAAAACACAAGCGCCGTTAGCTCAGCTGGATAGAGCGTCTGGCTACGGACCAGAAGGCCGGGGGTTCGAATCCCTCACGGCGTGCCAAAAGCCCTGCATCGCAAGGTGTGGGGCTTTTGTTCACTCAACGGGCAGCAAAATTTTTCCAAATTCTTCAAATCAGCTCTTGCATTCTTCTTCAAAGTATGCTATTATAAATGAGTTGTTTGACGAAAACACAAGCGCCGTTAGCTCAGCTGGATAGAGCGTCTGGCTACGGACCAGAAGGCCGGGGGTTCGAATCCCTCACGGCGTGCCAAAGGCTCCGCATCTTCGGATGCGGAGCCTTTGTTTGATTCCGACACTCTATATACACAGAATAATACGGCGGAGCCCTTCAGGCTCCGCCGTTATTTTTTTACTCCACCGGAAGCAATTCCCCCACCACAACATAGCGGGCATCGTCATATTCATAGGTGCACGTGGAAAGCGTCACCAGACGTCCTCCCTGATAAGAAAATTGGGAGGCAAAGGTCGAGTTGGAAAGACAGCTGTTGAGCATATCCTCCGTAAGTTGGGTGGTATAGATGTCACTGATGCTGTCAACAACACAGCCAGCCAGCAGGTTCAATCGATATGTCTGCTGTTCTGTCATAATATAGAGATAGGGGTGCTCATCGTAGAAGCTCTGTTTCTTGTATTGGATCAGCTCCCCGAACATGGCGCCACTCTTCATATGATGCCCATGGATCATGGTGTTGTGATCGCTGAAATCCGGCTGATTGCGGTAATCCATGAAAATGGTGCCGTTGCTGTTCCACGACCCGTCCAACAGGCGATGGAGATAATAGTCATTATCCGCTCCCTGCACGATGGGATAGTTGAGCTTCGTGTTGGCGCAGTAGATCCAGCCCACAATATCCGAGTTCATCTTCCGCAGCTCCTCAAAGTTCACGTCGATGCGCTCCGGATCACCCGACGGCTTTCCGTCTGTGGCCGTCCCTTGTTCCACTGTAACAAATTTGGAGGCACTGTTGATCATCTGATCGCTGCGGTATTTTTCCAACAAATAGTCCCCGATCTGGTAGGCAGAAAAGAGAAAGATGATAAGCAATACCGCCAGTATTCCGTAGTAGAGTCCTTTTTTCATATGCGGCCCTCCCTTTCGTTTTCATTGTATCAAATCTCTTTCTCTTGTGCAAGAGGGCCGTGAAATTCCTCTTTACTTGCCGGATAGGATGGGGTAGTATATAGAGATATAGACTGATATGTTTGCGCCGTGCTGCCCTGTCCGCTCCGGACGCCGCAGGACCGCCTGAATCACGGAGGAAGCTATGAATACACTAAAAGAAAGCCGGACACTGGAGGCCTATCTGCACCAGCAGGGACTTTTGGTTTCTCCTGCACAGACAGGAGTCACGTTTTCCGGCCTGTCCAACAACTCCAAGGAGACCCGGGACGGGGATCTTTTTATCTGCAAAGGGTACGGTTTCAAGCCGGAATATCTCCGCATGGCCGCCGAACGCGGTGCCGTATGCTATATGAGCGAAACGGAACTCCCCGACATCCCGCTCCCCTGTCTGCTCGTCAGCGATGTCCGCAAGGCACAGAGTCTGGCGGCACGCTGGTTTTATGACACGCCCTCCCAGCACTTCGACCTGATCGGCATTACGGGTACCAAGGGGAAAACCACCTCCACCTATATGGCCCACGCTGTCACCGAGGCGGTGGCCGGATGCAAAACCGGTCTGATCTCCGGCATGGAATGTGACGTTGGCGGCGGTGTGATCGCCTCCCATCTGACAACACCGGAATCGCTGGATATGCAGAAGTATTTTGCCGATGCCCGGGACCACGCACTTCCTGTGGTCACCATCGAGATCTCCAGCCAGACCTATAAGGTCGATCGCGCCTATGGTCAGCACTTCACCTACGGCGTCTTTCTGAACATTGGGCCGGACCACATCTCTCCCCATGAACATCCCGACATGGTCGATTACCTGCGCTGCAAGATCGCTCTTCTGGAGAACAGCGACACCGCCGTGATCTGCCGGGATACCGATTACTTTGACGAGATCTACGCCGCAGCCAAAGCCAACTGCCGGCGCGTCTGCCTCGTGGGCGAGAGCGAGGAGTGTGATTTCCGCTTCCATGACGTATCCAAGCTGCCCAGCGGTTACGCCTTCTTCGTCACCGAAAAGGCCAGCGGCAGCACCTATCCCTACGCCATCACCATGGACGGCCTGTTCAACATCAAAAACGCCATGGCCGCCATTGCCGTGGGGCGCATGATGGGCGGGGCGCCGGATGTCATCGCTGAGGCATTGCAGGGCGTGGCCGTGGCCGGGCGTTCCGATGTATATACCGGCGGCGGGATCACGGTGTTCATCAACTATATGCACAACAGCACCAGCTGTCAGGCCGTGCTGGAAGGGCTGCAGCACGACTATCCCGGTGCCTATATCACGGTGCTCATCGGCATGGCCGGACAACGCTCGGCACAGCGTTTGCAGGGCGTGGGCGAGATTTGCGGGCAATTAGCCGACCGGGTCTTTTTCACGGCCGATGATCCGGATCTGGAAGATCCGGCAGACCTCTGCCAGCGCCTTGCCGCGGCAGCAGCCGGTGGGAAAGCCGAAATCATCATCGAAACCGATCGAGCCGCCGCCGTCGAACGCGCGATAATGGAAGCCCCCCAGGGATCTCTGGTGGTCTTGGGCGGTAAGGGCGGCGAGACGACGCAGCGTGTCAACGGCGTCTACCTCCCCTACGAATCGGACCCCGTGATCACGCAGCGCATACTGCCTCTGCGAGAGAAAAACTCCACTTCGCGCAAGTAACGCAGACGATAGAAAATCGCCTTTGCCCCGTGGGCAAAGGCGATTTTTTTCATAACAGAAAACGATGTTCCAATGTATCCGCCGGTGCCTGCTGCATACACATACGGGAACACAAGATGCTCCCTTCTTCCCCCCTTTCAGAACGGGTCGTATCGCCTCACCATCCTGAAACTTCACTGCCACACCATAGCGAAGGAGAGGTTTTCTCCGCCTATTTCTCAAAACTTACCACGGCGCCTTCCCGGAAATTCCCGGGCGTGTCATGTTGTCGACATTCAAGATGGACTCCAGCTGTTGGGCCGTCAGCACCTCCTGCTCTAAAAGCAGCTTGCGGATCGGCACCTGTCTTTCCAGTGCCTCTTTAGCCAACGAGGCCGCCCGGGTATAGCCGATATACGGACAGAGCGCCGTGACGATCCCCACACTGGACTCCAGAAGCTCCTCGCAGCGGTCCTCATTGGCCGTGATCCCCGCAACGCAATTGACAGCAAACGTATGAACGGCACGGGCCAGCTGATCGATGGACTGAAACAGGCAGCAAAAAATCACCGGTTCAAACGCATTCAATTCCATCTGGCCCGCCTCCACCGCCATCGCAATGGTCGTATCGTTGCCGACAACCCGGAAGGCCACCTGATTGACCACCTCAGGGATCACCGGATTAACTTTTCCCGGCATGATGGACGAACCGTTCTGCCGCGCCGGCAGGTTGATCTCTCCAAAGCCCGCCCGCGGTCCGGAGGACATAAGCCGCAGGTCGTTGGCAATCTTAGAGAGTGCCAGAGCGCAGTTGCGCACGGCTGCGGACACCGCAGCGAAACAATCTACGTTCTGCGTGGCGTCGATGAGATCCCGTGCCTGCGAAAACGATGCGTCCATGTGGAAAGAAAGGATCTCCGTAATGGTGTGAAAATAGGTGTCGTCGGCGTTCAGCCCTGTTCCGATGGCTGTTCCGCCCAGATTGATGGTCAGCAATTCATGGGACGCATGGCGCACGCGGGCCAACCCGCGAGATACCGAGGTAGCATACGCCCGGAACTCCTGCCCCAGCCGCACAGGAACCGCATCCTGCAGCTGCGTCCGCCCCATTTTCAAGATCGGATCGAACTCCACCGCCTTGCGATCCAGCTCGGTGCGCAGCAGCACCAGTTCCTTCTCCAAGCGCCGGATCAGAACCAGTGCCGTCATCTTACCCGCTGTGGGGATCACGTCATTGGTTGACTGGCCGCAGTTCACGTGGTCATTGGGGTGCACAAGCGAGTACTCTCCCCGCTGTCCGCCCATATGCTCAATGGCCACATTGGCAATAACCTCGTTGGCGTTCATGTTCATAGACGTCCCCGCACCGCCCTGCATGGGGTCCACGATAAACTGCTCGTGATACTCCCCTTCTGCAATGCGGTCACACGCCCACGAAATGGCATCCGCCCTCTTCCAGTCCAGCACCCCTGCCCGGGCATTGGCCACCGCACACGCCTTCTTCAAGACCGCAAGACTGCGGATCATTTCGCTATGCATCCCGCTGCCGGTGATGGAAAAATTTTCAAGTGCTCGAAGAGATTGTACCCCATAATAGGCGTCGGCCGGAATTTCTTTTTCACCGATGGAATCCCGCTCGATGCGTGTCTGCTCCATAGTAAATTTGCTCCTTATTCGTGCGGTACACGCTCTGTTTTCATGGTTGACAGCTGTCATTGCCAATGCGTTTCCCGTATTTTTATAATTTATCATTTAGTCGCAGTATATCACCATAAATATCATATTTCAAGCATTTCTCAAAATTAAAAGTAATAAAATCAAACATTATACATATGTCTTGTCATATGTATAGTTTTGTGCTATACTATCATCGCGTATATCAAAGGGCGCAAATTTTATATAGCCGCGCAGCCGCGCGGGAATCGAGGACGATATGACGAAACAGGAGGAAATCGCAAAACTGAAAGCGGAGAAAGATGCTGTGATCCTGGCGCACTACTACGTAGCACCCGACGTGCAGGAAGTTGCGGATTACATCGGTGACTCCTTCTATCTGAGCAAATTGGCGCAGGGACTTCCCAACGCCGCCATCGTTTTTTGCGGTGTGAACTTTATGGGTGAGAGCGGAAAGCTCCTCTCCCCCGACAAACAGGTACTGCTGCCGGATGTCCACGCTGACTGTCCCATGGCCCACATGGTCCGCAAGGAGGACGTGGATCGCTTCCGTCAGGACTATCCCGATCTGGCCGTGGTCTGCTACATCAATTCCACTGCAGAGATCAAAACATGGGCCGATGTCTGCGTCACCTCCGCCAATGCGGTAAAGGTGGTCCGCAGTTTGCCCAATCAGGACATTCTCTTTATTCCCGACCAGAATCTGGGACAATATGTGGCCCAGCAGGTCCCGGAAAAGAATGTGATGGTTGTGGACGGCTACTGCCCCATCCACCATGTCATTTCTGCTGACGAGCTGCGAGCGCTGCAAACCGATCATCCGCAGGCCCAGCTGCTGGTCCACCCTGAATGTCCTCCGGCGGTCCGAGCACTGGCCGATTACATCGGCTCTACCTCCGGCATCATCAAGTATGCCACCGAAAACGAGGGGCAGGAATTTATTGTTGCCACCGAAGCAGGCGTCCTCTACGAGCTGCAAAAGAAGAATCCCCACAAAACCTTCTACTTCCCCCCTACGACGCCCGTCTGCCCGGATATGAAAACCATCACATTGGATAAGATCATCCATGTACTGAAAACCGGCGAGAACCAAACCAACCTCTCCACCGAAGTGGCAGCGACGGCAAAGCTGCCTCTGGAGCGGATGCTGGAACTTTCAAAATAAGAGGCGAATGAAATGATGAAAGAATTGACATACGATACAGTCATTGCAGGCTGCGGCGTGGGCGGACTTTTTACAGCACTGCACCTGCCGCGTGAGCAGCGCATTTTGATGATCAGCAAGGAGGATGTCGAAAGCTGCAACTCCATGCTGGCACAAGGCGGCATCTGTGTTTTGCTCAACGACGAGGACTATGATGACTATTTTGAGGACACCATGCGGGCCGGCCACTACGAAAACCGCAGGGAGAGCGTGGACATCATGCTCCGCTCCAGCCGCAGTGTCATCGATCAGCTGCTGGCTTACGGGGTAGATTTTGCCCGGAACAGCGACGGCACACTGGCCTATACCCGTGAGGGCGCTCACTCCCGTCCCCGTATCTGTTTCCACGAGGACACCACCGGCAAAGAGATCACCACCAAGCTGCGGCAGGCCGTAGAAAAACTGCCCAATGTGGAGATCATGGAATACACCACCATGCAGGATATTCTCGTGGAGAACGGCGTCTGCACCGGCATTGTGGCCACGGCACGCGATGGTCAGGTGCTGCACATCCACGCCCGCGACACGGTGATGGCCACCGGCGGCATTGGTGGACGATACGAGCACTCGACAAATTTCCGCTGCCTGACCGGGGACGCTCTGGACATCTCACAGAAGCACGGCATTACTCTGGAACATCTGGACTATGTGCAGATCCATCCCACCGTCCTCTACAGTGAGAAGCCCGGCCGTCGGTTTTTGATCTCCGAGTCCACCCGCGGTGAGGGGGCGATCCTGCTCAACAGCCGGGGTCAGCGCTTTGTCAATGAACTCCTGCCCCGTGATGTGGTGGCGCAGACGATTTTCGCCGAGATGGAAAAAGAGGGCAGCAAGCATGTCTGGCTCTCCTTCGCTCCGATCCCGGAGGAAGAAATTCGCGCACATTTTCCGAATATTCTTGCTACTTGTCTGGAAGAGGGGTATGATATCACCAAGGAACCCATCCCCGTGGTTCCCGCACAGCACTATTTCATGGGTGGCGTCCATGTAGACAGCAACTCCCAGACCACCATGGCGCATCTCTATGCCGTTGGGGAAACCAGCTGCAACGGCGTCCACGGTAAGAACCGGCTGGCCAGCAACAGTTTGCTGGAGAGTATGGTCTTCGCTCAGCGCGCCGCCCAGCACATTGTACAACAGCGAAAGGAACAGAATCTATGAATCCGATAACGATGCAGCTTGTCGCGGACAAATACATCCGTCTGGCCTTGGAAGAGGATATCAATAGCGAAGATGTCAGCACCAATGCCGTCATGCCCGAGGCCAAGGCCGGCGCCGTAGATCTCATCTGCAAGGAAGACGGCGTGATTGCCGGTCTCCCCATCTTCACACGTACCTTTCAGCTGCTGGACCCACAGACATCGGTTGAGTGCTCCGTCAAGGACGGTGACCGTGTTTCCAATGGTCAGCACCTCGCCACCGTGAAGGGCGACATTCGTGTGCTCCTCTCCGGCGAGCGGACGGCGCTGAACTATCTGCAGCGCCTTAGCGGCATTGCCACCTACACCCGGTCTGTGACAGAGCTTCTCCAAGGGACCAAAACCACTCTGTTGGATACCCGAAAAACAACGCCTTGTATGCGTATTTTTGAAAAGTACGCCGTGCGTATGGGCGGCGGCGCCAACCATCGCTACAACCTCTCCGACGGCGTTATGCTGAAAGACAACCACATCAACGCCGCCGGCGGCGTCCAGGCGGCGATCGCAGCTGCCAGAGCCTACGCCCCCTTCGTGCGTAAAATCGAGGTGGAGACGGAGACACTGGATATGGTCCGCGAGGCTGTGGAGGCCGGCGCCGACATCATCATGCTGGACAATATGACCACCGAGCAGATGGCCGAGGCCATCGCCATCATCGACGGCCGTGCACAGACCGAGTGTTCCGGCAATATTACCCGAGAGAACATCAAGAAAATTACCGACTTAGGGGTTGACTTTGTCTCCAGTGGTGCTTTGACACATTCCGCCCCGATCTTGGATCTGAGTCTGAAGCATCTGCGCGTGACTGAGTAAACATCTCTTGCAAAAATGTATAAAAAAGGAGTGGCTGCCATGGAACTCGAACTGACCGGCGCTGAACGCCGCAAAAAAATATTGGAAATGATGCAGGGCAACCAGACGCCGCTGTCCGGGACAACGCTGGGCAAAGCCACCGGCGTGAGCCGGCAGGTGGTGGTGCAGGACATTGCGCTTCTGCGCGCAGAGGGTCACCCGATTCTGGCCACCACCCGCGGGTATCTTCTGGGCCGGCCCACAGAGGTAAGCCGTCTCATCAAGGTGTGCCATACCACGGAACAGACCGAAGAAGAGCTGACAACGGTCGTCGATCTGGGTGGCTGCGTGGTGGATGTGGTGGTCAATCACCGCGCCTACGGGAAGCTGACTGCCGCCTTGAATATCCGATCACGACAGGATGTACAGGGATTTATGGAGCAGATCCACACCGGGAAATCAACCCCTCTTCTCAACATCACCTCCGGCTATCACTTCCACCACATCTCCGCCGACCGGCCGGAGACATTGGACGCCATCGAGGCACAGCTCAAGGAGAAAGGATTCCTTGCGGAAATCCTCCCCTACGAGCGTGGCAACGTGTGATTGCCGTTGAAACGGGGGCAAATGTCCGTAATGTGTTTTTCCTTTACGCTTATTGCTTTTTACCTATTTCCCGCATAATCTTACTATTGTCACAGAGCACTCCCGTAAACAGTGCCCCGTTCAATCTGCTTGAGGCGCAAAAAGGACCCGGATCGAAGATCCGGGTCCTTTTCTTTGCTGATTTCTTTTCTTGTTCAAGGCAATTTCTGTGCCGACACAGCGCTCACATGGACACCGAGGGCCTTCTTCTCCGAAGACTCATTGATCTTGCTCACCACGGTATCGCTCTTCTCCGCTACAAGACGCAGCAGCAGTTCATCCCGCTCCGATTGATCCATCGTCTTGATCATCTGCAGCGCCATGGCTGTCATGGCGCCTTTCCGCCCACCGAGAAACGAGGCAACACCGCCCTTTTCTTTCATCTTATCCGCCAGCAGCGGTACCAATAAGCGGGCCAGCTTTTCATAGTCGATCTCGTCCACTAACAGTCGAAATTCGATCATCCCACCACTCCTTTCCAGAAAGAAAGCGCCAGAAGTTTCCTTCCAGCGCTTTCTTGTACGTTACGCCTTGGGGCCTGCGTTGATGACCTCTTCGCTCATATGGGTATACTTCTTGAAGTTCTCCACGAAGCTCTTGGCCAGTTCCTTCGCCTTGGCCTCATAGGCCGCCTTGTTCTCCCAGGTATTGGCCGGGATCAGCAGATCCGAAGGAACGCCTGTGCAGGTCGTGGGGACTGCCACACCAAAGAACGGATCGGTAACAAACTCCGCCTGCTCCAGTTCGCCGTTGAGGGCAGCCGTTACCATCGCACGGGTATAGGACAGCTTTGTCCGCTTGCCGGTACCGTTCCATCCGGTATTGACCAGATAGACATTGGCGCCGGACTTCTCCACCTTCTCTGCCAGCATCTTGGCATACACAGAAGGATCCAGCGGCAGGAACGGCTCACCAAAGCAGGTCGAGAACGTGGGAACAGGAGATGTAATGCCGATCTCCGTCCCGGCCAGCTTGGACGTAAAGCCGGAGACAAAGTAGTACATCGCCTGATTCTTGTCCAACTTAGAGATGGGGGGCAGAACACCATACGCATCTGCGGTCAGGAAGATCACCGTCTTGGGCACACTGGAGGACATTCCGGACAGCTCTGCGTTGTTGATATACTCCACCGGATAGCCCACGCGGGAGTTCTCCGCCAGGGAAGCGTCATCAAAATCGAACTCACGGGTCTCGGGGTCCATGACCACGTTCTCTACCAGAGCACCAAAGCGGATGGCCTGATAGATGTCAGGCTCCTTTTCCTCGGACAGATTGATGCACTTGGCATAGCATCCGCCTTCAAAGTTAAACACGGAGTCATCGGCCCAGCCGTGCTCATCATCACCGATCAGCTTGCGATTGGGATCAGCAGACAGTGTGGTTTTGCCGGTACCGGACAGGCCGAAGAACACGGCCGTATCGCCGTCCTTCCCCATGTTGGCCGAGCAGTGCATGGGGAACACGCCCATCTTAGGCAGTACATAGTTCATCACGGAGAATACGGACTTCTTGATCTCGCCGGCATACTGCGTGCCGCAGATCACCACCATCTTCTCCTCGTAGTTCACCAAAATGGCGGCCTCGCTGCGTGTGCCGTCGATTTCAGGGATGCACTTGAAGCCGGGGGCCACCAGAATGGTGTACTCCGCCTCAAAGTCTGCCAGTTGCTCGTCCGTGGGGCGGCGCAGCAGCTGATGGATAAACAGGTTCTGGCTGGCCAGCTCATTAACAATACGGAAACTCTTCGTATACTTGGGATCGGCACCTGCGAAGCCATCAAAAATGTATACTTCTCTTCCCTGCAGGTAGGCGATGACCTTTGCCTTGATGGCGTCAAAGTGCTCCTGATCCATAGGGCGATTCACTTTGCCCCATGCAATATCGTCATGGACCGCAGGGGTATCCACGATAAACTTATCATTAGCACTGCGGCCGGTATATTTACCGGTCTTGACCACCAGTGCTCCGGTATTGGAGAGGGTTCCCTCCCCGCGGCGCAGTGCGTGCTCTGTCAGCTGTGCCGGCGTCAAATTCCGATAGACGGCGGTCGCATTGATGATTCCCAACTTTTCCAATCCGTACGTTTCCATTCAAAGATTCCTCCTGTTAGCAAGCGTTTTGTATCAGCCGCTTTGCCGGTTTCTCCCCGTCCAAGGAAGCCCTGCGCAAACGAGGCCGCTTTCCATGTTTTGACCAACGCTTTTCTGCTCAAAACAAAATACACCCTTATTCTACTATCAAAGTAGGGCTCCGGTCAAGTGCAACAATGCCTCCAAGACGCCGCCGCCTACGGCTAACGCCTTATCCGAAACCGTATTGCAGGCAGAAACATCTCCCCGTGGGTCTACATCGCCGGCCTTCATCCCCTGAAAAACCGGGATACCATCAGGCAAGATCCCTCGCAGCACCCCATCGATGGTGCACTGCATCGGCTGTCCGCCAACCGTTCCGGCCACATCGCCGGCCTTTACCAGCGTTCCGATCTCCAGACGCTGGCAGAAAATTCCATCCGCCGGCGCACGCAGCACCCGCTCTCCGGCATAGCCGCCGATCAGCCCCGGGACGGCCGTGTTAGGCAGGGCACTGCCCGCCTCGTAGACCCGGCCCAAGGTATGGCCCCGCATGGTTTCCACCACCGCATGGCAGTCCTCCCCCGCCGTGAAGCCCGGTCCCACGCCGATGACCACCGGTGCGTCAGTGATGGCCGTGCCGATGTTGCGTTTCGCCAACACTGCATCCACCAGCGCATCCGGCTGCAGCCAAGTCTTACAGGCACACAAGGGATCTGGCAGCACGGGGATCGCCCCAGACGCAAGAATCGTATCCACATCCTCCTCCGCCGCAGCACAGACGGCGGAAACGCCCTCCACCGACCACGTTCCATAGAGGATCGCCTGAGAAAAACAAACGGTACGGCGGATGGCAGTGGGCTGCGGCAGGTCCGTCATGACCACGTGAACCCCTGCACGATGCAGGCGAAGCGCAATCCCTGTGGCAATATCGCCGGCACCTCGAATCAAAACTCGCATAATGTCTCCTTTCGGAAAAAGGCGGTGGACTTCGCCACCGCCTTTCTTGTTTTTGTTTTGAAAGACACAGCACGGCTGTGAAAATGCTGCCCTTCTGTCTCCTCTTATGTTTGCAAATAGGGATCGTCCAGCATTCCCAACCGCCGCAGCATCGTCTTTTTCACTGCGCGGAAAATATTCTCATAGCCGGTACAGCGGCACAGATGTCCCGACAGCAGCTTCCGCAATTCTTCATCCGTGTAATATTCCTGACGATCCAGGATCTCCATGGCCGTCATGATGAATCCCGGCGTGCAGAAGCCGCACTGGATAGCCGCTTCATCTATGAACGCTTGCTGAATGTCGCTGATCTCTCCATTGGGACCCATCAGTCCCTCCAGCGTCGTAATGTGCTTTCCCTCTGCCCACACGGCAAGATACAGGCAGGAGTTGAAACATTCGCCGTCGATCAGCACGGTACAGGCGCCGCACTCCCCCACCTCGCAGCCTTTCTTGACACTGGTCAGGCGGAAATCGTGACGCAGAAAATCCGTCAAAGAGGCCCGTACGTCCACCATCTCCTCCACCTCTTTGCCGTTGATCCAGCAGTGGAGCAGCTGATACTGCTTCTTCGCCATCAGAATTCACCTCCCGCCAGTTTCACCGACTCGATCAGGCAGCGCTTCGCACTCTCCACCGCAATGTGCTGGCGGAACGCCTTACTGGCACGCCACGAGTCACGGGGGTGGATATCCCCCAGTACCGCCTTTCCAAATTCTTCCACGGTTTCCAGCGTTACCGGTTGACCGCAGATGACCGCCTCAGCCCCCTTGGCACGAAGCGGCACCGGTCCGGCCACGCCAAAGGCGATCCGCACCCGCTGGAACGTCTTGCGGTCCTCCGAGAGCCGCACATTGACCGACGTACCCAGTGTGGCAATATCCATGGCATTGCGCATGGCATATTTGATGTAATGGCCGAAGGTGCGCTCATAGGATGCCTTCGGAATAAGCAGCGCCGTCTGGAGCTCTCCCTCCTCCGGGTGGAGATCCACCTGTCCGGCCCGCAGATAAAATGCCTCAATGGGGACACGGCGCACCCCATTCTTTCCGGTGATCTCCACCAGTGCGTCCCAAGCGTGGAGCGTGGAGGCGGAGTCGGCCGAAGTGACGCCATTGCAGGTGTTGCCGCCGATGGTCCCGGCGTTGCGGATCTGGGGGCCGCCCACCTGGTCCACCGCCTCTCCCAGAACATTGATGTATGTTTGGATCAATGGGTCGGCCGTGATATGGCTGAACGTGGTCAGGCTGCCGATGCGGAGATTTTCCTCTTCATCCAGAGAAACCCCCTCCATCGCTTCGATCCCACGAATGCTTAGGAGGGCCTTGCCCGCCAGCTTTCCCTCTCGCATCTGCACCAACACATCGGTACCACCGGCAATGACAACGGCTTCGGGATGTTCGGCCCGGAGACGGACCGCCGCTTCCAGACTGTCCGCCTGATAAAATGCGGATAAATCATACATAGACGTTTCCCTCCTTTACTCTTGGATCAGTCCCTCTTCCGTGAACCGGCGGAACAGGACATGGGCATTGACAGGCAGCTGATTGACCGCCACGCCTGTAGCGGCATAGATGGCATTACGGATGGCCGGCGCACCGGAGCAAGCCGGCGGCTCCCCCAGTGCCTTCGTTCCGAAAGCGCTGGTGGGCTCTGCATTCTCCACGAACTGGGCCTCCAGATGAGGGTGGTCCATGATGGTGGAGAGCTTATAGTCCAGCAGATTATTATTCAGCGGCCGCCCCGTCTTTTCATCGAACAGCAGCTGTTCGCCAAGGCCATAGCCAATGGCCATGGACATTCCGCCGTGAACCTGCGCCTCCGCCAGTGCGGGATTGATCAGCCGGCCGCAGTCGTGTACGTTGACAATATTCGTCACCGTAGCCTTGCACATAGGAATATCTACCTCCACATCGACAAAAGTACAGCCGAAGGAGTACGCATTGTTGCGGATGGTAAATGTGGATTCTGCCGTAATGTGCTCGCTATGGACCGTATCATACTGCACTTCCATCGCCAGATCACTCAGGCTCATCAGGTCCTTTCCGTCAGTTGTCCGCACGATCCGCCCCTGTATGATGTCCAGATTATGTACGTCCTGCCTCGTCAGATTGCTGGCGTGCTTGAGGATTTTTTCCTTCAGCAGCAAACCGGTCTGGCGAATGGAGAACCCCGCCGTATAGGTCTGGCGGCTGGCATACGCCCCCAAGCCCAGCGGCGTTGTGTCCGTATCCTGTGTGGAGACCACATGGACATCCCGATAACTGGCCAGACCCAGCACATCTGCTGTCATCTGGGCATAGGCGGTATCTGCCCCCTGTCCGATCTCTGTCTCCCCGCACTGCATCGTGACCGTGCCGTCCAGATTGAGCAGCATCCGGTTGGAGGAGGTCTCCAGCGAAATGGGATACACGGCCGTATTATACCAGAAGGCAGCCACCCCGATACCGTGGCGGATGGGCCCGGTCTCCTTGGCATATTCAGCCACTTTCCGCTCATAGTCCATATAGGCAGCGCCTTTTTCAAGGCACTGGCGGTAGGAGTCCTCGTAGTTTACATTGTGAGAAAAACTGTCCTCATAGCCCTGCGGCATAATGTTTTGCCGCCGGAACGCCAAAGGGTCCATCCCCAGAGCTCTGGCGCAGTCCTCGATGTGTGCCTCCCCGGCAAACATGGCCTGCGGGATCCCGTAGCCACGCATGGCCCCCGCCGTGGGCCGATTGGTGTAGACCGTATAGGCATCCCCCTCTACATTGGCGCAGGGATACTGCTGTGGAAAGGCCCCCATGCCCTTCGCCACCACGCCATGGCCGTGGGAGGCGTAGGCGCCCTGATTGGAGAAACATTCAATTTTCCGGGCGGCAAACGTGCCATCCGGCCGGAGCCAGGAAATGATATGGGTGCGGATGGCATGGCGCACTCGATTGGAGATGAAGGTCTCCTCCCGAGAACAGTCGATACGGACACAGCGGCCGCCCACCTGCGTGGAACAATAGGCGCACAGCGGCTCGTACAGTGCATCCTGCTTGTTGCCGAACCCGCCGCCCAAATAGGGCTTTACCAAGCGAATATCCCCCCAGGGCCTGCCCAGTGCCTGCCCCACCACGCGGCGGACAATGTGCGGGATCTGCGTCGAGCTGACCACCGTGACCCGGCCCCCCTCTTCATAGGCAAAGCAGCCGTGATTTTCGATATGGCAGTGCTGCACAGACGGAGTGTCGTACCACCCCTCTACTTTAATGAGCCCGGCCTCTTTGCTGGCACTCTCATAATCGCCCTGCCGCAGGGATGTGTGTTTCAGTATATTGTGCGGAAACTCTTCGTGGATCTGCGGAGCGCCTTCGGCCATGGCCTCCTGTACATCCAGCACAAAGGGCAGTTCCTCATACTGCACCTTCAGTGCGCGCACGCCTTGCTGCGCCGCGATCTCATTATCGGCAATCACCACCGCCACCTCGTCGCCGTAGTACCGGACATGGCGATTCAAGAGCAGGCGATCGGCCACGTCCTGATGGCCGGGATCCATAGACCACGGATGCCCCGCCGTCGGGAACGGCCGATCCGGCACATCAAAGCAGGTAATGACCTTCACCACCCCTTCGATCGCCTCCGCCTGCGCCGTGTCCACTGCTGTGACGATACCGTGTGCGATCTCGGCATGCTTGATCCGCACATACAGCGCATCCTGAGGCACCAGATCCTCGTAGTATTTGGCCCGTCCGGTGGCCTTGTCAAAGGCATCCACACGAACGCGGCGTTTTCCAACCTCAGCCATAGATACCGCCTCACTTTCACAGAAATAAATGACAAAAAAGGAAGCTATCCCTCCGTTTGATTTGTGTAATTATATCATATTCACCCCCGGATGTGAAGTATTTATTCTGTCGACACCTAATAATTTGTTGACTGTGCTAACAAAATAAGAGTATCATATACATATCCCACGGAGGAAGAAGGAACTCTTATGAATGAACAAACCATCGGCTGTATTGTCATGGCAGCCGGACAGGGCCGGAGGTTCGGAGGCAATAAGCTGTTGGCGGAGCTGGATGGGCAGCCCCTGATCCGGCGGGCACTGGAGGCCGTCCCTCATGAGAAGCTGCACACGGTACTGGTCGTCACACAATATGCCTCTGTGGCGGCCATGGCGGCAGAGTACGGCTTCACCGCGATTGAAAACAATCACCCCGAGAAGGGGATCAGCCACACCATCGCCCTGGGACTGCAAGCCCTGCCCCTTGTGGATGCCGCCCTGTTCATGGTGGCCGATCAGCCCTATCTGCGGCGCCGGAGCGTGGCAGACCTTATCGACTTCTACCGGCAGGCCCCCGACATGATCGCCGCCGTAGGCCACGGGGGCATCCACGGCAACCCCTGCCTCTTCCCCGCCCGATTTTTTCCGGAGTTGCGATCCCTCCGTGGAGATTGCGGCGGCTCTGCCGTCATCCGGCAGCACCCCGATGTCCTGCGCCTGTGGGAGGTCGATGCACGTCAGCTGCAGGATATTGACACCCCGCAGCAGTTGCCATCTCCAGAATAAGCAGCGGTGGCACCAGTTTCCCCCCGACGCCGTGCGGCGGCTCCGCCCCACAACGCTTTGCGGGCAGATACTTATTTATCTGTAATACGGTGCCATTATTTCCATAACGATAATGCCCCGTCGATCCTTTAAATCGACGGGGCATTATTTTGTATCGGATGATCGTTGTTCACTTCGGAGCCCTATGGGTGGTCAGCCATCTTCGGCATCCACACCTCGTTATTTCTTCCTTGCATAGGGCGTGTTGTCCAACGGCAGTGTCTGCCGCCGCTGTCCATCCAGCTGATAGTAGGCCTCGGCAATGGCCGGCGCTGTAGGAATGGCTGTGATCTCGCCCAGGCCGATCGCGCCGCCGCCTACCTGCAAGCCCGGCTTCTCCACCACAATGGACTTGATTTCCGGTGGGATCTGGTTGGCCCGAAACAGGCCCAAGGTGCCAAATCGTGCGGTCGGCTTGCAGTGGTCATCCAAGGGATACTGCTCTGTCAGTGCGTACCCCAGCGACATTACCATGCCGCCCTCGATCTGTCCCTCGCAGCTTTTGGGATTCACGGCCTTCCCTACGTCGTGGGCGCCCACCAGTTTTCTGACTCGGCCCGTCTCCCGATCGAGAACGCACATCTGCGTCGCGTACCCATAGGCCACATGGCTCACCGGGTTGGGCACATCGGCCCCCAGCGGATCGGTTTTCGCCAGATACTCACCGTAAAATTCCTGCCCGATCAGCTCGCTGAGATCCTTTACCTGTCCCAAGGCCTCCTTCAATTTCTCGCAGGCCCGGCGGGTTGCCTCGCCGGTGATCAGCGTCTGCCGGGAACCGGAGGTATCACCGGAGTCCGGTGCGATCCATGTATTGCTGCGCTCATAGACTACGCGGCTGCGGGGCAACCCCGTATTGGTCACCACCACCTGCACCAGCACGGTACCCAGACCCTGACCGATGCAGGAAGCGCCGGAGTAGATATGCACCTTCCCGTCCTCTTCCACCACCAGACGGCAGCGTCCCCAGTCCGGCAGGCCCACGCCCACACCGGAGTTCTTCATAGCGCAGGCCAGCCCCACAGGTTCTCCGGCCGCCACGGCGCTGTCAAAGTCCGGCTTGATAGCCTCCAATGTCTCCACCAGTCCCGTTGATTCATCCACGATCTGTCCATTGGGCAGGACGCCGCCGGGCCGGATGGCATTGCGGTAGCGAATCTCCCACGGGGAGATCCCCACCAGCTCCGCCATCTCATTGAGGAGCGACTCCGTACAAAAGCACGTCTGCGTCACGCCGAAGCCTCGGAACGCACCGGCAGGCGGGTTATTAGTATAATATGTCCGTCCCTCGATTTCAAAATTCTCGTAGGCATACGGTCCGGCGGCATGGGTGCAGGCACGCTCCAGTACCGGACCGCCCAAAGAAGCAAAGGCGCCGGTATCCGCCAGAACAGAGGCTTTTACCCCCTGAATTATGCCGTTTTCGTCGCAGCCCATGGTGAACTCCATATCCATGCTGTGCCGCTTGGGGTGCACCAACAGCGACTCCTGTCGACTCAACTTCACTTTCACCGGCACACGGGTCACATAGGCGATCAGCGCCGCATGGTGCTGCACCGTCATATCCTCCTTGCCGCCAAAGCCGCCGCCCACCAGTAGATTCTGCACCTGACAGTGGTCATAGTCGACCCCTAACATGGCCGCACACTCGTGCAGTGTGGTGTGGGCGCTCTGATCCGTTGTCAGCAAGCGCACGCCGCCGTTTTCCATCGGCAGCGCCACGCAGCACTCCGGTTCCAAAAAGGCGTGTTCCGTCCACGGTGTATGAAACGTCCGATGCAGGACGTATTTTGCATTTTGAATGGCACCCTCTGCATCACCACGAGAGACATGCTTGTAGGCCTGCAGATTATTGGCCGTACCGGCAATCACCAGCGGTGCATCTGCTGCCATGGCCTCCTGCGGATCATGGACGGCGGGCAGCTCCTCATACGTCACCTGCACCAATGCCTTGGCCTTTTCCAAGGTCTCCTGATCTCTGGCGCAGACCAGCGCCACGGCATCGCCCAAATATTGGGTGATCTCTCCCACGGCCACCAGGGTCGGCTGATCCTTCTGGATATGCCCCACATTCACCTTTCCCGGAATATCGGACGCCGTCAATACGGCCACAACTCCAGGCAGCGCTTCTGCCGCTGACGTGTCGATGGACAACACCCGTGCGCGGGGATAGCGGCTGCGCACGGCACTTCCGTAGCACATCCCGTCCACGTAGACATCGTCCGGGTACTGGCCATAGCCCAATACCTTCTCCTCCACGTCCAACCGGTGCACAGATGTCCCCATCTGCCAATCCTTCTCCTCCGTAACCGGAAGACTCCCCTCACGGAAAATCTTTGCCGCCAGTAAAATGGCGTCAATAATCTTCACATAACCGGTACAGCGGCAGATATTATTGCGGATGGCGTAGGCAGCCTCTTCCCTGCTGGGATTCTGATTGACGTCCAGCAGGCCCTTGGCGGAGATCACCATGCCCGGGATACAAAAGCCACACTGCACCGCCCCCGCTTCACCGAAGGCGTAGGTGTACACCTGTTTCTCCCAGTCGGAAAGTCCCTCCACGGTCAAGATCGTTTTCCCCTCCAGTTTATCCGTCTGCAAAACACAGGCCTTGGTTGCCTTTCCATCCACCAACACGTGGCAGGTGCCGCAGGCCCCCTCGCTGCATCCGTCCTTCACAGAGGTCAGGTGCAGTTCATCACGCAGAAATCGCAGCAGTTTTTGATTCCGCTCTACTGTCACTTCTTTGCCATTGACAATAAAATGGGCCATACAGACTCCTCCTCAACATCCCTGCCACGGCACTTTGCCCTCACCATGGTGGTTTTTGTCTATTATACTATGTTTCACGATACCCCGCAAGCGCATTTTGTCATTTTCGTATACAGCAGAGGTGCAGACCGTCCTCTTTCCCATCGGGGAAGCTGTCTCCGCCGTGCAAAGCCGCACCCGAGCAACCGTAAAAAGGCGAGAAAACCCGTGGTTTTCTCGCCTTGCTGATCACATAAACTCTTACAGATATTACTGCAGGCCGCCGGGTTCGCCATACTGGTGAGTACCGTCTTCAAATAGTTCGACACATGCGCCGTTTTCCACAATATCATATGACACAAATTCACCGCTCATGGACACGAATTCACAATGTACGCCGCCTTCGCCATTTTCACCCAGCAGCCAAAGGGTCAGCGGATGAGCCGCCTGCTCTTCCTGGGTACGGTCGTCAAACACCATCCAATTGGTAGCATTTTCTCTGCTCGGCTTATAACACACTCCTCCATACTCATACACTTTTGTGATGATTGTCACCGGCGCAGAAGGCTCCGGCTCCGGTTCAGGTTCCGGTTCAGGAGCGTAGTTGATATCAGGAGAACCGGAAGTGTCTGTCGGTTCACGGGTGGGGGCCTCGGATTCCGTTCCATGATCCCAGTTTTCGTCCCGCTTCGGAGGTGCGGGAACAGCAGCACTGCCGCTCTCCGGCTTCGTGTCCTTGTCTTCGTCCTCGGACGGCTCGGCGCTGTCCGCAGGCTTTTCCGCATCTGCATCCTTCTTGATGTCAGCCGTCTGTCCCGCCTCTTTCTTCGGCGGTTCTTTCTTTGCCGGATCTTTCTTTGCTGTGGTGTGTTTTACCCGGTCCACAGCCACGATCACCTTGTTGTTTGCATCAACAATATTTCCGTCCTTGTCCAAGGAGAGATCCTTGGCCGCCTTGCCATCCTTATCAACAACGGTCTTTTGTCCGTCGATGATCTGGACCTGATACTGATTTGCCAGCGCCTCCGCTTTCTCGGCCTTGTTATGCTGCACAACCGCATAGGTCGTCCCTCCGGCTGCCGTGCCGACAACGACCACTGCGGCCGCCGTAATGGCCTTGGCCTTCGCACTCATGGAAGCTACCTTGGCGATATTCGCCATAAAAGTTGACTTCATTCTCATCCTCCTCTTTCTAAACTACAGCTAAACTGCGATATATATTATAGCGGTTCCTACTCTCAACCGCAAGGAAAATCGTCGAAATTTAGTCTAAAGCTCCGCTATTTTTCCTTTTGCGATAATTTTCCAGTGATTCGATACCCCTCCCTCCCCTTGGGGCCGTTTTCCCAGAGCCCCAAGAGTGCACAAACTCTATCGAGAGGCGCATACATCCATCCCGCCTGCACCATATGCGGCGCACAACAACAAAAAAACGCGGTACCGCCTTTTCTCAGGCGATACCGCACTTCTCGATTTTCACGCAATACTGCTCATTTCTGTACCAGCTGCGTCAACAGGGCCAGCAGTTCCGTTTTTCCGTCGCCTTTCTCCGCAGAAAAAGGCACCACCGGCACATCCTCCCCCAGTTCCAGCACGTCACGTACACGCTGCAAATTGGGCTCGATTTCCCGTTTCTTTAGCTTGTCCAGCTTATTGGCCACCACCACCATGGGACAGCCGCTCTCTTTGAACCATTGGCACATGGTCACATCGTCGGCCGTCGGTGCGTGGCGGGAATCCACGATCAGTACACCGGCTGTAATCAGCTCCGGCTCCTGAAAGTAATTCTCCATCAGACGGCCCCAGCGATCCCGCTCGGCCTTGGACACTTTCGCGTAGCCGTAGCCGGGTAAATCGGTGAGATAAATCTGCTTGTCGATGAGGAAATAATTCACCTGCGTGGTCTTGCCGGGTGTAGCCCCTACCCGCGCGAAGTTCTTTCGGTTCAACAGCCGATTGATCACCGAGGATTTGCCCACATTCGAGCGTCCGGCAAAGGCGATCTGCGGGCGGCCATCCCGAATGAAGGTACTCTGCTTCACCGCCGAGAGAATAAATTCCGCCTTATTGAAGTTGATTGCCATACAAGGTTTCCTCCTTTACAGGCAAAGTGTCGTAGGTGTTTCTTGCATATCCGCTGCCAAGGCTGCCAGATGATCCACCGCAGCAGCCGGATCTTTCGCTGCGCTGAAAGCCTCAGCGAAAACATCGTCCACGGTCTCCGCCGTGACAAAGTGCAGCGCATGGCGCACAGTCTGATCGATGTCCTCCAGATCCTTCTCGTTGGCCTTGGGGATGATGACCGTAGTCATCCCGTAGCGAAGTGCCGCCATCGTCTTTTCTTTCAGTCCGCCAATGGCCAGTACACGGCCGCGCAGCGTCACTTCTCCGGTCATGGCCACATCACCCCGAACCTTCCGGCCCGTAAGCGCAGACAGGACCGCTGTAGTAATCGCAATGCCCGCCGAAGGACCGTCCTTCGGAACCGCTCCTTCCGGAAAATGAATATGAATATCCTTTGTTTTATAAAAGTCGCTCTCGATGTGCAGTGCAGCTGCACGGCTGCGCAAGCAGCTCAGGGCGGCTTTCGCAGACTCCTGCATCACGGTACCCAGATTTCCGGTCAGCTCCACTTTACCGGAGCCCTCCATCACGTTGACCTCGACTTCCAATATTTCGCCGCCGACCTGTGTCCATGCAAGGCCGTTGACAATGCCGATCTCGTCCTGTTTCATATGTAGCGAGGGCTCATAGCGGACAGGTCCCAGGACCTTTTCCAACGTCTTTTCTGTCAAGGTAATACGCTTTACTTCTCCTGAAATAAGGCGCATAGCAGCTTTCCGGCACACCTTCCCCAGCTGCCGTTCCAACACACGAACACCTGACTCACGTGTATAGCCGCTGATGATGCTGCGAATGGCGCCGTCACTGATGCGCAGCTGTCCCTTCCGCAGACCATGCTCCTTCAACTGTTTCGGCAGAAGATGACGCTTGGCGATCTGCAACTTTTCCTCGTCCGTATAGCTGCCCAGCTCAATGACCTCCATGCGGTCCAACAGAGGTCTGGGAATGGTGTTGAGCGTATTGGCCGTGGTGATGAACATCACACGGCTCAGGTCCACCGGGACTTCCAGATAATGGTCTCGGTAGGTGCTGTTCTGCTCGCTGTCCAACACCTCCAACAGCGCCGCTGCCGGGTCGCCCCGCATATCGCTGCCCAGCTTGTCGATCTCATCCAACACCAGCAGCGGATTCATGGAGCCGGCACGGATCAAAGCATCGATGATCCGGCCCGGCATGGCGCCGATATAGGTCTTACGATGGCCGCGAATATCCGCCTCATCCCGGACACCACCCAGAGACAGGCGGGCCAATTTCCGGTTCATCGCCTTGGCCACAGAGACGGCAATCGAGGTCTTACCAACGCCGGGAGGACCCACCAGACAGAGGATCTTTCCCTTGGCCTCAGGATTCAGCTGCCGCACGGCGATGAACTCCAGGATCCGCTCTTTGACCTTTTCCAAGCCAAAATGATCCTGATCCAGAATAGCCGCCGCTTTTTCCACGTCGGCCTGTTCCATGGTGGTTTCGTTCCAAGGCATCTCCAGACACACATCCAGATAATTGCGGATCACTGTGGCCTCTGCGCTGCCGAACGGCTGCTTTGCCAACCGGTCCACCTCTTTGAGAAGTTTCTTCTCTACCTCCTCAGACAGCTGCATCTGCTGGATTTTCTCTGCATATTCCTCCAGCTCCTCATCGCCGTCCTCGCCCAGTTCATGCTTCAGCACCTTCATCTGCTCACGCAGCACCATGTCCCGCTGCACGTGTCCCACGCGCTCCCGGACCTTCTGCTCCATCTCCAGCTCCAACGTCAGCACGTCCAACTCATGCACTAAGATCTCATTGATGATCTCCAGGCGTTTCCCCGGATGAAGCTCCTCCAGAACACGCTGCCGGTTCTGATGGCGCAGTGTCAGATTCTGGGCGATATAATCGGCCAGTTCTCCCGGATCACGGCTGTCCAAAACCGTGGCTACCAGATCGTCGGACAGATTGGGGACAAGATCGTGGTAGGCCCCAAAAATAGAATAGGTCTGCCGCAGCAGCGCCTCGATCCGGTCGGTATGACGGATGGCCGGCTCCTCCAGCAGTTCAACATTGGCCTGCAGGAACGGCGTTGTCTGCCACAGGCGGTGAAGGCGCGCACGCTGACGGCCCTCCACCCGCACACGCACCGTGGTATCGGATGTTTTCAAAATCTCTACGATATGGCAGACCGTTCCGATGGAGTAGAGGTCCGCCTCTTCCGGTTCAGCCACGCTGATTTCTCGCTGCGTCACCAGAAAAATATCGTGGTTCCCCTCCATGGCACAGTCCAGTGCAAAAAGGGAAATCCCACGTTCTACATCGAAACTGAGTGACAGTTTCGGAAAAGCCGTGACGCCCCGCAGAGCGAGCACAGGATAATTTTCAGTCATCATGGTGTTCTCCTTCATAGGGAAAAGAGAAGAGACGAATGGTTCGCCTCTTCTCTATCACTCCTTTAAGAGGCCGGAACAGGGGACTTCTCCTCTGCTTTTCCGGTCTTTAATTTCGCGCGACGCGCAACTTTTTCACTGTCGCGCTCAATCAGCGGCTCGGCACCGCTCTTCACGCAATCCTCTGTGATCGTGACCTTGGTAATGGTCGGATCGGACGGGATGTCGTACATGATTTGGGTGAGCACACCCTCCATCACGGCACGCAGACCACGTGCACCGATGTTCCGCTCGATGGCCCGGTCCGCTACAGCGACCAAGGCCGCCTGCTCAAAGACCAGTTCCACATCGTCGTACTCAAAAAGTTTCTGATACTGCTTCACCAGAGCATTCTTCGGCCCTGTGAGAATTTGCACCAAATCGTCACGGCTCAGATCATCCAGCGCAGCCAGCACGGGCAGACGGCCCACCAGCTCCGGGATAATGCCGAATTTCAGCAGATCCTGCGGCTGAACTTCCTTCAGCAGCTCACCGTTGCGGCGCTCCACCTTACTCTCCACCACAGCATCAAAGCCGATGCCCTTGCGGTTGGTCCGGCGCTCGATGATCTTCTCCAGACCGTCGAAAGCGCCGCCGCAGATGAAGAGGATGTTGTGGGTGTCAATTTGAATGAACTCCTGATGGGGATGCTTACGCCCCCCCTGCGGCGGGACATTGGCTACGGTCCCCTCCAGGATCTTCAGCAGAGCCTGCTGCACGCCTTCACCGGAAACATCACGTGTAATGGACGTATTCTCACTCTTGCGTGCGATCTTATCGATCTCATCTACATAGATGATGCCGTGCTCGGCCAGCTCCACATCGAAGTCAGCCGCCTGCAGCAAACGCAGCAGGATGTTCTCCACGTCATCGCCCACATAGCCGGCCTCCGTCAGTGTCGTAGCGTCGGCAATGGCAAACGGCACATGGAGCACACGGGCCAAGGTCTGCGCAAACAGCGTCTTGCCGCTGCCGGTGGGACCGATCATCAAAATGTTGCTCTTTTGCAGCTCCACGTCCTCGTCGCCGCCGAAATACGTGCGCTTGTAGTGGTTGTATACGGACACGGAAAGCGCGACTTTCGCCGCCTCCTGCCCAATCACATACTGATCCAGTACATCCTTGATTTCGCGGGGCGTCGGCAGGCTGTCCGGCGTCTCATAGCCGGCGGCCGGGCCAGACTCGTACCCGTCATCGAGGATGGACATGCACAGCTGCACGCATTCATCGCAGATCCGGACGCCGGGGCCCTGGATCATGCGGTGCACTTGATTTTCATGTTTGCCGCAAAAAGAGCAGCGCAGAGATTTTCTCTCGTCAGACATCTGATTACCTCTTATAAATGACCTTGTCGATGAGGCCGAACTCCTTGGCCTCTTCTGCCGTCATGAAGTTGTCCCGCTCGCAGGCTGCGGTCATCTCCTCCACGGTGCGTCCGGCATTTTCAGCCATGATCCGGTTCATGCGCTTTTTGATGGTTTCCAACCGCTTCAGGTGGATCGCCATGTCCGTGATCTGGCCCTGCGTACCAGCGGAGGGCTGATGGATCATGATCTCCGCATTGGGCAGTGCGATCCGCTTGCCCTTGGCACCGGCGGAGAGCAGGAAGGCCCCCATGCTGGCGCCCAGACCCACGCAGATGGTGGACACATCGCACTTGATATACTGCATGGTGTCGTAGATCGCCATGCCGGCCGTTACGCTGCCGCCGGGGCTGTTAATGTACATCTGGATATCCTTATCAGGATCCTGAGCCTCCAGATACAGCAGCTGGGCAACCACCAGAGAGGCGGTGGTATCATTGACCTCTTCGCCCAGGAAGATAATGCGGTCATTGAGCAGGCGGGAGAAAATATCGTAAGATCTTTCCCCGCGGTTGGTCTGCTCCACAACATAAGGAACTAAACTCATAATTTTGCCTCCTGTTCAAATAGACATTGCAATACCAAAGTATACCCGCCCGTATGTGATTTTAGCAGTTGAGGAGAAAATTATTTCTCTTCCTCCTCAGCGGCCTCTTCCTTCTTCTCTTCCACGGGAGCGGTAGCGGTAGCATTGTCGGCCACCAGCTTGATGACCTTCTCACGGACGACCTGCTCCTTCACCTGAGCAACCGGCAGATACTGCTTCACAGTCTCCAAATCCATGTTGTACTTCTCGGCCATGTTCTTCATCTCGGCCTCGACCTCTTCCTCGGATGCCTCCAGAGACTCAGCCTTGATGATGGCCTCCACAGCCAGATCCATCTTTACCTGCTCCAGAGCGGGAGCCATGGCCTGCTCCTTGAACTTCTCCTCGGTGGTACCGGCCATCTGCAGGTACTGCTCGAAGGGCAGACCCTGTGCAGCCAGCTGCTGCTTGAAGCCCTCCACCATCTTGGACGCCTGCAGGGCCACCATATCGTCGGGGATCTCGCACTCGATGCCCTCGGCAACCTTGGTCATCAGTGCATCCTCGAAGGCGCGCTGTGCAGCTTCCTTGCGCTCATTGCTCATCTTCTTCTTCAGATCAGCCTTCAGTTCCTTCAGGGTGTCAAACTCGGACACATCCTTGGCGAACTCGTCGTCAATGGCAGGAACTTCCTTGGCCTTGACCTCGTTGACTTTCACGTGGAAGACCACGGGCTTACCGGCCAGCTCGGGGGTGTAGTTCTCGGGGAAGGTAATATCCAGATCCTTCTCCTCACCAGCCTTCATGCCGATGATCTGATCCTCGAAGCCGGGCACAAAGCTGCCGGAACCGATCTCCAGATCGAAGTTCTCACCCTTGCCGCCCTCGAAAGCAACACCGTTGTCGAATCCCTCGAAATCGATGTCAGCGGTATCGCCCTTCTTCACGGCGCGGTCGACGCTGACAAGGCGTGCGTTGCGCTCAGCCATGTCCTTCAGACGCCCATTCACGTCGGCAGCCATGACCTTCACCTCAGCACGAGGAGCCTCCAGGCCCTTATATGCACCCAGCTTCACCTCGGGATAGACAGCCACGGTTGCCTTGAAGGTCACGCCGTCCTTGCCGCAATCCACCAGCTCCACCTCGGGATAACCCACAACATCCAGCTCCTGCTCATGCACAGCGCCCTCGTAGGCGTCAGGCAGGACGATGTTCACTGCTTCTTCATAGAACACTTCCACGCCGTACATCTTCTCGATGATCTTGCGGGGGGCCTTACCGGGGCGGAAGCCGGTCACCTGGATCTGCTTGCGCATCTTCAGATAAGCCTTGTTGATGGCAGCCTCGAATTCCTCGGCGCTCACCTCGATGGTCAGAACGACCTTGCTCTTCTCCAGTTTTTCACAGGATTTTACACTCATTTTGTTTTTCCTCCGTTCAGCATGATTCTAATCAATGCAATTTTATATGATACCAGAAAACAATTGGAATTTCCATACCTTTTTACATTAATCGCAAATTTTTTTAGGAATAAACCTTACATAGTCTGCCGAGACCAGTGAAAAGCGGGTTCCCTGCTGCTCTCCTTCAATGGAACGGCGCTGGGAAGCGCCATGGAGATGGCCGTAGTAGCACTCCTTCACGCCGTACTCCCGCAGCAGCCGCAAGATCTCCGGGCAGCGGTAGCCCTGATACAATGGCGGATAGTGGAGAAAGCAGATTTTCTCCCGCTCCCCCGCCGCCTTCAGCGATGTCTCCAGTCGTCCGATCTCCCGCAGCAGCATCTTCTCATTGTGGGACCCCTGATTGTCCAGTTCGTAGAACCAGCCCCGTGTTCCGCACAGCGCCGTCTCCCCATAGAAACAGCAGTTATTGTGCAGGATCTCCATGGTGGTCAGGCCGTTGGCAGCGAAAAAACGCTCCATTTTGGACACCGTGTTCCACCAGTAGTCGTGATTGCCCTTCATCAGGATCTTTCGCCCCGGCAGCGCATCGATGAATCTTAGATCCTCCAGCGACTCCTCCAGAGACATCCCCCACGAAAGGTCCCCGCACAGCACGGTGACATCCTCCTCCGTCAGGTGGGAAAAACCCTCCCGGATCCGCTCTACATAATTGGTCCAGCCATCACCGAACACTTCCATACTCTTATTTGAATTCAGCGAAAGATGCAAATCTCCGATTGTATATAATGCCATAGGCGTCACTCCCCTCAGATCAGGCGTCTGAGATTGTTCCAGAAAATATCCTCCAGCAGCGAAGCGGGGTATCCCCGACGCTGCAGCGTTTCATAGAGCCGCGGCAGATCCTGCAGCCCCTCCATTCCGCCGGCCAGCACCTCGCAGCCATCCAGATCGCCGCCGAGACACAGCGTCTTTTCGCCGTCCAGTGCAAGAAAATGTTCGATATGGGCCACCAGATTCTCCATGGTGGCCTGCGCCCCCACAAAGGCGGCATAGGCATTGATGCCCACCACGCCGCCGGTGTCCCGGATCACCCGGAACATATCGTCCGTCAGGTTGCGGGGATGGTTCCACACGCGGCGGGCGTTGGAGTGGGATGCCACCAATGGACGATGTGTTCGCTCTGCCAGATCCCAGAAGCCTGCGTCGGAGAGGTGTGAGACGTCCACGAAGATCTCCCGCTCCTCCATAGCCCGAACAAACGCCCACCCCTGCGACGAAAGGCCGCGCTCCGGCTCCTCGACATTCGTGCCGGAGAGCACATTGGCCCGGTTCCACACGGGATTGATGAGGCGCACACCCCACTCGGCCACCTCCTCCACCTTTTGGGGATCACACTCCAGAAGATCCGCCCCCTCGATGGAGAGCAAGCCGGCAATTTTCCCGGCTCCGATCGCCGTATCTACCTCTTCACCGGTACGGCACGGCACGATCCAGTCCGCATTTTGTTCCGTCTGGCGCAGGAAGATCTCATGCAGCCGCAGCAGCTGCGCCCACAGTCCGTCCGGCGGCGCCTCCTTCGCATCGTGGTACATGGCAAAAAACTGCGCATAGCGCCCCAATGCCCTCCCACGCTCCAGATCCAGCTGGCCGCTGTTGCGGCGCAGCGGCTCGCCGGTAGCCCAGCACCGCCACAACGTGTCGCAGTGGGCATCAAAACAGGAGATCTTCATTCCCTCACCTCAAAACGCATTTTCCAAATACTCGATCCGCACACTCTCCGGCGTGCGGTCTTTGTCGGCATAGACCTCCGCCACATCAAAGCGCACCGGTCCGTCCCAACCCTTCTCCGCCAGATAAAAAGCCGCCGTTTTGCGCAGCTTCTCCTGCTTTGCCGCCGTCACGTAGTCCCGCGGCAACCCCATCCGGAGATTGGTGCGTGTCTTGACCTCCACAAAGCAGAGCACGCCCTCCTTACCGGCGATCAAATCGATCTCACCAAAGCGGCAGTGGTAGCTGTGCCCCAGCAGCCGGTAGCCGTTTTTCCGCAGATACGAGGCCACTTGCGCCTCTCCCCACGTCCCTACTGTGCGGCTCATCGTGCATTCGCCGCCCACTTTTTCAAAAAGGTCTTGCGATGGGCGGGACAGGGGCCGTAGGCATCCAGCATTTCATAGTGCAGCTTGGTGCCATAGCCCTTGTGCTTGGCAAACTGGTACTGAGGATACGCCCGGTCCAGCTCCTGCGACACGTAGCGGTCACGGCTCACCTTGGCCAAAATAGAGGCCGCGGCGATACTGGCGCTCTTGCCGTCTCCGCCCACCACCAGTTCATGGGGCGCTGTGACGGCGGCCGTCCGGCCGTGGTCACGGTTCCCGTCGATGAGCGCCATATCTACCCGGCAGCCTAAGCCGTCAATGGCCATCTGCATGGCCTTCATCCGTGCGCTGAGGATATCGGTTGCATCGATCTCCGAGGCCTCTACCCGGGCAACCGCCCACGCCGCAGCCTGCTCCACGATCACATCGTAGAGTTTTTCCCGCTTTTTCTCGCTCAGTTTTTTCGAGTCGTTCAGTCCCGGGATGTGGCACATAGGCGGCAAAATCACCGCGGCGGCATAGACCGGCCCGGCCAGTGGTCCGGCTCCGGCCTCATCCACGCCACAGACGGCTGTCAGACCCTGCGCCAGATATTTTTCTTCATACGCCCAAAGCTCCATGATCGTAAACCTCCCCTTACTCCGCCGGCGTCTCCAGTGTAAAGCGTCCCAGCTTGCCGGCACGGAACTCATCCAGCAGGATCCGCGCCATGCGCTCTGTATCCACCTCGGCGCCACGCATCAAAAATCCACGCTTACGCCCCGCCTTGATGAGCAGGTCGTATCCGGAGTCACCTTCCTCGATCTCGATTTTATAGCGCTCTTTCACCACGTCGGCGTAGTGACGGCCCAAATAGTCCATCAGGTAGCTGGCCAGTTCCTCAAGATCCATCACGTCGTCCTTGATCGCCCCTGTGAACGCCAAGTGTATTCCCACGTTCACATCGTCGAATTTAGGCCACAGGATACCCGGCGTATCCAACAATTCCAGGGTGCTGTCCACGGGCACCCACTGCTTGGTCCGGGTCACACCGGGTCGATCCTCCGCACGCGCCGTCTTTCGCTTTGCCACCTTGTTGATGAACGTGGACTTGCCCACGTTGGGGATCCCCAGTACCATGACACGCATCACGCGGCCCACCTGCCCCTTTTCGGCGTAGGCGGCCAGCTTGTCATGCAGCAGCTCACGCACGGCCGAGGCAAACTGTGTCGTCCCCACGCCGCCTTTGGCGTTGGCCTCCAGAACCGCATATCCTTTTCCCCGGAAATAAGCCGCCCAGCGGCGTGTCTGGGCCGGATCGGCCTGATCCACACGGTTGAGGACCACCATCCGCGGCTTGCCCTCCGTCAGCTCATCCACATCGGGGTTCCGACTGGAAATCGGGATCCGGGCATCCAAGATCTCACACACGGCATCCATGTGTTTGATCTCCGCCTGAATCATGCGCTTTGTCTTTGTCATATGGCCAGGAAACCAGCTCAAGCCCTCAATCTGCACAGTGCAGCACCTCTCTTTATCGATCGTATATCCTTTTTTCATAGATAGTTTTATTATACCATATCGCAGCTGTAATGGGAATAGGAAAAACCCGCCCGCAGTGTGCGGACGGGTTTTGGATCAGCAGTAATCGGCTTACAGCTTCTCTCTGACCTTGGCGGCCTTACCAACGCGGCCACGCAGGTAGTACAGCTTGGCGCGGCGGACATAGCCGTGACGGACAGTCTCGATCTTCTCAATGGAGGGAGAGTGGATGGGGAATACCTTCTCCACGCCGATGCCGTAGGACAGGCGGCGAACGGTGATGGTCTCCTCGATACCGCCGTGCTTCTTGGCGATCACAATACCCTCGAAGACCTGGATACGCTCACGGGTACCCTCCTTAACCTTCACGTGAACGCGGACGGTGTCGCCCACTTCCACCTGAGGCACTTCAGCCTTCAGCTGCTTCTCGGTCAAAGCCTTAATAAGATCCATGGATGTTTCCTCCTAATAATATAGGTGTTCGTGCCGCCATTTTCGTGGTACGCCATCCTGCGGCATACCGGCGACAGAGGACCGCCCTTTTTCGCTATGATAGCATAGCATATTTATCTGCCTATTGCAAGCACTTTTTCTCATTTTCCGCCTTTTTATCGGAAAATCTCCCCCGCAGCGTCCAGCATCTCCCGCCGGCGGACACGCATGAAGTCCGGTGTCAGCTCCGGAAGATACCGTTCAATCGCCTTTTCCAACAGCTGCGGATTCAAACCTGGGTTCTGCGCCTGCACCACCACCGTGCCGCAGACCTTCGTTTCCTCCGCCCGCAGTTCTACGCTGCGGATCATGGGTGCGATGTCCACGTCGGCCATTTCCTTGCGCTTGGTGCGCTTCTGGATCACCAATTCCTCCCGGGCAAAGAGCTCCTGCAGCTGCGCCACTGCTCCCTCCGGCACGCCGTTGTCGTAGTCCCATTCAATGTCCGCCTTCAGCAGCGCCAGCTCCCGCACCGGGCGCTTGGCCTCATAGCAGTCCAGAATGCGCAGACCGCAGGGCATTCCGGTATTCAGCTTCTCCGCAATGCCGCTGCCATCAGTGGTCTGCGTCACCTCAAAGTCCAGCAGCTCGCAGTCGCTGGACTGTCCTACCGGCAGGGGGAGCACGATGGACATGATGGGATGGGGGTGAAACCCGTGGCTGTGGCTGACCTCCAGCTCGGCGCGCGGAAACGCACGCTGCATGGTCCGCAGCAGATCCAGATGGGAGATGTAGGCGGCCTGCGCCTCTTTCACGAACAGAAGTCTCAGCTTAGACATCGCATTTCCCTCCCACCAGTGCATTGGCTCCGCAGGCGTTGCAGCGGCTGCGGCAGTCGGGGGTCGTCTGTGCCTCCAAAGCCTGCTGACGCTCCCGCTTCAAATAGTTCTCCGTAACGCCGCTGGAAATCATGCTCCAGGGCAGCACTTCCTCCGTTGACCGGACACGGTTGGCATAGAAATGGGGATCGAGCCCGCACTCGTCAAAGGCCTCCATCCAGCGGTCCAGAGAGAAATACTCCTCCCATGCGTCCAGCTTGGACCCTTTGCGCCATGCCGCCTCCAGCACCTTCCCCATACGCCGGTCGCCCCGTGCCAGGACCGCTTCAAGGAAGCTCGTATCCGGGTCGTGCCAGTTATAGGTGACGGTCTTGGTCTTAATGGCCTCCCGCAGCAGCTTCACACGCCGCTCATACTCCTCCTTGGAGATCTGCGGCTCCCATTGAAAAGCCGTGTGGGGCTTCGGAACAAACCAAGAGGTCGACACGGTAATGCGCACCCCACGGTTCTTGTTGGTGGAGGACTCCCGCCACACGTGCATCACACGGGCCGCCAAATCGGCGATCCCCAGTACATCCTCGTCGGTCTCCGTAGGCAGCCCCAGCATAAAGTAGAGCTTGACCGCGCTGTAGCCGCCGGCAAAAGCAGTGCGGCAGGATTGGAGGATATCCTCTTCCGTCACATTTTTATTGATGACGTCCCGCAGCCGCTGCGTTCCGGCCTCCGGAGCGAAGGTCAACCCTGTCTTGCGGCCCTTCGCCAGCCGCTGCATCAGCCCCATAGAGAAGTTGTCGGCACGCAGACTGGGCAGCGACAGATTCACATGGCGCTGTGCACAGAAATCCTCCAGATCATCACACAAACCTGTCAACGCCGGGTAGTCGCTGCTGCTCAGGCTGGAGAGGGTCATCTCCTGATACCCGGAGTCATTGCAGGATTCTACGCCGTACTGAGCACACAGATCCTGGCTGCGATTGCGTACGGGTCGATAGACATAGCCCGCCTGACAGAACCGGCAGCCACGGATACAACCACGGAACAGCTCCAGCATGACTCGGTCCTGCACAATTTCCGTGGAGGGCACAATGGTCTTTACCGGGAACCGGGCCTTGTCCATGTCCTGCACGATCCGCTTGGTAACCACCGGTTTTACGCCGTCCAGAGGACGGATCTCCCGGACGGTCCCGTCCTCATGATAGCTGACATCGTACAGGCTAGGGACATAAATACCGTCCAGATCAGCTGCGGCACGCAGGAACCGCTCCTTGCTCCAGCCCTCCCGACGGGCCATGCGGTGCAGCTCGATGATCTCCACCAGCATATCCTCGCCCTCACCGATGTTGACCAGATCGATAAAATCGGCCATCGGCTCTGCATTGTACATGGCCGTACCGCCGGCGATCACCAGCGGCGTCAGCTCCGTGCGCTCTGCGCTGTGAAGGGGGATGCCCGCCAGATCCAGCATATTTAAAATGGCCGGAAAGGCCATCTCGTAGCCCACAGAAAAGGCAACGATGTCGAAGTTGGTGATGGGGTCACCGGATTCCAACGCAAAGAGGGGCATCTGTGCCCGGCGCATCTCTTCTTCCATGTCGCCCCAGGGCGCAAAGACGCGCTCGCACCACACGCCCTCCATCTCATTCATGATGCCGTAGAGGATCCGCATCCCCAGATTGGACATACCGATTTCATAGGTATCCGGAAAGCAGAAGGCAATACGGGTGTCCACCTCCGCCCGATCCTTAATGACCGCATTGTATTCGCCGCCTACATAGCGAGCCGGCTTTTGTACGCGGGGTAAAATTCGTTCCAGTCGTTGATCCACGATGATTCTCCTATCGTTTATTGCTTTTCATTAGTATCAAATTTATATTTTACCTGTTTTTAATCTGTTTTACAAGCAAAATTTTTCGTAGTACACCGGCCAGCAGCCCCACGGCCCCGATCATCAAAAATGGGCTCCCCCCCTGCCGCAGTGCCAGCCACACCCCGCCTGCGGCCAGCAGCAGTCCTGCGCCTACGCTCACCGCATCGGTCACTCGGTCGGCAGTAAACGGCTCTTTCAGGCACGCTGTAAGGATCCACAAGATACTGCTTCCGTCCAGTGGGCGGATCGGCAGCAAATTAAAACAGCCCAATACCAGCTGCGCACCGGCCAGCGGATAGAGGCTCTCCACCCACCGCCCCGTCCGGGCCAACAGAAAGGCCAACAGCAAATTGGTCAGCGGCCCGGCCAAAATGGTCAACAGCTCTTCTCCGTAGGAAAGGCGGCTGCTGCCCTCCACTTTCATGGTCGCCCCCAGCGCCGAGATCCGCACGCCGCAAACGCCTGCCCCCAGAGCGCACAGCGTCAGGTAGTGCCCCAATTCATGACATACCGCCGCCAGTAGGATGGCTGCCGCCAGCAGCGGTGAAGCGGCACAGATAAAAACCGCCAGCAGCACGATGGCGCCCGGTGTGATCTGCCACTGTACCTTCTTAGACATAATAAATCGGATTGAGATACAGCCCGTTACGGCACAGCTCAAAGTGGAGGTGTGGTCCGGTGGTCTGCCCCGTCTCTCCCACCTCTGCGATGGGATCGGCCATCCGGACCTGTTGTCCATAGGCTGCCGTGATCCGGCCGCAGTGGGCATAGAGACTGGAGATCCCGTTGCTGTGGAGAATGGTGATGTAGTTTCCCAGTGCCGCACTCTCCCCGACGACGCTGACGGTTCCGTCGGCAAAGCAGCAGATCTCCGTCCCCGCCGGAGCTTCAAGATCCACGCCATAGTGGAACTTGCTGCCCCCTTCGATGGGATGGATCCGCTGACCGAAACCAGAGCTGACGGTCCCTTCCACCGGCGATCTATAGGGGAAACCCAGCACCTCCTGTACCATGGAGACATTCTCCGGCAGCGACTCCTCTGTATAGATCGTCTCCTCCGGTTCCTCGATCTCCTGTCCACCAAACACGGCAACATAGGCGTCGTTGAGGGCCTCGCCCACATCCTCTCCGCCTACGGCTCGCCCCACGGCTGAAAAAGCCGCCACAAAATCCGTTTCCTGTCCCATCAGCTCCAACAACTGCACACGGAGCGGTTCCAGAAACGAGGGAGACGTCAGCTTCACCGCCACCACCGCCACTAAAATAGCGCCGCTGATGATCAGCTGCACCAGTCGGCGGCCGCTGCCGTTCCGAGCGACCACCTGCCCGCCCACCTGCCGCTCACCGCGGACAGCCGGCCGGATACCTGCCGTTCTCCCACGGTGTACCGCCGGCCGCCGCCGAGCCGATGACGGATACCTTCTTTTTCGTTTGAGCTGTATATTTTTCTCCAACATCCTATACGCCCCCTTCGCCCTATTCTATGGTTGGAGAAAAGCGGAAATTCCTCTTGACAAAAAAGCAAAAAAGAACTATACTGATATGGCTGACGGGGTGTGGCGAAGTTTGGTATCGCGCTTGGTTCGGGTCCAAGAGGCCTCGGGTTCGAATCCCGACACTCCGACCAATTTTGAAAAGGTGCTGATTCAAAATCAGCACCTTTTTCTTTTCATCATGCGATTCTTGCTCAGCACATATTAGATTGTCCTCATACACTTGGTGGAACTTATAGAATGACAACCCTCACTGGTTATGATATTATTATAGCAAGTGACAAACTAGATTTTATGACGGTTACAATAAATCAAATGCATAAATATCTACTGAAAGGCGGGGCAATAAAAATGGTGTTTCACAACTGCTCTAGTTATATTAAAGACTGGCTAATAAAGCAACCACATGTAAAAGAAGAATCATTAACAGACTGGCTGCTCTTTGATACATCAAAACACAATTCTGCAATTTATTACCAGGCATTTTCTCGACACGAAGAAGCATTTAATGGTAGTGACTGGGAATGGTGGATCTTAACAGCAAACAGCACCTCGCCAACGCAGTCAAGCACATACAATGCATATCGTTTTTTTGTGCAGGCAAAAAAACTTTTAAGCAACGGACAAGACAACTATTCCGGTTTGAGCTATAGCAATAAAAACGGATTACAAATAGATTTGTTAACCCAAAAAGCTAGCATATATAACGCATTCCCTTTATATGTGTACTATTCTACATCAGAACCTGAAATTAAAGAACAAGAGAGAAATTTACACTTTGTGAACAAATCAGATTTGAATTGGTGCGCCCACTGCCCTAATGGTTGCTTTTTGGCAAACGCTTATGATGTTTACAAACTGCTCTTTGCTAACGGAAGAAAAAAATTGTCAGATATTGAATTACTCAATCATTCGTGTAAACTTTCTTTATTGGACATGTTATTTACCGCTTCACCAAATGATGCAGAGTTTCTACTTTCACAGTTTAATAATAACATAATTGAATATTTCAATGTCATTAACAATGATTCAAATTGCTTTCCACACTGTGTCCATGGAATTAAGCATAGTAGCAACAAGATTCCTAACTATTTGTCTCTATTTATAGAACAGCGAAAAGAAGATCTCACGTGGTTTGAATCAGAGATGCAGCGCACCCTTCCAGATGTGAGTGGAATAGGTGTTATTGACTTAAGATATGCGCATTAAATATGTATGAAACACAGCTCACTGACTGCCTACAAACCATAAGTATATCTTGCTTTCCTGGAATCCTATAATTACACTCCGACCAGAAAAAGTAACGCATTTCTTAGAAATGCGTTACTTTTTCTTTATTTTCGATGTAAAAAAGTTAAGTTGCTTTTGACATATACCGTTTTGACCACTTAACAGCCACATTTGTGAATTTTTTATAGGTACCGTCAAGAGTTATGCGCAAATTGGTTTGCAGACCTCTGTGTGAATGAGGTCTGCCGGCAACAGAGACGTCCTCGTAGGCCGACTCTGAGTGCTTCATATTCATGTACTTTTTGTTGCCCCACTGGGTACCGGCAACATGGCGTAGCCTGGCACGAACCAGTATCAGGGCAGAATTACCATCCGGGAAGGCACCCACCACACGAGTGCGGCGGCGGATCTCCCGGTTCAGCCGTTCAATGACATTGTTGGTGCGAATACGCGTCCAATGCTCAGATGGGAAGTCACAGTAGGTCAGAGTTTCTTCTACACCATCCTCAATCTTTTTGGCAGCTTCCTTCAGCTTCATAGCACGCAGTTCTTCCACCCCAGTTGCGGCGCAGATAGATCCCGTCCACATAGACATAGGGATACTTC
>JAHHSI010000020.1 GCA_020025275.1 Oscillospiraceae bacterium | reverse complement strand
TAACCGCTCCCGGTAAGCAGGCCCCGGCACCCGGCAAGCCGGCCGGAGAGAACGGCGGCACCGGCCGCAGACGCCCTCATCACCGCGGCGGTCATCGCCGCAGCAACAACGGCGGCGGACAGGGCGGCAGCCCCAAGAGCGAAGGATAAGCGTCCCGGGAGAGAGGAGAGAAACGGATGGGAAAATTTGACGGTGTTCTGATCGCCAGCGATTTTGACAATACCATGGTCTTTTCCGAGGGCGGGCTGCGCAGCCGCACGCCCATTCCCGCCGTTTCTCCGGAAAACCGTGCCGCCGTGGAGTATTTTATGGCGCAGGGCGGCACCTTTTCCATCGCCACCGGACGGGCGCTGCCCTCCTTTGAGCAGGTGCGGCACGGCATCCCCATGAACGGCCCCACCGTCCTCTTCAACGGGGCCGCCATTTACGATTTTTCTGCACAGCGCTATGTCCACACCGCTTTTTTACCGGAAACAGTGCGGGACCACGTGGCAGAGCTCCTTCGGGAAATGCCGGATCTGGCCTTTGAGATCTACCATGATGACAACACCATTCAGGCCATCAACCCCAACGATCTCACCCGCAGCCATGAGCATCTGACCCACGCCCCCACCGTCACCATCTCGTCCATGGACGAGGCATCTTCTCCGCTGTTAAAGCTCCTTTTTGAAGAGGAAGGGCCCCGGCAGGCCCGGCTTCTGGAGCTGCTGTCCAGCCGGCCGTGGGCCAAAGACTACGAGATCGTCCCCTCCAGCAGCTTTCTGGTGGAGTTGACGGTACAGGGTTCCAACAAGGGCGGTGCCGTACAAAAATTGGCCGAACTGACCCAGACCGCACCGGAGCACCTCTACTGTGTGGGTGACCACGCCAACGACATCCCCATGCTGCAGCTCTCCCACATCCCCTTTGCCCCGGCCAACGCCATCGAACAGGTCAAGGCACTGCCCGGTCTGCGGGTGCTGCCCCACTGTGACAGCAATGCCATCGCCGCCATGATCCGTCAACTGGACGAGATCTACTGAGCCCGGCAGCCACGCCCGTCCCCGCAGGCTGCCGGACGGACATGGACGGTACCGCACAGTGCCGCTGTTTGCTCTTTTAACAAAATGTTCATTTGTATTTCATGATTTGGACAGATTTTCTCTGTATGATGCAAGCATACAAAGGAAAGCAATCCAAACATTTTCTTCTCTCTCTTAACACAACATACAAACACACCGAAAAACCCCTCTGCCATGGGCAGAGGGGTTTTTCGGCGTCCGGAGCCTTACAAGGGAACAAGGGAGAGCGCCTTCATCCGCAAGAGAGCGGCAACCGGAGGGGGGAGAACTCACAGAATCCCAAAGAACCGCCGTCCGTTCTCCCACGTGATCCGCTCCATCTCCTCGGCGCTGATTCCCTTCCACTGGGCCAGTTTCTCTGCCACCAAGCGCACATAGGTGGAGTCGTTCCGCTTTCCACGATACGGCGCCGGTGTCAGGTACGGCGCATCCGTCTCAATGAGCATCCGCTCCGGCGGCGTTACCGCTGCCACCTCCGGCGCCCGACGGGCATTTTTGAAGGTGATCGGCCCGTCAAAGCCCAGATACCACCCCATCTTCAGCAGCTCCTGCGCCATCTCCGGACTGCCGGAATAGCAGTGGAGCACGCCCCGGACATGGGGGAACTCCCGCACGATCTCCAGTGTGTCTCCGTGGGCCTCCCGGTCATGGACGATCACCGGCAGATCCAGCTCCTGCGCCAGTGCCAGCTGGGCACGGAACGCCTGCTGCTGCAGCGGCCGGGGCGGATTCTCCGGCCAGTAGTAGTCCAGCCCGATCTCACCGATGGCCACCACTTTTTCCTCCTGTGCCAGACGGCGCAGCTCCTCGATCTGCTGCGGCACAAAATCGTGGCAGTTCTCCGGATGAATCCCCACCGCAGCGTACATATGGGCATACCGCCGGGCCATGGCCACCGCCATGCGGGAGGTCTCCACGGTGATGCCCGGGTTCACCACCAGACCGACACCCGCCTCCGGCAAAGAGGCCAGCAGCTGCTCCCGGTCTTCATCAAAGCGCTCATCATCATAGTGGGCATGGGTATCAAAGAGCATCTTCGCTCCTCCTTTATTCTCAATATCTTGCCGCTATTATAGCATACCGCCCTGAACCGCCACAAGTGGCGGAAATTCCCGGGCGTCGGCTTTACACCGCAAACACGGCGGAGTATAATAAAATGAAACAGATTTGATCCAAAGGAACAAAAAAGAAAAGGGAGGATTCCTCATGTCTTACGAAATTCTGGTCATCAATCCCGGCTCCACCTCCACCAAGATCGGCGTCTTTTCCGACGAAACGATGCTCTTTGACGTGACGCTGCGCCACAGCGCCGAGGAGATCGGACGCTATCCCACCATCGCCGATCAGAAGGACTTCCGCAAGGAACTGGTCAAAAAAGCGCTGGAGGACAACCGGTATGACCTGCACCAGCTCAGCGCCGTTTCGGCACGCGGCGGCCTGATTGCTCCGCTGCCCGGCGGCACCTACGCCATCAACGACAAGCTCCTGCACGACTCCCGTGTGGGCGTTTCCGGACAGCACGCCTCCAATCTGGGGGCACTGATCGCCCACGAGATCGGTCAGGAGCTGGGCATCCCTGCCTTTGTGGTGGACCCCCCTGTGGTGGACGAGCTGATGGACAAGGCCCGCATCTCCGGCCACCCCGACATCGAGCGCAAGAGCAAGTTCCACGCCCTGAACCAGAAGGCCGTGGCCAAGCGCTATGCCAAAGAAGTAGGCCGGCCCTATGAGGAGCTGAACCTGATCGTCTGCCACATGGGCGGCGGCATCAGCGTGGGCGCTCACAAGCACGGTCTCATCGTGGACACCCAGAACGCTCTGGACGGCGAAGGCCCCTTCTCCCCGGAGCGCAGCGGCACTCTGCCGGTGGGCGCACTGGTGGATCTGTGCTTTGACGGCCAGCACACGGAGGCCGACATCCGCAAGATGATCACCGGCCGGGGCGGCATGGTGGCCTACACCGGCTCCACCGATATGCGGGAAGTGACCAAACTGGCCCAGACCGATGTGCAGGTGGCACTGGTCCTGGATGCGTTCCACTATCAGATCGCCAAGAAAATCGGCGCCATGGCCGTGGCCTTGGAGGGCAAGGTGGATCAGATCATCCTCACCGGCGGCATCGCTTACGGCGAAACCACGCAGAAGGCACTGAAAGAACAGATCCAGTGGATCGCCCCCGTGACGGTCTATCCCGGAGAAGATGAGCTGCTGGCCCTGACGCAGGGGGCGCTGCGGGTACTCAAAGGGGAGGAAGAGGCCCGCATCTATGGCGCCCCCGCCCAATAATGGCAGAGGGCATCCTTCCGCCGTCATTGACGGTCGGAAGCGCCGCATTTTCCACATTGTGGATGCTTTTGTGTACTTTGTGGAGGGTTCGGCGCTGAAAAAACGGCGAAGACCGCAGCAAGGAGGTTTCCCCCGTGGACGAAATCATTAACTATCTTCAACTCTCGAAAAAGGAGCGCCGTCATCTGCCGGCCCAACTGTCGGCCATCGGTTTTTGCCCCGCTCATGGCGGCTATCTATCTCTCCGCCGGGCGCTGGAACGCTCCCGGCCGGGCACACTGCCTCAATTCCTGTTGGTGCGGCGCAGCGGCGTTCTCATTGGCTATCTCTTTCTCATCGCAGAACGGGAGAACGCCTCCCGGGTGTTGCCGTGGTGGTGCGTGAACAATGCCGACGAGCTGCCCCGATCCACATCACTGGAACTGCTGCGGCAGGGCGAAGCCCTGTGCCGTGACTGCGGTGCCCACCAACTGGCCCAGCGGCTGGCCCTGCAGGCCCAGCGCAATGGACAGGGACTTGATCGGCGGCCGGACGTCCAGAGCCGCTGACGTGAGGCCCCTTTTCCACATCACAGGGAAAAAGGGTGAATTTTCCGAAAAAACCGCCGCAAAGGAGACTGTCTCCTTTGCGGCGGTTTTCTGCGTTTGCGCTTTTCTCTCTTCCTCTTCTTTCTGCCTTGGCATCCACTGGTGCTGCCAAAAAGAAGCAAAAAGGCCGCACATCTCTTTTGCGGGAAAAGACCGACTTATCCACATTGGGGAATACTCTGTGTATGATGTGACTTAGTTTCTCTGCAAAACAGGGAAAAATCCGGCCAAAAATCAGGAATTCTCTCACTTTTCCCGTTTTGCTCCGCAAATGACCGCCGCAGCCCATGGCGGCGTGGCGGCGGTTTTTCCACATTCACCGCTGTTTATGTGCATCAAAGCGATTCTTTTTCTCCGCCTGCTCGGACTCCTCCGCCGCCGGCGTCTGCCCCACCATCTGCCGAAAGGGAAACGCCATCACCAACAGCAGCCCCTGCAGACGATACCGGCTATAAAAGAGTGCCAGTGCCAGACCGGCCGCAAACAGTAGGACATCCAAAAATTTCCAGAACTTGGGTGTCCCGTCCTCTCGGCGCAGCTCTACCGCCGTCACCCACACGCCCACAGCAAACACCGCCAGCCACACGGCGCTCCATCTGTCGCCCTGAAGCACATGGCCTGCGGCCAGCACCAGTCCCGCCACACTCAGCGCCACGGAAACCACGGCCGCCCATCTCTTTTTTCCCGCCATGTCACTGCAGCTCCAAAACCACCGGGCAGTGATCGCTGCCCAGCACATCGGCACGGATCTCCGCCGCCGCGATCCGCTCACGCAGCCGCTCCGAGACAATAAAATAATCAATGCGCCACCCGGCGTTCTTGGCCCGGGAGTTGAAGCGATAGCTCCACCAGCTGTACGCCCCGGTTTCCTCCGGATGCAGCGCCCGGAACGTGTCCACAAACCCACTGGAGAGCAGTTGGGTCATCTTGGCTCGCTCTTCATCGGAAAAACCGGGATTCTTGCGGTTGGTCTTTGGATTTTTCAGGTCGATCTCCTGATGGGCCACATTAAGATCGCCGCAGTAGACCACCGGCTTGACCGCATCCAGTTCCTGGAGGTAGGCCCGCAGATCGTCCTCCCACTCCATGCGGTAGGGCAGACGGGCCAGTTCCTCCTTGCTGTTGGGTGTATAGCAGCAGACCAGGTAGAATTCGGGATATTCCGCCGTGATGACACGCCCCTCGTGGCGGTGGGCATCTGCGCCGAAGTCATAGGTCACGGAGAGCGGCTCTTCCTTAGTCAGGATCGCCGTGCCGGAATAACCCTTTTTATCGGCACTGTGGAAATAGCGGTGGTAACCGTCCAGATCAAACACCGCCTGCTCCGGCTGCAATTTCGTCTCCTGCAGGCAGATCACGTCCGCATCCTCCTGCGCCACATAGTCCAAAAACCCTTTATTGAGACAGGCACGCAGGCCATTCACGTTCCAAGACACAAATTTCATGGGGGTTCCTCCTCTGATTCAATCACTTTTTCCACATTGTACCCAATTTCGACGCCGATTGCAACTTGCTCCGGCCTTCTCTTTGGGGTAAAATAAGGAAAATATCTCTTGGGAGGGGGCGCAGCTCTATGGACGAGCACAGCGCAGCGGGACTGCGGAACATGACCGAGGGCTCACCGGCGGGACATATCTTCGCCTTTGCTCTGCCCTTGCTGGCCGGCAGCTTTCTTCAGCAGCTCTACAACATGGTGGACAGCTGGGTGGTGGGCAACTATGTGGGCGACGGCGCTCTGGCCGCCGTGGGGATCGGCTTTCCCGTGATCTTCATGCTCACGTCCCTTTTTATGGGCCTATCCAACGGCGGCACCGTCGTCATCTCCCAATTTTACGGGGCAGGAAAGACCGACCGGGCACGGGCGGCCATCGACACGGTCTACACCACCTTCATGGCCGCCGCCCTTCCCGTGACGCTGCTGGCGGTGGTCTTGGTCCGCCCTCTGCTGCAGCTTTTGAAGGTCGATCCGGCGGCGCAGCAGGAGGCCCGGATCTATCTCACCACCCTCTGCGCCGGTGTTGTGGGCACCATCGGCTACAACCTCAACGCCGGGATTCTGGCCGGTCTGGGCAACAGCCGCTCCTCGCTGCTGTTCCTCACCATATCGTCGGTGCTCAACATCGCTCTGGACTTTCTCTTCGTGGCCGGACTGCACAGCGGCGTCTTTGGGGCGGCTCTGGCCACCGTTCTGGCCCAGCTGGTCTCGTGGATCTTCGGCATCGCCTACATCAACCGCCGCTATCCCGCCTTCGCCATCCACCCCTTTTCCCGTCGCTTTGACGGCGGGCTCTTCCGCCGTGTTTTCGCCATCGGTCTGCCCTCCGGCCTCCAGATGTCTCTGGTGGCGCTGGGCGGCATGGCGGTCATGAGCAGTGTGAACGTCTATGGAAAGGAATATACGGCCGGGTACAACATCGGCTCGCGCATTGACCAGATGGCCTTTTTGCCCATCCAGAGCCTGTGCAGCGCCGTCACGTCGTTTGTCGGCCAGAACATGGGCGCCAAGAAGTCCCGGCGCATCCGCCGAGGCATTCAAGTGACCGTCTTGTCCTCCATCCTCTGGTCCGTGGCCTGTCTGGCCCTGATCCCTCTGGCCCCCACGCTTCTGTCTATTTTCTCCCGCACACCGCAGGTCATTGATGCAGGCAGCAGCTATGTGGGCTGCGTCATGCCCTTTTATGCCGTGTTTGCCGTCATGTTCTGTCTCAACAACGCCATGCGCGGGGCAGGGGAGAGCGTCTTCCCCATGGTGGACACCGTGTTCTCCCTGATTCTGCTGCGTGTGCCGCTGGTCTTTTGGCTCTCTGCACGATACGGGGCGGACTATATGTTCTACGGCGTGGGCATCGGGTGGATCGCCGGGTGCGCCCTGTCCCTCCTTTACTACTTCTCCGGGCGCTGGAAGCGCCACGGCTCTCTGGCGGAGGAAGCATAGCACCGGCAAGTGATGCGGAAAAAGCAAGGGGGGGTTCATCATAAACCCCTGCGGAGCGGTCTTTTTCCGCCGTTTTCCCCTGTTTGTCTCTTTTCAAGAGGACAGCGCCTCTCTGGTGCTGTCCTCTGGTTCTCTTTTTTTGCAAAAACGGCCGCAAAGATTGTATTTCCCGCCATTTTGGTCTATAATAAAATACTGTGAATTCCGGCCCTCTTCCATTCGGAGCGGCCGATATAAAGGAGAGTTTCCCTATGGAAAAGAAAAAATTCTATATCACCACCCCCATCTACTATCCTTCGGACAAGCTGCACATCGGCCACACCTACTGCACCGTGGCCACCGATGCCATGGCCCGCTATAAGCGGCTGACCGGCTGCGACGTCATGTTCCTGACCGGCACCGACGAGCACGGCCAGAAGATCGAGGACAAGGCCAGCAAAGCCGGCTGCACGCCCAAGGAATTCGTGGACAACATCGTTGAGGGCGAACACGGCGTACTGGACCTGTGGAAGCTGATGAACATCTCCAACGACCGCTTCATCCGCACCACCGACGACTACCATGTGGCCGCCGTGCAGAAGATCTTCAAGAAGATGTACGACAAGGGCGACATCTACAAGGGCACCTACAAGGGCAAGTACTGCAAGCCCTGCGAGTCCTTCTGGACCGAGAGCCAGCTGGTGGACGGCAAGTGCCCCGACTGCGGCCGGGAGGTATTGGACGCCGAGGAGGAGGCCTACTTCTTCCGCCTGAGCAAGTACGCCGACCGTGTCCAGCATCTGCTGGAGGACACCGATTTCCTGCAGCCCCGCTCCCGTGTCAACGAGATGGTCAACAACTTCATCAAACCCGGTCTGGAGGATCTGTGCGTCAGCCGCACCAGCTTCTCCTGGGGTGTTCCGGTGGACTTCGACCCCGGCCACGTGGTGTACGTGTGGGTGGACGCTCTCTTCAACTACACCACCGCTCTGGGTCTTTTCAACGACCGCTACCACGATTACGACCACTATTGGCCCGCCGACGTCCACTTTGTAGGCAAGGAGATCGTCCGCTTCCACTCCATCATCTGGCCTGCCATGCTCATGAGCATGGAGATGCCCCTGCCCAAGCACGTCTTTGGCCATGGCTGGCTCCTTCTGGACGGCGGCAAAATGTCCAAGTCCAAGGGCAATGTGGTGGACCCCTATATTCTGGCCGAGAAGTTCGGCGTGGATGCGCTGCGCTTCTTCCTGATGCGCACCTTCCCCTTCGGTTCCGACGGCAACTTCTCCAACGAACTGCTGATCCAGACCATCAATGTGGATCTGGCCAACGATCTGGGCAATCTCCTCTCCCGCACCACCGCTATGGTGGGCAAGTACTTCGGCGGCACTCTGCCGGAGGGCTGCCGCACCTGCGCCGAGCCTGAGCCCTGTGACAAGGAGCTGTGCGCTATGGCGTCCGCTCTGCGCAGCGCCTATGAAACCGCCATGGAGAGCTTTGCCCCCCACACCGCTCTGGCCGAGGTCTTCAAGGTCATTCAGCGCGCCAACAAGTACATTGACGAGACGGCGCCCTGGGCACTGGCCAAGGACATGGAGCACAACGGTGCCCGTCTGGCCCACGTGCTCTACAATCTGCTGGAGGCAACCCGCATCTGCGGTATCCTGCTCTCTCCCTTCATGCCGGACAGTGCCGAGAAGATGTTTGCCCAGATCGGCGCTGACGCTTCCGTGCAGACGTGGGAGAGTGCCGCACAGTGGGGCAGTCTTACAGAAACAGCGGTCGTCACCAAGGGTGAGAACCTCTTCCCCCGCATCGATGCGGAAAAGGCACTGGCCGAGCTGGAAGCACTTGAGGCCGAGGCCCGCAAGGCGGCCCTGCCGGCCATGGAGTTCGAGCCTTTCACGCCCGAGAGCGTGGACTTTGACACCTTCTGCAAGTCCGATTTCCGTGTGGTGAAGGTCAAGGCCTGCGAGGCGGTGAAGAAGAGCACCAAGCTGCTGAAGTTCACACTGGATGACGGCAGTGGCGTGGATCGCCAGATCCTCTCCGGTGTCCACGCATACTACGAGCCGGAAGATCTGGTGGGCAAGACCTTGGTGGCCATTGTGAATCTGCCGCCCCGCAAGATGATGGGACAGGAGAGCTGCGGTATGCTGCTGAGCGCTGTCCACACCGAGCGCGGCGAGGAGAAGCTGCATCTCATGATGCTGGATGACGCCATTCCCGCCGGCGCCAAGCTGTGCTGAGAACGGCCGTCTTTCCCATTTGAGCAGAGATAAAAAGGTCCCTGCGGCAAAAGCCGCAGGGACCTTTTCTGTTGCGCTGCCCGTGAAAGCTGCGCCATGCCATGGAGCACCAATCCATTCTCCACGGGGGCCGAGAGGGGAGGAGAAACGCAAAAAGAATACACATTTTCGCTCTTTTCCGCCCTTTTGGCTCCAGAACTCCTCCTTGTTTTCCACATTGGGGATTTCTTTGTGTACTTGTGGGTTTCTTTTCTAAAAAAACGAGCGGTCTCCCCACGGGAGACCGCTCGTTCCTCTTTTAAACCAGGGGGACAGGGGGAGGCTTATTCCACCGTGCCGCCGGTGACGATGGCCAGCGTATCGCGGGCGATCATCAGCTCTTCGTTGGTCTGGATCACCAGCACCTTGACGCGGCCGTCGGGAGCCGTGATGTCGTTGATCTCCTGACCGCGCATCTCATTGCGGACCTCGTCCACCTTGATGCCCAGGAACTCCATGTCCTCGCAGACAGCGTGACGCACGCCGCAGTCGTTCTCGCCGATACCGCCGCAGAACACCACGCAGTCCAGACCACCCATGGCCGCCGCATAGGAACCGATATACTTCTTGATATCGTAGTTGAACATATCGCTGGCCAGAATGGCACGCTTGATGCCGGCTTCCACCGCCACATCCAGGTCACGCTTATCGCTGGACACGCCGGAAACACCTTCCAGACCGGACTGGTGGTTCAGCACGTGGTCCATCTCAGCGGCGCTCATACCGGTGCACTTCATCAGATAGCCGGGAATGGAGGGGTCGATATCGCCGGAGCGGGTACCCATCATCAGACCGGCCAGAGGGGTCATACCCATGGAGGTATCGATGACCTTGCCGCAATCCACGGCAGCCACGGACGCACCATTGCCCAGATGGCAGGTGACGATCTTCAGCTCTTCCGGCTTCTTGCCCAGATACTTGGCGGCAGCCAAGCTCACATAGCGGTGAGAGGTACCGTGGAAGCCGTAGCGGCGAACGCCGTACTTCTCATAGAACTCGTAGGGCAGGGCATACATATAGGCCTTGGGAGGCATGGTGGAGTGGAAGGCGGTATCAAAAACCATGACGTTGGGCATATCCTTGCCGAATACCTCCTGCGCAGCACGCAGGCCCAGAACACCGGCGGGGTTGTGCAGAGGAGCCAGAGGGCTCAGCTCTTCGTAGGCCTTGATCAGCTCCTCCGTGACCAGCGTACTCTTGCGGAACTTTTCACCGCCGTGGACGCCGCGGTGACCGATGGCACTGATCTCAGAGACATCGTCGATGACCTTGCCCTCGCCGGTGGTCAGCATCTTCACCACCTCGGTAAAGGCCTCGGTGTGGGTGGGGAAGGGCACCTTCTCGGTCCACTTGCCGTCGATCAGCTTGTGGGTGATGGAGCTGCCCTCCATGCCGATGCGCTCGCACAGGCCCTTGCACATGACATATTCGGTTTCCATGTCAATGAGCTGGTACTTCAGAGAAGAAGAACCGCAGTTAATCACCAGAATCTTCATTGGAATGTTTCCTCCTGTTTGTTCTTTTTTGTCGCTTTTACATGTGACCATATTTATTTTCAGTATAAGCTGTCTATCGAAAAAAAGCAACCCCTCCCCGCCGGAGAAAATGGGTTTCCACGCTGGAAAAACCATTTTTCTCCCCGATCGGTGAACGGCGGCTGCCGACCGCACCCAAAGGGCCGCCGCTTCAGCTGACTTTTTTCTTCTTAGACGGCAGGTTCAGGATCAAAGATCCCAGCAGCACCAGCACCATACCGAAGAAAATTTCGGTGGTGAACCGCTCTTTCAGGAAGAGGACGGAGAACAGTGCGCCGAACACGGGGATGAAGAGGCGATAGACGCCAAATTCACCGGAGCTCTGATAGCGCAGCACCAAGCTCCACAGCGGGAAGGCGGTGGCGGAGATGAACCCGCCGTAGATCAGCAGCAGCACGCCCGAAACCGTAAAGTGCGGCCACTGGTGGCACAAAGCCACACCCATAGCGATCAGCGGCAGAGAGCCCAGGAAAAACTGCATTCCTCCGGCAAAAAAGGCGTCCTTCCCCTTGCCGTACTTGGCCACATAAACGGTAGCCAGTGCGCTGAACAGCGCCGCCAGCAGCAAAAAGCCCTCGCCGGTAAACTTGAATCCGGTGAAGCTGCCGGCCTGAAAATTCGCCACCACAATGCCGGCCGTTCCGATGGCCAACGACAGCAGCCGCCGAACGGTCAGCCGATCACCCTTGATGACCATGGCAGAGATAATGACGATGAAAAAGGCATTGGAGGCCTGAATGACCGCCGCCTTTACACCCAATGTATGGGCCAGACCCATGTAGTAAAAGATATACTGGAAGCTGGTTTGCAGCAGGCCCAGCATGATGATGTACTTCCAGTCCGGCTTCTGCGTGGGCTTGCCACGGTTGAGCAGGGCATAATAGCCCAGTGCCATGACGCCGCCGATGAAAAAGCGGATACCGGCCACCAACAGCTTGCTGCCCACGTCGTCGGAGGTCACTTCCATGATGCGGTACGTGGCCTTGATTACAGGAAGAGCACTGCCCCAGAGCATCATACAGAACAGACTGATGGCAATGGCGTAGCCCTTATTTTTGAAATACTTCTCCATAACTTGCTCCTTTTATCAATATTTTTAAAAAACATAGGAAAACCGGCCGTGCAAAGCACCGCCGAAAGCAGAGACACAGCCCCACTGCTCTTTTTCGCCCGTTGGCTCGGAGCCAGCACGTCAAGCCCAGTTCGGCGGCCGCCATGGCCGCTTGTTTCTCTGCAGTCTACTGCTCTATGGCTGTAGGGCTGTCCGCTATTGTGATAAAAGTATAGCACAATAAGAATCTATTTGAAAGACAATTTTCTCCTTTTTCTTCCATGTATTCTCCGGCAATTTCTGCCGCAAATTCGCTGAAATCTGCATATTATGCCGCAAATTTCCATCCTTTATTCCATAGTCCGTCCCCCTGCCGGCAAGCAGGCATTTCCTTCTTCACCCAAAATAAAAAGGGAGAGAGCGTCTGCTCTCTCCCTTTTGAGTTCGATTGGGCTTTTACCGCTTATCCCGGTCGAAAGCCACTACCACACGGCGGTTGGGCTCCGTACCGATGGAATAGGTCGTGATGCCGTCCTTTTCCTGCAGGGCTGCATGGATCACATGGCGCTCGTAGGCGTTCATAGGCTCCAGTGTTACGCTGCGACGATACTTGATGACCTTGCCGGCCACCTTCTCCGCCAGACTCTCCAGACTCTGCTCACGCTTGGCCCGGTAGTTCTCGGCATCGACATGGATGCGGATCCGCTTGTCACGGCCGCTGTTCACCGCATAGTTGGTCAGCTGCTGAATGGCATCCAGTGTCTCCCCGCGGCGGCCGATCAGTGCGCCCAGCTTCTGGCCCTCCAGCGTCACCTTATAGCGGCCCTTCTCGGCCTCGCAGATCTGCACCTTGGCAGGACTCTCCAGATGTGCCAGCAGCCCCTCCAGAAATTCCCGGATACGCTGGGCATTCTCATCATGGCAGCCTTCCTCGGCGGAAGGGGCCGCCTTCTCTTCCACGGTCACCGCCGTCTTCTTCTCCGGCTCTGCCTTGGGCGCCGGTGCGGCAGCCTTGGGTGCGGGCGCGGCGGCCTTGGGCGCAGGTGCACTCGTCTCCTCCGCAGCCTCCGCCGGTTCCGCATCTCCGTAGGTCACACGAATACGGGCAGGATTGCCGCCCAGACCCAAAAATCCGCTCTTGGCACGCTCCAGGATCTCCACGGAAACGTCATCACGCTCCAGACCCAGCTGCTGCAGAGCCTTCTGAACGGCCACTTCCTCGGTCTTGCCCGTTACATCAATATAACTCATAGCAAAACTCCTTATTTACTGGCCGTAATGTTCGTCGCTGTATGCACGACCCCGTGCGTAGGGACGATTGCCCACACGGCCGTTTTCGTTGGTGGAAGCATGCTTCTCCCCAGACTTCTTCTGGTTCTGCTGCTGCTTCTTTTTCTTGGACTTGTTGTCGTTGGCATTGACATAGGCGCGCTGCTGCTCCATGATCGCCTTTTGCTTTTCAAACTTTGCCATGCGCTTTTCACGCTTGAGACGCTCTTTTTCCGTCTCTTCGCTGTCCAGCTTTTTATTGAAAAACTTGTTGAGCGCCAGCTCCTGCACCAGAGAGAAACCGGACTGCGCGATCCAGTACACGCCCAGAGCGGCCGGCAGGATGTAGCCCATCCAAATGGTCATCAGGGGCATCATGTACAGCATCATCTTGCTGCTGCCGTTGGCGGGCTGGCCCTTCATGGTCACCATGCTGAACACCAGCTGAATGCCGGCGGCAATAAAGGGCAGCATCAAAAGACCGATCACGGCCCAGCCGCCGGGGAAGCTGCCCATCACGTCGGAGGGACGCACGGACAGATCCAAGCCCAGGAAATTATAGTCCAGATCGATGAGGCCCTGGAACTTACCCTCAAAGGCCGCCCAGTGCTCATGGACAAACTTGGCCAGATAGATCTCCTCATACACAGAGGCCTGTGCATTGGCCGCAGTGCTGTAGCCCAGCGCAGTGGCCGCCTCACGGATCTGTGCAATGGTCTCTCTGGGGATGCTCATGAAATAGTGCAGAGGATAACGGATCACGTTATACAGTGCAATAAGAATGGGGAAGGGGATCAGACTCCACAGGCAGCCGGACATGGGGTTGATCCCCTCGCGGGCATACAGCTCCGTGATTTCCATCTGCATCTTTTCCCGGTTGGTGGCATACCGGGTCTGGATCTCCTTCACCTTATCCTGCATACGGTTCATGCGCAGCATGCTCTTCTTGCTCTTGAGCTGGAAGGGCAGCATCACCAGCTTCACCATCAGGGTGAAGAGGATCAGGGCCACACCATACGAGCCGGTCAGGCTGTAAAAAAGGCGGGTCAATGCTGCGAACGGTAAGCAGATGTAGTAACCGATTGTTGCAAACATGGGGTTAACTTACCTCCGTTGATTTTCAAAAACGTGGATAGGAACATCAGGGCACCGGATCATAGCGGTCCCCCTTGTAGAATGGATGGCACCGGCAGATTCGCTTCAACGCAAGCCACCCGCCCTTGCATACGCCGTATTTCTCCACGGCCTCCACGGCATAGTCCGAGCAGGTGGGGAGAAAACGACAGCGGGGCGGGGAGAGGGGAGAGAGGGCGGTCTGGTAAAAGCGGAGCAGGCGCAGCAGAACCTTTTTCACGGCTCGTCCCTGCGCAAAAGGCCTGCCTCCTCCAAAAGAGAGAGATAGGCTGCGTTCAGCTTGGCATAGGACGTGCGCACAGAGCGGCCCCGGGCCACCAAAATAATGTCCCAGCCGGGCTGCAGCACATCCTGATTGAGCCGCCAGATTTCCCGCAGACGACGGCGCACCCGATTGCGCACCACCGCCTTGCCCAACTTGGTACTGACCGTCACGCCAAGGCGTGTCCGTCCCTGCCGGTTCTTCTGGCAGTACAGCACCAGCCATGGCGAAACAGCCGACTTCCCCTTGCGGTAGATCCGGCGGAATTCATAATTCTCTTTCACCGTGACTTCGGCTTTCATAGCGGCTCCCTTCTCTTCTTTTCCTCTTGCTTCTTTCCGTTGAAAACATAGACCAATAGGGACGGCAGTATCCTCCCACCGTCCCTTATTATTTTTATCTATGCCCGATGCACTTTCCGTGACCTCAATGGGTCAGGCGAGCGCGGCCCTTAGCGCGGCGGCTGGCCAGCACCTTGCGGCCGTTTCTGGTAGCCATTCTCTTGCGGAAGCCGTGCACTTTGGAGCGCTGACGCTTCTTAGGCTGATAGGTACGGAACATTGCATGACACCTCCATTTAATAAAATCCGGCGGACTGTGACGTCCCCCTGCTCATACTCGACAGCGAAAAAAATTTCTTTCGCCGCAGTTGACTTTCTGATCGCGCCGCAGCAAACGGCGCTTTGATATTATACATAATAATACTTTTCCTGTCAACTGCTATCTTTCAAATCCCCCCTTAGTTTTTTGAAAAATTTTTTCCGCCCGTTTCCCGCCCGTTTTTTGGAAAAGCGGTTCTTCCTCCGCTCCTTTTCTTCCGTTTTTCCCCCCAGATATGGCCGGACTTTTTCTCTTTCTTTTGTAGCTTTTATATTAGAATAAGTATAGACTTTCCTTTGATTTTTTGATATAATTAGTCGGATGATTATTGCCGCTTTTGATGCAACAATTTTTCGTTGCGCGGTACCTATATACGCAGTTTGTTTTCTGCGAGAAAGGGGCGCTATTTTTGAAATCTATTTCCGATGTTTGGGTGAATGTGCTCAAGCGATTGAGCACACAACTGTCGGAGACCACCATCGATACCTGGTTCGATGAGATCGAGGTGGTCACCATGGAGGACTCTGCCTTTGTGCTGCACTGCAGCAACGCTTTTAAAAAGAGCACCATTGAGGCGCGGTTCAAAAAGCAAATCAAGGAGGCTTTGAAGGATATTTTCTCCGCCGATCTGGAGGTGAAGATCCTCAACGATGAGCAGCTGTCCGCCTACCACGGTGTGGCACCCGATCGTCCCGGTGCGCTCAACGAATCGGCCGCCTTTACCTTCGAGACCTATGTGGTCGGCCCCAGCAACAAGCTGGCCTATGCCGCCGCCCGTGCCGTGGCCGAGCGGCCGGCAGAAAACTACAATCCGCTGTTTATCTACGGCGATTCCGGTCTGGGCAAGACCCACTTGCTCTACGCCATTGCCCATCAGCTGAATCTCCGAGATCCGTCGGCAAAAATCGTATACATCAAGGGCGATGAGTTCACCAACGAGCTGGTCAACGCCATCCGGGAGGGCAAGAACATCGAGTTCCGGGAGAAATACCGAGAGGCCACGCTGCTGCTGGTGGACGATATCCAGTTCATCGCCGGCAAGCAGCAGACCCAGGAGGAGTTTTTCCATACCTTCAACACGCTCTACGAGTCCGGCAAACAGATCGTTCTGACCTCCGACCGCCCGCCCCGGGAGATGACCCAGCTGGAGGACCGGCTGAAAACCCGTTTTGAGTGGGGTCTGATGGTGGACGTGGCACCGCCTGACTTCGAGACCCGTCTGGCCATCATCAAGACCAAGGCCGCACTGCTGGGGGTCCAGCTTCCCGATGAGGTCACCGGCTTTATTGCCGAAAATGTCACGGCCAATGTCCGGCAGATCGAAGGAACGCTGAACAAGATCCTGGCCTATCGTGATCTGCTGGGGGATAAGGTAGATGAGCAGGCCGTCAGCCGTGCCGTGCAGGATATGCTCAAAAAGAGCAACGAGTATGTCCCCACCCCCCATGCCATCATCGACTACATCTGCAAATACTACCGTCTCGAACCCGAAGCCCTCCGTGGGCAGAGCCGGGGGCGTGAGATCGTCAACGCACGCCAGATCGCCATGTACCTTATCCGCCGCATGACCAACCTCTCCCTGGTGGACATCGGCAAGGAATTCGGCGGCCGTGACCACACCACCGTGCTCCACTCTCTGGACAAGGTGGAAAAGCAAATGCGCTCCGATCCCTCCTTTGCCGAGGTGGTCAAGGAGATCACGGCCAACATCAACGCAAAGAACTGAGAATATCCACATATCCTGTGGAATCCACGTGGATAGTGCGTGGATAACTGTCTTTCCCGACTACCGTGTGGAAAGGCGGCGGAAAAAAGGGGAAAATTGCGGGGACAAGTTTTCTTGTAATTACAAGGGTTTGTCCCCTGTTTCCACAAAAATTTTCCCTACGGCTACTGTTACTAAAAAAGATTAGTTTATGTTCTCTTTGTGAGGCTTATACCTACCAACCAACGTTTCAAAGAAAGGATCCATCCCTATGTTACGATTCTCTTGTGAAAAAGCACTTTTGCAAAGTGCTGTGGCAACCACTTCTCGTGCTGTGGCAACCAAAAGCTCCATTCCTGCACTGGAAGGCATCCTGCTGGAGGGCTCTTCCTGCCTGACTCTGTCCGGATACAATATGCAGACAGGTATCCGCACTTCCTTTGACGCCGAAATCCAGCAAGAAGGCAGAATTGTTCTCAATGCCCGCCTTTTTGGGGATATTATCCGCAAAATGCCCGATGATGTGATCGTTTTTTCCTGCGATGACAAATATATGGTCCACCTCTCCTGCGGTGACGCCAGCTTTAACATTCTGGGCCTAAGCGCCAGTGATTATCCCGATCTGCCGGAAGTGGTGGACGATTTCTCCGTTTCCATTCAGCAAAAAACGCTGAAAGCCATGATCAACCAGACCAGTTTTGCCGTTTCCACCAACGAAAGCCGTCCGGTACACACCGGCTCCCTGTTTGAGGTCAATGAAAAAGGGCTGACCGTGGTTTCCGTGGACGGTTTCCGGCTGGCACTGCGCCGTGAAACACTGGAGCGCATTGACGGCGGCGCCTTTTCCTTCGTTGCTCCGGGCAGCGCCCTCAATGAAGTGGAAAAAATCTGCGAGGACAGCGATCAGCTGATCCACATCATTCAAGGAAAACGTCACCTGATGTTCGAGGCCGGCAACACACAGCTGATCTGCCGCAGACTGGAAGGCGAATTCCTGAATTATCGCACGGCCATTCCCCGCAGCAACCCCATTACGGTGGAAGTGGACACCCGCGCCATGCTGGAAAGTCTGGATCGTGTCAGTGTGGTCATCAGTGAAAAGCTGAAAAGCCCGGTTCGCTGCGTCTTTGACAGCGACCGTGTCTACCTCTCCGCCAAAACCGGCAACGGCGAGGCCAAGGACATTTGTCCGATGTCCGGAGACGGAACCGGTTTGGAGATCGGTTTTAATAACCGCTATCTGATGGACGCTCTGCGCTATGCTCCGGCCGACCGGGTGCGGTTGGAATTGAATACCGGCGTGTCCCCCTGCATCATTACCCCCGTCAGTGGGGAGGAAAACTTCCTCTATATGGTGCTGCCTGTCCGGTTGAAAGCGCAATAATTCTAAAATAGGATTCTTGCTGTTTTTCCTTGCTAATCATTTAAAATTGTGCCATATGTGGCGCAGTTCCGTTTTTCTATGGGGAAGCGGTGCAGGTGTGCGCCCGCAAGATCCCACAAGAACACATACATTTATATTGTATAAATATGCAAATGAGGGCGGCGACCCCCTCTTCTTATGAACGAAGGGCCGCTACACCGGGGCGTGGGACGCTGCCACGGAAGGCGGCCGCCTGCGCCGGTCGGCAGGGGCTGTATACCGGCATGGCACGCAGGCCGCCTTTTACAAGGGAGAGAACCAACATCCGCTCCCGCTATTTTTGGAGAAAAGAGACATCCTATGACAACGATTTCCATTACAACTGAATTTATCAAGCTCCAGGATCTGCTGAAGTTTGCCAATGTGGTGAGTTCCGGCGGCGAGGCCAAGATCATCATTCAAGAAGGAGAGGTTCTCGTCAACGGCGAGGTCTGCACGCAGCGGGGCAGGAAGATCCGCCCCGGCGACACGGTGACACTGGGCGAGATCACACTGGCGGTCTCCTATGAGAATTGACAGCTTATCACTGGAGGGGTTTCGCAATTACGAGCGCCAGAGTCTGATCTTTGACAGCGGCTGCAATGTGATCTACGGAGAAAATGCGCAGGGAAAAACCAATTTGTTGGAGGCCATCGTCTACCTCTCCTGCGGCAAGTCCCCCCGGGCTCACAGTGATCGGGAGCTGATCGGATTTGACAAGGAACGGGCCCACCTGCTGGGCGTGGTGGAGAGCCGGGAGCGCCGGTTCAAAACCGACATCACGCTGCAGCGGGGCAGACGGCGGAAAATGACGGTCAACGGCGTTACGGCCAAGACCGCATCGGCTCTCAGCGACGTGCTGCACACGGTATTTTTCTCGCCAGAGGATCTCTATCTCATCCGGGAGGGGGCGGCCGCACGGCGGCGCTTTATGGACGGGTGCCTGTGCCAGCTGCGGCCCCGCTATGCCGAGGCACTGGCGGAGTTCCACAAACTCTATGAGCACAAGACCCGGATTTTGCGGGACAGCGAGGAGTATCCCGGACTGCTGGCCACGCTGCCGGACTTTAATGAGCGGCTGTGCGCCGTGGGTGCGGTGCTGATCTATTATCGGGCTCGGTTCTGCCGCTCGCTGGCCGCCTATGCAGCGGCGGCGCATCGGGAGTGCAGCGGCGGCCGGGAGGAGCTGGAGCTGCACTACCAGACCGTGAAAACCGTGGAGGACCCGCTGGGCACGCAAAAGGAGATCTATGAGGCGCTGCGGCGCCATCAGGCGGCCCATGAGCAGGCGGAGATCGCCAGTCGGCTCTGCCTGTCCGGCCCCCATAAGGATGATCTGGAGGTTTTAGTCAACGGCCGCAGCGCTCGGCAGTTCTGCTCACAGGGGCAGGTGCGTACGGCGGCACTGGCGCTGAAATTAGCCGAGCGGGAGATCCATAAAAATGCGATGGGGGAGTACCCCATCATGCTGCTCGATGACGTGCTCAGCGAGCTGGACCCCCGGCGGCAGGAGTATGTGCTCAACCGCATTGCCGGCGGGCAGGTGTTCATCACCTGCTGTGAAAACGACCGGCTGGAGGCACTGGAGGCCGGAAAAGTGTTCCATATCAAGAATGGGGAGGTGCTGTGATGGGTTATCTGCACATCGGACAGAGTGTCCTGCTGCCGGATCGGCAGATCATCGGTATTTTCGATCTGGACATCACTTCCCAGTCCAAAATTACGAAAACGTTTCTCAATCGGGCGGAAGAGGAGAGCGTGGTCGTGAACGTCAACGAGGATATTCCCAAATCCTTTTTGGTCTGTGACCACCCCTACCACCGCCAGATCGTATATATATCGCAGCTGAATTCCTCCACACTGGCACGGCGTGCCGCAGAGGAACTGAGTTTGGAAGGAGAATAATTCTATGTCTGAAAAGGAAAATGTATTGGCCGTGGATACGGAATACGACGCCTCAGAGATCCAGGTACTGGAGGGACTGGAGGCCGTTCGTAAGCGTCCCGGTATGTATATCGGCTCTACGTCGTCCTCGGGTCTGCATCATCTGGTTTACGAGATCGTGGACAACTCCATCGATGAGGCCATGGCAGGCTACTGTACCGCCATCGAGGTGGCCATCAATGCCGACGGGACCATCACCGTGTCCGATAATGGCCGTGGTATTCCGGTGGATATTCAAAAGCAGACCGGCCGGCCGGCACTGGAAGTGGTGTTCACCGTGCTGCACGCCGGCGGTAAGTTCGGCGGCGGCGGCTACAAGGTCTCCGGCGGCCTCCACGGCGTGGGTGCCAGCGTGGTCAACGCCCTCTCTGAGTGGCTCACCGTGCAGGTACACAAGGACGGGAAGATCCACGAGATGGCCTTTGCCCGAGGCCACATCACCAAGGAAATGACCGTGGTGGGCGAAACCGACCACACCGGCACCTCCGTGACCTTCAAGCCGGACGCCGAGATGTTCGACACCGTGGTCTATGAGTATGAGATCCTCCACACCCGGATGCGGGAGCAGGCGTTCCTCAACGCAGGTCTGCAGATCTCCATCGAGGATAAGCGGCCCGGCATGGAGCAAAAGGACGTCATGCGCTATGAGGGCGGTATTCGGGAATACGTCACCTACCTCAATAAGAACAAGGTACCGCTCCACGAGGGCGTGGTCTATATGTCCGGGCAGAAGGGGGACTCCACGGCGGAGATCGCCCTGCAGTATAATGACAGCTACGCCGAGAACATTGTCTCCTTCGCCAATGACATCCGCACCCCCGAGGGCGGTATGCACGAGACCGGCTTCAAGGCGGCCCTGACCCGTGTGCTCAACGCCTATGGCGTCAAGTACGGCATGATCAAGGACGGGGACAAGGTCAGCGGCGAGGACTGCCGAGAGGGCATGACTGCCGTGATCAGCGTCAAGCTGACCGAGGCCCAGTTTGAAGGGCAGACCAAGGCCAAGCTGGGCAATGCCCATATCCGTACCTTGGTGGACTCTCTGGTCAGTGATCAGCTGACGGTCTATCTGGAGGAGCACCCGGCGGTGGCCCGGACCATCTTGGACAAGGCCATGACCGCCAACCGTGCCCGTGAGGCCGCCCGGAAGGCCCGGGAGTCCATTCGCCGCAAGTCGGCACTGGGCGGTGCGGCCATGCCCGACAAGCTCCGGGACTGCAACGAAAACAATCCGGAGCTGACCGAGCTCTACATCGTTGAGGGTGACTCCGCAGGCGGCTCTGCCACCCAGGGGCGTGACTCCCGCTTTCAGGCGATCCTGCCGCTGTGGGGTAAGATGCTGAACGTGGAAAAAGCCCGTGCCGACAAGGTCTATGGCAACGATAAGCTCCAGCCCGTGATCGCCGCACTGGGCGCCGGCATCGGCGATGAGTTCGACCCGGCCAAGCTGCGCTATCATAAAGTCGTCATCATGGCCGATGCCGACGTGGACGGCGCCCACATCCGGACGCTGCTGCTGACCTTCTTCTTCCGCTTCATGCGGCCCATGATCGAGGAGGGCTATGTATACAGCGCCGTACCGCCGCTGTATAAGCTGACCCGTGGTAAGAACTCCCGTGTGGCCTACAGCGATGAGGAGCGTGACGCCATCAGCGCCGAGATGCGCGGCGGCAATCCCGATGTGAAGATCAACATTTCCCGCTACAAGGGTCTTGGTGAAATGGACGCCCACGAGCTGTGGGAGACCACCATGGACCCGGAGACCCGCACGCTGCGCCGGATTACGCTGGATGATGCCGTGAAGGCCGACGATACGTTTACCGTCCTGATGGGCGAGAAAGTGGAACCCCGCCGGGAGTTCATCGAGCAGAACGCCAAATATGCCGAGAATTTGGACTATTGATCAGTCCAATTTGTAATAATTGAAGTAGAGAATACAATTTGTATTTAACTTCTCTGAAAAGGGAGACGAAAATATGTCCAAGAAACCCCAATACGATCCGGAAGAGATCCGGTATCCGAATCAGCATATCGAGGAGTCGCCGCTGGTGCCGGAGATGGAGAAGTCGTACATTGAGTACGCCATGTCCGTCATCAAGGGCCGTGCCCTGCCCGATGTGCGGGACGGTCTGAAGCCGGTGCATCGCCGTATCCTCTATGCTATGTACGAGGAGAATCTGACCGCCAGTCATCCGTTTAAAAAATCGGCCACCTGCGTCGGTGACGTGCTGGGTAAATACCACCCCCACGGTGACCAGTCCGTGTACGATGCACTGGTGCGCATGGCACAGGATTTCTCCATGCGCTATCAGCTCATTGACGGCCACGGCAACTTCGGCAGCGTGGACGGCGACCCCCCGGCTGCCTACCGTTATACCGAGGCACGGCTGTCCAAGCTGTCCGACGAGATGCTCCGTGACATTGAAAAGGACACGGTCAACTGGGACCCCAACTTTGACGAGAGCCGCAAGGAGCCCCGTGTTCTGCCCAGCCGCTTCCCCAATCTGCTGGTCAACGGCTCCAGCGGCATTGCCGTGGGTATGGCCACCAACATTCCGCCCCACAATCTGCGGGAGGTCATCGGTGCGTGCATCTGCGTACTGGATGATCCCGACTCCACACTGGGCGATTTGATGGAGCACATCAAGGGGCCGGATTTCCCCACCCGTGCGCTGATTATGGGCCGGGCCGGGATCCGGGCGGCCTATGCCACCGGGCGCGGCCGGGTAGTCATGCGTGCCCGCCACGAGTTTGAGGAGTTCGGCCGTGACCGCACCCGCATCATCATTACGGAGCTGCCCTATCAGGTGAACAAGCGGATGCTCATCAAGAGCATTGCCGAGCAGGTGGAGGATAAGCGTCTGGAGGGCATCAGCGACCTGCGTGACGAGACGGACCGCAGCGGTATGCGTATCGTCATCGAGCTCAAGCGGGATGCCAATGCCCAGGTGGTGCTCAATCGCCTCTTTGCCCAGACGCAGCTGCAGTGCACCTTTGCCATCAATATGCTGGCACTGGTCAATAACCAGACCCAACCGAAGATCCTGTCGCTGCGGGAGATCATCGACGAGTATCTGGCCTTCCAGGAGGAGATCATCGTCCGGCGGACCAAGTTCGACCTCAAGAAGGCGCAGGAGCGTGCCCATCTGCTGGAGGGACTGCTGATTGCTCAGGACAATATCGACGAAGTCATCAAGATCATCCGCACCAGTTACGATAACGCCAAGGAGAACCTGATGAACCGTTTCTCTCTGGACGAGGTGCAGGCGCAGGCGATTTTGGATATGCGTCTGAAGGCCCTGCAGGGTCTGGACCGTGAGAAGCTGGAGGCGGAGTATCGGGAACTGGAGGAGAAGATCGCATGGTACCTCAAGGTACTGGGCGACGAGAATCTGGTCAAATCCATCCTCAAGGAGGAGTTGCAGGCCATCGCCGATAAGTTCGGTGACGACCGCCGCACCGAGATCCAGGAGGTGGAGGATGAGATCGATATTGAGGACCTCATCGAGGAAGAAGAGTGTGTCTACACCATGACGGAGAACGGCTATATCAAGCGCACCGCCGCCACGGAGTATTCTGCACAGCGCCGTGGCGGTAAGGGCGTCAAGGCCATGACCACCCGGGAGGAGGACGTGGTGACCAGCGTGTTCACCGCCTCCACCCACGACTATATCCTCTTCTTTACCAATACGGGACGTGTGCACCGGAAGAAAGGGTATCTCATTCCTGAGTCCGGTCGTGCCGCCAAGGGCACCAATATCGTCAACATCCTGCCTCTGGAGGAGGGGGAGAAGGTGACGGCCGGTCTGGCGGTCCGGGAGTTCGACGACAGCTATCTGGTGATGATCACCCGTATGGGCACGGTCAAGCGTGTGGAGCTGAAGAATCTCAATACCGCCCGCAAGGCCGGTATCCGTGCCCTGACACTGGACGAGGGCGATGAGCTGATCGAGGTGCGCCGCACCGACGGCAACCAGAACGTGCTGCTGCTGACCCACGAGGGCATGGCCATCTGCTTCCGTGAGACCGATATTCGCTGCATGGGCCGTGACGCCGTGGGCGTGCGTGGGATCCGTCTGCACGAGGGCGACTACGTGGTGGCCGGTGCGCTGGCACTGGAGGGACAGTACCTCCTGAGCATCACGGAAAACGGGTATGGCAAGCGGACCGCCATCGAGGAGTATCTCCGTGGTGAGGGCGGCGAGCCTCAGCGCCGTGGCGGCAGTGGTCTGAAGAATTACAACATCACCGATAAGACCGGCTCTGTGGTGGCGGCCAAGGTGGTCAACGGTGAGGAGGACATCCTCATGATCTCCAACGACGGCACCATCATCCGCATGGCCACCGCCGACATCAACATCTACAGCCGCTATGCCCAGGGCGTGAAGGTCATGCGCCTGAGCGACGACGGGCAGGTGATCTCCGTGGCCGTGACCGACCGGGAGCAGACGGAGGAGAGCGGCGAGGGTGAGATGAGCGCTGCGCCCGCAACAGGCGAGACCGTGGAGACGACCGTGGAGACGGAGGCCGTCCATGAGTAAGAAGAAAAAGCAGATGCTGCGCCCGCTGACGCGCTGGGTCTACTTTACGGAGAACCTATACCGGGACCCCTCGGAGGTGACGGAGTTTGAATATGACCACGTCATCTACTACAAGAGCGAGGAGCTGTTGGCAATCGAGGAGGGAAACAAGAAGATCAACTGGATCTTGCTGCTGATTTTGTTTGCAATGTTTGCCGTGTCCATCCGGTTCCAGAACATCTGGTTTGTGGCCGGCTATCTGGTGGTGGTGATTGCGGGGCAGGTGTGGCGCTGGCAGCGGCTGCCCAAGGATATTCTGGCCCATCTCACCGACTCCGGACGACGGAAAAAATAAGATGGAGACATACGAGATCAAAGTGATCGCCCGGATCCATACGGAGCTGCCGGAGAAGTTCGGCGTGCCCCGCCAGAGCGGTCTGGTTCCGGAGCTGCGGGGCCGGATCGTCTTTGAGCCGGAGTTCCGCAATGCCGATGCCGTGCGTGGATTGGAGGGCTATTCCCACCTCTGGCTGATCTGGCAGTTTTCCAAGGCGGTGCGGGCCACGTGGTCACCCACGGTGCGCCCGCCCCGTCTGGGCGGAAATCAGCGTATGGGGGTCTTTGCCACCCGTTCGCCGTTCCGGCCCAACGCCATCGGACTTTCCTCCGTGGCGCTGGAGCGGGTGGAGCTGGACCCCCGGCAGGGGCCGGTGCTCCACGTGCGCGGCGCCGATCTGGTGGATGGGACACCGATCTTTGACATCAAGCCCTATCTGGCCTACGCCGACAGCCATCCCGATGCCGTGGGCGGCTTCACGGATGGTCTGGAAGGACGGATGCTGCAGGTGACGTGCCCGCAGGAGCTGTTGGAGAAGATCCCGACCGAGTCCCGGGCGGCGCTGCTGGCCGTGCTGCGCAGCGATCCCCGGCCCCGCTATCAGGAGGACGCCCAGCGCATCTATGGCCTGGCCTTCGGCGCACACAATGTGAAATTCCGGGTGGCAGGAGAGCATCTGCTGGTCACGGACGTGGAGTAAGGGGAGGGCTTGGGCCTTCGGGCAGGAGCTTCCGTTCCCGCCCCTGCGGCCGTCGAGCGAAAGGCACATCCTCCCCAAAGATTTCCAGAATGTGTAAAAACGCAGAGGCTTTTGGCGGCAACGGCAGGGAAGCAGCGCACTTTTGCAGAGAATTCGGGGGAACTTTCCACATTTTCCGCTGCGTTGGGGATAACACGGCCCGCTCGCGCCGCCTGCGGCCGCGAAGAAAAGAGATGGCCACAGGCGGTTTGCCGGAAGCTGAAAAATCCCTCGCCGTATGGACGAGGATCGATAAACCCCCTCAATGGGCAAGGAGAAGTGATGAAAACAGTAACAATCTACACCGATGGCGCATGCAGCGGCAATCCCGGTCCCGGCGGCTGGGGGGCGATCTTGGAGTGGAACGGCATTGAAAAAGAGATCTCCGGCGGTGCGCCGGAGACCACCAACAACCGCATGGAGCTGACGGGCGTCATCGAGGCGCTGGCTATGCTGAAAGAGGCCTGCACGGTGGAGCTCTATTCCGACTCCAAGTATGTGATCGATGCGCTCCAGAAAGGCTGGGTCTATGGCTGGAAGAAGAAGGGCTGGATCAAGTCCGATAAGAAACCGGCGCTGAATGTGGATCTGTGGGAGCAGCTGCTGCCGCTGATCGCCCGCCACGAGGTGCACTATCACTGGGTGAAGGGTCACGCCACAAACCCCAAGAACAACCGCTGCGATGAGTTGGCGGTGGCGGAGAGCCGCAAGTTCAAATGAGCGAAGTGCTGCCGGCGAAGATTCACAGAATGTTCATGGGCGCTTCACGATTTAGAAAATATTCTGTCGTAGGATAGAGACTGTACAAAGGATACATTCCTTATGTGATTTTCTCTCTCTCTTCTAAAACAAACACACACAAGAAAAGCCTCCTGCGAGCAGCAGGAGGCTTTTCTTGCCTCTTGGAGAAGGCGGCAAGGAGTTTGGACCGCTGGGCGGGGAAAAGCAGGGAAGGGATCTCGGCTGAGCGGGAGAGGGGAGAATATATACGGAGAATTCATGAAAAGTTCATGCTTTCTTCATGATTTTCCCATCGCCGTAGGGTATGCTGAGCGTGTACAAACGATATGTCTTATGTGATTTCTCTCTCCTAACAAACCTTGGGAAAGACCTCCTGTTTCGACAGGGGGTCTTTTCCTTTGAGGGAAAAAATTTGCGTTTTTGTGCGCCAGGGAGTACAATGACAAAAGTCATCGTACAACCAACAAGGGAGGATGAAATATGGAATTCAACGCAAAGGCCCAGCTGCCCGGCCTGATGGAATGGATGTGGGAGCGGATGCAGGCCTGCCACGGAAAGACGGCGGTCATCGGCATTTCCGGCGGCAAGGACAGCTCGGTGGTGGCGGCCCTGTCTGTGGCCGTATTCGGTCGAGAGAATGTTTACGGTGTGCTGATGCCCGACGGTGTGCAGCCCGACATCAACTACAGTCAGGAGCTGGTGGAGTTTTTGCAGATCCCTCACTGCACGATGGATATTCACGATTCGGTGCAGGGCGTGCTGCATCAGATGGAGCAGGCGGGCCACGACATCCGACGGGAGACCCGTGTGAACCTGCCCAGCCGTATCCGCATGGCCACCCTCTATGCCGTGGCCCAGTCGCTGCCCGGCGGTACGGTCATCAATACCTCCAACCTGTCGGAGGATTGGGTGGGATACTGCACGGTATACGGCGACAGTGCCGGTGCCTTTTCTCCTTTGGGAATGTATACGACGGAAGAGGTGGTCGCCTTGGGCCGTGCACTGGGACTGCCTGAGAAATTTGTGGTCAAGCCGCCCTCAGACGGGCTCACCGGCTTGACCGATGAGGACAATTTGGGATTTACCTATCACGCTGTCAACGAGTATGTGCGCCGTGGCGTCTGCGATGAGGAGATCAAGGCCAAGATCGACCGCAAGCACGAGGCCAGCCGCTTCAAGTTTGAGACGATCCCCGTGTATCATAACGGACTACCTCTGGCCATCGAGGACGGCACGGATTTTTATAAGGAGAAGTAAGGACGAGTATGAGTCATTTTTCATTCGAGGATATTTTGCAGGCAGAGGCGGCGCTGCGTCCGTATCTGCCGGAGACTCCGCTGGTACAGTCCTACTATCTGGGCGATCCGGACCACAAGTTTTACTTTAAATTGGAGTCCATGCAGCACACCAAGAGCTTTAAGATCCGTGGCGCCCTCAATAAAATGCTGTCGCTGACGGAGGAGGAGCGCAGAGGCGGCGTGGCGGCGGTTTCTTCCGGGAACCATGGCATCTCTGTCAGTTATGCCGCCCGGCTGCTGGGCATCAAGAAGGCGGAGATCGTGGTGCCGGAGACTACGCCCCGCAGCAAAATCGAGAAAATCGAATATTTCGGCGGCCATGTGCGCCTTATGGGGCAAAACTACGACGAAGCCCACCGGCAGGGCATGGAATTTATCGCCGACAGCGGCCTCACTTTCATCGATTCATGCCATGACGACCCCAAGATCTACGGCGGCCAGGGGACGGCTATGGTGGAGATCCTGCGCCGCAATCCGGACATCGATACGGTGGTGGTGCCCATTGGCGGCGGTGGTCTGGCCACCGGTACGGCGGTGGCGGCCAAGGCGCTGAAGCCGGACATCCGGGTGATCGCCGTGCAGACGGCGGCGTGTCCTGCCATGATCCACGCCTACCGTGATCAGGTGTGCTATGAGGAGTACCCCACCACCGGCAGCACCATCTGCGATGCACTGGTGGGCGGTGTGGGTGTTCTGGCCTACGAGATGCTGAAGGACTACGCCGACTTGCTTTTGGAGGTCAGCGAGACGGCCATTGGCCGTGCGGTGGTCTTTATGCTGGAGAAGGAGAAGATCGTGGCCGAGGGCGCCGGTGCCATCGCAGCAGCGGCGGTGCTGGAGCACCCGGAGATCTTTACCGGACGCCATACGGCGCTGATGGTCAGCGGCAGCAACATCGATGGTGCGCTGCTGCGGCAGCTTCAGGCGGAGTGCTGATCCGTTGCAAAGAGCGTCGCTGCCCCTTTGAAGAGAACGACAGAACCGGCTGCAGGGAGTCCTGCGGCCGGTTTTCTTTATGGATGTGGAAAACTTGGCACAGCCGAAGCCGGTTTTTCCGGGAAAGACGGCCGATTTGTGGGGGTGCGTGGCGGCGGTCCGAGAGTGGTCGGGTCGGGAAAGCCTTGGCGTGCAGGCGTTTGGGCGGACAGCACCACAGGGGGACGGATGCGGGGAGAAATACACAAGTACACAGGATCGTCCACATTGTGGATACGTGCACGCTGCGGCGAGGGGGCTTACCCCAACAGACCGGTAATGTCCTCCACGGAGAGGGATGGCTGCAGAGCGGCATTGATGCCGTAGCCCAGCAGACGCCCCAGTTCCCGCACCCGGCTGTCCACGTCCCGGGGCGTGATGAACAGGGGCGTGCCGTCATCCGGCACCGGCGCCCCCGTCAGCTCCCGGGCCAGAACGCCCTCGGCCATGACGGTGGGCAGTCCCACCGCAAGGACCGGAACGCCCAGTGTTTTGCGGTCGATGGCGCTGCGGTGATTGCCCACACCGGAGCCGGGCACCAGTCCCGTGTCCGACAGCTGTACCGTGGCGCATAGATGCTGCCGGCTGCCGGCGGTCAGGGCGTCAATGACGATCACGGCGGCCGGTTTCACATGGCGCACCGTGCCGGCCAGAATTTCCAACGTCTCCATGCCGGTCTGGCCCACCACGCCGGGGGCCAGTGCGGCCACCGAGGTCAGGGAGGAAAAGCGGGAGGGCAGCGTCTGGATCAAGTGCCGTGTCACCAGCAGATGGTCCACCGCCATGGGGCCCACGGCATCGCAGATCATGGAGCGGTTGCCCAGACCGGCCACCAGTACCGAGGCCCCCTCGGAAAGCGCCGGGAGCAGCGGCCGCAGCTCTTGGGCAAGGCAGCGGACCCCACGGGAGAAGTAGCCCTCCTGCCGCTGAAAGTAGGGGGCCAGGTCCACGGTGATGTAGGTGCCCCGTGGTTTTCCCAGTGAGCGGGCGCCATAGGCGGTGCGGACGGATACGGCGGTGACGGTGTAGCCCTCCACCTGCCGCTCGCTGAGGGAGACCCCGGGGATGCGGCCCTGACCGCCCTGTTTTTCCAGCAGAGAATGGGCGGCTTCCAGTGTAAGATCGGTTTTCATGACGGCCATTTTTGTGTTCCTCCTCCTTCATGAGCACAAAATATAGTGGATAGGCTTTAGTTTGGCGGGAAAAAAACCATTTATGCGAGAAAATCAAAGAAAATTTGAAAAAGCGCTTGCAATTTCAATAGAAAGATGATAAAATACGAATCTGCGTGGATGTATTATCATCTGGAGCGCAAATTTACCGCCGAGGAGGTGTTTGGTTTGCCTAATATTAAGTCTGCTAAGAAGCGTGTTCTGGTGGCAGAAACGAGAAGTGCTCGCAATAAGGCCGAGAAGTCCGCAATGAAGACTGCAATCAAGAAGTTCGAGGCCGCTGCCGTTGAAGGCAATCGCACCGAGGCCGAGGGCGCGTACAAGGTCGCAGTGAAGGCTGTGGATAAGGCCGCTGCCAACGGTCTGATGCACAAGAACAACGCAGCCCACAAGAAGAGCGCAATGACTCTGAAGCTGAACAAGATTGGCTAATTGACCAAACCAATGAAGGACACCGTTTTGGTGTCCTTTTTTTGTGTCCGCAGATCGGGAAGCCGCCGTCCGGCGGGGCGGTTTGTGTGGTTTTCTCTTGACGAGGTGGGAAAAAGGTGCTATCCTAAATAGGACTACAGGCGATGACGGGGGTGGCGCCCCTGAGCTGCGGGAGGAAATGCCCGCCGTATCCGCTGCGTTAAGGCGTACGAGTGTGGAGTGATCCGAATTCAGGTGGAACCACGGATAAGTTGTCTTATTCGCCCTGAACTGCTGCGGCAGTTCAGGGCGTTTTTTATTTGCAAATCAAAATGGAGAAAATAGAAGGAGAAATCGACCATGAAGAACACGGAAAAAACCATGGAAAAAATCGTGGCTCTGTGCAAGAACCGCGGTTTTGTATTCGCCGGCAGTGAGATCTACGGCGGTCTGGCCAACACCTGGGACTACGGCCCTCTGGGTGTGGAGCTGAAGAACAACGTCAAGAAGGCGTGGTGGAAAAAGTTCGTTCAGGAGAACCCCTACAACGTCGGTCAGGACGCAGCCATCCTCATGAACCCCCAGACGTGGGTGGCCAGCGGCCATCTGGGCGGTTTCTCCGATCCTCTGATGGACTGCAAGGAGTGCAAGGAGCGCTTCCGTGCCGATAAGGTCATCGAGGACTGGTGCCAAGAGAACGGCTTTGTGCTGCCCAAGCCCATGGACGCATTCAGCCAGCAGGAGATGGCCGATTTTGTGGCCGAGCACGCCATTGCCTGCCCCACCTGCGGCAAGCACAATTGGACCGACATCCGCCAGTTCAACCTGATGTTCAAGACCTTCCAGGGTGTCACCGAGGACGCCAAGAACACCGTCTATCTGCGTCCGGAGACGGCGCAGGGAATCTTTGTCAACTTCAATAACGTACAGCGCACCACCCGCCGGAAGCTGCCTTTCGGTGTGTGCCAGATCGGTAAGTCCTTCCGCAACGAGATCACCCCCGGCAACTTCACCTTCCGTACCCGTGAGTTCGAGCAGATGGAGCTGGAGTTCTTCTGCAAGCCCGGCACGGATCTGGAGTGGTTCCAGTACTGGCGGAGCTTCTGCCGCCAGTGGCTGCTGGATCTGAACATCAAGGAGGAGAACCTGCGCCTGCGTGACCACGACCCGGAGGAGCTGTGCTTCTATTCCAAGGCGACCACCGACTTCGAGTTTATGTTCCCCTTCGGCTGGGGTGAGCTGTGGGGCGTGGCGGATCGTACCGACTACGACCTGACCCAGCATCAGAACACCTCCGGTCAGGACATGACCTACTTCGACCATGAGACCAACGAGCACTACATCCCCTACGTGGTGGAGCCGTCTCTGGGTGCCGACCGCATGGTGCTGGCGTTCCTGGTGGAAGCATACGACGAGGAAGTGGTGGATGAGGCCAAGAACGATACCCGTGTGGTGATGCACTTCCACCCGGCGCTGGCGCCCTTCAAGGCGGCGGTGCTGCCCCTGAGCAAGAAGCTGAGCGACAAGGCACGGGAGATCTACGCCGAGCTGTCGAAGGACTTCATGGTGGACTTCGACGAGACCGGTTCCATCGGCAAGCGCTATCGCCGTGAGGATGAGATCGGTACGCCGTACTGCATCACCGTGGACTTTGATACGGTGGGCGATGCCGAGAAGGAGGGCGACAACTGCGTCACCGTCCGTGAGCGTGATACCATGGAGCAGGTGCGCATCCCCATCAGTGAGCTCAAGAGCTATCTGCAGGAGAAGATCGCCTACTAAGATGTGGAAAATCAAAAGGCTTCGGAGCGCACTCCGAAGCCTTTTTTGATGAAAAACGGTATTTAAGGGGCGATTTGGGGTGATTTGGGGTGATAAGAGTCCACACTGTCCCCGATGTTTCCCACATTGTGGAAAAGAGACGTCTGTCGGGAGCTTTGGCAGACAGGGGCCCGGAAAAGAGACAAGGCGGTCGGCAGTAATCTGCCGGCCGCCTTGTGCCGTTTATTCCTCGGGGACATTGTCGATGATCTTTCGGCGCAGTCGATGGTAAAAGAGCAGGGTCATCACCAACGATGCGATTTCGGCAATGGGGAAGGACCACCACACCAGATCGTCGTTGCCAAGGCTGCGGCCGAGGAGGGCCAGGACCAGTGCTGCCGGCAGCAGGACCAGCAGCTGGCGGACAATGGAGGCCAGCATGGAATACACCGACTTGCCCACCGCCTGAAAAGCGCCGCTGAGGAGAATGCAGACTCCGGCCATGGGGAAACTGAGACCGATGATCCGCAGCGCAGGGACACCCACCTGCAGCATGGTGTCGGTGGCCTCGAACATCCCCAGCAGCACGGCGGGGATGGTTTCAAAAATCACGGTGCCCACGGTCATGACGATCACGGCGTAGAGGGTGCTGCGGTGGATGGTCTCCAGCATACGCTTGCGCTTTCCGGCGCCGTAGTTATAGGAGATGATGGAGATGATGCCGGTATTCAGGCCGAAGATGGGCATGAACACAAAGCTGTTGAGCTTGAAATACACGCCGAACATAGTGGCGGCCGTCTCCTTGGCGCTGTGCAGGGCGATCAGGATCTTGTTCATCACGAACACCATCACCGAGCTGATGGCCATCATGATAATGGACGGAATACCGATGCGGTAGATGTTGCCGATGAGGGACCAGTTGGGACGGAAGCCGCGCAGAGAGATGTGCAGCTCCTTGTTTTTGGTGCGGCACAGGAAGATGGCCAAGGCCGCGGAACACATCTGGCCGATGATGGTGGCCACGGCTGCGCCCACCACGCCCATATCCAGAACAAAAATAAAGACGGGGTCGAGAATGATGTTGATGATGGTGCCTACACCCTGTGTATACATGGACAGAATGCTCCGGCCGGTGGCCTGCAGCAGCCGCTCAAAGGTGATCTCCAAGAAGATCCCCACGGACCCGCAGCAGACGATCAGGAGATAGAGGTTGCCCTGCTCCACGATTTCGGGAACAACGGTCTGGGCGGTGAAAAAGACGCGGGAAAAGCACAGAGCCAGAAGGCAGAACACCACGGCGCTGGCAATGGCCAGAAAGACGCCGTTGTTGGCCACCTCATTGGCCCGGCGGTGATTGCCCGCCCCCAGAGAGCGCCCCAGCAGAGCGCTGATGCCCACGCCGGTGCCGGCCGCCACGGCGATGATCAGCTGCTGGGCCGGGAAGGTCAGGGAGACGGCCGTCAGGGCCGACTCGCTGATGTGGGAGACAAAGATGCTGTCCACAATGTTGTACAGCGCCTGCACCAGCATGGAGGCGATGATGGGCAGGGACATATTCCAGATGAGTTTTGAAATGGGCATGGTGCCCAACTTGTTGTCACTGTTCACGGAAGGTCACTTCTTTCTTAGGTGGGATTTTTTTCTAAATAAACATTATAACATGGATGAAGGGAAAAGAAAAGTTACCTGCTGCGGAACATTTGAAAAAAACAGGCGCCTGTGGGCGCCTGTTTTTTCAGAAATGGCGGGATCAGAATTCCGGCCCCTGCACCGTGGAATCCATGGGAGCCAGACGATAGAGGTGATTTTCCAGCTGCCGGTTCTTGATGGTGCTCAGGATGGTGGGCACAGCGCCGCCCACGGTGAAAAGATAGAGCAGCACCAGATTCATCACGTAGGAAGTGCGGTCGATGATCTCATACCGCACCAGTGTGGGGATGAGACGGAAGCCGGTGAACAGGTCCACATCCATCTCCTTGGCGGCGACGATCGCCCAGTCCAGCTGATCACCCAAGTACGTCATCACCAGCATCAGGATGCAGCAGATGATGATGCCTTTGGTGTTGAGCTTTCCCCCCAGCATCTCATAGCCTTTCAGCGTGCAGACCGCCAGAATGACGCCGCTGATGGCGGCAACATAGCCCAAGCGGCTGAAGAGGATAATGGCGACCACACCCAGCAGAGAGCCCAGCAGTGCCCCCACGATGCCGCCGATCATGTTGTCGTGTTTTCCCCGTCTCTGGGCATCCAGTGCCGTGCGGTCCTGCTGCAGGCGGCCGAAGCAGTCACGGCAGAGCATGGCGTAGCTGCCGGATACATAGCACGGATCTACGCTGGCGCTGCCGCAGGCCTGACAGCACTCGCTGAAGCCCTCACTCTGGAGGAAGCGGACCAGTGAGGACAGATTGTCCCGCAGGCCCTGCTGCAGACCGTCCAGTCCGTTCAGCTTTTTCAGGCTCATGACAATGGTGGAGCCGTTCTGGATGAGAGAGCGCACCTGCGGGTGCTCCTGCTTGTACTGCTTGCACTCGGCCTTGGTCAGAGGGCCGGTGGCCCGGTGGGCCGAGATATCCACGGCCACAATGTAGGGATTGTTGGCCACCGTGGAGCTGATCAGTACGTGGAACCCGCCAAAGGTGCCGTACATTCCGCCGCCCTGCGAGTCCAGACGCAGCCCCAGACTTTGGGCAACCTGTTGGTAGAGATCGATGGTGACATTTTTATTCATGATTATCCCTCCTGATATGCACACGGCGCCGCTTTTGCAGGGAGGGGGGCGCCTGACCGTTTGCGTCAACAGAGAGACGCAGCGGCCGGCTGTCCCGGCGATGCCGTGTTTATTTTTCGTTTATTTTATCACGGGAAATTTTCCGGCGCAAGATGGGAAATTTCCGAGAAGGAAAAAAACAGAAAAAAATGGCAGAACGGAAGTTCCGTTCTGCCAAGAGAGGGGCCGCCGAGAGGGTTACGCCTCGTCATCATCGATGGCCAAGGTCTCCATGAAGAGGTTGAAAACCGCCTCGGTGACGGCCTCATCCTCCACGAATTCCAGAGAATTGCCGCCGACGCTCTCCATGATCACCAGACCGACCTCAGCGCCGTCCTCAATCTCTACCGGGCACAGGATCGCAAAATCCCGCTCCTGATAGGCCTGAAAGCCCATGACCTGAAAGGCCTCTTCGGTGCCGTCCTCATCGGTCAGCATAATGGTGGGGAGATTCTCCTCGTCGGGGGTGTTCATTTCCAGTTCCAGATCGCTCATAGATGTTGTCTCCTTTGGTGTATTTTTGATGAGTTATGGTTGGGTTGCTGTTGTAAAGAAGCGCCGGATCTCCTGAGAGGAGGCCTGTACGCTGCCTTGGGCAAAGCCGTCCCGTCCGCCGCCGCGCCCGTGAAGGGCGGCGTTCATGTCCTTGATCCACGCACGGATATCCTCTGTCGGATGGATCACGGCATAGCGATAGGTGGTGTCCTCGCCGGAAAAGACGGCGCATCGGCCGCCGCAGACGGCGCTGACGGCGTCACACAGCCGTCGTGTCCCGTCGCCAAAGAGGGGCGGGGTGATCAGAAGGACATCGCCCTGTCCGGCATAGTCCTCCGCAGTGCGCCGGAATATGGCGTCTTCCAGGGCGGCGGCCCGGTCCTTGGTGCTCTGCAGTTCCTCCTGCAGGCGCTGCAGCGCAGGGAAGGTGGCCGTATCTTTGACGGAGAGCGTTTGGGCGATGGCGTGGTTTTGCGTCCAGTTTTGAGAGAGGTAGCGCACGGCCCGCCCGCCGCACAGCAGCTCCAGACGCACGCCGCTGCGGAATTTCTGGCAGGAGAGGAATTTCACCAGTCCCACCTCACCGCTGCGGGACACATGGGTGCCGCAGCAGGCACAGCAGTCGGCCCCGGGGAATTCGGTGATACGCACCGCACCGTGGAGCTCCTTCTTGCTGCGATAGTCCAGAGCGGCCAGCTCCTCCGGAGAGGGGTAGGTGATGGAGATAGGGTGGTTTTCCCAGAGGTATCGGTTGGCGGCCTGCTCCACAAGCAGAACCTGCTCCCACGTGATGTCGGCGTTATAGTCGATGGTGACGCTGTCCACCCCCATGTGAAAGCCCACGTTGTCACAGGCAAAGGTGCGGCAGATCATGCCGCTGACGATGTGCTCGCCGGAGTGCTGCTGCATATGGTCAAAGCGGCGCTCCCAGTCGATGGTGCCGGTGACGGTTTTGCCCACAGGGAGGGGCGCAGAGCAGGTGTGGAGGACGCAGCCGTCCCTGTCGTGAACGTCGGTGACCGCCGCAGCATCCAGAGTGCCGTGGTCTGCCGGCTGTCCGCCGCCCTCGGGATAGAAGGCGGTGCGGTCCAAAAGGACAGTGAAGCCATCCCGTGCCGGCTCACAGGAGAGGACCGTGGCGGTGAACTCCCGGCGGTACGGATCGGCGTAGTAGAGTTTTTCAGTTTCCATGGGGGACACGCTCCTTTGAACATAGTGTGCCATAGATGGGGAAAAAACACAAGAGAGAAATGGGGGAAGCGGGGCGGCCCTCGGAAAAAAGAGACCGTCGCTTCCACAGGGGGAGGCGTCGGGGCTGCTGTGGGGCGGCAAAAGGGGACAGGCGGTGGACGCAGCAGCGTCCACCGCCTGTAGGGTACCGAGGGGGAGGAGGGATCACTCCTCTTCCACGCCGACCACGGCAATATGCAGCTCGTCCAGCTGTGCCTGAGTGACGGCGGAGGGGGCGTCCATCATCACATCCTGAGCGTTCTTGTTCATGGGGAAGGGAATGATCTCACGGATGGAGTTCTCGCCGGCCAGCAGCATGACCATGCGATCCACGCCGGGGGCGATGCCCGCATGGGGGGGCGCACCGTAGGTGAAGGCGTTGTACATGGCGGGGAACTTCTTCTTCACGTCCTCCTCGCCCAGAC
>JAHHSI010000002.1 GCA_020025275.1 Oscillospiraceae bacterium | reverse complement strand
CAACGGCCAAGACCGTGGAGGAGACCGATTCCAGCATTGCAAACCAGTTCAGAGGTTAAGTGCAAGATGTAGGAGATCTCTCCCAGCACTTACCGGTGCTGGGAGAGCGTCTTTTGCAAAAAGGGTGGGGTACATGATGACGGTTTATGAGATCAGAAGTAATATCAGATATAATGAGGATCTGTTAGATCAGTTTTACGCAGAGAAGGCAGAGATCGAGAAAAAAATCGATGAGTTGGAGCGGCTTAGCGGGAAATTCGATGTCCTTCAAAATAACTTCAGCCAAAGGCAGACACGTCGTTTACAGGGCTTGTCTCAATTTTCTCAATCGACGATCAGCAATAGAATCGTCCCCATCTATCGGGACGGAATGGGTGAATTGCTCAATGGGGCACAATATCACACTGCGCTGAATGGTTTGAGCACGGCAAAAAGCAGGATCAGATCAAAAAAACAGGAACTTCTGGAGGAACTTTCCGATTGTGAAGGCAGAATTTCCTATCGAAATGATCGAAAAATGTATTGGCAAGAACAGCTGAGGATTGCCCTTGCACAGGAGGTAGGCTATGGATGCTAATTTGATCATAGATGATGATTATGTTCAGAGTGTAGGAGAATCATGCGACTATGCAGGCTCAAGACTGCAGGTCATGATGAATCAATACGTGGAAATCTTGGCGGAAATCGAAGAAGAAGCCATCACCGACGGTGGTGTTTCCAAGGCAGTGACGGCCTATAAAGAGAGCGTAATGCTTTTAGCGGAGAAGCTGAGCGAGATCACTCGGAATCTGAAGGATGTCACAGAATGCTTCATTTGGGACATCAATGAAGCGGACGACTATTTGTTTTAGGAGGGGTGTTGGATGCATCAGATCAGCACAAATGTTGCGGCATTGAACCAAAAAATCCAAAAACTCCGGGATTTGAAGAAGGAGTGCGAGGAAATTAATGTGGAACCGACAGAAATCGTCGGATCGGGACAGACGATCGATGTACTGGTCATGGTCGAAGAAGAATATGCAGAGATCAAAACAGCTATGCTCACCATGATGACAAATTCCATCGGATTTTTTGAGAATGTGAGAACCAGTATGGCCCTGGCCGACAGAATGGCATCTCGTCAGATCCTGTTGAAGTGAGGATAGGAGACAAGGGTATGAAAAGAGATTTTTCAGAAGATGCACGGCAGCAGCTGCTCTCTCTGGTTGCCCAGGTGGAAAATGAAAAATGGTGCAACTTTACAGATGCGATCGGGGACAGATGGTGTGATTTTGAGGCATGGATCGGGCTGTTGAATGTGCAGGACTACATTGACAACATCAATGACTATCACAAAAAGGTCATCGATAAGAATAACACAAATGCTGCAAATATCGAGCATATCTTTGAAAATGTCAATGCGGTCAGCGACTGCTATAAGAGCCGCTTCATTGCCACGCTTGCCAATTTAAGGGAGTACAAGCAAATCATCAACCGCCTGTCCGCAGTGATCGAGCCGGGAAAGGGAAACTTTACCCCTGAGACCATCAACTCTGGCCTGAAGGATGCCATCAATGAATATCTTACCTTGCATAAGAGCCTGATGTCCATTGCAGGGGACGGCCTGACAAAGGAGCAAGTTGATGAGATGGAGGAAGGAAATCTGCGCCGCATGCTTGATCTTTATGCCGCGGCCCTCTTGGCGAGTATGCCCAGTGTTGATGTGGGAGAGAAAATTGAGATCCCTGTGGGCCCGGGAGTGAAGGTATACTACAGTGTTTCCGGCAATGTAAAGGGAAACAGCGATGTCAGCGTCAGTATGGCCATCGAGGACCAAAAGCTCCAGCTGAAGGGCTTTGATATTTCTCATGCCTTCGGGGATGGAAAGTCCCTTTCGGTCAACAGTGACGGGGAAGTTTCGTCCAGTATGACCGGGGAAAATGGAAATGGTGTGACCATAAACATGGGGGGGCTGACGGGTCCGGAGAGCATTGGCAGTACCGTCAAGGTTACCCACCAAGATAAGGTGGGGAACAATACGTTTACCTATAACTTTGCCATTGACCCGCTTCAGAAAAAAATGTGGATGGAGGAAAAAGTGACGACCGATATGGAACACGGTTCCCTTTCCTCTGCAGTTGGTATCGAGTATCAGAAGAAGGACGAAGATAATTTGGGCTGGCAGCCAATGCCGGTGCCTATAGAGGTGGAAGCGCCCTATCCCGGTCATCTTCCGCAGCCGGATTGGAGCTTCCCGACGTTTCCGGCATATGAGCCCCAGTGGGAATATGTGGTGCCTGCGACCCAAACAGTAGTTATGACGACTGCCACTGCAGAAGTACTGCTTCTTCTGATGTTTATGGTGGTACTTATCTAAGGAGGCTCTATGAGAAAAGGAAATATACTGCTGGCTGCACTGATGCTTGTGCTTCTTCTGGTCAGCGGCTGTGGCCATAAAGAAGCGAAAACAGAAACCTATTCCATTCCCTGGACCTATTGGAGCTATACCGGCACGACCAAGGAAGCGGGCGTGGACAGCTTTAATGAACTGGGGCAAGACTACTGCACCTCGGCCAAGGTTGTGGATGATCATGTGGAAATCGAACTGACAGAGCAGCAGAGAGAAAAGCTCATCGAACGCAACAATACATATATTGCAGAGCTGGTGGACGAGTTCAAAGCGTATAACAGTGAATATCGGTACGAACCGGATGAAACGTATCAAAAGGTGGCGCTTTATTTTGACGAGAACATTCCTACGATTTTGCATGTGAGCACGTTTTACAATATCACCGCCTGCTACGGAATGAATTATATGCTGACCAATCATGTGGCGGAGTGGAATGTCGAGCTGTCCATCTATAATTGCCACACAGACAAATTGGTGGCCTTTGCGAATGTGCCGTATGATTCCGTTTCCTACGGCCCTGAGGAATGGGCTGCCAGCTACCAGTAAATAGAAATATTCCTGACATGATGTATTTGCAAACCGCATATACGGCTTGCGGCCAATGCGGCATGAATGAGATGCGCAAGAAGCATACGACGGAATGGAATGTGAAGCGATCCATCGATTTTTCCGCACGGGAGAGATGGTTATCTCTGCCCATAGTGCAACTGACACGGTTTGTGATGGACCGGAAGAATGGAAGGCGAGTTACAATGAATAAAGAAATCAGTTTATACGAAGACCGCTTGAAGCTGCAGATCCCGGAAAATTTTACGGAGTCTCAAGAGTTAGAGAAGTTCATGCTCAGCAAAAAACCGGATCATTTTTTTGTTGATCAGGAAAAAAAGGCCTATATTTCCGTGAACTATTCCCGGGAAGAGTGTTCTGGAGATATGGAAAATCGACTCTCCGGATACTACACGCTGTACCAGCGCACGGTGCCTAATTTTGCTAACTGCAGCATGGCAAAAAAGAAAACCAACTCCGGACAGGAGATTGGTGCGTTCTATTATACGTGTACCACCGCAACGAAAAACCTCTATAACTTTTTTATTCTGACAACACTGGAGGGGCGGGATGTAACGGTGACGCTGCATTGTGACCTTGAAAAGGTGCCCGAATATGGAATGCAATTTATGAATATCGTGGATTCGATCGATGTGGCCGGATGACCGGTTGGCGTGCAGCGTTGAAAGGATCGCCATGGCCACAAGGGCTTGCGCCCTTCATACCGCCGCCTTTCCAGTTGGGGAAGGACGGCGGTATTTTGCTTGTCCGAGAAAAGAAGCGGGGCAACCAGACCGGCCAGAGGGAGCACCGGGTGGGGGCGGAATGTCCCCTTTATCGGGACATAGGTGGAAAAAGGCGGGGCAATGTGCTATCATAAACACATCTATGTGGAAAAGACGAGGGAGGTAAGGGTATGTATCGGCTGTTGATCGTAGAGGATGATAAGGGGATCGCAGAGGCCATCAAGACGCAGGCGGAGATGTGGGATCTGGAGGTCTGCTGTGTTCGGAACTTCCGAGCGGTGATGGCGGAGTTTGCACAGTTTGATCCGCACATCGTGCTGCTGGATATTTCGCTGCCTTTTTTCAATGGCTATCACTGGTGCGGGGAGATCCGGAAGGTGTCCAGAGTGCCTATTATTTTTATCTCTTCGGCCGCAGATAATATGAACATGATCATGGCGATGAACATGGGCGGCGACGATTTCATTGCCAAGCCCTTTGACCAAAGCGTTTTAATGGCCAAGCTGCAGGCGATGCTCCGCAGGACCTACGATTTCTCCTCCACGGTTCCGGTGCTGGAGCATCGGGGCGCTCTGCTGAATACCGGAGACAACACGCTCAGTTATGGGGAGGAGCGGATCCCGCTTTCCAAAAATGAGTTTCGTATTCTTCTGACGCTGATGAAGAATAAGGGGAAGGTCGTCAGTCGTGAAAAACTGATGGAGCAGCTCTGGGAGACCGACAGTTTTGTTGACGAGAATACCCTGTCGGTGAATGTAAATCGACTGCGCAAGCGGTTGGATGCAGCGGGTTTGCAGGAGTTCATTACCACGAAATTCGGCGTGGGATATCTGATTGAGAATTGAGGAGCGGCGGGATGAAACTTTGGATACGGTATCTCAAAGAGCGGTGGCGGCTGCTCACCATATTGGGGGTTTGCACCCTTCTTTTTATGCTGTCCTTTGCCCTCTATCACCTTCCGGTGCAGGCGGTGGCTTATCCGGCCATGCTCTGCCTGCTGCTGGGTCTGACGGCGATGCTGCTGGACCTTCGGCGTGTGAAAAAGCGCCACGATCTGCTGCAAAGCATTTCCGGAATCACGGATGTTATGACGGGGACGCTGCCGGATGCGGCGGGGATCGACGATGAGGATTATCAGCAGATCCTATCCGCTATCGTGCGGGAGTATCAGCAGGAGCGGGGCCTTGCCCGGCAGAAATACGAGGATATGGTGGACTACTATACCGTATGGGCCCATCAGATCAAGACCCCCATTGCCTCCATGCGCCTGCACCTGCAAAATGAGGACAGCGAGCTCTCACGGAAGCTGTCGTTGGATCTTTTGCGGGTGGAGCAGTATGTGGATATGGTGCTGACCTTCCTGCGTCTGAATACCGACAGTACGGATTATGTTATTCGAGCCTGTGACCTGGACGGGATCATCCGCCAAACGGTGAAGAAGTTTGCCGGCGAGTTCATCGACCGGAAACTCCGCCTGCGGTATGAGCCGCTCCACGCCACCGTCATTACCGATGAAAAGTGGATGGCCTTTGTTGTTGAACAGCTGCTGTCCAATGCGCTGAAGTATACGCCGTCGGGAGAAATTGCCATTACACTGGAACCGGAGAAGAAGCTGTGCATCTACGATACCGGCATCGGGATCGCAGCGGAAGACCTCCCCCGCATTTTTGAAAACGGCTTTACCGGCTATAACGGGCGCATGGATAAAAAAGCCAGCGGCATCGGGCTCTATCTGTGCAAGCGGATCTGCACCAATCTGGGACACCGGATCACCGTTGCCTCACAGGTGGATCAGGGGACCTGCGTGACCATCGATCTGGAGCAGCGGGACCTGCAGGTGGAATAAATTCTTACAAAAGTGTTAGATTTGAAGGGGGATTTGTAAGCCGAATCCATGGCGATGCAGATCCCCCGTTTGCTATAATCAGAACAGAAATTCCAAAGGAGGATTTTTGTGATGAGTATTTTGGATGTGAGCGGTGTACAGAAGATCTACACGACTCGCTTTGGCGGAAACAAAGTGGAGGCGCTCAAAAACGTGTCCTTCTGCGTAGAGCAGGGGGAGTATGTAGCCATTATGGGTGAGTCCGGCTCCGGTAAGACCACCTTGCTGAATATTCTGGCGGCACTGGATAAGCCGACGGCCGGCACCGTGCGGCTGGAGGGGATGGAGCTGGCGCAGATCAAGGAGTCCCACATGGCCCAGTTCCGCCGGGATAATCTGGGGTTTGTGTTTCAGGAGTTCAACCTGCTGGACACCTTTACCCTGGAGGACAACATCTATTTGCCGCTGGTTTTGGCGGGCAGACCGCACGGAGAGATGGAGGAGCGGCTGCAGCCCATTGCCCGGCAGCTGGGGATCGATCAGCTGTTGAAAAAATATCCCTATGAGGTGTCGGGCGGTCAAAAACAACGTGCTGCTGTGGCCCGTGCGCTGATCACGAACCCCAAGCTGATCTTGGCCGACGAACCCACCGGTGCCCTGGACTCACGGGCTACCGATGAGCTGCTGCGCCTTTTCTCCCAGATCAATGCCGAGGGCCAGACCATTTTGATGGTTACCCACTCCGTGAAAGCCGCCAGCCATGCCAGCCGTGTGCTGTTCATCAAAGACGGCGAGGTATTCCACCAGATCTACCGTGGCGAGAATACCAGTCAGCAGCTCTATCAGATGATCTCCGATACGCTGACCATGCTTGCAACGGGTGGTGAGAGACAATGAAAATGGTCTTTTACCCTAAACTGGCTTGGGACGGTATTGCCAAGAACAAAAAGATCTATGCGCCCTATATCATGACCTGCATCGGCATGGTGATGATGTATTATATTGTCTATTTTCTCTCTAAGTCCACAGCGCTGGATGAGATGCCCGGCGCAGCTACCATCTGCTCTATGCTGGGGATGGGATGCCATGTGATCGCTGTTTTTTCGGTGCTCTTTTTATTCTACTCCCATTCCTTCTTGCTGCGGCGGCGGAAGCGGGAGTTTGGCCTGTATAACATTCTGGGCATGGGGAAACGGAACATCAGCCGCATCCTTTTTTGGGAATCCCTCATCGTGGCGGCGGTAGCGCTGCTGGGTGGCGTGACCTTGGGCATCGCTTTTTCCAAGCTTTTTGAGCTGATGCTCATCAACCTGATGGATGGAGAGGTCCGGCTGGACTTCACGGTCTCTCCGGAGGGCGTGCGCTCCTCCTTACTGCTCTTTGGCGGCATCTTCCTGCTGCTGTTCCTCGATGCGCTGCGCCAGATTTCACTGAGTAAACCGGTGGAGCTGCTGCGCAGCGAAAGCGAGGGGGAAAAGGCCCCGAAAGCCAACTGGCTGGCCGGTCTGCTGGGGCTTGTGATCTTGGCTGCGGCCTACTATATTGCCGTAACGATCCAAGACCCGGTCACCGCACTGATGGTATTTTTTGTGGCGGTCATCATGGTGATCTGTGCGACCTATCTGCTGTTTATTTTCGGCTCGGTGGTGCTGTGCCGGCTGCTGCAAAAAAATAAGAAATACTACTATCGGCCCAACCACTTTGTGGGTGTCGCCTCCATGACATACCGCATGAAGCGCAACGGTGCCGGCCTTGCCTCCATCTGTATTCTGCTCACCATGGTACTGGTGATGCTCAGTTCCACCACGGCACTGTTTGTGGGTACGGAGGATACGCTCCATATCCGCTATCCCAAGGATGTCAATATCGAGATGAAACTGGGGGATGTGCAGGGCGCAGGAACAGCGGCGCAGATCACGGAGGATATTCAGAAGATTCTGGATGAGCATAAAGCGGTGCCGGAGAATCCGTATGACTACCGCAGCATCGCTACGTCCGGCTTTTTGCAGGGGGGGACCCTCTACAACGATCAGGATGACTTGACGGGCTTTTCGCAAAGCGGAACCTACGAGGTGGTGCTGACCTTTTTCGTGCCCCTTTCTGACTACAATCGGATCATGGGGGAGAACCGGACACTGGAAGAGGGAGAGGCGCTGGTCTGTCCTTTCCGGACGGAGTATGAACAGCCCACGTTCCAAGTGCATGGCAGCCGGACGTATCAGGTAAAGGACGTGGTGGACGCCTTTGTGGATAACGGTGACGCTGCCATGACCATCTATCCCTCCCTGTTTGTCTTTGTGCCGGATCTGGAAGCCGAGGCGGCTTCGCTGGAATCGCTGGGAAATGCGCCCGGAGAGGGGAAACTCCAGTACTACTGGTACTATGCCTTTGATTTGGACCTGCCCGCCGCCGAGCAGATCGAGATCTACCACGAACTGCAAGAGGCGGACATCCTGACCGCCGGACAGGTGGAGTGCCGGGAAGTGGAGCGAGCAGATTTTTACGGCCTTTTCGGCGGACTGTTTTTTCTGGGTATTATGCTCAGCATCGTATTTCTTACTGCAGCCGTGCTGATCATCTACTATAAACAGATCACGGAGGGGTACGAGGATCAGGCACGTTTTGCCATCATGCAGAAGGTGGGCATGACCAAGAAGGACATTCGCAAGACCATCAATTCCCAGATGCTGACGGTGTTTTTCCTGCCGCTGGGCATGGCCGGACTCCACCTGTGCTTTGCCTTCCCGGTGGTGTGGAAGATGCTGCTGCTCTTCAACCTGTGGGATCAGAAGCTGCTGGTGCTGACCACGGCGGTCTGCTTCGTCGTTTTCGGTCTGTTCTATGCTCTGGTGTACCGTCTGACCTCCAATCACTATTTTGCCATTGTCAGTGGCGCAAAAGAATAGAGAATCGATGTGGGGCATCCGACGATGCCGCATTGTAGCAAAGACCTTGCAGGACTCTGCCTGCAAGGTCTTTGCCTTGCCTGCCAGGAAGGCAAACTTCGATTGTTGTTCCCCCAAGAACGTGGTATGATGGGCAAAGAAGAAACTTCAGGAAGGGGAGGCTGCCATGACCAGTTCGTTGATTCTATTCGTCCTTTTTGTTATTGTGTACATCGTGATCTCCGACATTATTACCATTTTCTTCCGCCTGACCGGCATGACGGAAGAGCGGGCGCGCTTTCAGGTGATCTCACTTCTGACCAACTCCGGCTTTACCACCAGAGAGAGCGAGGCTGTGGTCTCCTCCAAGATCCGCCGCCGTCTGGCGCGGGCCACCATGCTTTTCGGGTATGCCTTCACCGTTACCATCGTGTCGACCACGGTCAATTTTTTTATGACGTTGGATCGGGCAGAAATGGAATCACTGGTGGTACTGGTACCGATTTTACTGGGGGTGCTGCTGCTCTTTCACAGGGTGCGTACCTCCACGTTTTTCAAAACGAAGTTTGACCGGTGGATCGAAACCATCGGCAGCCGCCTGATGTTCGGCAAAGATAAAAATCCGGTCGTGCTGGTGGAGGATTACGGCGCCATGGTGGTGGCGCATATCTACCTGCATAAAGTGCCCATCAGCCTGCAGAATGTGCCGCTGCGGGAGTCGGAACTGATCTCGCGGCATAATCTGATGGTGATGATGGTCAAGAACCGGAATGGGGAAGCCCGTCTGGCCATGGCCGATACCGTGCTGCAAAATGATGATGTCATCATGGTTCTGGGCAAACATAAATCCATCCGTGATGTCTTTGTGCGCTGCGATGCACCGGGCGCCCCATGCCCTTGTGTGGAAAAGGAGTAGGGACAAAGAGAAAAGGGCCATGAACCCATGGGTTCATGGCCCTTTTTATGCAGAAATCAGTTGGCGTAGTGAACCGAGGGCTCCCGCTGCAGCGGAAAGACGATGAGCTGGTCTCCGTCCAGCGGTTCGTTGTGCAGGCAAACGGCGTTGATCTGGCTGTTGGCATAGGTCTTGTAGTAGAAAATGCCCTTTGTCACGTTGATGCAGCAGCTGTAGAGGGTGAGATCGTCCTTGCCTTCGTCCGTGATGGTACAGCCGCGCAGCATGGCCACGGAATCCAGAATGTGGAAAACCTGCCCCACGTGGTCCAGCTCGCTGTCGGCGCTGCGGGAGTTGGTAAGGTGGAAGGCCGTGCGGACAAAGCGGGAGGCACTGGAGGCATCGCCGGGAAGACCGATGGCCCCCATGCCCACGCCATAATTGCGGAGGGGATAGTGGCGGCTGAACTGGTTGGAACCGTTGCTGGGGCTGAGATTAAGATAGTTGTGCATATTGTCCAGATGGAAGGGGAAGGGGGGATTGTTGGTCATCACGTCATAGGGATCGTCGTAGATCTGCAGCCCCTCTGCCGTGGGCTCCAGAACCAGAGACTCCTGCCCGTCGCTGAACATGAAGTGGAGAGGGGCCAGAGGAACAGCGGAGGAAAAGGGAATATTGCTGAGGTTCATGCGGGAAAGGAGGCCGCGGACTTCGGCCACGGTGCCGGCCTGTCCCAAGATCCAAGGGATCAGCTCAAAGGGGGTGATGTTGTCCACGCCCTCTTTGGGGGCGGCGTAGACGGCATTGCCGGGGAAGTTCAGCCCTGCTGCGGCCAGTCCGGCCTCGTTGGCGGCCTCGTAGTACAGCGGGACCTCCTCCATCACGGAGGCAATGCCGATGAGGGCGTAGGTGGTGTGGAAATCCACGCCGCTGCGCAGATGGAAAAGGTGGCGGCGGGGGGTGATGACTACCTGTTCGTTGTAGGAATACTCTATGTCCAGATTCCGGCCGAAGTAGTGATCGTTCGGACGATAACTCAATGATGTGCACATGGCTGCATCCTCCTCATTGCAAGATGAGTTATAGTATACATCAACGCCCAGTCCAAATACAGACAAAGAGCGCAGAGTTTATAAATTGTTCTTTTTTCTCCGGTGAGAAGCAGGGCAGATGCACGGCGGAGGATACATATATAAATAGGAATTTACATTCTATTGAAAAATCGGCCCGGTTATGGTATACTGATGAAAAATTTTAGTGGCGGCGGATCTTCCCTTTGGAGGAGGGCCGCAAAAAAAGATGAGTGAGCTGAGCCGGTTTTCCGGGTCAGCTACTGGTGTTTGAAGGGAGAGGAACCATGGAGCAGATCACAAGCCGCAGCAATGCGCTGATGAGTCATATGCGGCGTTTGGGCTCCTCCGCCGCCTATCGGCGGGAGCGGGGAGAATTTCTCTGCGACAGTCCCAAACTCTTGGAAGAGGCGCTTCGGTGGGGGGCATCGGTGGTTGCCGTGGTCTGCACCTGTGGTACAGCGCTGCCGCCGCTGCCGGACGGTGTCCGGGCGGTGGAGGTGCCGGAGGACGTGATGGCCTCCGTGTCCCCGATGAAAACGCCGCAGGGCGTGGTATTTACCTGCCGCATCCCGGAGGCCGAGCTCCCGGTGGAGCTGCCCGGGGCGCACTATGTGGTACTGGACGGGGTACAGGACCCCGGTAATGTGGGGACCGTGCTGCGCACGGCCGATGCCTTTGACTGTGACGGGTTGCTGCTGCTGCCCGGCTGTGCCGATCCCTACAGCCCCAAGACGGTGCGGGCCACCATGGGGGCAATTTTCCGCCGCCGTGTGTGGATGTGTTCGGTGCAGGAGATGGCCCGGGTGCTGCGGCAGAGCGGCCTCCCGCTCTACGGTGCGGCGCTGCGCCACGACACGGTGGATGCACGGGACGTGGACTACGGACGGGCCGCGCTGGCCATCGGCAGTGAGGGCCGGGGCCTTTCCGGAGAGGTGCTGGCCCTTTGTGATCAGACCATCCGCATCCCCATGTCGGAGCGCTGTGAGTCGTTGAATGCGGCGGTGGCCGCAACAGTGTTGTTGTGGGAAGCCTATCGACAGAGATAAAAGGGAGGAAAGACCATGGCTGCCTTGAAATACTGGGTGTGGCTCAGTACAGCGAAGGGGCTGACAAATCGTAGCCGCTGGCTGCTGTTGGAGCACTTTTCATCCCCGGAGGATATTTATTACGCCGAGCCGGAACAACTGCGTCTGGTGGAGGGGCTTACGCCGGCGCAGATCGAGGCGCTGGAGGATAAGTCGCTGCATCGGGTGCAGGAGATTTTGGAAACGTGTGCGGCAAAGGAGATCTTTCTCCTGACCGCACAGGATGCGGCCTATCCCCATCGCCTGCGCAGCATCTATGACGCCCCCATTTTGCTCTATGGGCGGGGCGCCATGCCGCTTTTTGACGATGAGGCCGCCGTTGCGGTGGTGGGTACCAGATCCTGTACGCCCTATGGAGTTCGGACCGCAGAGCAACTGGGCTACGAGCTGGGACGGCAGGGGGCCATCGTGGTCTCCGGCCTTGCCAAGGGGATCGATGCAGCTGCGCACTGCGGTGCCTTGCGAGGCGGTGGATTTGTGGCCGGTGTGCTGGGCTGCGGCATCGACGTGGTCTATCCCAAGAGCAGCCGCCGGCTCTATGAGGATGTGGCGGCCACAGGTGTGCTGTTGTCGGAGTATCCGCCGGGAACACCGCCGGAGCGCTCCCACTTCCCGGAGCGGAACCGGATCATCAGCGGCCTGAGTGTGGGCGTTGTAGTTGTGGAGGCTCCGGAGCGGAGCGGTGCGCTGATCACGGCCAACACGGCTCTGGAGCAGGGGCGGGATGTTTTTGCCGTTCCCGGCCCCATTGATGCCACCAGCAGCCGTGGCTGCAACCGCCTGATCCGGGACGGGGCAGGATTGGTGATGGACGGCTGGGATGTGCTGGAGGGCTACCAGAGCCGCTTCCCCCATCGGCTGCACTGTGATCGGACGCCGCTGCCGGAACGGCCGGAGGGCGCCCGGACATCGGAACCGCAGGAAGCGGCGCTGCCCGCCGAGGAAGAGACGCTGCCGGTTCTGGATCTGCGGACGGATATGGTGGGGATGACCGACGATCAGATCCGCATTTTGCGTATATTGGATGCCCGGGAGGGCAAACTCACCGACGATGTGGCGGTAGAAACGGACTTGCCGGTGCGGCGTGTGCTGTCGGCACTGACCGTTCTGGAGATTGATGGCTATATCCGTCAGCAGGGCGCGCGGCGCTTTGTGCGGACGGTGGAATTGAAGGAAACAGAGAAGGAAGGATAAGCTATGGCGAAAAAGGCTGAAAAAGACCTGGTGATCGTGGAGTCCCCGGCGAAGGCAAAGACCATCGGTAAATATTTGGGGAAGGGTTACGAGGTAAAGGCCTGCATGGGCCATCTGCGGGATCTGCCCAAGAGCGTGATCGGCGTGGATGTGGATAACGATTTTGAACCGAATTACCGTCCCATCAAGGGAAAAGAAGATATTATCAAGGACCTGAAGGCGTCGGCCAAGAGCGCCGATCTCGTCTATCTCGCTACCGACCCCGACCGTGAGGGAGAGGCAATCAGCTGGCATCTGAAGCATCTGCTGGATCTGGATGACGAGAAGGCGCGCCGTGTTACGTTCAACGAGATCACCAACAAGGTGGTCAACGAGAGCATCCGGGAGCCCCGCGCCATCGATCAGGACCTGGTGGACGCCCAGCAGGCGCGCCGGATCCTGGACCGGATCGTGGGCTATAAGTTGTCCCCGCTCCTGTGGAAAAAGATCCGCCGCGGTCTCTCAGCTGGCCGTGTGCAGTCGGTGGCGATGCGCTTGGTGTCCGACCGTGAGAAGGAGATCAAGGCCTTCGTTCCGCAGGAATATTGGACGCTGGACGCATTTTTGAAAAATGATGCCGGCGTGGTGTTTAAAACCCACTACTATGGGCGCGATGGCAAGAAGTATGAGCCCACCTCCGCCGACGAGGTGGAGGCCATCCGTGCCCAGCTGCTGACGCTGCCCTTTGCCGTCAAGAGTGTCAAGCGCACGGATAAGCACCGCTCTCCCTCACCTCCGTTCACTACGTCCACGCTGCAGCAGGAGGCCAGCCGCAAGCTGAATATGACGCCCCGGCGTACCATGGCCATTGCCCAGCAGCTCTATGAAGGTGTGGATATTACCGGAGAGGGCACCGTGGGCCTCATCACCTATATGCGTACCGACTCGCTGCGTATTTCCGATGAGGCGCAAAAGGCGGCCCGCGATCTCATTGACAGCCGCTACGGGAAGAACTATCGTCCCGAGGCTTATCGGCAGTACAAGACGAAGGCCGGGGCGCAGGACGCCCACGAAGCGATCCGCCCCAGTGATGTCACCCTGACACCGGAGAAGGTCAAGAGCGACCTGACGTCCGAACAGTATCGTCTGTATCGCCTGATCTGGAGCCGTTTTCTGGCCAGCCAGATGTCCAATGCCATCTATGACAGCATCAGTATTGAGGTGGCCGCAGGGGAGCACAGCTTCCGTGCCAGTGCCAGCCAGCTGAAGTTTGCCGGCTATACGGCCGTCTATGAGGAGGGCCGCGATGAGGAGAAGGAGGAGAAGGAGCCCTCCCTGCCGCCGCTGGCGGAGGGGGAAGTGGTTTCCCTGGACAAGCTGGACAGCGAGCAGCACTTCACATCGCCTCCGGCCCGATTCACCGATGCCACCTTGATCCGTACCATGGAAGAAAACGGCATCGGCCGTCCCTCCACCTATGCCCCTACAGTATCCACCATTCTCGACCGTGAGTATGTGGTAAAGGAGGGCAAGTATCTGCGCATTACACCGCTGGGCGACGTGGTCACGGGCCTCATGTGCGAGCGGTTCCCCGACATCGTGGACGTCAAGTTCACCGCCCATATGGAGCAGGAACTGGACGAGGTGGAAACCGGCAAAAAGCAGTGGAAGAACCTGCTGCGTGATTTCTACAGCCCCTTTGCTGCCAATCTGGAGCAGGTGGAAAAGGACATGGAGGGGGTCTATTTGAAGGTGCCGGACGAGGTCACGGAGGAGAAGTGTGACCTGTGCGGCCGGAATATGGTCATCAAGTCCGGACGCTTCGGCCGGTTTTTGGCCTGCCCCGGCTATCCGGAATGTAAGTTTACCAAGCCGCTGGTGGTGGAGATGCCGGGCCGCTGCCCCAAGTGCGGCGGACGAATCCTGAAAAAAACGTCCCGCAACGGCTACACCTACTATGGCTGTGAAAAGTTCCCGACCTGCGACTTTATGACGTGGGACGTGCCGGTCAAGGACGACTGCCCGGTCTGCGGCCAGACCATGTTCAAGAAATCCGGCCGAGGGTTTAAAAAGCCGTTCTGCGTCAATCCTGAGTGCAGTAATTTCCTGCCGGAGGACAAGCGGGGCTATCCCAAGAAAAAGACGGAGACGGAGGAGGGCGCTGCGGCGGTCAAGAGTGCCGAGACGACGGAGACCGCTCCGAAGACAACGGCCAAAAAGACGGCCGCGAAAAAGACCGTGGCGAAAAAGTCCATCGCCAAGACCACAGCAGAGAAAAAGCCTGCGGCGAAGAAAACCACCGCCAAGAAAACCACGGCGGTGAAAAAGACAACCACGAAAAAGGCGGCCACGAAAAAGACCGCCCCCAAGACTGAAACTGAGGAAACGAAATGAATGTAACCGTTATCGGCGCAGGGTTGGCCGGCAGTGAGGCTGCCTGGCAGCTGGCGCAGCGGGGGATCCAGGTGACTTTGTGTGAGATGAAGCCGCAGAAGAAGATCCCTGCCCATGAAACCGAATATTTTGCGGAGCTTTGCTGCTCCAACTCTCTGCGTTCTGACCAGTTGGAGAACGCAGTGGGACTGTTGAAAGAGGAACTGCGGCGGATGGACAGTCTCATCATCCGCTGCGCAGATGCCAACCGGGTCCCGGCCGGCGGAGCGCTGGCTGTGGACCGCCATGGCTTTGCCCGCATGGTGACGGAGGAGCTGCGCCGCCATCCGAATGTGACGGTGGTGGAGGGCGAGATCACGGAGATCCCCGAGGGAGACGTGATCATTGCCTCCGGCCCCCTGACCTCCGATGCGCTGGCCGAGAAGATCGGCGCACTGGTGGAAGGGACGGCGCCGCTGAACTTCTTTGATGCGGCAGCACCGCTGGTGGCCTTTGAGAGCGTAGACATGGAGTCGGCCTATTTTGCCTCCCGCTACGACAAGGGGACGCCCGACTATATCAACTGCCCCATGAGTCGGGAGGAGTATCAGGCCTTCTGGGAGGAACTGATCCACGCCGAGGAGGCGGAGGTACACGGCTTTGAGGATAAGAACATCTTTGAAGGCTGTATCCCGGTGGAGGTGATGGCCCGCCGCGGCGAGGATACGCTGCGCTTCGGCCCGCTGAAGCCGCGCGGTCTTCCCGACCCGAAAACGGGGAAGGAGCCCTATGCCGTGGTGCAGCTGCGCAAGGACAACGCCGAGGGCAGCATTTACAATCTGGTGGGGTTTCAGACCCATCTGCGATGGCCGGAGCAGAGACGGGTGTTTACCATGATCCCCGCCTTGAAGGAGGCGAAGTTCCTGCGTTACGGCGTGATGCACCGCAATACCTATCTGGACTCCCCACGTCTGCTGGACCGCTACTACCGGCTGAAAAAGGAGCCGCGCATCGTCTTTGCCGGACAGATGACCGGCGTTGAGGGATATGTAGAGTCCTGTGCGTCCGGCTTTTTGGCCGGTGTGGAGTTGGCACGCCGTCTGTTGGGCCTGCCTGCACTGGACTTCCCGCAGGAGACGGCGGTGGGCGCGCTGGGGCTCTATGTAAGCAATACTTCGGTGGGATCCTTCCAGCCGATGAACATCAACTTTGGGATCATCCCGCCGCTGGATCACCGGGTAAAAGGAAAGCGCAATAAGAATGCGGAGCTCTCCGCCCGCTCGCTGGCGCTGATCGATGAGATGCGTGAGGAGGTTGCCGGAAAATGAAAGTGATCATTGATGCCATGGGCGGCGATTTCGCTCCGCTGGAAATTGTCAAAGGGGCGCTGGCCGGACAGAAGCGCTGGGGCGTGGACATTATCCTGACCGGCGATACGGAGACGATCCTGCGGGCGGTGGAGGCCTGCGGTGAAACGACGCTGCCCAAGGGCGTGGAAATTGCCAACACCACGGAGGTGGTGGAGATGTGCGACGATCCGGCCACGGTGTTCCGCCGCAAGAAGGATACCTCGATGGGCGTCGGACTGCGGATGCTCCACGACGGGCAGGGAGATGCCTTTGTCTCCGCCGGCTCCACCGGCGCCCTGCTGACGGGGGCCACACTGCTGGTCAAGCGGATCCACGGCATCCGCCGCGCCGCCATGGCGCCGCTGATCCCCACCACCACGGGGCAGGCGGTGCTCATTGACTGTGGTGCAAACGCGGAATGCACGCCGGAATATCTGGTGCAGTTTGCCTATCTGGGCAGCTTCTATGCCCAGCGGATGCTGCAGCTGGAAAAGCCCCGTGTGGGCCTTTTGAACATCGGCACGGAGGACAGCAAGGGAACGGATCTGCGTCGGGAGACGCTGCAGCTGCTGCGGCAGGCCGGAGAGGCCGGCCACCTGAATTTTATCGGCAATATCGAGGCCAAGGAGGCCATCAAGGGCGGCTGTGATGTGATCGTGAGCGATGGCTTTTCCGGAAATATCATGCTGAAGACCATCGAGGGCGCCGGGTCGCTGATGGGGCACAAGCTGAAGGATATGTTCAAGAAGAACCTGCGTACCAAGCTGGCTGCGGCGCTGATGATGAAGGAGATCCGCGCGTTCAAGGAGATGCTCGACCCCAATAAGGTGGGGGGCACGGCTTTTGTGGGGATTTCCAAGCCGGTGATCAAAGCACACGGAGCCTCCAATGCCGAAGCCATCGAGAATGCCATCGCTCAGGCAAAGGCCGTGGCGGAAAGCGGGATCATCCGGGACATCGAGGAAAATATCGACCTCATGAAGGTCGACATCAAATAATTCTTGAAAAGCTATTGACAGGGTAGAGCAATTGCCGTATGATTGCCAAAGACGAAGCCCGAAAGGAGGGATACCATATGACGACGGAAGAGATCTTCAAGATGATGCAGGACATGATTGCTGAGCAGTTTGCGCTGGACGCCGACGAGATCAGCATGGATAGCTCCTTTACGGACGATTTAGGCGCCGATTCTGTGGACCTGGTGGAACTGATCATGGCCATGGAGGAGGAATTTGATATCGGTGAGATCAACGAAGATGACCTGACCGACCTGAAGACGGTAGGCGACTGCGTGAACTATCTGAGCAACAAATTGGGCTGATTACAGCAGCTGAGAAAAGAGACCCCGCCCAAGGTGTGCGGGGTTTCCTTTTTCCGCTGCGGAGAGGAGAAAGAAATGAATCGCTTGGAAGAAAAACTGGGCTACACATTCCGCAACCCGCAGCTGCTGCAGGCGGCGTTGTATCACAGTTCCTACGCCAATGAGCACCGGGGCCGCGGGATCGAGAGCAACGAGCGTCTGGAATTTCTGGGAGATGCGGTGCTGGGCCTTGTCACGGCGGACGAGCTCTATCGCCGCCACCCTGATCTGCCGGAGGGTGACCTGACCCGGATCCGTGCGGCTCTGGTGTGCGAGGAGAGCCTCCACGAGGTGGCGCAGAGTTTAGAGCTGGGAGACTATCTGCAGCTGGGCCGAGGGGAAGAAAGCGGCGGCGGTCGGCAGCGCCCGTCCATTTTGGCCGACGCCACCGAGGCTGTGTTTGCCGCAGTCTATCTGGACAGCGGTATGGAGGCGGCATCCCGCATCATCCACCGCGTGCTTCTGGACAAGGAGCGGGAGGAGGCCGTGGAGGAGCGGCGCCGTGATTTTAAGACCGAACTGCAGGAGCTGGTGCAGCGCCGCAGCGATCAGGTGCTCCAGTATCAACTGATCGGCTCCAGCGGCCCGGACCACGCCAAGGTTTTTGAGGCCTGCGTCACCATCAACGGCGTGTCAGCCGGTGTGGGCAGCGGCCGCAGCAAGAAAGAGGCCGAGCAGGCGGCCGCCCGCAGTGCTCTGCAATCCATGCAGGAGCAGGGTGAGTGATTCTGTGCGCCTGCCGATTGTCCGCAGCGCCGTCCCTACGGACGGCGCTTTTCCTGTCTATGACGCTCTGTGCCGATCGTTCGGCGCGGAGGAAACACGACCCCGGAAACAAGGGTGGTATTTTTCCTTCCGTTGTGGTATAATCTATTACCGTTGAGCAGGGGGGATGAGTACGCCCTGCAATATTATGACAGGATTCAACCATTTGTAATCAAATTAGACAGGAGAAACAGCGATATGACATACTTGAACGCTCTGCTGCTGGGTCTGATCCAAGGCGTAGCAGAATTTTTGCCGATCTCCAGCTCAGGCCATCTGGCCATTGCACAGAACCTTCTGGGGATGAAGGACGCCGGTACGGTACCGGAATTTTTTGATGTGCTGCTGCATCTGGGTACACTGGCGGCCGTATTCGTGGCCTACTGGGCCGAGATCAAAGAGATGGTGCTGGAGCTGTTCCGAGGCATCTCGGATCTGGCACACCGCAGCACACCCACGCCGGTGCCGCCGGCCCGGCGCATGATCATGCTGGTGATCGTGGCCACGCTGCCGCTCTTTGTGGTGCTGCCCATCCGCAAGCAGGTGCAGGGTTTGGGCGAGAACATGATCTTCATCGGCGGTGCCCTGATCGTGACCGGTCTTTTGCTGTTTGCCAGCGATATGATGCGCAAAGGTCGCAAGACGGACCGAAACGCCACGTGGGTGGAGGCACTGGTGGTGGGCTGCGGCCAGGCGGTGGCGACACTGCCGGGCATTTCCCGCTCCGGTATGACCATTACCACCGGCTGCTTCATGGGCTTTGAGCGCAGCTTTGCCGTGCGGTTTTCCTTCATCATGTCCATTCCCGCGATCTTGGGCGCCAACATTTTGGGAATTTTTGACGCCGTTGAGGCGGGGATCATCTGGGCGGAGGTTCCCATGTACATTCTGGGTGTGGCTGTGGCCGCTGTCGTGGGCTATCTGTGCATCCGACTGCTGAAAATGATTGCGGCGAAGGGCAAATTCGGCTTCTTTGCCTATTACTGCTGGGCGGTGGGCATTGCGACTTTGGTTCTCAACGCATTCAAGTAAACATACTTTACATAGTTTGATACAGCCGGAAAACGGCGTAGGAGGGAGGGCGCATGGCCGCTTCACAAAAGAAAACAACCAATACGAGAGGACAGAAGAAAAGTCCGAGCCGAAAGAAAAGCGCACCGGCGCCGACTCCGTCTTTGACGCAGCGGTGGGCCTATGAGATCGCATCGGCGATCTGTATGCTGCTGTCACTGTGCGTCGTTGTCAGCTATTTCAATGCCGACGCCTTCTTTCTGGCATTTTTAGCCACGGTGCTGCGGGGGCTGTTCGGCAGCGGTTACTGGATCTGTGGAGTGATGCTGGCCGCTGTGGGCGTGACACTGCTGCGTCATCGCAGCCGCCCCGTGCTTTTGCGCAGCGTCTGTATGCTGCTGCTGCCGCTGCTGGTGGGGGCAATGCTGCATCTGTTTTTCAGCCGCAGCACCTATACTCTGGGACTTACACTACCGGCTACGCTGTGGATCGATGGCCAGACCCAGATCTGCGGCGGCGTTCTCGGCGGTCTGCTGACGGTTTTGCTGGAGGTGGGCTTCGGTAAGATCATCACGGCGGTCCTGCTGCTGTTGCTTCTGTTGGTGGTGTTGATCGGTGTATTCCACATTACGCCTGAGATGGCAGCGGAGAAGGTGCGGGTGCATAAAGAGCGGCGTGCGGCAGCCATAGCAGAGGCGGAAGAAGAAGCCCGCCTGTGGCAGGAAGCCCACCCCGTGGTGGAGGAGCGCAAGCCGGTCCGGTCGGCCCGCCGGCGTGCAGCTATTGATATTCCCGTAGACGATGAATTTGACGCACCGGCCCAGCTGCCCGAGGCGGTGCAGGAACCGCAGCCGGAGACGGCACCGTGGGAGGCACCGCGCAAGAGCTTTTTTAAGCGCAAGAGTGAGGATGTGATCGCACCGGATGAGCTGCTCACCGGGGCTGCGAATCCGTCGGCCTCACAGCCGGAGGAGCCTGCACAGCCGGAGGAGCCAAAGACCCGTCGGGCACGAAAGGCCTCTGCGGCCGATGAGGTACAGGCGGCCACCGAAGAGGTGAGCCGTGCCATTGAGGAAGGTCTGGCCGAGGGGGAGGAGAGTTATCACTATCCGCCCATCACGCTGCTGGATGAAAATCGGGAAAACAACTATACGGAGGTGGGGGCCGAGCTGCGGAATAACTCCCGGCGTTTGGCGGAGACGCTGCGCAGTTTTGGCGTGGACGCCAAGGCGGGAGAGGTGGTACATGGCCCCAGTGTGACCCGCTATGAGTTCATTCTTGATCAGGGTGTAAAACTCAGTAAGATCACCAATCTGGCCGATGATATTGCGCTGGCACTGGGTGCCAGCGGCGTGCGCATTGCGCCCATCCCCAATAAAATTTCCGTGGTGGGTATTGAGGTGCCCAACCGCGCGGTGACGGCGGTACGCATCCGCGACGTTATTGAATCCCGCTCCTTTACGGAGCACCGGTCCAACGTGGCCTTTGCCGTGGGTAAGGACATCGGCGGAAATAACATTGTGGGCGATATTGGCAAGCTGCCCCATGTGCTGATCGCAGGTACCACCGGCTCCGGTAAATCGGTCTGCACCAACTCACTGATCGTGAGTATGCTCTATAAGTCCACGCCGGAGGAAGTTCGCTTCATCATGGTGGACCCCAAGATGGTAGAGTTGGCACCGTATAACGGGATCCCCCATCTGCTGATCCCGGTGGTCACCGATCCCAAGAAAGCGGCCGGTGCGCTGCAGTGGGCCGTCTACGAGATGATGAAGCGCTATAAGCTCTTCTCGGAGCAGGGCGTGAAAGATCTGGCCGGGTATAATGCCCTGCAGGCCAACGAGCCGGAGGGGAAGAAGATGCCCTCCGTGGTGGTGGTCATCGATGAGCTGGCCGACCTGATGCTGGTGGCGGCCAAGGAGGTGGAGGAATCCATCTGCCGTGTGGCCCAGATGGGACGAGCTGCGGGAATGCATTTGGTCATTGCTACGCAGCGCCCGTCGTCGGATGTGATTACCGGCTTGATGAAGGCCAATATCCCCAGCCGCATCGCCTTTGCGGTGGCCTCTTCGCTGGAGTCCCGCATCATTTTGGATACGCAGGGCGCAGAAAAGCTGGTGGGTAAGGGCGATATGCTCTACTTCCCTCTGGGGGCAGGAAAACCCCTGCGCGTGCAGGGCTGCTTCATTACGCCGGAGGAAATCGACCGTGTGGTTACCTTCGTGAAGGAGTCCGGCGAGCCGGAGTACTCCACTGAGGTGATGGAGAAGATCGAAGAGACGATGCGCAAGGATGAGAAGGGCGGTAAACAGAGTGCCGATCCCGTGGGCGGCGATGATTGTGACGAGCTGTTCCCGTCCGCCGTGGAAGTTGTTCTGGAGACGGGGCAGGCATCGGTCTCGATGCTGCAGCGCCGGCTGAAGTTGGGCTATTCCCGTGCTGCCCGTCTGGTAGATCAGATGGAGGAGCGTGGGATCGTCGGGCCCTTTGAGGGCTCCAAGCCCCGCCAGCTGTTGATTGACCGGGCCAAGTGGCAGGAGCTGCAGATGGCCAATGCCCAGCCGGAGCCGGCGTTTGACCGCAGCGGCAGCATCCGGGATGTATTTGAAAGCCACGACGCACTGGACTGACCGGTGAGAGCTGTGGAGTGCACGGCTCCTGCTGCTGCGCGTGTCGAGACATCGCCGGAGGGTGGCGATGGTGCCCCGAAATAGCCTGAAGAGAAAAAGAGCCCTGCCCGGATTCGGGCAGGGCTCTTGTACTGTCGATGGGCAGAGGCTGAGGACCGATACTGCACCGCCGGAGGAAACGCTACTGCGTGTAGCCGCAGCAGAAAGCGATAAAAAAGAGCAAGCCATCATCGATGACTTGCTCTTGGTGCCTCGTCGGGGATTCGAACCCCGGACACCCTGCTTAAAAGGCAGGTGCTCTACCGACTGAGCTAACGAAGCATATATACACGGATGAAAGACCATCCCGAAAAAGCTGGCAGGGATGGCTGGACTCGAACCAGCGGATGAGGGAGTCAAAGTCCCTTGCCTTACCACTTGGCGACACCCCTATGTGGAAAAGAAAACAGGGACTGGGATCTCTCCCAATCCCTGTTCATGTGTGGGGTGGGTAAAGGGACTCGAACCCTCGACACCCGGAACCACAATCCGGTGCTCTAACCAACTGAGCTACACCCACCACATTGATGTCCGCATGGGAACCTGCTAAAGATTTTTCGTCTCCATGAAAAGAGTGGCACGCCAGAAGGGATTCGAACCCCTGGCCTACTGCTTAGAAGGCAGTTGCTCTATCCAACTGAGCTACTGGCGCATATTGTTTGGAGCGGGTGACGGGAATCGAACCCGCATCCCCAGCTTGGAAGGCTGGTGCCCTAGCCATTGTGCTACACCCGCATGCGCCCTCCTGGAAATCGTCAGCTCTGTTATAATAGCATCTAAAGGGGGAAATGTCAACAGATGATTTACAAGTTTTTCAAAAAAATTTAAGGCGCATCATTTGAACAGGACAAAGGTGACGCCGCTGTTGCAGCGCTCCAGATCCGAGTCCTCACGCAGTGCGGCGCAGCGTGCAAAAGCCCGCCGTGTGGATTCTTCAAAAATCGTGAAACGCTCGCCGGGAATAAAGTCCAGAATCCGGCCTTGTGCCAGTTCCTCTTTCAACTGCTTGCGGCAGGCGGTGCGAATGCGTCCGCCCTTGCCGGAGGAGCCGTAGCCATGGATCAGCTTCAGTGCCGGGGCACGGAGATGGCGGGAGGCGTCCAGTTCGGCACTCAGTCGGCGCAGCGCCTGATCCACCGAGGGGTATCCCAGTTCCAGATTGACTTCACGGACATAATTTCCCATAGTGTACCTCATAGAGACAAAAAATATGAAAACAGGGGAGCGGCATCCACGGCATCCGCACGCCGCAGATGGTAGCTCTGACGTTCCGGGTGCCATTGCACGCCGAAAATGGGGCGTGTGGCATGACAGAGCCCTTCCACAATGCCGTCCTCACTGCGCTGCAGCACCACAAGATCACTGCCCAGAGAGCGAATCGCCTGATGGTGACAGCTGGTGACAGCGATTTCGTGGCCCAGCAGACGCCCCAATAGGCCGTCGGCGTGGGTCAGGTGGATAAGATCGCCTGTCGGCTGTTGGTGGCCGGAGATGTAGCGATGCAGTGTACCGCCGAAATAGACGTTCAGGGCCTGCATCCCGCGGCAAATGCCGAAAACAGGACGGGAAGAGACTATAAATAATTGTAGCAGGTATTGCTCCTCACCGTCAAGAGGTCCCAAAATATCGCCACCGCCGGGGAGCAGCAGTGCATCGCAGTCAAAGCTGCGGCGGGGATCGAGGGAGAGCTGTACGTTTCCTCCGGCGCATTGAATGGCGGTACGGTAGTTGTCATATTGCCCAGTTGTACCATAGATGAAAACCGTTTTCATAGCAAAACACTCCTTTATCACAACGAATGCAGCCATAGAAAAAAATATGAAGGCTTTTTCTTGCACATGGAAGAATTATGTGGTATGATACAAAGGCTGACAGAGCGCCCTGTGACCATAGGGATCATAATCAGATACGGAGCGGTATCGAAGTGGTCATAACGGGGCTGACTCGAAATCAGTTTGCGAGCAATCGCACGAGGGTTCGAATCCCTCCCGCTCCGCCAGAGAAAACCCGGCAGACCTTATGGTCTGCCGGGTTTTGTTTTTGCTGTGGGAGATGGGAACGAAGGAGCAAGCGTGGGGCACAATAGAACCCGACACGGCCAGTGCAGTACCAGAAGGAGCTATGCGGGATTGATGGTTCGCTATAGCGGTGGTGCGGCCACAGAAAGCCGCAGAAAGGGAATGCGGCCACCCCCTTCTGTATCCGCCGGGAGAACGGTATTTTGCTCAGAAACACTGCAGAGACCATGTGGTGACATATGTCCCCCCGCCCTCTACATGGAGCAAGTCGGGCTGCTGTTCCAAATCCTCCACCACATTTGTCCGGGAAGGGAGACTGGACCAAGGTTCCATGCAGAGATAGGGGGCATCGGTCCGCGGCATATGCCAAAATCCATAGATGGGCTGATCGGGGGCCAACAGGGTGACGCCGTGAGTTCCGGCATCGCTGCGAACCGTGACAGAACCGGGGACGCCTTTCAATACGATGGCATCATCGTCAAATAGATCGTGGCGGAGCGGAAGCTTGTTTTCCTGCAGGGGGAAGGGATGCTCCCTGCCGGTAATGAAGCAGTCGGGCGTAAATTCTACCCGACGGGGCCGGCACTCCGGGAAGTGAAGATAATACTCCTCGAAGCGGAGACCTTTCTCCAGAGGAATATTGATTCCGGGGTGTCCACCCAGGGCGAAGTACATGGGCTCATCTCCACGGTTTTCGACGGTCTCTTCCACGTGCAGGATGTTCTCCTGCAAATAGTACCGGATCAGAAAGCGGAAGCGGAAGGGGTACATGGCATAAAATTCTTCGTTATCTTCCAATAGGAATGTGGCGGAATCGGACTGTTGGTGCAGGAGAGAAAACTCTGCCGTAGGAGCAAAACCGTGGATCGGCATGGAGTACGTTTTTCCTTGGTAGGTATAGTTCCCTCCGGTGAGCCGGGCGACATAGGGGAAAATGGTGGGGGAGCGGTCGCACCAATAGTTCGGATCACCCTGCCAAAGATATTCGGTTCCGTCAGCGCCGCGGATGCTCATCAACTGCGCACCTTTGGTGGCAATACGGACCTGCAGGTGGTCATTTCGGAGATCAATTTGCATAAAAATACTCCTTTAGTTATATTGCTTTCATGGAATGACTATATCTTACAACACAGCCACAGGGATTGGCAATTCCTTTGGAAGAAATTAAATCTGGGATTGTGTACAAAATAAACAAACAGTAATTGTGAGATATGTTTATATGTGAGAAAAATGACAAAGAATTTCATGGATATTTTGTCAAATCAATTGACAACAATGAAAGGAATTGCTATATTAAGTTTGTAACTTGCGGCCAAGGAGAGGAGAAAATGTTGGCGCCAGTGCAAATTGAGGAAAGTCGGGTGACCAGACATATGAATGAAACCATCGTCTCCATGCGCGGGATCTGCAAAAGTTTTCCTGGCGTTCGGGCCCTGGACAATGTCCAGTTTGAACTCCGCGCCGGGGAAGTCATGGCGCTGCTGGGAGAGAACGGGGCAGGCAAGTCCACGCTGATGAAAATTCTCAGCGGTGTGTATACCAGAGACAGCGGAACCGTTGAGATCTTCGGCAAGGAATACGGGGATTTGCATACCAAACAGGCGCAGGCTCTGGGTGTAGCCATTATTCATCAGGAGTTGAACATGTGTCCGCACCTGACGGTGGCGGAAAATATGTTCCTGGGCCGCGAAAAAAAGAAGGGCCTCATGGTGGATCATAGAGCGATGGAGGAGGAAGCACAAAGAATTCTGGCGGATCTGAAAATCGATATTTCTCCCAGAGAGACGGTGGGAAATCTGCCGGTTTCCAAGCAGCAGATGGTGGAAATTGCCAAGGCACTGTCCATCAACGCCAAGATCCTGATTATGGATGAGCCTACCTCGGCCTTGACGGCCAAGGAGATCGATGAGTTGTTCCGGATCATCCATCAGCTGCGTGAGAGCGGCTGCGGCATCGTGTATATTTCCCATCGTCTGGAGGAACTGCAGCATATTGTGGATCGCGTGACCATCATGCGTGACGGCCAGTACATCACCACCATGAACTTCCGGGAGACCACCATGGATCACATCATTACTCATATGGTGGGCCGAGAGATCAAGGAGAAATTTCCGAGGGTGGAATGTCACCGGGGTAAGAAAATTTTTGAAGTCAAGAACTTGAATGCCGGACGCATGGTGCGCAACGTCAGCTTTAGCGTCTATGAAGGGGAGATCGTGGGCTTTGCCGGACTGATGGGTGCCGGACGTACGGAGACGACCCGGGCGGTGTTCGGGGTGGACCCCAAGGAGTCCGGTGAGATTTTATTGGACGGAGAGAAAATCACCATCAATAGACCGGCAGATGCCATCCGGGCCGGGATCGTGCTGGCACCGGAGGACCGGAAGAAGGACGGCTTGTGTACCAAGCTGCCCATTCGGGAAAACATTGCGCTGCCCAATCTGGACATCCTATGCAACAGGGTGGGCGTGGTCAGCAGGAAGAAAGAGAATGAGATGTGCAGCAAGGCGGTCAACGACCTGCGCATCAAAACACCGCATGTGGAAATCAATGCTGACAACTTGTCCGGTGGAAATCAGCAGAAGGTTGTCGTAGGAAAATGGCTGGCCCGCGACTCCAGAGTGGTGATCTTTGACGAACCTACAAGGGGCATCGATGTTGCGGCCAAGGTCGAAATTTACAATATCATGAACCAGCTGAAGCAGCAGGGGATCGCCGTGCTGTTCGTTTCCTCGGAACTTCCAGAGGTCATGGGGATTGCCGATCGGATCATTGTCATGTGTGACGGACAGATCACCGGCGAAGTGATGGCCAAGGAGACAACACAGGAGGAGATTTTGACTTTGGCAACAAAGTTTGAGAACAAATTTGCCCAGCAGGCCAACTGAGGAGGAGCAGGAAGAATGAACATAGTAACGAAATCGGTCAAGAGAGTGACCGCCATCCGCGGCATGAGTGCGGCACTGATCGCCTTTGCCGGATGGATCGTCCTTTATATCGTCTTTGGTATCATCAACCCGCAGATTTTTGCCATGAACAATGTCCTGAATCTGCTGCGCTCCATGGCCAAATACCTGCTGGTGGGTGTGGGACAGAGCGTGATTTTGATTACGGGAAACATCGATCTGTCCATTGGTTCGGTGGTGGCTATGAGCGCCATGATCTCGGCCACGATGATGACCAAGGGCATCCCCGTGATCGTGGCCGTGCTGGTCACGCTGCTTTGCTGTATGCTGGTTGGCCTTGTTAACGGGGTTCTCGTCGGCCGCTTTAAGCTGCCTCCGTTTATCGCCACTCTGGGCACCATGTTCTGCGCACGAGGGGTGGGCTACATGGTCAACGGCAACCGCAATACGGATGCCATCGCCTCCGGCATCGGCAAGGAGGCGGGTGAGTCGTTTCAGAACTTCTTCTACTACGGGAAAACACTGGGGATGTATAATGCCTTTTGGATCGCACTGATCATCTTTGCCGTGGTCTTTTTCGTTATGAATAAGACGAGGACGGGACGCCATATCTATGCCATTGGCTCGAATATGGAAGCGGCCAAGCTGTCCGGTGTAAATGTGTCGGCTACCATTACAAAGACCTATCTGATCAGCGCCTTCTGCGCCTTTGTGGTTGGTTTGATTCTCTGCGCACAGGCCAGCATGGGCAATATGGAGGCAGGCAACTGCTATGAAATGTACGGTGTGGCGGCCGGTGTCATCGGCGGTGTGTCCCCGCTGGGCGGCACAGGCTTGCTGCTGGGCACCTTTGCCGGTGCCGGTGTATGGCAGACACTGGAAAACGGCCTGGGCATCATCGGCGCTCCGGTAGGCCTGCAGAGAATCGTGATCGGCATCATCGTTACCGGTGCGGTTCTGATCGATGTGGTGTTCCGGCTGGGCATCGGCTCCAAGAAAGGAAAGAAAGATAAAAAATCGTAAGGCTTCTGTGGTATTTTACATAGGGGAAGAGGTATCCCACTGTGTGAAAAAATAAAATTTTTAGGAGGAAGACAAATGAAGAGAACAGTTGCTGTTTTGCTGAGCCTTGTGATGCTGCTTGGTTTGCTGGCAGGGTGCGGCGGCAAGGAACAGGGCGGTGGTACAGGTACCGAGAACTACAAGATCGCCTTGATCACCATGGACTCCATTGACCAGCATTGGGTCACATTGAACGAAGGTGCCCAGAAGGCGGCAAAGGAGCTGGGTGTGACGGTGACCTATATGGCCCCCAACACCAAGGACGATGCCCAGCAGATCGAGCAGGTCAACAATGCCGTGGCTGCCGGCTGTCAGGCCATCATCGTTGCAGCCAACGGTCCGGATGCCATCACTTCTGCCCTGAAAGAGGCGGCCGCAGCCGGTGTGAAGATCATCTATGTGGACTCTCCGGCCAATATGGCGGCGGAGGCGACGTTCTCCACGGATAATGAGGCCGCCGGCAAGACGGCAGGGGAGACCATGCTGGCAGAGCTGAAGGCCAAGGGCGTGACATCCGGCTCCATTGGCATCATCAACACCAACGCGGCATCGGATTCCACGCTGAAGCGCGAGGCCGGCTTCCGTTCCGCATTTGCCGGCACGGACTTCACCGTTCTGGAAACCCAGTATGGTGAGGGCGATGCAGCCAAGAGCCAGTCTATTGCCGAAAACTACATCACGCAGGGCGCCGTGGGTATCTTCGGTGCCAACGAGGGCTCCACCACCGGCGCAGGTAATGCCATCAAGGCGGCAAAGTCCGATACGGTGTGCGTGGGCTTTGATAAGTCGGATGCCATCCGCGGTCTGATCGACGATGGCTTCATTCTGGCAACCATGGCACAGAATCCCGATGTGATGGGCTATGAAGGCGTTAAGGCGGCTGTCGCAGTTCTGAAGGGCGAAGATCTGGGCGGCAAGGTCGTCGACACCGGTGTTTCTGTTCTGAAGAAGGACTAAGACAATCAAATGCAAAAACGCCGGAGATTTCCGGCGTTTTTGCTCATCAGACAGTGAGAGCAGTAGAGGGGGATCTATGAAGCGTTCTGAAATTAATAAGGCACTGAAAGAACTGGAGGCCATGTGTGCGGAGTACCGCTGCTTCCTGCCGCCATTCTGCCACTTTACCCCGGACCAGTGGCAGGAGGTAGGCCACGACTACGATGAAGTCAGAGACTGTATGCTGGGGTGGGACATTACCGACTATGGTCTGGGTGATTTTGACAAGGTAGGATTTTCGCTGATCACCATTCGCAACGGCAACAGGAACATGCAGGATCAGTACCCCAAGGTGTACGCAGAGAAGATTCTCTATCTCAAGGAGGGGCAATACTCCCCCAACCATTTCCACTGGTATAAAACAGAGGACATCATCAATCGGGGTGGAGGAAATGTACTCATTAAGGTGTATAACAGTCTGCCTGACGAGTCCATTGACTATGACTCCGCGGTCACGGTCCATACGGATGGACGAACCTACACGGTTCCGGCCGGGACAACGATCCGGCTGACACCGGGGGAGAGCATTCACGTACAGCAGTATATGTACCATGATTTCCGGGTGGAGCCGGGGACGGGGAATGTGCTGCTGGGCGAAGTCAGTCAGTGCAACGACGATCAGGTGGACAACCGTTTCAATCCTCCGGTAGGGCGTTTTCCGGACATCGAGGAGGATGAGCCGCCCTATCGTCTGCTGTGCAATGAGTATCCGCCTGCCAAAGACTAAAAGGAGGGTAAGGACGTATGTATGATGTTGTTGCCCTGGGGGAATTGCTGATCGATTTTTCCACAAAGGCCGTGGATGCGGCCGGATATCCCACCATGGCTGCCAGTCCCGGCGGAGCGCCCAGTAATTTTTTGGCTGCGCTCAACGCATACGGCGCAAAGACGGCCTTGATCGGAAAAGTGGGCGAGGACGCTTTCGGCCGGCTGCTGCTGGCGACCCTGACCGAGGCGGGGATCGATACCCGGGGGATCGTGAGAGATCCGGAGGTCTTTACCACACTGGCCTTTGTTACGGTGGATGAACACGGCGAGCGCTCGTTCAGTTTTGCAAGAAAGCCGGGCGCTGACACCCAGCTGCGCTGGGAGGAGGTGGACAAGGCCCTGATCGATCAGGCAAACGTGTTCCACTTCGGCGGTCTGAGTCTGACGGACGAACCGGCACGTGCCACCACGCAGCAGGCAGTTGCCTACGCCGCAGAGCGGGGCAAGCTGATCACATATGACCCGAACCTGCGAAAGCCTCTGTGGAGGAGCGAGGAAGAGGCACGGGAACAGCTGCTGTGGGGCGTGCAGCAGGCCGATGTGGTGAAGATCAGCGATGAAGAGGTGGCTTTTCTCTGGGGCTGCAGCCCGGACGAGGGGGCGGAGCGTCTGCTGAACGAGTGTGGAGTGGCGTTGGCTATGGTGACACTGGGAGCAGCGGGCTGCCTCTTAAAGACGAAAAAGGCGTGCTTCCGAGCGCCTTGCCCGCCGGTACATCCGGTGGATACCTGCGGCGCCGGGGATATTTTTGGCGGCAGTGCGGTGGCCAGATTACTGGAGCTGCAGAAGGCACCGTCGGATTTGACGGAGCAGGATCTGGCCTATATTGGCCGCTTTGCGCTCACGTCGGCCAGTCTCTCCACCGAACACACGGGCGGAATTCCCAGTATTCAAAATCGAGACGTGATCTTAGAACGGATGGAGCTGCTGTAAGCGCAGCAGAAAAGCCGGAAGCAGCGATGCTTCCGGCTTTTTTATGGAGAAGGTTATGAACAATGTCTGGCGGCGTATCGTGCGGCGCCGCAGGCAGCCTCCTCTTCATTGTTGGATAGGGTCAGAGGGCAGCCAAAAGTGGCTTCAAAGGTCTGGCATAGATGGGGATTTTTCCGCAGACCATTACCGGAGCCGACGATGGAGGCGGGAGCCTGCCCGCCTTTTTGCAGATACCCACGGTACATGGCAAACAACTCGTCTGCCATGCCGTGCATAAAGCCGTGAATCAGATGGACCGGGGTAAAGTTGTGAATATCCAGTCCTTCAATGGACCCCTTCCGTGTAGGGTCCTTGCGAGTGCCCTGAAAAGTGGTGCAGATGGTGGGGAGATCCTCAGGGCACGGCTGCTGCGTCAACAGCCGTGCCATCCCCTCGTAGGCACTGTGGCTGCTTCCGGTGACCATTCTGACCGTTTCCTGAAAGAAATTTTCCAATAGAGCATAGCTGCGGCCGCCGCACAAAGAGGCGCCCACCAACAGCCAACCGCCATCGGGGAAGGGACGGGTTTCCAGGGTTTCCGTCTGAAGAGCGACGGGGGAGTAGATGGAAATTTGACTGCCGGTGCCCACATTGATGAGCAATACATCCGTCCGTCCCTCAGCAGCACCCAGAAAGCTGGCCTGATTGTCACCGATGCCGGCATACACGGGGATCCCCAGTGGTCCGGTGCCCAAGTAGGGCGTTTCCATCAGCGGTGGAAGGATGGTTCCGCCAATGCCTGCGGCCTGGAGGGCCTCGTGATCAAAGCATCCCCGGGCTGCGTCGTAGAGGCCGAAACTGGCGGCGTCTGTGGGGTCCACCGCGGGAGATGTGCGGCCGGCCAGTCTCATGGCCACATAATCATGGATGGTACAGAAGGTCACCGCCTTGTCGGGCACCTGTTGGTGGTTCAGATGATGGTAATGGGTGACCATCCCGTATCCGGTAGCCAGAGCATATCCGCTGAGGCGGGACAGCCGCTGTGCCCAACTCTCGCCGGCACTGCAGGGGAGATCCCCACGGCCGTCCTGCCAAGTATACAGAGGGCTGACGGCATTGCCTGCGGCATCTACGTACACTATACCGTGCATCTGGCCGGTCAGACCAATGGCGGCAATGTCGGGATGCGCCTGTACCAAGGCCGTGACGGACGATAGGGCACGGTCATAGATCTGCACCGGGTCTTGCAGTTTTTCCCACGGCTCGCCCGACAAAAAGGTGTCGTTTTTCACGGTGCGGGAGGCGATCACGCCTTCCGATGTGTCCAGAACCACAGCAGAAATCGTGGTTGTTCCGATGTCTAAACCAAGTGTTTTCATAAACGTACCTCAGCAGCAGGTGGACATGGGGTCCAACCGCTTGATGATGTCCTGCTGGATAGCAGGAGAAAGATCCAAAAAGTTCACAAAGGTTCCGTGGATCCGCATGATATATACGCCGTTGGGGGCGTATTTTTTCGGGTCCTCCAACACCTTGCGAAGCGTTTCGGGTGTGGTGACATTGACATACAGGTAAAAGGGCGCCCGGTTGTCGTTCAAGGGGTTGAAGAACAGGGGCCGGATGATGCGATCCCGGAACTGCAGACCTTTGCCGCTGTAATCGGCAGCAGTAAAGTATTTGGGGTCGACACCAAAATGGGAGGCAACACCGCCGTTGAACAGCCGGAAGGGCAGCTTCATGGTGGAAAGAGTGCGCAATCCCAGACCGTTGCTGGCCTCGCCGTACAGAGGATCAACGCCGTAGCCCAGCATCTCACGGGCGGCCCGGCCGTCGGGCGTAGCACCCACCCAATACCCGTACAGCAGGTGTGTGGAGGGGGTGGCCCAGTCAGGACGGAAGGGGTTTCCAAGATAGTTCTTCATGGACTTTACCGCAGTGGAAACACGCTCTGCCAGCTCGACAGCCTGGCAGTCAGCCTCAGGAATATTGTTGCCATACTTGGGGCAAGCCTTGAGAAAGTCCCGCAGGTCCTCATAGCCTTCAAAGTTGACCTTCAGAGCGGGGAGGAGGGATGCGGCATCTTCGGGACGCTCCCGCAGCAGATGTTCCACGGCCACAAAAGAGTCGGAAACAACGGACAGACCGTGGATGAGACAGCCGGAGCCCTGGTATTTGGTACCCTGCTCCCGGGGATCGCGGCAGTCCACTGCCGTCTCCAGTCCGCCCATAAAGCAGGAGAGGAAAGGGACCCGGAGGTGGGAGAGTGCCACGGAAGCGCCGTTGGCCGACTGAACCATCTTCTCCAGGAAAAACTGGAGATTTTCATAGAATAGAGGCTTCAGGTTCTGCAGTGTTTCCAGTGCGGAGCGCTGGGACTGGGGGCCGATGGCCTGTCCGGTGATCAGAGAGGTGCCGCCGGTCAGCGTCAGTTCCAGAATCTTGGCCAGATTCAGCCAGGAGTTGGTGGTGTTGCCGGAGTCCTTTCCCATGATGAGCGGCTCCTGACAGCCGGCAACACTGTAATCAGGGAGATCGGCCGCTTCATATCCGTTTTCTTCCAGAGTCTCAAAGAGGGAGTCGTCGTTGAAGAGGGACGGAGTGAGGCAGCCCGGGGTAAAGAAGAACCGTCCCATTTCTTCGTACAGCCTGTCGGGGGTATTTTTGTGGAGCTTGACAGACAGAATGGGCTGGGGCAGATTCATGGCATAATACGCATCCAGAATGGCGTACGTCATGGGGCAGGTAAGGTCATTGCCGGCCACATCCCGGCCGCTGAGGAGAATATTTTGTGAAATGGCCCAACTCCGTTCCCCAACATTATAGAATACCAGAAAGTGAGAGAACAACGCCGCAGCTTCCTCACGACTCAGGCCGTCTGCCGCCCGATAGGGCTCAAACAGCCGGTCGGCATTGCCGACGGAAAAAGCGAAGGGGTTGGGGGCCTGCTCCAAACACATCACCTGCCACAGCAGCAGATAACTCTGCATGGCCTCGTAGGTAGTGCGGGCGCCATGTTCCGGTACATGGTACAGCGTCTGTTCCATCAGCTGGTACACGGCCTTGTGGCTGCCTGTGGCCGTCTTGGCGTTCTCTGCGGCGATTGCGGCGTAGCGGTGGGCCAGACGAATGGCGGATCGCAGCGTGCGTGCCATGGATCTGAGCGTGGCAGCGTGGGGAGCGTCCAGTGTGGGGATGGCGGCCTCCGCCTCGGCCAGAAGAGCGGAGAGCCCCTCCTTCAGGGCACGGCGGAAATCGGGAATCAGGTGTCCGGTGACCTGTTCGACAAAGAAAGCCACCTCTCCGGTATAGGAAGAACACGCCTCATAGACCTGGTTGAGCTCATGAATATAGGTGCTGTTGCCGGCGCGCTGCCGCATGGTACGGATCCGCTGGGCGGTCACATCGCCGCAGGGAGTGGCATAGTCGTAGACTTCGAGGGGGTCACAATACCCCCGGAACGTTTCCACTTCAAAGGCCGGGTTGATGAGGGCGTAGCTTGCGGCAAAGGCGTCTCGCTGCGTCCCGGCGAAGATCGCGTTCTGGCTGATTTCCAGCGGGAGACGATCCACAATGGCGTCCAGCTCCACCGCAGCCTTTTCCTCCTCGTTCAAGGCCAGCCCTTCGGAGGCGTCTGCGGCAATTTCTCTGGCCAGAAACCAGCCATTGAGGATTTTTTTCTCCTGCCGCTCTTCTGTGTATAGGGCTTTGGCGCTTTCGTTCAGCTGCTGTGGCGTACAGGTTTTGAAGATGTCCATAGCGAGGCTCCTCCTTGGTATTGTCCTAAGATTGAATGGTATCGATGCCGTTTTCGCGCAAAACGGTGATAAAACGCTGCAGTGTATGCGGGGAGATCTTCGCCTCATCGGTCATGGTATAGGTTCGACCGCATTTGTGATATTTTTCCCGGCCGAACTCGTGATAGGGCAGCAGCTCCACCGTGCCGTGACCGGGCAAACCGATTTCGTGAAAAAGGCGGGCAAAACCGGCCGCATCAGCAGCGCTGGCGTTGAATCCGCCGATCAGCGGGATCCGTACAGCGGGATGTTTGCCGGCATCAATGGCGGCCTTCATATTTTGAATGGCCATGCGATTGGAAAGGCCGGTGATGCGCTGATGTTTTTCCGGGTCATAATGCTTACAGTCCATAATAAGATAGTCGACCACCGCAAAGAGCTCGGGAAGGCGGGGGTGGATGCCGTTGGTTTCGATACAGGTATGGATCCCCCGCTCCTTCAGCTGATGCAAGAAGGCGCTGACGGCGGGAAACTGCATGGTGACCTCGCCGCCGGTCAGGGTCACGCCGCCGCCATCGAAAAACATCATGCGGCAGGATTCGGCGTCAGCCACCAGCTCCTCCAAGCGGTACGTGGTGCCGCCGGAGCAGGAAAGCCCCTCGGGGTTGGAGCACCAGGGACAGACCAAATTACAGCCCTGCAGGTGGTAGATCATGCGGTTTCCGGGACCGTCCTGGGAGAAATTGAAACCTTTCTGAAACACGCGGATGTCCATAGAAAACCCCTCCTTTTTTCTGATTATAGCAACGAAAAAATATATTGTCAATTGGCTTAACAAAATAAATTGACAAATGACTGCTTTGGCTTTACAATAGCTTTATTACCGGATTTCAAGCCGGATTCGCAGTGGATCTATCATGAAAAACGGAAACATTTTGCCGTGGATCCGTGGATATTTCGATCAATATAAGGAGGCAGCAGCCATGGGCAAGCAGTTATGGGAAAGACCGGTTTTCTTTAAACGCAATCGAGTATTCCGCGTATATTTGGGCGGAAAGCTCTTCGGGGATTTTCTGGGCGATCAGCCGGAGGATGGATTTTATCCGGAGGAGTGGGTGGCGTCTTCCGTACACGCACTCAACGCCGGCAGCACGGATCCGTTGGAAGGAATTTCCATTGTTGAGGATACCGATCTGCCGTTCAGCCAGCTGCTGCAGGAGCATCGGCAGGCGTGTCTGGGGGATCGGGAGGATCTGGGCGTATTGGTCAAATACCTGGATAGTGCCATTCGTCTTCCGATGCAGGTACACCCCACCCGGGAGTACGCCCGGCAGCATTTCCACAGTAACTATGGCAAGGCCGAGTCATGGCTGATTTTGGCCACCCGGCCCGATGCGTGCATTTACTTTGGCTTTTCCGAAAAGATTTCCAGAGAGGAATTTGAAAAGGCCGTGGATCGGTCCCAGACGGATAAGACCTGCATGACGGAGTTTGTCAATCGTGTTCCGGTGAAGTCCGGTGATGTCTTTTTTGTCCCTGCAGGTGTGATCCACGCCATCGGCGCCGGGTGCCTGCTGCTGGAGGCGCAGGAACCCACCGACTTTACCATTCAGCCGGAGCACTGGTGCGGCGAGTATGAACTGAACGACCACGAGATGTATTTGGGGCTGGATCGGGAGACCGCCAATAGCTGTTTTAATTTTGACCTGTATGGCGAAGAAGTAATTCGCCGTGGCAAGAAAACACCACGCTTGGTGAAGGAAACGGAAAATACTAAACTGGAAAGTTTGATCGGACCGGAGGATACCGATTGCTTTACCATGGATCGCCTGACGATTTGCGGCGGGCAGGCAGCGCTGGAAGCCGGGGCGGCCGTCTATATCGTGGCAAAAGGGCAGGGGACGATCACCTGCGGTACATACACCCATCCGCTGAAAACCGGCGATTACTTTTTCCTGCCGGTTGCTGCAGTGGGCGATACAGTGGCCGAGGGAGAGTTGGAACTGGTATACTGCAAGGGCGGTCAATAAGCGCCCCGCTGCGGCGGAGACGGCTGCAGGAGCGCAGCGCAGATGCTTGTGGCAGGAGGGAACTGACCGAAGCGGCGATGAGATGAAAACCGGAGCCGATGTTGGTCTGGCGGACGCAGGAAGCGGCAGGCGCCGTCTTATAGGCACAAGAGAAACGGAGAATTTATGGCAATCAAGGCGCGCAATGCAGACTATACAAAAGAATACAACCGAAAAGAGGTGCTCCGCATTTTGCGGCATAGACCCATGAGCCGGGCGGAACTGGCTCGTACTACGGGACTGACGAGAGCGACCACATCGCTGATTGCGGATGAATTGCTCAATGAAGGTATGCTGGTGGAGCAGGCACCCCAGTCGGTGGGCAGAGGCCGCAGCGCGATCCCACTGGCCGTGCGGGAGGACTGCTGTTATGTACTGGCTGTACAGCTGCGCCGAAACAGCTGTACGGTGGGGTTATGCGATTTTGTAGGCCATCTGCTGCGGCAAAAAGAAGTGCTGCAGGAGGGTGACCCGATTTTTTCGATCGTCCGGGCGCTCAAGGAGCTTCTGACCGAGGTGGATAAAAACAAGGTACTGGGCATCGGGATCAGTTCGCCCGGACCGGTGGACGCCCATGAGGGCCGGATTTTGAAGCCGCCGCGGTTTGATGAGTGGCATGGGGTGGCCTTGGCACCGCTGCTGTCCAAGGAGATGGAGCTGCCGGCCTTTTTGGAGAACGACGCCTGTTCGCTGGCGCTGCACCAAATGGAACTGGGCGAGAGCCAGAATTTCCTGCTGCTGGCAGTGGACAGCGGTGTCGGCTCCGGCGTGATCACACGGGGAAAGCTTCTGGGCGGAGCCGGCAACTTTGCCTGTGAACTGGGCCACTCGTCCATCTGCTATAACGGGCGTCGCTGTGAGTGCGGCAACCGCGGATGCTTGGAGGCCTATGCGTCGATCCAAAATCTGTTGGAGGGCAGTTCCTACGGGAGCTGGCAAGAGCTGATCGCAAATCTCGGCAAAGAGGCAGAAGCGGAAGAACTGTTGAATCGTGAGGCGGAATACCTGTCTGCGGGGATCATCAATCTTCTCAACATCATTCAGCTGGATACCGTGTATCTGGCGGGCGAAGTGCGCTGCGGGCACGAGCATTTGGAGTGGCGGCTGCAAAAGGAGATCAACAGCCGCTCCATCACGCGCTTGATCGGCCCGGCCAAGGTGATGACGGCCGACCTCCGGCCGGAGGCCGGACTGCTGGCAGCCGGGGACGTGGTCATCGCTCGGTACCTGCTGGTGTGAGACCTGCCGGGGAAGCGAGAGACAGCTGCCGCAGGAAGCCCTTGCTGAGACGATCCCGGAGGACTCCGCCGTGTATCGCTGTGTATCCGATCATCCAATACGAAGAACCTCAGGAGAGAGAACCGCAAGCAGGAGGGCCTGTCTTGCGGTTTTTTGATGGTACTGTTCAATGTCCGGAGAAATCCAGCCGGGGGACGCGGGGACAGGCATGGCGAAAATATCTTTTAAACCAACTTGCAAAAGAAAAAACAACGTGCTAAACTAAAAAATTGTCTGGATAAAACTTCCATACCTAAGAGAGATTGAGATAAGGATGTGTATCAGTGGAAAGGGATTATTTGATCAAGAGGGCGCCCATGAAGGCGCTGCTTATTTTTGCCGCGCCGATTATTTTGGGCAATCTTTTTCAGCAGACCTATACGATGGCGGACTCCGCGATCGTGGGTAAATTTGTCAGTGAGCAGGCGCTGGCGGCCATTGGTGCCTCCTATGCGCTGACGACGATTTTTATTTATATTGCCAGCGGCGGAGGCATCGGTGCTTCGGTACTGGTCAGCCGCTACTTTGGCGCCAAAGACTATGGACGTATGAAGAATGTCATCAATACGGCGCTGGTGGCGTTCTTTGTAATCAGTATCTTGTTGGGCGGTGTTGGCCTTCTGTTCGGACGGAGCATCATGGTTGCGCTGCACACACCGGCAGATGCGATAGATATGGCGGTCGAATACCTGAATATCTACTTCATGGGCCTGCCCTTTTTGTTTATGTACAATGTACTCTCGGCCATGTTCAATGCACTGGGCAAGTCCAGAATCCCTCTCTATTTTCTGATTTTTTCCTCCGTATTCAATGTTGCTCTGGACTGGGTTCTGGTCAAGCATTTTGACCTCGGCATTGCGGGCGTGGCTTGGGCGACGCTGATTGCCCAAAGCATTTCCGCACTGCTGTCCTTCGTTGTACTGATGGTCAGCCTGAAGAAGATCGAGGGCAGGAGCAGCCGTCTTTTTGTTCCGGGCGAGGTAGGCCCGATGTTTAAAATTGCGCTGCCCTCCATCTTGCAGCAATCCACGGTCTCCATCGGTATGATGTTGGTCCAGTCGGTGGTCAACAGCTTTGGAAGCGAGATGTTGGCCGGTTATTCGGCGGCGGTACGGGTGCAGGCGCTTTGCGCCGTGCCCATGATCGGCATCGGAAATGCGGTCTCCTCCTATACGGCACAGAACTTGGGGGCCAAGCAGCACGAGCGTGTGGTGCAGGGGTACCATGCGGCCAACAAGCTGGTGATCGTCTTTGCCGTCATCAACTTTGCCATTCTGGAACCCTTTCATCAACAGATCATCTCCCTCTTTCTGGGAGAGGACCGAACCGAGCTGGCGCTGCAGACGGGCTGTGCGTACCTGACCTTCATCGGCTTTTTCCTCTGCGTTGTGGGCTTTAAAATGGCCGTGGACGGTCTGCTGCGGGGAGCGGGCGACATGAAGATGTTTACTGTTGCGAACTTCATTAATTTGGGAGTTCGTGTTTTTGTGGCAAAAATGTTTGCCCCCCTCTGGGGCATCCAAATGGTATGGATCGCCGTGCCTATCGGCTGGTTTGTCAACTGGGTCATTTCTTATGCCGAATATCGGACCGGCAAGTGGAAGCGGATCGCCGAACAATAATGGCCGGCGGCCTACACATCGGAAAACAGAAACTCCTTTACCCATGAGAATGGGTAAAGGAGTTTTTCTTTAGTTCAGCGGATAATGCTGGGGAGAGAGGCGTCCGGCGAGGCGTATGCGGAGCTGCTGTGCTGAGAGCACACGTCGGGGGGAAAGCAAATACTACTTGACACATAACACTATGCGATATATAGTATAACGCATAAGGAGGTGTTCTGGTTGAATGCACAACTGAAAAAAGGGCTGTTGGATGTGTGTGTGCTCTCTGCGCTGCATCGAGGAGAGTCGTATGGATATAAGATTTTGAAGGATCTGGCGCCGTATATCGACCTGTCGGAATCCACGCTATACCCCATCCTGCGGCGGTTGGAAGCAGGAAAGTGCCTGAAGGTTCACTCCGTGGAACACGAGGGGCGGCTGCGCAAGATGTATACCATCACGGAGATCGGCCGCCAGCAGATCCGGGAGTTTCTGGAAGATTGGAAAGAAGTGGAGATCATCTATCACTATATTGAGGAGGGAAACATCGGTGACTAAGGAAGTGTTTTTGCGGGAGCTGGCCCGAGGGCTGCAGCAGCTTCCCGCTGAAGAGGTTCAGCGCCAGAAGGCGTATTATGCGGAGATGCTGGAGGATATGATGGAGGACGGTATTCCGGAGGAGGACGCTGTGGCAAAACTGGGAGATGTGTCTGGGATCGTGGAAGAGATCCTGCAGGATACGCCGCTGCCGGTTCTGGTCAAAAGTAAGATCCGGCCGAAAAAAGGCTGGACGGTCTCCGCCGTTGTTGTCGCCGTCTTGGGGGCGCCGCTGTGGATCCCATTGGTGCTGACGGCGGCGCTGTTGGTTTTCTCCGTGTTCTTGGCCATGGGGGCGGTGATCGTGGCGGCATTTGCCATGGTATTTGCTCTGGCGGTGGCCGGACTGGTGATCCTGTTCCGAGGAGTGACCCTCTTCACGTGGGGTGGCAGCTATGTGGCCTTTTCTCTGGGCTGCGGACTGCTCCTGCTGGGACTTACCTGCCTGAGCTTTTTGGGGGCGAAATATGCCGCCGCAGGGCTCTGGCGCAGTGGGAAATGGCTTTTCCGGGCCATCAAAGGGATGTTTATTGCAAAGGAGGGAGAGTAAATGAAAAAGAGTACGAAGATTGTGCTGTGTACCTCTGCTGTGTTGATTGCGTTGGGTTTGGTGCTGACACTGGGGGGACTGGCGGCCGGTGCGAAGATGGATCAAATTCTGAACGCTGGGCTGTGGGATCTCCGATTTTACGAGCATCGCACCAGTGCGTTTTCCGATGACGGACGCTATGTGATCCCGGCGGAGGGAGTTCGGGAAATGGACATCAACTGGTGGAACGGCACGGTGAGCATCGAGACGTATCCGGGGCAGGAGATTTTGGTGGAAGAGTCCTGCCGGGTGCCTCTGGGCGAGAAAACCGGCTTAACATATGAGGTGGAGCATGGAACACTGCGGATCTTCAGCTCTCCGGAGCAGGGCGGCATCTTTTTTACACCCTCGGAGGCGGAGAGGAAAGACCTGCGGATTCAAGTTCCGGAGCAGATGGACCTTGCGGCCATCGATTTTGAGGCCAGCGGAGGGGAGCTGCGGATGCAGGAGGTTGCCGCCGGGAAAGTATCTATAGATGTTGTGGACGGGGATGTGTCCTTGGAGTATGTGGACTTGGGACAACTGGAAATCAATGCGGCCACCGGTGATGTAACGATGAAGGCGGTGTCCGTGGAAGAAGTGGGTGTAAGTGTGGTGAATGGAAGCTGCCACGGGGAATTTCAGCACTGCCCACGCAGAGTCAGTTATGACGGGGCGGCAGGCGATGTGGAACTGTGGCTGCCGGAGGATAGTCAGTTCACCGTGGAAAAGAGCGGGATCGAAGGCGAGTTCCAGTCTGAATTTACAGGGGTGGAGCGTGGGGACAGCTATGTTGTAGGAGACGGCACGTCCTCAATCGAGATCGATACCGTGTCCGGAGCACTGCGGATCTGGAAGCTGCGCGGATAGGAAACAACACAGTGAAACTGCACACGACACGCAAAGCACAGGAGAAAAACAGAGCATCTGTTTTAGAATAGAGAAAAGGAGTGCGGCGGAAGAAACATCCGCTGCACTCCTTTTGGTCGTTATATGGCGATCTTCAGTTGTTCTCGGTGCCCTCGTGGCCCTGCTGCCGGTATTGACGGCGGTATTCCATGGGACTGACACCCTCCAGACGCCGAAAACTCTGGGAAAAATAGCTGAGAGAGGAAAATCCCAAAATATGGGCGATCTGCGACAAAGAGAGATCGGTATCCGTCAGAAGATAGCGACTCTCCTGGATACGCCGGGAGATGAGATAGCTGATGGGGGAGGTGCCGAACTGCTTTTGGAAGGCGTGGGACAGATAATATTTATTGATGTGCGCTACCGCGGCCAGCTCATCCAGACGCAGATTTTCCTTGAAGTGATTATCGATATAGCGGCGCACCAAATCGCACTCCCGGTTGGCCTTGCTGCCCTCCGAGATGGTGGTGGCGTTGAAGGAGACGTCATCGTGCCGGGTCAGCCAGCGAAGCATGATTTCCAACAGGTTTTGACAGATCGCCTCCCAGCCCTCGGCTTCGCCGCGGGCCTCTTGCAGCATTAATTGCAGACAGGCGGCAAATCGGCTGGCCCGCTCCTGCAGGTGGAGCACGGTGCATCCGCCGATGTCGCCGGTGGTCTCCAGATGCTCCACCCCCAAAACGATATACGAAAGCGGCGCATCGGCCTGACTCTGTTCGGCGTGAGGGACCTTGGCGTTCACAACGATCACATCGTTGATTTCTGTGGGGAACTCCTGATTCCGGACACAGAAGGACCCCTGTCCGCCAGTGACAAAAAATAGTTCTGAACAGCTGTGGGTATGCAGTGTGGAATTCCACTCCTGAGAGAACCGTGTCTCGGTGATATAGCGCAGCCGCGAACGTTCCTCAGAGCCGAAATCAGCAGTGTCATTCAAACGGTAGGTGGTCGAGCTCACAAATCTCTTCCCCTTTCTTCGTATCACAAAGCGGCGATCCGGTACTATTTGTATAAATCATATTATATATGCGACGATCATTTTTTGCAACAATAAGTGCGAATAGTTGCAATGCGATTCTCGCATGGTTAATGGAAATTGTCGCAATTTATTTAAAATCATAGAAAAAAATCGGAGAAAGGACGCGGATGGCGAGCAGATAGCGTTGTGAAAATTCATAGATAAAAAGGGAGGTTTTTTCCTATATCTGGGGAAAAGAAAAGATAAAAGGGGCTTGGAAATTTGAAGCGGCCGGTTCTTTGTACACAATCACAAGAAAAGAGTTTTTTTGAGGAAAAAACCTGTTAAAACTTGAAGTGAGCAATATATATAAAAATATGAGCAAGAAAGGAATTGCCATAATAAGAATGTAGAGTATACTTATTTGTAGACAGGAAATGTTTTACGGCTATTTTTTGTCTGTCAAAAATAAAGGAGGATATTGCAAAATGAAAAAAGTAATCAGCTTGATTCTTGCAAGCGTCATGCTGCTGTCTTTGCTGGCCGGCTGCGGCTCCAAGACTCCCAGTAATGACAACAAGGACACGACCATCAAGGTTGCTGTTGTTGAGAATGGATTTACCAAGGCTTATCCCGCTATGTGGGAAGAGATCAAGGCTGCGTTCGAGGCAGAGACCGGCATCAAGGTCGAACTGCAGACCAGCCAGAATCTGGAGGACGAGATCGGTCCCTCCATGCAGAATGGTGAGTACCCCGATGTGGTCTATCTGCCGGAAGGCCGTCCTGCCGGTCTGACCGAGCAGTTCATCAAGGGGAATCTGATGACCGACATCTCCGATGTTCTGGGGATGAAGATCCCCGGTGAGGAAGGCAAGGTCAGCGACAAGATCCAGCCTGCATTCCTGGAGACTTCCAAGACCATGCCTTACGGCGATGGCAAGACCTACATGATGCCCATGCACTATGATCCCTGCGGTCTGTTCTACAACGCCGGCCTGCTGAAGGCTCACGGTTGGGAACTGCCCACCACTTGGGATGAGATGTGGGAGCTGGGTGAGAAGGCTAAGGCTGAGGGGATCTCTCTGTTCACCTATCCTTCTGCCGGTTACTTTGATGCGTTCCTGTATGCGCTGACCTACGCTGTGGGCGGCCCTGAGTTCTTCGACAAGGTCACTCACTACGAGGATGTGTGGGATACGGCTGAGGCCAAGACCATGTTCGGCATTCTGGAGAAGCTGGTGTCCTACACCAACCCGATTACCCCCGCACAGGCCAATGATCAGGACTTCACGCAGAACCAGCAGCTGGTTCTGGATAACAAGGCGATCTTCATGCCCAACGGCACTTGGGTCACCGGCGAGATGGCCGATGCTCCCCGCGCTGACGGTTTCGAGTGGGGTATGACGGCCATTCCCGCTGTGACCAAGGGCGGCGACGCATACTCCTTCTGCTGGTTCCAGCAGGCTTGGATCCCCGCCGGTGCTGCCAACGTGGATGCTGCAAAGCAGTTCATCGCTTTCCTGTATTCCGATAAGGCAGCTGACATCTTTGCCAAGGGCGGCGCAATCCAGCCCATCAACGGTATGGTGGACAAGCTGGAGGGCGAGAAGAAGATGTTCTTCTCCATCTATGATAATGCTAAGCCTGCTATGGGCGGTTTCGCTGCTTACGAGGCGGTTGCCGGTCTGGGTACGCCCCGTGAGGTGTTCCTGGATCCCATGAACGCTCTGGTTTCCGGCAACATGACCATGGATGAGTACATCAGCAACATCAAGACCGCTGCTGTACAGATGCATGCGAACCTGAAGTAAGAAATTCCATACATGGTATAAAAAATCATCCGACAGTAGGCGGGGTGAGTGGACACCTACTCACCCCGCCTCTTTTTGCGGATCATCATGTTGTTCGTTTGAATCAGGGCGGCCGCCGTATAGGACGGCCCCGCGAGGGCACAGGACCGCCCTATATCGCGGCTGCCCGCCCCCGATATAAAGCATTTGAAAGGAGCTGTACGTGTGAAAAAACACAAGGGACGCAATCGATTCATCGCACTGTGCGTTGCGCCTGCGGTGATCCTGTTTACCATCTTTATGGTCATCCCCACGCTGAATGTGTTCCGGATGTCGCTCTTTGAGCGTGGTGCCTACTCTCCCACGGAAAAGTTTGTGGGACTGAATAACTTTAAGATCCTGTTTCAGGATACGAAGTTTATTGCGGCTATGCAGAACACCATTCTCCTCATTGTGGTCGTGACCATCATTACCTTTGCCTTTGCGCTGGTATTTGCCGGGATCCTGACCCGTGAGAAGATCAAGGGACAAAATTTCTTTCGTGTGATTTTTTACATCCCGAACATTTTGTCCGTGGTGGTTATTGCGGGTATCTTCTCCGCTATTTATAAGCCTGAGAACGGGATGCTCAACTCCATCCTCTCCATGATCTCCGGAGAAACCGTGATGATTCTTTGGAAGGATCAGCCCATGGTGGTCATCAGTGTGATCATTGCCATGATCTGGCAGGCCATCGGCTACTACATGGTCATGTACATGGCTTCCATGGCCAGTGTGCCGCAGTCGCTCTACGAGTCGGCCGGCCTGGATGGCGCGGGGCGGATCGCCCAATTCTTCCAGATTACCATTCCGCTGATCTGGACCAACATCCGCACCACGCTGACCTTTTTTATCATTTCCACCATCAACATGGCCTTCCTGTTCGTCAAGGCCATGGTGGCCAAGGGAATGTTGGACGTCGGACTGAGCTTTATGTATACCCAGAAGGACGCCGGTCTCTACGGCTATTCCATGGCCGCCGGTGTGGTGATCTTCCTCTTCTCCTTCCTCTTGTCTGCCATGGTCAACAAGGTCACCTATCGTGAGCCGTTGGAATTTTGATCGGGAGGTCGTCAATCATGAAAGAAAAGAAAATGCATTCCGGCAGCGACCGCCTGCTTAAAGTATTCATCTATGTGGTTCTCATTGCGCTGGCCATCACCATTATCGTGCCGGTGGCATGGGTCTTTCTGGCTTCCGTGAAGCAGAACGCCGAGTTTTACGGCAACCCCTGGGCGCTGCCGGCCACCGTCTACTGGCAGAACTTCGTGAACGCGTGGAACTCGGCCAAGATGGGCGAGTATATGCTCAATTCGGCGCTGGTAACGGCGATGGCGCTGGCCCTGCTGCTGATCGTGGCGCTGCCGGCCTCTTACTGCCTGAGCCGCTTTAAGTTCCGGGGCAGCAAGTTCTTCAACATGGCCTTTATGGCGGGTCTGTTCATCAATGTGAACTATATCGTGGTCCCGATTTTCCTGATGCTCAAGGACGGAGATACCGTTTTGAAGAATATGTTCGGCCACACCTTTTTGCTGAACAACCTCTTTGTGCTGGCGGTCGTCTATGCGGCCACCGCTCTGCCCTTCACCATCTACCTGCTCTCCGGCTATTTTGCAACGCTGCCCCACGACTTTGAAGAGGCGGCCTACATCGATGGCGCCGGGTACGGTACGGCTATGGTCAAGATCATCTTCCCCATGGCGCAGCCGTCGATCATCACTATCATCCTCTTTAACTTCCTGTCATTTTGGAATGAGTACATCATCTCCATGACCTTGATGAGCGGCGGCACCGGAATCAAGACGCTGCCGGTGGGATTGCTGAACCTGATGCAGGCCCAGCAGTCCAAGGCGGAGTTCGGCATCATGTATGCCGGTCTTGTGCTGGTGATGCTGCCTACGCTCATTTTGTACATCTGTGTTCAGAAGAAGCTGACCCAGGGCATGACCGTGGGCGGCCTGAAAGGATAAGGTGACAGACGATGGTATTTTGGAAAGAACATATGGGCCTGCGTGCCATCCTGATGGCCGTATGCTTCGTGGCTGGGCTGGCCCTGATCATCTTCGGATGGAAGATGACGGGACAGCTGGCCGGATTGGGTCTCATGATCGTGGGTCTGATCCTGCTTTTGACCGCTTTGCTGTTCTACAATAAAATTTACGAAGAACCCAAACGATAATCCGCCATTCTTTAAAATTAGGAGAAAACGCACATGAGTGATATCAACAAAGGCCGCGTAACGATTCCTACCGATGTGGACGTCGTGCCCGAGACACTGGAACTTTTGAAGCGCTGGGGGGCAGACGCCATCCGTGACTGTGACGGTACAGACTATCCCGAGGCGCTGAAAGATGTGGACGCCAAGGTCTACTCCACCTATTATACCACCCGCAAGGACAACGCTTGGGCAAAGGCGAATCCCGATGAGGTACAGCAGTGCTACATCATGACGGCCTTCCACACCGCCACCGGCGGCGCACTGTCCATCCCGCTTATGAAGGGGATCAGCACGGAACTGATGGAGGTCAATACCCGTGATGACATCAAGCGCTGGTGGGAAGTGGTGGACCGTACTACCGGCCAGCCCATCGCGAGCGATGCATGGCGCTGGGAGGAGGCCACCGGCTGTGTGGTCATCGATGCTCCGGAGGACTTCCACGAGTACACCGTCAGCTTCTTGGCCTATCTCATCTGGGACCCGGTCCATATGTACAACGCCGTGACCAATGACTGGAAGGATTTTGAGCATCAGATCACGTTCGATGTGCGCCAGCCCAAGACCCGGAAGTTTACCATGGAGCGTCTGCGCAAGTTTATTGCCGACCACCCCTATGTGAATGTGATCCGCTACACCACGTTCTTCCATCAGTTCACTCTGGTTTTTGATGAGCTAAAGCGAGAGAAGTACGTGGACTGGTATGGCTACTCCGCCTCTGTGTCCCCCTACATTCTGGAACAGTTCGAGCGTGAGGTGGGCTATAAATTCCGCCCCGAGTTCATCATCGATCAGGGCTATTACAACAACCAGTATCGCTCTCCTTCCAAGGAGTTCAAGGACTTTATGGCCTTCCAGCGCCGCGAGGTGGCGGCCCTTGCCAAGGAGATGGTGGACATCACCCACGAGCTGGGGAAAGAAGCCATGATGTTCTTGGGCGATCACTTCATCGGTACAGAGCCGTACATGGAGGAATTCCAGAGCATCGGTCTGGATGCCGTGGTGGGTTCTGTAGGCAATGGCTGCACGCTGCGTCTGATCTCCGACATTCCCGGTGTGAAGTATACCGAGGGACGGTTCCTGCCCTATTTCTTCCCCGACACGTTCCACGAGGGCGGCGATCCCGTCCGTGAGGGAAAGGAAAACTGGGTCACGGCGCGCCGGGCCATCCTGCGCAAGCCGATTGACCGCATCGGCTACGGCGGCTATCTGAAGCTGGCCTGCCAGTTCCCCGAGTTTATCGATTATATCGAGAGCGTGTGCAAGGAATTCCGCGTCCTCTATGAGAACATCAAGGGCACCACGCCGTACTGCGTCAAGACGGTGGCTGTCCTCAACAGCTGGGGCAAGTGCCGCTCCTGGGGCTGCCATATGGTGCACCATGCCCTCTATCAGAAGCAGAACTACTCCTATGCCGGCGTCATTGAGGCACTGTCCGGTGCGCCCTTTGATGTAAAGTTCATCAGCTTTGACGACCTGAAGGCAGATCCGGAGCTGCTGGACTCCATCGACGTCATCATCAACGTGGGTGATGGCGATACCGCCCATACCGGCGGTGACGTCTGGGAAGATCCTCAGATCTCCGCACTGGTCCGCAAGTTCATCTACAACGGCGGCGGCTTCATCGGTGTGGGTGAGCCCTCCGGTCATCAGTATCAGGGCCGCTATCTGCAGCTGGCCGCTGCTCTGGGTGTGGAGAAGGAGACCGGTCTGACGCTGAACTATGATAAGTACAACTGGGAGGAGCATCCCGATCACTTCATCCTTCAGGATGCAACCAAGCCGGTCGATTTCGGCGAGGGCAAGAAGAGCATCTATGCGCTGGAGGGGACGGAAGTTCTGGTGCAGCGTGATAAGGAAGTGCAGATGGCGGCCAACGATTACGGCACCGGCCGCAGCGTGTATATTTCTGGCCTGCCCTACACCTTCGAGAACAACCGCCTGCTGCATCGTGCCATCCTGTGGGCGACCCACAGTGAGGAGATGCTGCACCACTGGTTCTCCTCCAACTTTAACGTGGAGGTCCATGCCTACGTAAAGAACGGCAAGTACTGTGTGGTCAACAACACCTACGAGCCCCAGAGCACCACCGTCTACAAGGGCGACGGCTCCAGCTTCGATCTGAATCTGGCAGCCAACGAGATCCGCTGGTACGAGATCTAACCTGCATTCTTCAAGAGAAATCAGCGATATAGCAAACTGCGGCAGAAGGATTCCTTTCTGCCGCAGTTTATTTTTTAGACGAAAGAAAAAAGGGGCCGTCCGAAAGGACAGCCCCTTTATAGGTGAAAAAAAGATTATGCCAGCGAGGCGATGAAACGAAGAAAGGCGGTGCGCCCCTCTTCGGTGCACTTGTAGACACCGGCGTGTTCCAAAACGGTGGCAAAGACCTTGCCTACCTCGTCCTGCAAGATGGTCATGACATTTTCACGGGAGAAAATGTGGCAGCGCATCAGCTCCTCCGCCCAGTCGGCGTGCTTGGCAAGGACTTCGTCGCTGCGGAGGTCACGGCCGTCTAAAATCGCCTCGGCCAGATCGGAGAGCTCCGTCTTGAGGCGGGCGGGAAGTACGGCCAGCCCCATGACCTCGATAAGACCGATGTTCTCCTTCTTGATGTGGTGCAGCTCCTGGTGGGGATGATAGATGCCCAGAGGATATTCTTCGTTGGTGCGGTTGTTGCGCAGTACCAGATCCAGCTCAAACTGGCCGTCACGCATCCGGGCGATGGGGGTGATGGTGTTATGGGGCTCGTCGCCGGTATAGGCGTAAATGCCGGCCTCGGCATCCGTGTAGCTGCGCCATGCGGTGAGGATCTTATCAGCGCAGTCGATGAGATGATCGTCGTTTGCACAGCGCAGGCGGATGACGGACATGGGCCACTTGACAATACCGGCCTCTACATCGTCGAAGCCAGGGATAGAGACCACCCGCTCGATGGGGGCACGCTCCATAGCAAAGGTATAGCGGCCGCCCTGAAAGTGGTCGTGGCTCAGGATGGAGCCGCCCACAATGGGGAGATCGGCGTTGGAGCCCACAAAGTAATGGGGGAACTGCTTGATAAAGTCCAACTGCTTGCGGAAGGTGGAGCGGTTGATCTTCATAGGGACGTGCTGACCGTTGAAAACGATGCAGTGCTCATTGTAGTAGACATAGGGGCTGTACTGGAAGAACCAGTCCTGTCCGTCAATGGTCACCGGGATCACCCGATGGTTTTGCCGTGCCGGGTGGTTCAGGCGCCCGGCGTAGCCCTCATTCTCCGCGCACAGCTGGCATTTGGGATAGCCGCTCTGGGGGGCGGACTTGGCCGCGGCGATGGCACGGGGGTCCTTCTCCGGCTTGGAGAGGTTGATGGTGATGTCCAACTGACCATAGGGGGTATCGGTGACCCACTTCTGATCCCGACGGATCCGATAGCGGCGGATATAGTCGGTATCCTGACTGAGGCGGTAGTACCAATCGGTGGCCAGCACCGGCGACTGGGCATATTTTTCAAAGAAGGTACGGCGCACCTGTGAGGGCCGGGGCGTCAGCCGTCCCATCAGCTCCGTGTCAAAGAGGTCACGGCTGGTGGTATCGTCCTCCACAAGACCCTGCGCCACGGCGGCATCCACCAGATCCTTCAAGATCTCCTCCAAGGGGCGCTCCTGTGCTGCGGCAGGTTCCATCCAATCGGACAGACGCAGCGCATCCAAAAGGCGGTTGACCGCCCAGATGCGATCCTCCGGCTCGATCAGCCCGGTGCGCAGGGCGTAGTCCACCAGATCCATAATTGCCTGATTTACTTCCATCATGACGGCTCCTTTCCGGTCCTGTGGTCCGGTCGTATTTCATAAAACATGGGGAAAAGGAGAGGGAATATTACCTCCCATTTACTTCTTACACTATCAGTTTGCAGGGAAATATGCCATTGTTTTTTGTTCTTCCTATATAGATTTTTGTTGCACTTTGTCAAAAAGTCGTGTATGCTGAAAAGAGACGTGACAAGCGAGGGAGGCGGGATTATGGAGCAGGCGTTCAAGCACTCCTTTAAGGCACTGCCGCAGGGGGAACTTTCACTGAGCGTTTATAATGCAGGTTTCCAAAAATGTCCGCCGGGCTATGGATGGGGGCCGGGAGTGCGGGATCACTATCTGCTCCACTACATCCTTTCCGGCCGGGGATACTACGAGACAGGGAACAGGACTTTTGTGCTCTGTGCCGGAGACTGCTTTTTGGCGCCGCCGGATGTACCCATCTACTATTATGCTGACGAGGAGGACCCGTGGGAATACTGTTGGGTGGGTTTTTCCGGGGCAGGAGCCGGGCCGATGCTGGGCCGGACGCCCTTTACGGAAGAGCGGCCGGTATGCCATCCCCGTGCAGGGGAGGAGCTGCGGCGGCTTTTGCTGGAGATCTACCGGGCGCGGGGGAATGACTGGCCGGCGGCTGTACGCATGGCCGGCTACTTGCAGGTGGCGCTGGGGCTCTTGATGGAGCGGGCAGGGCAGGCGGGCAGAGAGGTCTCGGCCGACTACGCCCGTCAAGGAGCGCTGTTCCTACGGCAGAATTATTCCCGGCCCATTGGCATCGAAGAGGCTGCCCGGCAGGTGGGAGTCAGCCGCAGCCATCTCTACCGCGTTTTCCGGCGGGAGCTGGGGATGTCTCCCAGCACCTACCTGACCCGCTTTCGGATCCATCGGGCCTGTCAGCTGCTGCGCCAGAGCGACCTCTCCGTGAGTGCGGTGGCGGCGTCTGTGGGGTATGAGGACCCGCTGTACTTTTCCCGGGCGTTCAAGCGGGAGATGGGGGAGAGTCCGCTGTCCTACCGCCATCGGGAGCGGGAAGGAGAGTGACAGAGAAGCTCCAATGGCTGCAGCACGGCAGATGGGCTGAGAATAGGTTTTGACGCCGGCGGAGGATATCCTGGCCACGGCGTGTATACCGAATTGTGGGCAGGGAATCAGACAATCCGGTACCGGGACGCTTTCGGTACCGTACACTGTTTCCTGAGAGGTCTGGGGGAAACGTGAGAGGAGGAAAGGACGGACATGACAACGAAGGAGGCATTGGAGCGGCTGCAAAAATCAACCTTTCGTGCGAAGTTTCACCTGTCGGAAAAGGAGCGGAGCTATGCGGTAACAAAGGGGCCGGAGGTGATCCGGCAGCACGCGCGGGACTTTGTACAGCAGCGTCTGGCGCCGGCAGAGATCCCCAATGATGGGCGGCAGACGCCTATGCGAGGCCATCCGGTTTTCGTGGCGCAGCATGCCTGCGCCTGCTGCTGCCGTGGCTGTCTGGAAAAGTGGTATCGGATTCCACGGGGGGTAGCCTTAACGGAGGAGCAGCAGGAGGGCATCGTTCGGCTGCTGATGGCGTGGGTCCGACGGGAGATGCAGCAGGGGGCTGTATGACCGCAGCGGTGGCCTTTGTCGATTCTGCATGGAAAGTGCGCCTAAAATTATGACTTTTGCATAGTTGACAAAAGTCATTCCCCTATAGTATTCTTAATCCATCGAGATCATATGACTGACGGAACCGTGGAGCAAAACCACATGAAGTATGATCGTAGAAGCCGACCGTCTGGGCGAACAGCACCCAGATTGCCGGTTTTTTTCTTTTATCAGGGGGGAAGAAGCGTGCATCAAGGATGGGTTCACTCCATTGAGTCCATGGGACTGGTAGACGGTCCGGGGATTCGCAGCGTTGTCTTTTTACAGGGGTGTCGTCTGCGGTGCCGCTACTGCCACAACCCCGATACATGGGAGCAGGCGGGGCCGCAGGCCCGGCAGATGTCGGCGGAGGAACTGGTGGGGCGGTTGAGTCGCTTTCGGCCGTACTATGGCCGGACCGGCGGCGTGACGTTTTCCGGAGGGGAGCCGCTGCTGCAGCGAGAGTTCCTGCTGGAGGTCCTGCCGCTGTGCCGTGCGGCGGGGATCCATGTCTGTCTGGACACGGCGGGCTGTGGCATCGGGGGATACGAAGAGATTCTGGCCCAGACCGATCTGGTGCTCTTTGACGTGAAACACATAACGGAGGAGGGCTATCGGCTCGTGACCGGACAGGAACCAACGGAGTCACTGCGTTTCTTGGAGACGGCGCAGCGCATGGGGAAGCCGCTGTGGATCCGCCATGTGGTGGTGCCGGGGCTTACCAACGGGGAGGAACATCTTCGGGCGCTGCAGGCGTATATCAAGACGCTTCGCCATGTGGAAAAGGTGGAGCTGCTGCCCTATCACACACTGGGCGTGGGGAAATATGAGGCTCTGGGGATTCCCTATCCTCTGCAAGGGGTGCCGCCGCTGTCAGCGCAGGACATAGAAACATGGCAGAAACGGTTTGATCGGGAGCTGCAGGAGCGATGACCACAATGGTGGATCGAGCATAGATGGAAGGATCACAAAGGAGGAAAATACCATGAGTATGGATATGCATTGCACGGCATGGCAGGGATTTCGGACGGGTGAATGGCGGCATCTGGTGAATGTACGCAACTTCATTCAGAAGAACTATACGCCCTATGAGGGGGACGAGTCCTTTTTGGCGGGTACTACCCAACGCACCGACAAGGTGTGGGAGAAGGCCCACGACCTTGTTCTGGAGGAACTGAAGAAGGGCATCATTGACGTGGAGACGAAAGTGGTTTCCGGGATCGATCACTTTGCACCCGGCTATGTGGACCGGGACAACGAGGTGATCGTGGGACTGCAGACCGATGCCCCACTCAAACGGATCGTGAATCTGTACGGCGGAATGCGTACGGCGGAGTCTGCGTTGGAGCAGTATGGCTACACACTGGATGAGGAGGTGGAGCGCCACTTCCGCCAATATCGCAAGACACACAACGACGGCGTTTTCGACGCCTATCCCCAGCGGACCCGTGTGGCCCGGTCGGTGGGGCTGCTCACCGGACTGCCGGATGCCTATGGCCGCGGCCGCATTGTGGGTGACTATCGCCGTGTACCTCTCTACGGTACCGATTTCCTGATCGAGGAAAAGAAAAAGGATCTGGAGATGCTGGACGGCCCCATGACCGATGAGCGGATCCGTCTGCGGGAGGAAGTGCAGACCCAGATCCGGGCGCTGCAGGAGGTGGCGTCCATGGCTGCCCGGTACGGCTGCGACGTCACAAAACCTGCGGAGAGTGCACAGCAGGCCGTGCAGAACCTCTATCTGGCCTATCTGGCCGGCGTGAAGGAGAACAACGGCGCCGCAACCTCGCTGGGGCGGACCGCTACCTTCTTGGATATTTACATTCAGCGCGATCTGGACCGCGGTGTGCTGGATGAGGCGCAGGCACAGGAGCTCATCGATCAGTTCATCATCAAGCTCCGTCTGGTGCGGCACCTGCGGACCCCGGAGTACAACGAGCTCTTCGGCGGAGATCCCACCTGGATCACCGAGGCGCTGGGCGGAATGGGTGCTGACGGGCGGACTTTGGTGACCCGGACCACCTTCCGCTATCTGCACACGCTGACCAATCTGGGCACTGCCCCCGAACCGAATATGACGGTGCTGTGGAGCCAAAGCCTGCCCCGGGACTTCAAAGCGTACTGCGCCAAAATGAGCATCGACACGGACTCCATCCAGTATGAGAACGATGATATCATGCGTCCGCTGTACGGCGACGACTACTGCATTTCCTGCTGTGTCTCTGCCATGGCCGTGGGCAAGCAGATGCAGTTCTTCGGCGCCCGTGCCAATCTGGCCAAGAGCCTGCTCTATGCCATCAACGGCGGCGTGGATGAGCGTGCAGGCAAGCTGGTGGTGCCCGGGATCGCCCGCGATGAGGACGACGTACTGGTATACGACAAAGTGCTGGCCAACTATAAAAAGGTACTGGCCTATGTAGCAGAGCTCTACGTGGATACCATCAACATCATCCACTATATGCACGACAAGTACGCCTACGAGGCCAGCCAGATGGCCCTCCACGATACGCTGGTAGAGCGGCTGGCCGCCTTTGGCGTGGCAGGGCTGTCCATTGCCGCCGACTCCCTGTCGGCCATTAAGTTTGCCAACGTTCGGCCGGTGCGCAACGAGCAGGGGATTGCCGTGGATTTTGCGGTGGAGGGGGATTTTCCTAAGTACGGAAACGACGATGACCGTGTGGACGATATTGCGGTGGAGATCGTGTCCTATTTCTCCGCAGAACTGAAAAAGCACCCGCTGTACCGTGGGGCCATCCACACGCTGTCTGCGCTGACCATTACCAGTAACGTGATGTACGGCAAAAAGACCGGGACCACGCCGGACGGCCGTAAGGCGGGCGAGCCCTTTGCCCCCGGCGCCAATCCTATGCACGGGCGGGACGAGAACGGCGCACTGGCCAGTCTCAACTCCGTGGCCAAGATCCCCTATCGCTCCGTGTGTCAGGACGGCGTCTCCAATACTTTTTCCATTGTGCCCCACGCTTTGGGCAAGAGCGGTGAGGAGCGGGTAAACAACTTGGTGTCCATTCTGGACGGCTACTTCGTGCAGGGGGCACACCACCTGAATGTCAATGTGATGGACCGGCAGGTCCTGATGGATGCCATGGAGCACCCGGAGCAGTATCCCACGCTGACCATTCGGGTGTCCGGATATGCGGTGAATTTCAACCGCCTCACACGGGAACAGCAGTGGGAGGTCATCAAGCGCACGTTCCACGAAACCATGTAAAAGAAATAAAAATACCGAAGAGAGCCAACGCTCTCTTCGGTGTTTTTTTGCTTGAAACGACAGGTTATAGTTGGGAGAGGATCTCCTTTTTGTACGCCAAAAAGGCAGGACTCAGGGAGAAGTCCTCCCGCCGCGGCTTGGGCTCCTTGATCTCCATCGGGGGGCCGGTGTGTCCGTCGGTGAGAAGGTAGACACGGTCGGAGAGCAGAATGGCCTCGTCAATATCGTGGGTAATGAAGAGTGTGGAGAGTTTGATCCGCTCCATCACGTCCAGATACCACCGATGGACAGAGGCCTTCGTCAGCGTGTCCAGCGCTGAAAAAGGCTCGTCCAGCAAGGCAACATTCTGGGAAAAGAGATAGGTGCGCAGCAGCGCAACCCTCTGTCGCATACCCCCGGAGAGCTGTGCAGGCCACAGTTTTTCCGTGCCCGCCAATCCAAACTCGGCAAAGAGCTTTCTGGCCTGTACCCGGGCCTCTCGTTTTTTTACACCCCGCAGCTGCAGGGGCAGGGCCACGTTATCCTCGATGGTGCGATAGGGGAACAGCAGATCCTTTTGCAGCATATAGCTGATGCGCCCGGGTTTACCGGTCACATCTTCCCCGTCGAGAAAGACGTGGCCTGCATCGGGGAGAAGCAGTCCGGAGATGATGTTGAACAGCGTGGTCTTGCCGCCGCCGCTGACGCCCAAAAGACAGACCAGTTCTCCTTCACGCAGTGTAAGGGATACGTCGTCCAGAATCAGTTTCCCGTCAAAGGATTTGCTGACATTGCGAACTTCCAGTTTTTCCATCAGGCGGTGGGCAGGAAGTCGTTGGTGAAGCCGGCTGTGGGCTCGAGCGGCGTCTCCACGAGGTTGTTGTCATTGAGCCAAGTGAAGAAGCGACCCCAGCGGCCGGCGTCGATCTCACCCCACCGTGCGGCGTCGGAGATGTACTCCTTGGACAGATACTTCTGGCTCTCCACAATGAGGTTAGCACTGTCCTTCAGCTCGGGGCAGGCGTTGAGCAGGATCTGAGCGGCACCCTCCGGATCGGCGGCGGCATCCTGATATCCACGGGACAGGGCGGCCATAAAGGCCTTGGCCGTGTCGGGGTGCTCGGCCAGATACTGGTTATTGCCGATCACGATGGGGGTATAGAAATCGAAGACGGGATCGATGTCCTTGAACATGAAGTAATCGGTCTCCAAGCCGGCCACCTGGCAGGCGATACCGGCCCAACCGTAGTAAATCCAGATGGCATCCACGGACTTGCTCTGCAGTGCGGAAACCTCATCCGTAACGGTGGAGGGGATCATCTCTACTTTGCTGAAGTCGCCGCCGTCCTTCTCAACTACCTGACGCAGGGTTGCCTTTTCAACTGGCTGATCCCACGTGGCGTACTTGTGGCCCTCCAGTCCCTTGGGGGTGTCCATGCCCTCGCCCTTGCGCGAGACGATGCCAGAGGTGTTGTGCTGAAGAATGGCGGCTACAGCGGAGATGTCCAGCGGGGTGTCGCCGGTGTAGGCCGCGGCCAGGTAGTCCTGAAAGCTGACACCGAACTGAGCCCGGCCGGAGGCGACCATCATCTCGGCGCCGTCCTCAGGCGGCTGGACGATCTCTACCTCCAGACCGGCGTCTTTGAAGTAGCCCTTTTCCTGAGCCACGTAGAGACCGGTGTGGTTCGTGTTGGGGGCCCAGTCCAGAACGAAGGTGACCTTTTCCAGCTGGCCATCGGCGGCCGGATCCTTCTTTGTGCCGCCGCAGGCGACCAGAGACAGAGCCAGTACCAAGGCCAGGGCCAAGGCGCTGATGCGTTTGAAAAGATTCATAGCAATTCTCCTTAGTTTGATTTTTGCTCCTTTTGGAGATGACGATAGGGCATGGACTTCCGCTCGGCCAGATCCACCAGTGCCATCAGCACCAGAGAAACGGCGGAGATCAGGAAGATGACAGCGAACATTTTATCGAAGGCGAAGGCCTTCTTCACTCGGGTCATGTACACACCCAGCCCCTGAAAACCGCCCAGCCATTCACTGATGACAGCGCCCACCACCGAGTAGGCGGCGGCGATCCGCAGTCCGGAGAAAAGCTGGGGCAGGGCGGAGGGGCATTTGAGATAGCGGAAGATCTGCCATTTACTGGCGCCCATGGAGCGCAGCAGTCCCACGGCATCCCGGTCCACGGCACGGAATCCGTCCAGCAGGCCCACCGTGACAGGGAAGAATGTTACCAGCACGATGAGGATGATCTTGGGCGTCATTTCGTAGCCGAACCACAGCACCAAAAGCGGGGCAATGGCCACGGTAGGGATGGTTTGGGAGATGACCAGAATGGGGTAGAACGCGCGATATAATACGTCAAAGGCGTCCATGACCACGGCGAACAAAAACCCAATGGCAACGCCGAGGAAGAGACCGTAAAAGGCCTCCTGCAGCGTGACCAGCAAGTGACCGCCCAGTGTGGGCAGATCGTGCACGAAAGCCTTCCCTACGTCCACGGGGGAGGGCAGCATATAGCGGGGCACCAGACCACTCCGGGAGGCCAGCTCCCACACCAGCAGCAGGACTGCCACGGCCACAATGGCCGGCGCCTTAGCTCTGGTGGTGCTTTGTAACTTTCTTGTCAATGGTCAGGATCTCTCCTTCCGGCTCATAAACGACCTTTACATAGGCGGCCACCTTGGGGGCACCGGCACGCAGTGCCACGTGCTGGCACTCCTTCACAATGTCCATCAGCTGGTCATAGCTCTCGCCCTCGATGGTGGTCTCAAAGGGGCCGACGTAGTAGTTGAGCCCCGTGCTCTTGATGTAGTCGATGACCTCGTCAACGATACGGACCAGTTCCTCGTCGTTTTCTGCCGCGGGCAGAACTTGAATGGCAACGCTTGCTTGCATAGTACAACCTCCTAAAAATATAAAAAAGAAATGCCCTGCCGGATCTCCAGCAGAGCGGTAAGTCGACACCCCGTATACGTGTCCTATGTTACCTACGCTGGCATTACCCAGATCAGGTGAAGGGTCGCGGATCATCCGCCTCTCAGCTACCATGGGAGCTCCCCTGTTTTCAACTATCTATTATAGGAGCCTTTCCGGCGTCTGTCAAGTATACCGGGGCGGGAAGGTGTCGAATCGCGTGGTTTCCGGAAAAAAACGGCAAAAAAGCGGAGAAGGCTGTCCTTCTCCGCCGGCGATCAGCCGTTACTCTACACGCACCATGCGATAGCCCACGCCCACATGGGTCTGGATATAGCGGGGGGAAGCGGGGCCGGTCTCCAGTTTTTTGCGCAGCGTAGCCATAAAGACCCGCAGGGAGCCGACATCATTTTCCCAACTGGCGCCCCACACACTCTGGGTGATGAAGCGGTGGGTCAGTACCTTGCCGATGTTCCGGGCCAGAAGGCACAGGAGCTTATATTCAATGGGGGTCAGGTGGATCTCCTTGCCGCCAAGGTAGACACAGCCGGCGGCGTAGTCGATTTTCAGCTGACCGTTGATGAAGATGGCATGGGGGGACTGATCCTCCAAAAGATTCAGCCGCCGCTGGATCACCCGCAGACGGGCCAGCAGCTCCTCCACGGAGAAGGGCTTGGTGAGATAGTCGTCGGCGCCGGCATCCAGAGCGTCGATTTTGTCATTGTCCTCGCTGCGGGCGCTGATGACGATGATGGGGACATTGGACCAGCTGCGGATGCGGCGGATCACCTCCACCCCGTCCATGTCCGGCAGCCCCAGATCCAGAAGGATGGCATCAGGGTTGTGGGAGGCGGCGGCCATGACGGCCTCCTGGCCGGTGACGGCGGTCAGATAGCCGTAGTCGTGGGCCTTCAGCGTGGTGGCGATCAGGTTACGCACGGGGGCGTCGTCTTCCACCACTAAAATGTGAAATTTACTCATGCAAAGTGACCTCCTGACAGGGAAGTGTAAAGCGGAACACCGTGCCATGGGGCAGGTGATCGCTTACCGAAATGGTACCGCCATGGGCCTCCACAATGGCGCGGCATAGATAGAGTCCCAAACCGATGCTGCGGCGGTTGTCTGCGATGGGATGGGCGCCGCAGTAGAACTTTTCAAAGATTTTTTCCCGATCCTCCGGCGGGATGCCGGGGCCGTCATCGGCCACCTCGATATGGGCCATGCGGCCCTGCTTGCAGGTGGCAATGCGGATGGAGGAGCCGGGGGGCGTATATTTGATGGCGTTGTCGATCAGATTGACCAGCACCTGCACAATGAGCCGTGCATCGGCCCGCACCAGCAGCAGTTCGTCCTGACAGACGGTGGAGATGAGGTGGTGCTGTGCCTTGCGGCGGCTGTGGCTGACGGCCGCCTCCACAATATCCTCCAGCAGCTCCGTGGAGGTGTGGAGCGTCATGCGTCCCTCCTCAATGCGGGTAGCGGAGAGAAGGTTCTCCACCAGATTGATGAGCCACAGGGAATCCTCGTAAATGTCGGTATAGATCTGCTGGCGGGTGGCCTCATCAAACTGGGCGCTGTTGCTCAAAAGATTGCTGGCGTTGCCGGAGATGGAGGTGAGCGGCGTACGCAGATCATGGGAGATGGTCCGCAGGAGATTGGCCCGCAGCTGTTCACTCTCGGCCAGCACGGCGGCCGCTTCCTTTTCCCGGGCGTTCTTTTCATTCTCCAGAGCCAGAGCACACTCGCCCAACATAGACAGAAGGATGCTGTGCTCCGAGGGGTCCAGCGGACTGGACCCGACATCGATTCCTACCACGCCGTAGACACGCTGATCCACCCGCAGGGCCAGATAGAGATAGCGCACCTCACAGAGTGTCTCCGTGGTGGCACCGGCGGCATGGTTATGGAGCAGTGTCCACGTGGCGGCCTCCAGTTCCTGAGAAGAGAGAGCGGTCTCGTCATCCCCGGTGATGGGGAAAAACTGCGGCGGCGAGAGCTGCCCGTCTCTATTTTCAAAGATGACGATATTTCGCTGCAGCAGCTTGGTGATCTGCCCGGCCGCTGCATGGAGAATCTCGTTTTTGTCCTGAGCTTTACTCAACAGCTGATCCGTTTCAAAGAGGATGCCGGTGCGATAGGCGATTTTGGCGGACTGCCCGGCCTGCTCTTTGTATCGGATGGCGAACGTACCGGTGATATAGGCGGTCATAAACATGACGGCAAAGGTCACGGGATACCCGGTTTCATAGGCGGAGAAAGAAAAGCGGGGCACTGTGAAGAGAAAATTGAAGATGCACACGCTGGCCACGGAGGAAACGAGACTGTAGACCCGCTGGGAGGTGGCCACCGAGGTGAGCAGCACCCCCAGAATGTAGAGCATGATGATATTGGCTTCCGTAAAGCCCAGATGGTAAAACATCTGGCTCAACACCGTGGTGCCCAAGAGGATCAGCAGGCTTTTGCTGGTGTTGACAAAAATGCTGCGGGCACGGCTGGGCGTTTTTCGGCGGGGACGGTATCCGTTTTCCGCACTGTGGTCGGGGATAATGTGGATATCCAGCTCCGGAACGAAGGACAGGAGCTGTTCGGTGAGGGGGGGCTTTTCAAGGGGGTGGCGGCGCGCCGCTGCACTGCGGCCCAGAACGATTTTGGTGACGCCGGAGAGCCGGGCAAATTCCGCAATCTGCACCGCTACATTCTCGCCCGTGACCATCTCGATGGCAGCACCCAATTCCTCGGCAAGGCGCTGATGCTGCTGCAGACGCCGACGATCCTCCGGCGAAGGAGCCGGGGCATAGGGCGTTTCAACAAAAAGTGCTGTGAAGCGGCTGTGGAAAGCGCTGGCCATCTTGGCGGCTGTACGTATGATTTTTGCGTTGGATGGGGAGGAGGACAGGCACACCAGAATGTGTTCGCCGGTGTGAAAGCTGCCGCTCAGACGATCGGACAGAAGACGCAGGCGGTCGGCACAGCGGCGCAGAGCGATCTCCCGCAGAGCAGTCAGCTGCGCCTGTGTTAAAGGATACGGCGCCGCCGACACCAGCGGCGGCTCTTCATCGATAAAGGTTACCTGATGGGCGTTGTCAAAAACGGAGTCGGGGATGCGGTCGGCGGTGGACAGACCCGTGATGGCGGCCACTGTGTCGTGCAGGCTCTCGATGCAGCTGACGGAGGCGGTGGTATAGACGTCGATTCCCTGATGCAGGATCTCTTGAATGTCCTGATAGCGGCGGCGGTGGCAAAAGCCCTCCGGATTGGTGTGCGCCAGCTGAGCAATGACGACCAGATCCGGCTTTTCGGCCAGGATCTGGTCCAGATCCAGCTCCGGCTGGGCTGCTGCGTTGCGGCAGGGCAGCCGGACAAACCCATCGGCCAGGTGGGCTGTCGCAGCATCGATAGCGGCGGGAAGGGCGGCCACAGCCACCCGCCGGCCGCATTTCTGCTGGAGCTGGGCGGCTTGCAGCATGGCGCGGGTTTCACCTGCGTTTTCCGCATAGCTGAAAAAAATGCGCAGCTGCCCCGGCGTCGTGTTCGACATGGTGTATCCCCTCCTTATGTGGAATCTTGCGGTGCAGGAAGTCCGGGAATGTTATAACGGACGTGATTTTTCCACGGGAGGCTTCCTTAAATGTGGAAACACCACTGGACCGACTTGGGGTGACCGACCACCAGCAAAGAGGAGTTGGCGGGCAGAACAGTATCGGGGGAGATGTGCATATGCAGACGCCCCTCCTCCCGGATGCCCAGAATGTTGATGTCAAACTTGCGGCGGATATCTACCTGCAAAATGGTCTTGCCGACCCAAGTCTCCGGGGTGGCCAGCTCGAAAATGGAGTACTCGCCGTCCAGCTCAATATAGTCGAGGATATGCTGTGAGGTACAGCGGATCGCTGTCCAGTTGGCCAGCTGTTTTTCCGGATAGACCACCTCATCGGCGCCGTTGCGGAGCAGGAATTTTTCCTGCACATCGGTGGCAGCACGGGCGATGACGGTTTTGGCGCCCAACTCCTTGAGAAGAGAGGCGGTTTCCAGAGAGTTCTGGAAATTGTCGCCGATAGCCACAATGCAGATATCAAAATTGCCGATACCCAGCGAGGAGAGAAAATCCTCGTTGGTGCTGTCGCCGATCTGCGCGTTGGTCACATAGGGCAGGACGGCATCTACCCGCTCCTCATTGATATCTACAGCCATCACCTGATGGTTCAGTTCATTCAGCTTCGAGGCAATATGGCGGCCGAACCGGCCCAAACCGATAATTAAAACAGATTTCATGAGTAACTCCTTATCCTACGGTCATTTTTTCTTGGGGTAGTTTTGCGGTTATGCGCTGGCGCGGGGCCATGGCGGCAAAAATCAGTGTCAGCCCGCCCACGCGTCCGAAATACATCAGGGCGATCAGGATTCCCCGGGAGACCATACCCAGTTCCGGGGTGATGCCTACCGACAGGCCCACAGTACCGATGGCCGATGCGGTTTCAAAGAGACAGGCCAGCAGGGGAAGTCCCTCCACACGGCTGATCACAAACCCGCCTGCCAGAAAGAGCAGGAGGTACATAGTCAGCAGGGTGCCGGCTTCCCGTGTCACCTCATCGCTGATGCGCCGGCCGAAGAAATGGGTGTGTTCCTTGCGCCGGAATACCGACAGCGCCGAGGAGAGCATCACGGCAAGAGTGGTGGTTTTCATACCGCCGGCCGTGGAACCGGGGGAGCCGCCGATGATCATGAGCAGGATGATGACGGCCAGTCCCACTTCACTGAGGGTGGTCAGATCCACGGTGTTGAATCCGGCGGTACGAGGGGTCACCGACTGGAACAGGGAGGCCCAGAAACGCTCTGCAAACGATAGATCGGAAAACTCTCCAAAGAAAAAGTAGATAGCCGGCAGAACGAGGAGAATGGCCGTCGTGACGAGGATGACCTTGCTCTGCATCCGATAGCGGCGCAGGTGCAGGCGGTGTGTGGTAATGTCGTGCCAAGTGAGGAAGCCCAGACCACCGCAGATGATGAGGGCCATGATGACGAGATTGATGAGAGGATGGCTCACGAAAGCGGTGAGGGAGGAATAGGGCGTATGAACGCCCATCAGGTCAAAGCCCGCATTGCAGAAGGCTGAAATGGAGTGGAAAATGCTGTACCACAGACCTTTGAGAAAGCCAAAGTCTAAGGCAAACGAGGGGAACATCAAAAGGGCACCGATCCCCTCGATCAGCACCACGATTTTGATAATGAATCCGGTAAGCCGGACAATGCCGCCCACCTGTGGGGCAGAGATGGCCTCCTGCATTGTGCTGCGGGATTTCAGACCGATCTTGCGTCCGGAGATGATGGTCAGCGCCACGGCGATGGTGACCACGCCCATTCCGCCGATCTGAATGAGCAGCAGAAGGATCGTCTGGCCGAACATGGACCAATATGTGGCCGTATCGTGGACAATAAGACCGGTGACGCACACCGCGGATGTGGCGGTGAACAGCGCATCGGAAAAAGATGCACCCAAGCCGTCCTGTGTGGCAAAGGGCAGCATCAAAAGAAGGCTTCCGGTCAGAATGACGCCGGCAAAGCCTAAGAGAATCAATTGTGAAGAGGAAAGCTGCTTTCCTATGGTTGACATAAGTATATCTCACTTCCGTATTGCAAATTTTCACAAATCACAGTATGACACAAGCGCTGTGAAAAAAGTATTAGAATCTTCTGATTTCGTATTAAGAATAAGTTAAGATAACATTAAGGGAGAATGGTGGGCACTCTGTGAGAAATGGCGCAGGGAAGCAGGACGACGTGTCCACATACAGAGGACGATGCTCGGAAGTTTAGTGCGCCACAGAAAAACATTGTAACATTTGTGCATTGTGCGGCGGTAAAAAATAGACTATGATGGGCATACAAGACCACGGGGCCATCGGCCGGCGTGGCGTGGATGTAAAGGAGAAAGAAACCATGGTCAATTTTGCGATGATTGAGGAGGCTCGGAAGACTCTGGAGGGGATTGCCCGCAAAACACCGCTGGATCCGGCACCGAAAATTGGAAAGAATGTCTATATCAAGGCCGAAAACCTGCAGATGACCGGCGCTTTCAAGCTGCGCGGCGCCTACAATAAGATGTGCTCTTTGTCAAAAGAAGAGGCCTCCCGCGGTGTGATTGCCTGTTCTGCCGGCAACCATGCCCAAGGGATCGCCTACTCTGCGGCCAAGCTGGGCATCGAAGCCGTGATCTGTATGCCGGCCGGGGCGCCCATCAGCAAAGTGGAAGCGACCCGTGCTTACGGCGCCCATGTGGTGTTGGTGCCCGGTGTTTATGATGATGCGGCGGCGGAGGCCGCTCGGCTGCAGGAGGAGAAGGGATACACCTTTGCCCATCCCTTCAACGACCCCTATGTGATCGCCGGACAGGGCACCATTGGTCTGGAGATTTTGGAGCAGCTGCCGGAGGTGGAGCAGATCGTGGTGCCCATCGGCGGCGGCGGGCTGATCAGCGGCGTGGCGCTGGCCGTCAAGACGTGCAAGCCCGGCTGCCGGATCATTGGCGTGCAGGCAGCGGAGGCGGCTTCCATGTATGTCTCCCGCCTGAACGGACAGGCCATGGAGCTGAACAGCGTGGCCACCATTGCTGACGGGATCGCCGTGAAGCGGCCGGGAGACCTGACCTTCCGGCTGTGCGAGAAGTATGTCGATGAGATCGTTACGGTCAGCGAGGAGGAGATCGCCTGTGCCATGCTCCAGCTGCTGGAGGGGCAGAAGACAGTGGCCGAGGGCGCCGGTGCCACCACGGTGGCGGCCGCTATGTTCGGAAAGATCGATACCACCAAGCGCAAAACCGTCTGTCTGGTGTCCGGCGGCAATGTGGACGTGACCACACTCTCCCGTGTGATCACCAAGGGGCTGTCCAAGTCCGGCCGTCTGGTGGAAATCACCACAAAGATCAGTGATAAGCCCGGCAGTCTGCTGCAGCTGCTGCAGATCATCGCAGACAGCGGTGCCAATATTGTCAATGTCAGCCATGCCCGTGAGGCCAACGACTCCGATGTGGGCGCCTGCATTGTCACCATGGTGCTGGAGACAAGGGACCATACCCACATCCGTGAGATCCGGGATCGCCTGACGGCGGGCGGGTATTATCTTGTGCAGCGCTGAGCGAAAATAGTGCGAAGAGAGAGGCTGAACCCGTCGGTTCGGCCTCTTTTTTTGCGTCCGGCCGATGCCGGTGAAAAAAGCCCGGCGCCGCAGGGAAATAAGACCGGTCACAGGCATTATATCCAATGGCGGCTGTACTTGCAAGAGTGCAGGGAAAAGTGGGTGATGTTTCTCTTTACAGAGGAGGGGGCCTTTTGTATAATGGGGAAAACCAGCAAAGCAACCACGGCGTATCCAAAATTCAAATAATGGAGGGAACACGGATGTATTATGAAATCAAGGGCGGCTCGTTTCCTGTGGTGATCTGCCAGCTGGAGAGCGGCGAGCAAATGATGACCGAGAGCGGTTCCATGGTCTGGATGAGCCCTAATATGCATATGGAGACGCGGGGCGGCGGCCTCGGCAAGATGTTCTCCCGGGCCTTTTCCGGTGAGAGTATGTTCCAGAATATTTATACCGCGCAGGGCAGGGGGATGATCGCCTTCGGCTCCAGCTTTCCCGGACAGATCAAGCCCATCACCATTGGGCCGGGGCAGGAGATGATCCTGCAAAAGAGCGCTTTTCTGGCTGCGGAGACCAGCGTACAGCTGTCCATCCATTTTAATAAGAAACTGGGGACCGGTTTGTTTGGCGGCGAGGGCTTCATCATGCAGCGCCTGTCCGGCAGCGGTACGGCCTTTGTGGAAATCGATGGAGAACTGGTAGAGTATGAGCTGCAGGCCGGGCAGCAGATCGTGGTGGACACCGGCAATGTGGCGGGTTTCACCCCTACGGTTCAGATGGAGATCCAGCAGGTGCCTGGCTTGAAAAATAAATTCTTTGGCGGCGAGGGACTTTTCAACACGATCCTTACAGGCCGGGCCGCATTTGGCTGCAGACCATGCCCATTTCCAACGTGGCTATGTCGATCCGCCCCTATATCCCTACCGGCAACGGTTGACAGACCTATGGGAAAGCCCCTCCCGCCATGACTACGGCGGGAGGGGCTTTTTCACAGGAGGGGATGCACGGCCAAAGAAGTTTCGGACGGCGTAGGCCCGATCGGTAGGTAGGAAGCAGCGGAGCGACCATGGCTACCACGGGAACCGAAACCAAAAGAAATACCGTGCTTTTTTTTGGTAATTTCTCTTTTTTGTCGGTTTTGGAAAATACTATCTGGAAAAACTTGACTGCTTATGGTAAATAGTGCTATAATAAACTACCAAATCAATAGAGAAGAACGGCTCTGCCCCGATTACGGGAGTGGAACGGGGTGAAAATCCCCACGAGTGGGTCACTGTGATACCGCCATGCGGTTAAGTCAGACACATGGAGCTGTTTGGAAGCGTCTACCGTCACTGGATGTTTGCAGGAAAGCCATAATGCTGCGCCCGGACGGAGGTCCGGGCGCTTTTTTTGTCCCTGTTGTGAGAATTGAATCAACATCGTGTCACCCGTCAAGACTGACAGAACGCTGTCAGGCGCGGTGATTAGGAAATCCGGTGGAAGTCCGGAGCATTCCCGTTGCTGTAAACGTTGGAGTTTGTATTTTTGGAGCGATCCGGTCACTGGGGACACCTGGGAAGGCGGAATACAGACGCAGGAGGGCGGCGATCCCTTCCCAAAACGTGAGCCAGAAGACCGACGATGTGCAACAGCGGAGTTTGTGCCGGCGTACCGGAGAAACTCCGTCCCTTGGTGCGTAAACGCGGTCGCATCGGCAGAGATGTCGATGAGGCCGTTTTTTCCGGAAAAGGCGCAGAAATAAAACGCTGCGATTTATTATATAAAATCAAGATGAGGAGGAGAAGCAGATGAGGAAAAGACTGCTGAGTGTATTTCTGACACTGGTCATGCTTGTGAGTATGCTGCCGGTGTCAGTCTTTGCACAGACTGTGGACGCAGACTTGGGCTCGGTGCGCGTGATTGTGGAAAACAATGCGCAGATCAGTCCCGGAGTCAACGGTGTGTGGAAAGACGGGACGGAGCCATGGAAGGGCAAACGAGTGGATACAGTGGTGCCGCTCAAGGCCGACTCCACCATGGCCAGCTGTATCCATGACGCGGATGAGACCACTGTGGGCTGGGAGGGTCCCGGGGCCTTTATCAGCGAAATCGGCGGCTTGGCGGCTCCGGAGGGGATCTACAGCTGCGGCTGGCTGATCTCCATCAACGACTGGTTTGCCAATGAAAGCGCCGGGGCCTTCAGTGTGGCCAAGGGCACCTTGAAAGACGGAGACGAGATCCGGGTGCAGTATACGGTGAACTCCGGCAAGGATGTGGGCAGCATTGAGAAGGATACGACCAAGACGCTGACGGCGGTGGACATCACCGGTGGGCAGCTGTCGGGGACGTTTGCGGCCAATAAGAAGAACTATGAAATTGCACTGGGCGCCGGGGTCACCGACGGCCAGCTGTCGCTGGTGCCTGCGGCATACAACAAGAACTTCCAGGTGCGCATTTATAAGGGGGCCAACTATGACCCGATGGAGCAGGGCTATCGGCGCGGAGAGAAGATCTCCGTCCACGTGGGCGACACCATCAAGGTCGTGGTGGGCGATCCCGCATGGCCCTCGATGAATAACGGGGAGTACGGCGGCGCTGACAAAGTGCCGGCCGTCGTGTATACGTTCAAGATCGTGGAGGCGGCAGCACCTGCCCCTTCGGTAGACAGCTTCTTCAAGAACCTTGCCGGGGTGGCTGAGGTGAAAAACGATGCAGAGCATCCCATGGTCCCGACGGAGGACGGGGAGGCGCTGGTATCCACCAATGCCGGCATCGACAACAGTACATCCGGTGTGACGCTGACGTTCCAGAAGGCGGCCAGACTGTCGTTCAGCTATAAGACGTCATCGGAAGAGTACGGTGATTTCTTGCGGATCAGCCAGAACGGGACGATCCTCAACGGCGGGTATAAAGAGCCCAAGAAAAGCGACTTCTTCGGCAATATGGCTGACTATAAGACCTTCTCGCTGCAAGTCAACAGCGGCGACGTGGTCACGCTGGAATACTATAAGGATGTCGGCAGCGCAAAGTATCAGGACTGCGCGTGGATGAAAGACTTTGCCGTTGAGATGCCCTATGCCGTTACGTTCCACGCCAATGACGGCACCCCGGCTACGAAAGAGCAGGGGATCTTTGGTACGGCAGCGCTGGAGGCCAACACGTTTACCTATGCCGGACATCGCTTTGCCGGCTGGGCGGAGAGCGAGAAGGGTCCGGTGGTGTATGGTGACGGCGACAAGATCACCCTGAGCGCCAACAAAGATCTCTATGCAGTGTGGACGCCGGTGTGGACGGTGACCTTCCCCCAGATGCCGGAGGGGGCAGTCATTACTGTCAAGCAGGGGACTCAGGTGATCGATCCCGAGAGCGATGGCAGTTATCTGCTGCCGGACGGGGCATATACCTACAGTGCGTCTCTCTTCGGCTATACGCCGGCGGTGGATGTGGCCTTCACGGTCCACGGGGCGGCGCTGCCCATTGCACAGGGGCTGACGAAGCTGCCCTCTTATAAGGTGCGGTTCCGCATCACACCGGAGGAGGCGGCCAAAGCGGCGGAAGTGACGCTTCTCAGCAGCGACGGAACCGTCATGACGGCCGACAGCGAGGGCAGTTATGATCTGCCCAAGGGGGAATATACCTATACGGTGAAAGCGCCGGGCTTCAAGAAGGTCTCCGGTAAGATCACTGTGGACAATCTCTATGTGGTCGAGCCGGTGGTCATGGAGGTCTCCCACGTTTGGGAGGGGGATATTGCCGCCGAAGCGCCGCAGCAGGTGGATGGCGTCTATCAGATCGGCACCGGTGCACAGCTGGCGTGGTTTGCCCAGCACGTGAACCAAGGCGAAAAAATCAGCGCACAGCTGACGGCGGATCTTCAGCTCAATGCACCGGAGGAGGCTCCGGTCCATCTCTGGACCCCCATCGGCACCGAGGCCAAACCCTTTGCCGGCAGCTTCAACGGTGCGGGCTTTACGATTTCCGGGCTATTCATCACAGAGGGCAGTCAGGCGGGCCTTTTTGGCGTGATTGCTGCCGAGGGGACTGTGAGTGATGTGAAGCTGTCCGGTGCGGATGTGACCGGAAACACGAAGATAGGACTGCTGGCTGGTGAAAACCGAGGGATAGTCAGCGGCGTCAGTGCAGCTGCCTCTGCGGTGAACGGCATCGGCTATGTGGGCGGCATCGTGGGCAGCAACGCAGGCACGGTGACGGCCTGCGCCAATGAAAGCGCCGTGGTGACGCAGAAAACGGCCAAGGACTTCGGAATCGGCGGCGTCGTGGGCATGAACGACGGCACGGTATCGCTCTCCTATAATAAGGCGGATCTGGTCCGCGGCCATGGCTCGTCCAGCTACGCCTATTTCGGCGGTGTTGTGGGGTATAACAACAAAGGCACCATCGACAGCTGCTATAATACCGGGAAGGTGCCCATGGCCTATAAGGCAGGCGGCATTGCCGGCCATGTGGGCTATTCCAATACAATTAGCAATTGCTACAACGCAGGGACTGTGGACAAGGGCGGCAGCCGTGCCATCCGAGACGGTATCAGCGGCACCATGGAAAACTGCTTCTATCTGGAGACGTGCGGCGCCTCGGATGTCAAGGCCGCCAAAATGACGGAGCAGCAGCTCAAAGAAGCTGCCGCTCAGCTGGGAGGAGCGTTCCGGAGCGATCTGGAGCCGCCGGTCAATGGCGGGTTCCCCATCCTGAAATGGCAGGACCCTCAGGCGGCCTACAGCATCACTCTGACGGTGACCCCGGCCGACGCCGTTGTGACCATGGAGAAGGAGGGGCAGAGTGTCCCGGCTGCCTCCGTGCAGGAGGGGGTCTATCGCTTTACGGAGCTGCAGCCCGGCACGTACACCTATACGGTGGCGCAGGAGGCCAAGGACTATGCCCCCCAGAGCGGCACGATCACCTTGGGCAAAGCGGATGTGGAAAAATCTGTAGCGCTGGAGGTGCGGGTCTACCCGGTGACGGTGACCATGACTCCGTCCGATGCGGTGCTGACCGTGAAAAATCAGGAAGGCCAAGTGATGGAGGGGACAGCCGACGCCGGTACGGTGCGCTATCAGCTGCCCAACGGCCAGTACACCTATACTGCGGAGAAGTTCGGCTATACAGTCAAGACGGGCATCATTAACGTCCAGAAGGCAGCTGTTACCGAGAACGTGACACTGGAGACGTCGCAAAGCCATACTCTGACCCTTACAGGCCTGCCGGCCGATGCGTCGGTGCAGCTGACCCACCCTGTGGGCGGCACCATGACCAGCGATGAGCAGGGGATCTATCATCTGGTGGACGGTGTGTACACCTATCAGGTGACCTGCCCCGGATATGCCAACCTGAAGGGCACGCTGACCATGAAAGGCAGCGATCAGAACGCAGCGCTGCCTATGGTGCAGCTGAGTGCGTGGGACGGCACCGTGGCAGAGGGATTTGCCGTGGGACAGGGCAGCGCCGAGGATCCCTATCAGATCTCCTCTCCGGCAGAGCTGGCCTATCTCTCGCAAATCAGCAACGGAGCGGACAGCAAAGACTATCAGAACAAGGTCTATCGGGTGGTCAATGATCTGGATCTGGGCGGGGTGAATGCCTTTACACCCATCAGCAGCGCAAAATCCAAGAATTTTGAAGGTACCTTTGACGGCAGCGGCAAGGTGATTTCCAACCTCTATGTGGAGGCCGCAGGCGGCAGTGCCGGTCTGTTCGGCAATACCAGCGGCAGCACCATCCGCAGCGTAGTGCTCAAAGCGCCGGTAATCAGCGCCACAGGAAATGACGTGGGCAGTCTGATCGGCTACGCCAACAACGGCCGTGTGGAAAACTGTGCCGTTCTGGGGGCGGCCGTGGCCGGCGACAGCAGCGACAACGTGGGCGGCCTGATCGGCAGCATCAGCGGCACTACAGTGCACGATTCCTACGTAATCGGCGATGTGGGCGGCAAATCATCCGTGGGCGGTCTGTTCGGAAATGAGCAGAGCGGCAGCGTGAGCAATTGCTTTGTCCGCGGCACGGTGAGCGGCAGCGGTTCCTTTGTGGGCGGCCTTGTGGGCAAGAACGGCAACATGGACGACTACTGGGATGGCACCACGGGAACCTATCAGGGGATTTATACGGATGTGATCGTTGCCGGAAGCGGCCACTATGGTACCGTTTTTGGCTACTTTGATCCCGCAGCCAATACACTGAGCAGTGTCTACTACAATTCTGAGGCCGGCTGCACCGGAAACGGGGAGGCCACGGACGATGCTGCACTGGTGGGGAAAACCATGGCACAGCTGAAATCCGATGACATGGTGGCCCTGCTCAATGGCGACGGTCAGGCCTATGCCCGACGGCAGGATGAGAGCGGCTACGTCAATGACGGCCTGCCCTATCTGAAGGATACCTACTTTGAGGCGGTGGCGCTGGAGAAGCTGCCCGCACCGACGAATCTGGCGTGGAACGGCAAGACCTTGACGTGGTCGGCCGTGGAGCACGCGGCGGGCTATCGGGTGATCCTGTACAAGAATGACGCCGAGGCAGCGCAGGCAGAGAGCAATGTGGCCTCGCTGGATCTCGCGGCGCAGATCGGTCTGGGTGGCTCCGGCAGCTATACGGCGGCCGTGCAGGCCATCGGCGACGGGGAGAAGTACGGTACCAGCCAGCTCTCCCAGAAGAGCGCAGCAGCAGAGTTTTCTGTGGACGGCGCGGAGGTAACGTTCCATGTGACGCCCGCCGAGGGCAGCTTCGGCGCCGGTGACCCCAAGATCACCGTGCAGGTGGGTGAAGTCACATGGGAGCTGAGCAACGATACGGCCAAATTCCTGCCCACCGGCACGCATACCTATACGGTCACGGCAGATACCTTCCAGACAGCTACCGGGACGGTAACGGTGGAAAAGACGGCCAAGACGGTGGAGGTGGTGTTGGCCTTCGATCCGGTGTGGAACGGGACCATGACCAAGGAGCCGGCACTGGTCAACGAGGTGTATCAGATCTCCAACGGCTACGAACTGGCGTGGTTCCGGGATCGGGTCAATGAGAGTACCGATGCCGGAAAGAGCAGCAAGCTCAATGCGGTGTTGACGGCGGACATCGATCTGGGCGGCCATGATTGGACCCCCATCAGCCGCTTTGGCACAACGTCTAATACCTACGGATACATCGGCACCTTTGATGGTGCGGGGCATCGTGTGGACGGCCTGCATATCGACGGTGACGGCAAGGGCAACGCCCTCTTCGGCTATGTCTATACCCATGGTACGGTAAAGGGTGTGACCGTGGCCGGGTCCGTGTCCGGCAGCCAGTATGCCGCCGGTGTGGTGGCCCTGCTGGCCGGTGGACGTGTGGAAAATTGCGTCAATGAGGCAGCTGTGGGCGGCAATCCGTGCCGTATGTCCGGTGGCGTCGTGGGCTATATGACCAACTATGACCACAAGACATCGGCCGTGGTGGACTGCATCAACCGGGGCGCTGTGACCGGCGGCGGGACGCTGGGCGGCGTCGTGGGCAGTGCCAGCAACGGAACGGAAGTGAGCCGCTGCCGGAACGAGGGCGCCGTGTCCGGCTCGGATATGGTGGGCGGTATTGTCGGCTCTGCCAGCCTGAATGTACAGGGCTGCAGCAACCACGGCAGCGTGACCGGCACGGCCAGCAAGGTCGGCGGTATCGCGGGCCATACCAGTGCAGCGCTGAGCGAGTGCTATAATACCGGTGCCGTCTCCGGCGTTTCCGACGGCGGCAAGCGCCCCAGCGGTGTGGGCGGCATTGTCGGTAATTTCTATAACGGCAAGGCGGAAGTGATGATCACCGGAGCGTATAATGCCGGAACGGTGAAAGACAGCGGCGCCGGCAACGTGGGGGCAGTCATTGGCTCGAAAAAGGCGGAGTCTGGAGTATCGATGGACCGCTGCTACTATCTCAAGGGAAGCTGCGACAAGGACGTGGGGATCAATGCCACGGAAGGCGATAGCGCCCAGGCAGTGACACAGGAACAGCTCCGGTCCAAGGCCATGGCAGGTCTGCTGGGCGGCAGCTTTGCTGCTCCTGCGACCGGCGGAGCACCGGTGCTGCGGTGGGAGGATCCCACGGCGCAGATCGTCACGGCCTTTGTGGTGACCCCGGAGGACGCCGTGGTCGAGGTGACCAAGAGCGGCGAGACGGCCAAGATCCCCGCAGCAGAGCCCCATGCGTGGGTGCTGCCTGACGGTACGTATGCCTACAGCATCACGAAGAATAAGTACGATACTGTCACCGGTGAGATCACCGTGGCCGGAAAGAGCCAAACGATCAGAGCCGCACTGCACGAGCAGACCTACCCGGTCACATTTACGGTAACGCCTGTGGACGCCACCGTGACCGTGAAGGAAAACGGCGTGGTAGTCCTGCCCGGCGAGAACGGCTATCAGCTGGGCGCAGGAACATATACATACACGGTGGAGAAATTTGGCTATCTGCCCAAGAGCGGCAGCTTTACCGTGAAGAATCAGGCGGTGGAGGTACCGCCCATCACGCTGGAACAGGCGGCTGCGTACGATGTGACGCTGCAGATCACCTACGAAGGGGAGAATCCGGCCGACACGGCCATCACCGTTCGGTGCGGGGAAGAAGTTGTGGGCACCGGCGCCTCCTTGCACCTGCCCGACGGCGAGTATACCTACAAAATCGTGGCCGGCGGCTATTTTAACGGCGAGGGGAGCTTCCGTGTAGAGGGGGCCGCTGTGCAAGTGCCGGTCGCCATGAAGCTGCGGACCACATGGGATGGAACGACCGTCAAGGAGCCTACGCTGTCCGAGGGCGTCTACCAGATCACCAGCGCCGAAGAGCTGGCGTGGTTTGCCCGACAGGTGAATGAGGGCCAGACGGCCATTCGTGGCAAGGTCATGACAGACCTATTCATTAACGATGAGATGTCCCGGAATCAGTGGACGCCCATCGGCGATTTTACAAACCAGTATTCCGGCACTTTTGACGGAAACGGAAAGACGATCCACGGACTGAATGCTCCGCTCTTCGGCTATGGCGGGAAGGAAAGCCTCATTACAGGTGTGACCGTGGACGGAACCATTCAGGGCCACTCTAACGTGGGCGGCATCTGCACCGCCACCTATGGTGGGATCGAGAACTGCATCAACAATGCCGACATCCGTGCCGATGGTCAGCGTGTGGGCGGTATTGTTGGTGTTGTGTACAGCGAAGGCCACATCACCCAGTGTGCCAACTACGGAGCGGTGACGTCCTCCTATCGGGGCAGCGCCTATACCGAGAGCGGCAGTGTCTATCTGGGCGGTATCACCGGATATGCCTATGGCCCCGTGCTGCGCTGCGCCAATAGCGGCGCTATCAGCGCAACGGAAGAGAACTACGGCGGTGTGGGCGGTATCTGCGGTGTGGCGCAGAATACGGTGGAGAACAGCTACAACGTAGGTGCGGTCAGCGGCTGCAAGAGAACCGGTGGTCTGGTGGGGATTGCCGACGTACAGGGCGCCGTAATCAAGGGCGGCTATAATGCCGGTGAGATCACCTGCACGGGCAGCAGTCCGAATCCCTTCTGCGGGGCAGTGGCAGGCGATGTTGCCAACAGTGAGGGCGGCACCGTGGGTATTGTGAGCGGTACCTATTACCGGCAGAACAGTTACCAGTATCAGAACCATAACGAGGGCATCGGCTACGGCTCCGGTGAGGCCACAGCCAAGGAAGAAGCTGCCATGAAGAGTGAGGCCTTTGCCCGGATGCTGGGCAGTGCCTTCCACGTGGACGACCCGATGACCCAGCACGGCTATCCGCTGCTTGCCTGGCAGGGCGGCCGTGCGCCGGAGGCTTCTGCGGACGAAAAAGCCGTGGCGGCCGACAAGCTGGCGTTGGAAGTGAGTCCCACCACCGTGACACAGGCCATGACCCTGCCTCTGGCAAAGAAAGGCGAGCACGGTTCTTCCATTACATGGAGCAGCAGTCAGAGCGATATTATTAGCGATGAAGGCGTTGTGACGCTGCCCAAGAGCGGCACGGCACAGGTGGAGCTGACGGCGACGATCACCAAGGGGACGGCCTCGGATACACGCATCTTTACGATCCGTGTACAGTCTGCCGAAGTGACGGCGCAGAACGTACTCAACGAAGTAACGGCAGCGATGGGGACGGTCCATCTGAAACCTGTCTATGGTTCGGATCGGAACATTACGGATGTTTTTGCAGCCGTGATGGAACAGAAGATGGAAGTTGCGGGCATTCAGGTGCCGGCCTCGGATATTACCGTGGAACTCATCCATACGGGCAGCAACAATATAGACACGGATCCGGTGCAGCATATTGCGGCAGATGGAGCCATTACCTATTACTATGTGGACCCCGCTGCAGACACGCTGCACGGTGCACCGATGAAGGACATTCAGTTCCGGCTCACCTATCAGGGAGCACAGGTGGAATGCACGGCGTCGGCTTTCATCCCGTGGGACCGTGGCCGTGTGCGGCAGGAGATGAACAAGATCGCCGATGCCCTGACCTTTGATGTCATCAAGGGTGAGAATACGGACGCCGGTGCAGTGCAGTCGGATCTGGCGCTGCCGTCCGTGTTGGATGAATACAGCTGGGCCACGGTGGCCTGGACCTCCAGCAATGGCCAGGTGATCCGAGTTCAGCCGGGAAGCACTACACTGGACCCCAGTGTGGGCAAGATCTATCCGGCATCGGAAGATACACAGGTGAAGCTCACTGCGGTGGTGACGTTCAATAAGACCTCGGCTGGCGAGCCGATGATCACGCTCCGCAAGGAACTGCCGGTGACAGTCACCGGCGCTGCCTCTGTGGTGGACGAGACACTGCAGGCGGCACTGGATCGCTATACCATGGATCAGCTGAAGGACTTCAAGACCGGAACCGTGATCGATCCCACGGCCGTCACCGGGGATATCAGCCTGCTCAAGCCCAAGGATCTGAAGATCGACGGCAGAGAGTACAAGGTGAGTGTGGAGGCCGGAACAGAGGACGTGGTCATCAACGGATACCGTGCCAATGTGTACCGCCCGCTGCCGGGTGCAGAGTCTGTGCGTGTACCGCTGCGGGTGACGATTACCCATAAGGAGACCGGAAGAGCGCTCTCCAAGGAGTTGGGCACGGTGATCGTTCTGCCGCTGGAGCAGTCCGCCATCGATGCAGAGATTGCCCTGATGGAGCAGGTCAAGGAGTACTTCTTCGACGGCGTGGCCGGGGAGAATACCGATCCGATGCAGATCAGCACCGATCTGCACCCCTTCCAGGAGGTCTATGAGAAAGACGGACAGCTGGTCTGGGTGTATCACTATCAGGATCGCACTGACACCGGCATCATTCCCACCAGTATTCCCAAGGATCACTACGATGAGACATATGATCGCTTCCATTCCAGCCATCCCAATATCATCAGACACGAGAATCTGCTGTTGGTCAGCGCACCGCAGGAGAACACTACGGTGACCATCACGGCCTGCCTGGCCAGTCAGGACTTCGCCCGCTATGCCGAGCGCTATCCCGACAACGCAGATCTTCAGAAGCTGACGGGACAGATGGTCTATCTGGACGTGGTGGTGCTGGGTACCAGTGACGATCAGAAGGCAGCCAACGAGACTATGGCGCTGATCCGAGCTATCGGTCCGGTATCCCTCGACTCCGAACCGGCCATTGCCAAGGCCAGAGCCTCCTACGACGCCCTGACGGAAAAGCAGCAGGAGATGGTCAGCAACTACCGTGACCTGCTGCAGGCAGAGCGGGAACTGGAGGTGCTCAAGAGTCCCAAGAGCGATGTGGAAAACATCTACCAGACCACCGGTGCACTGCTGGAGCAGATGGCGCAAGACCACGTGCCGGAGGTAGGCTCTGTGGGCGGTGAGTGGCTGGCGCTGGGCTTGTACCGCAGCGGCCGCAGCGTGCCGGCGGGTTACTATGACAACGTGGTGGCCTATGTGAAGGAGCACTGCAACGACAAGGGGCAGGTCTCCCATGTCAGCACGGACAATTCTCGTTTGATTCTGGCGCTGACAGCCGGCGGCAAGGATGTGACAAACGTCGGCGGCCACAATCTGCTGGACGGACTGCGTGAGATGAAGTTTGTCAAGCGGCAGGGCATCAATGGGGCCATCTGGGCTTTGCTTGCACTGGATAGTGCCGGTTATGAGATTCCTGCAGCACCGACCGGCGCCGAACAGACTACCCGTGAGAAGCTGGTGGGGGCCATTCTGGCCGCCCAGCTGCCCGACGGCGGATGGGATCTTCATCACGATGCGCAGGTGTCCGATGTGGATTTGACCGCTATGGCCCTGCAGGCTCTGGCACCCTATGTGAGCAGCAATGCAGACGTCAGGGAGGCCGTGGACCGCGCCGTTGCCATGCTGTCGGCACGGCAGGGGGCCTCCGGCGGCTATGGCAGTGTCACCGGGATCAGCACGGAGAGCAGCGCACAGGTGATTCTGGCACTGACTGCGCTGGGCATCGACCCGCATATGGATCTGCGCTTCGTGAAAAATGGCTGGTCCGTGGTGGACGCACTGTGCAGAGGCGCATTGGAGAGCGGCGGCTTCCGCCACAATGTGGATGGTGACTACAACCAGATGTCCACGGAGCAGGCCTACGAGGCGCTGACAAGCTATATGCGCTTTGTGAACCACGAGAACCATATCTTCGATATGAGTGATGTGACCATCGAGCAGGCACCGGATCCCAAGCCCGATGTAACCCCGGGACCGGAGCAGGGAGAGACCCCCAATGGAACGCCTGATCCCACGCCTGGTGAAAACTCCGGAGATTCCTCTTCCCGTCCGGGGACAGATGCAGGCAGTGCACCGGAATCCGGCGATACGAGCCGCTTGGCCGTATACGGCGGCTGGATGGCAGCAGCCTATCTGGCAGTGGCATTGCTGATGCGCACGGGCAAGAAGAATAAAGAGGAGCGATAAATCCCTTAACCACCGTGACAGGTGGACCGGCCGCCGTGGAATTTTCCACGGCGGCCGGTATTTTTGTGGAAAGAGGGAATTGTGAAGGGGGTGTCCGCTCAGGAGACGAGGTGTGGCAAACGAGCGCCCCATGGCTCCCAGTGGCCGGAGAAGGGGAGGCGGTACAGGAGGGGGCAGTGACCGGCAAGGCGGTAGATGACAGGGGAATTGATGGAGCAAGCATGGATCGGAAACGCAGACAAAAAAGAGTGGCACCGCACTGCGGTGCCACTCTTTTTTGAAATTATAGGCTGGGCGTTCTGCGGCCCTCCGAAAGGGCGGCCGCATAGAGTTGGGGGCAGGAGATGTCATGCGGCGTCGGCCTGCAACACCAGAAGATTCCCGCAAGGAGTGCCCTTGTGATCGGTCATGGTTGTCTGTGTGCCGCCCACCTGTGCCAGAACAAACTGGAGGGCCGCTTCGCTGCGCTGTGTTGGCTCGCCGTTCATCGTGTACGTGGGGGCGTCGGCGGCGTTATACGTAAAATCCTCATCGGCATAGAGGAGGAAAAAGCCGTCGGCTGTTCCATCTGCGTGCTTGAGCGCTGCTTCGGAGGTGTCGGCGGATTCCAGTGCTGTGAAGAACTCCTGCAGTGTGGGCTCCTGCTGTGTGGTGTCTTCTGCAAGAGAGAGGGGGAAGTGGTGGTCGGTGATCGTCAGCTGCGGCCCCTGGGTCGTGACGGTGACGGCCACGCCCACATGGTTCCACACGTGCATACTGCCCACATCGCCGGTATAGACCAGCATTTCCAGTCCCAACTGCAAAAGGCTTCCGTTGCTGTCTAACTCGGCCCGGGCTTTGGAGATGCGGGCACGTTGATCGACTGCTCCGCTGTCGGTGAGGATCTGCGCCAAGAGCGCTGCATAGTCGATCTGCCGGAACTTGCGGGGAATGGTGATCTGCTCCGCCTGCTGCTGGGCGAGATCCACCCGCCAACAGACGGCGGCCGTTTCCTCGGCCACACAGTATACGGCCTCCTCGTCCCGATAAGCGATGAAGCTGCCGTCGGGCAGATCGGGAATGAGCCAACTCTGCAGATCTTCCCCATCAGCGTTCACGCTGACCAAAGCCCCGGGGCGGGTGAAGAAAAAGCGCCCTTTTTCCAACACCAAAGGCTGGCGGTAGCTGCCCATAATGGCAATCTCCTCTGCCTCGCCTTTTTCGTCCTGATAGAGGATGCACCAGCCGTCCGTAGTTTCGTCTACGTAGTAGTTGTCCGCGTTGCGCGCAGGCTTGCCGCAGGCGCAGAGGGACAGCACCAACAGTGCGGACAGCAGACAAGAGAGAAGGCGTCTCATGTGTTGCCCTCCTCTTGTTTTTCGTCCTCTTCCTCCATCTTTCCACGGGCGTGCAGCACGTCATCGGCGGTGATTTTCATGAGATCCTCCCGGGTGACGGACTCCATGTTGGCAAGGCGGTTATTCTGTGCCACCACAATGTTTTCAAAAATGTTGCGCACGCCGCGGCCGTTGCCGAAGATTTCCGGATGACCGTTTTCCTCATTGATATAATCGCTGATCAGCGGCTTGGCCTCCTCGGTCATCTCATAGCAGCCCTTGCGGCATCGCATGGCAAAGATGCTCATCAGCTGTTCAGGGTTGTAGTCCTCAAAGAGCAAAAAGCGGTTGAAGCGGGACTCCAGACCGGGGTTGGAGTGGACAAAACGCTCCATGAGATCCGTATAGCCGGCCACGATCACCACCAGATCGTCCCGATGATCTTCCATGGCTTTCAGGATCGTATCAATGGCCTCCTGCCCGAAGTCATTGGCGGAGTTGCCGTTGAGGGCGTAGGCCTCGTCGATGAAGAGAACACCGCCCATGGCCTTGTCGATGGCCTTCTTGGTTTTCAGCGCCGTCTGGCCCACATAGCCGGCCACCAGACCGCTGCGATCCACCTCCACGAGCTGTCCTTTGGAGAGGATGCCCAGCGAGCGGTAGATACGGGCCATCAGTCGGGCCACCATGGTTTTTCCGGTACCGGGGTTGCCGGAGAAAACCATGTGAAGCGACAGATCTGGGGTGGGCAGATCGTGCTCACGGCGCAATTTGTAGACATTGACCGTGTTGATGAGGTTGTGGACCTCCTCCTTGATGAGCTCCAGACCGACATAGGAGTCCAGTTCTGCCAGCAGATCCTCAATTTTTTCCGGAGGCGGCAGCGGCTCTTCCTCGTCCGGTTCCTCGGTCTGGGGCTTGGTGTTGGCGGTGGGCTTGTCCACGACGGGATCCGGCTCCTTTTTTTTGCCTACATTGGCAAAAGGAGAGCCCCAGAAATCGTCGTTCATGCGGCGCAGAGCGCCGTCGCTCATGGTGCGGATAACATCCAGTTGCTGCAGAATGATCTCGTCTCGTTTATCCATAGCTTGTATCTCCTGTCTGAAAATGAATATGACTCATAGCACGAAAAAGAAGAGAGGCCACAAAACCGGTCAGTGCGCCGGTGAAAAGAGACACCCCCAACAGAATGGGCAGATAGCCCAGAACGGCAGTGTCGCCCAGTGTAAGCATGGCGGCACAGATCTGTCCCACGTTGTGGGCGGCGGCGCCGCCGATGGATACGCCGAAGATGGAGAGACCGGGGGTATGGCGCAGACCGATCATGACCAGCATGGCGGCAAAGCCGCCAAGCAGCGAAAAGAGGAGCGCGGAAAAGTTGCCGGCAAACAAAGACCCCAGCAGACACCGGCCCAGCAGGATACTCAGAGCCGGTCCTGTTCCCAGAGAATAGAGGGCAAAAACCGTTACAATGTTGGCAAGTCCCAGTTTCACGCCGGGAAGAGGGATCAACAGCGTGATGGGGAATAGATTTTCCAAGGTGCTCAGTCCCAGTGCCAGTGCTGTCAGCACAGCGCACAAGGTCAGAGTTTTCGTGTGGATACGCACAATAGAAATCCTCCGTTGCGTGAAATGAGAAAGGAGATCAGCCCAGCACCAGATCGGGGCCGGGGCCGCTGCCTTCCAAGCGGATCACCACCTGCTCTGGCAGACAGATAATGCTCTGACCGCTCCGGTGGATGGTGCCGGTGTGAAGGCAATCCTGTCCGGGACAATCGCTCTGGGTGATCTGGACGCCATCACGGCGAAGGGAGACGGTCAGGTGGTATTCACCGTCGATTTGGAGAAGTTTTTCCTCCTTCAGATGGGGGAGTACCACCGTGTCCACCAGCTCACCATGGTGGGTGATCACGGCGGTCAGGGGCTGATTTTTATCCAGATTCCCATAGAAGAGGACTGCCGAGCCAATGGCCAGTGCCAGCACCAGCGCCGCCACCAGACCGTCCCACACGGTGGGGCGCAGTTTAGGTAAGGATGCTTGCTTTATAGCTGCCGCCCTCCTCCCATGTCAGAGATGTTTCCAGTCCGGGGGTATAGAGGACCTTCCCGTCGCTGGTAATAAGCACCATGTCAAAAGCGTCGCGATGGCTGCGCCAGAAATCAGCGGCTCCCTGTGCGCCCATCACATAGAGCGCCGTGGAATAGGCGTCCGCCATGGTGCCGTTGTCGGAAATGATGGTGACCGAGAGCAGATCGCTACGGGCCGGCGCACCGGTGGCCGGATCGATGATGTGCTGATAGACGGTGCCGTCCTCGGCCGTAAAATACCGCTGATAGCCGCCGGATGTGACGGCAAATTTGTGGGAAAGGCCCACCATGGCCGCTGTACCGGCAGGGGACTGGGGATCACGGATGGAGACCAGCCACGGCGCCTTGCCGTCTTTTGTGCCATAGGTGTACACATTGCCGCCCAAGCTCACCCAGCCGCCCTCAATTTGGTAGACCTCAAAAAGCTGGGCCACACGCATGGAGGCGTAGCCCTTGGCGATTCCGCCCAAATCAATGGCACAGTCCGGGTCCAGTTGGACCGTGGTGCCGTCGATATGGACGTGCTCGCTGCCCACCAGCGGCAGCAGCGCATCAATGTCCGCCTGTGTCAACACCCGGGGAGTTTCGGTGTGGATCCCCCATGCGTTGACCAGTGGGGCCACTGTCATGTCAAAGGAACCGCCGGTGACTTGGGCATAGTCCAGTGCCTCTTGAAGCAGGGCGGCCGTTTCCACGGAGACGGAGACTGTACCGCCTGCGTTGATGTGGGCAATATCGCTTCCTTCTCGGGTGCGGGAGAGGAGTGCCTCCAGACGGTTGATCTCCTGCGTTGCCGCTGTGAAAAAGCCCTGCGTGTCGCCGCCATAGGCGGCAAAATCCATGACCGTATCCATGGCGAAAATCTGATGGGTCTGTACATCGTGCCGATGGCCGCAGGCGGTGAGGGACAGGACCAGTCCCAGAAGCAGAAGAAAACTGATTCGTCGTTTCATCATGAGCTCCTACAGTTCCTGCCGGCCTTCCAGTGCCCGCATCAGGGTGGCGTCGTCGGCAAACTCCAGATGACCGCCCACCGGGATCCCGTAGGCCAGACGGGTGACACGCACGCCAAAGGGCTTGAGCAGACGGGACAGGTACAGCGCCGTGGCCTCGCCCTCCGTATCGGGGTTGGTGGCCATAATGACCTCGTGAATGTCTCCGGCGGCGACACGATCCACCAGTGACTTGATCTGCAGATCATCCGGCCCCACGTGGTTCATGGGGGAGAGCACACCGTGGAGCACATGGTAACGGCCGGTATACTCCCTCGAGCGCTCCATGGCGATGACGTCACGGGGATCGGCCACCACGCAGATGAGGTGCTCATCGCGCTTGGGAGAGGCGCAGATGGGACACAGACCGCCTGCTGTCAGATTCTGGCAGACAGGACAGAGGGTGACGCCTTTTTTTGCCTCGATGATGGCGTCGGCAAACTCCTGAGCTTCCTGCAAAGGGAGCCCCAGTACATAGAACGCCAGACGCTGTGCCGATTTACCGCCGATGCCGGGGAGCCGGGCAAATTGCTCTACCAGATTTTCAAGCGGTGCGGGAAAGTATTCCATAGAAAGTGACCTCCGGGGGGGAAAAATAGATGCCTCAGCCTCGCAGCTGGGCAATGCGGGCAGGGATGTCCTCCGCCTGATAGACCGAGGAACCGGCCACCAGAACATTGGCGCCGTTGGCAATGCAGATGGGGGCAGTGGCAGGGTCCACGCCGCCGTCCACCTCCAGCTCGCAGCCGGGGTTCATGGCGTCGATATAGCCACGGATCGTCTGCACCTTGGGCATCATGTCGGCCATGAATTTCTGGCCGCCGAAGCCGGGTTCCACCGTCATGACCAGAATGATGTCCACCATGTCGATGAAGGGCAGTACGGCGCTGGCCGGTGTTTTCGGCTTGAGCACGATGCCGGGCTTCTTGCCCTTGGCACGGATCTTCTCCAGAGCGGCGCGGAGGTTTTCCTCCGTGTCGGCTTCCACATGGCAGGTGACCAGATCGGCCCCGGCATCACAGAACTGCTCCACATACCGCACGGGCTGTTCGATCATCAGATGGACGTCCAACGGCAGGGAGGTGGTGGGGCGGATCGACTTGACCACCGGGATACCGATGGAGATGTTGGGGACGAACATCCCGTCCATGACGTCGACGTGAACATAGTCGGCGGCGGAAATCCGATGAATATCCCGTTCCAGATTGGCAAAATCTGCCGAGAGGATCGAGGGAGCAATTTTGATCATGAGAGAACCTTCCTTTCAATTTCGGGCAAAGCGGGGGGCGCTGCACCCAACGCTGCGGCATGGCATAGGATACATTAAGCGGCGCACGCGGCGGCCAATCCGGCTCACCGACGCAGCCGCCCTCCCGTCCCTGCCGGGCGCCGGGGCGTCGCTTTTTAGATAGGGGGTCGGCGGAGAGATCTGTCGGCCCCCAATGTGCATAATGATACATATATCATTATACCGCCTACAGGCCGTGATTGCAACGAGAAAGAGTGCCGAGGGACAGGAAAAAGTGAATTCGTGTCCAATCTGTAAATTTTACTCTACAGCCCTTTACCTTTATAGGAAATTCTTGTAGAATAAATTTGTTCTATCATAGGAACGAGATTTCGAGCAATAATGAGGCGGTTTTATGGGCTTTTTTCAGAGAATTGGGAATGCGCTGGCCCGTTTTATGTACGGACGCAACGGGTCGGACCATCTGGGTCTGACCATGGTCTGGACAGCGGTGGCGCTGAGTATTGTGAACGCTTTTGTGCGCCAGAGAACCGCGGCGTCACTGTTGAACCTGCTGACCACCGTGCTGATGTTTTGGGCGCTCTTTCGTATGTTTTCCCGGAACCTTCCTAAGCGAAGAGCGGAAAACGCCAAATTTTTGGAGAAGATCTGGTGGCCCATCAAGCGCCGGATCAACACGGCCCGGCAGCAAAAGCAGGATAAGGAGCACAAGTATTTCACCTGTCCCAGTTGCGGCACCGTATGCCGTGTTCCCCGTGGAAAAGGAAAAATCGTGATCACCTGCCCCAAATGCCGGCAGGAGATCCACGGAAAAACATGATCGATACAGGAGATGCACCCGCCGGTGCATCTTTTTTTTGTCTGCGGGCAGCGGATTGCGGGAATAAGGTTGCAAGCGGGCCGGACGTGTTTTATAATGTAAAGCTATCAATAAGTCCCATGCGCTATCAATCCAAATAAAGGGAGTGTACCGCTGTGAAAGTGATCGATATTTTGAAGGAGGACAAGCTGTCCTTGTCGTTTGAAGTCTTTCCGCCAAAGACCAGTACCAATTTTGAGAATGTCCGCCGTGCCACGGAGGAGATCGCCGCGCTCCGTCCGGCCTTTATGAGTGTGACGTATGGTGCCGGCGGCGGCACCAGCGCCTACACACGGGAGATCGCACAGGAGATGGAGCGCTGCGGCGTGCCGACGTTGGCGCACCTGACCTGTGTTTCGTCAGACCGTGCCGTAGTGCATCAGCGCATCGAAGAGCTGAAGGAGGCCGGCATCGAGAACATTATGGCGCTGCGGGGTGACCTGACCGAGGAGATGGCGGGGCAGGACCGCAGCACCTGGGACTACCGCTATGCGGTGGATCTGGTGCGGGAGATCCGACGCAGCGGCGATTTCTGCATCGGCGGCGCCTGCTATCCTGAGGTACATCCGGAGAGCACCCATCAGAAAGAGGACATCGTGCACTTGAAGGAGAAGGTGGACGCCGGTGTGGATTTTCTCACCACCCAGATGTTCTTTGACAATCACTTGCTCTATAACTTCCTCTATAAGATCCGGGAGGCGGGGATCACCGTGCCGGTGGTGGCCGGGATCATGCCCATCACCAATGCCAAGCAGGTGGAACGGGCCATCAAACTCTCCGGCTCTCATATGCCCCAGCGCTTCAAGAGTCTGGTGGATAAATTCGGTGCAGATCCGGCGGCCATGAAGCAGGCGGGCATTGCCTATGCCACGGACCAGATCATCGACCTCTTTGCCAATAACGTGACCAATGTCCACGTCTACACCATGAATAAGCCGGACGTAGCACGACAGATCCAGCAGAATCTGTCGGAGATCTTGGGAAAGTGATGACTGCGATTGAACAAAAGAGCTATTCGCTGCCACCGGTGGAGTTGCAGGAGGTACTCCGGTATGCGGCCTGCCGTGGGGCGGAGGGAGAAGTGCTGACGCTGGCGCAGTGGGCGGCGGAGACAGCGGCACCGCTGCTGCAGGGCCGGGTCTGCTGGCGGGAGAGCCGGGTGGAGATCTGGGGAGATACCGTGGGCCTGGGCAGTGCGGTGTGGACCTCGAAAGCGCTGGCACGGCGTCTGGCGGGATGCGAGAGGGCGGTGGTGTTTGCCGCCACACTGGGCTTGGAACTGGATCGGCTCATCACCCGCTATGGCCGCCTCTCTCCGGCCCGGGGACTGATGCTGCAGGCACTGGGAGCCGAGCGGGTGGAGGCACTGTGCGATACGTTTCAGCAGGAGATGACCCAGCGCTGCGGCAAGACGCAGCCCCGCTTTTCGCCGGGATACGGAGATCTGCCGTTAGAGGCGCAGCGGGATCTGTTTGCCATGCTGGAATGTCCAAAGCGCATCGGACTATTCCTCAACGAGAGCCTGCTGATGTCGCCCAGCAAGTCGGTGACCGCCATCATCGGCATCGGCGGCCAAGCGTGTGCCGCCGCGGGCTGCGGTGCGTGCACACAGCGGGATTGTACATTTAGGAGAGAAACGACATGACGGTTTTAGACTATCTGAAGGATCATATCCTCTATCTGGACGGCGGTATGGGCACGCTGCTGCAACAAGAGGGGCTGCAGCCGGGGGAGTACCCTGAGCGGTGGAACCGTACGCACCCGGAGGTGATCCGGAAACTGCAAAAGGCCTATTTTGACGCCGGAAGCCATGTGGTCTGCGCCAACACCTTTGGCGCCAACGCTCTGAAATTTGCACCGGAGGAGCTGGAAGAGATCATTGGTGCGGCCGTGGGGCACAGCCGCTGGGCCGCAGCGCACAGCACCCATCCCGGCCCCAAGTTTGTGGCGTTGGACATCGGTCCCAGCGGGCGGCTGCTGCGGCCCTACGGCGATCTGGATTTTGAGGATGCCGTGGCGCTGTTTGCTCAGGTGGTCCGCATCGGTGCGGCCTGCGGGGTGGATCTGGTGGTGATCGAGACCATGAACGACAGCTATGAGACCAAGGCGGCACTGCTGGCGGTGAAAGAGAACTCCAATCTGCCCGTTTTTGTCTCCAATGCCTACGGCGAGGACGGCAAATTGATGACCGGGGCCTCACCGGCGGCCATGGTGGCGATGCTGGAGGGCATGGGGGCAGATGCCATCGGGGCTAACTGCTCACTGGGGCCCAAGCAGCTGCGCGGGGTGGTGGAAGAGCTGTTGTCATGCGCCTCGGTGCCCGTGCTCTTAAAGCCGAATGCCGGCTTGCCGCGCAGTGTGGACGGACAGACGGTCTACGACGTGGCGGCGGAGGAATTTGCCGGGGAGGTCACCGATCTTCTGGCGGCGGGTGTGCGTGTGGCGGGCGGCTGCTGCGGCACGACGCCGGACTATATCCGGGCGCTGGTGGAGCGCAGCGCCGCCGTGCAGGTGCGAAAGATCGCCGATAAGAGACGGACGGTGATCAGTTCTTATACCCATACGGTGTGCTTGGGGCGGGATCCCATTCTCATCGGTGAACGCATCAATCCCACGGGGAAGAAGCGCTTGAAAGAAGCGCTGCGCACCGGCGATATGGACTATCTGCTGAATGAGGGCATCCGCCAACAGGAGAAAGGCGTGCAGGTGCTGGATGTCAACGTGGGTCTGCCGGGCATCGACGAGGCCGCTCTATTGGAGCAGGCGGTGCGTGAATTGCAGGCGGTCATCGACCTGCCGCTGCAGATCGATACAGCCGATGCGGCGGCTATGGAACGGGCCCTGCGCCGGTATAACGGCAAGGCGTTGGTGAACTCCGTTAACGGTAAGGCGGAGAGCATGGCGGCCATTTTCCCACTGGTGAAAAAGTACGGCGGTGTAGTGGTGGCGCTGACCTTGGATGAAAGCGGTATCCCCGCCACAGTGGAGGGGCGTTTGGCCATTGCGGAAAAGATCCTGCACACGGCGGCAGAGTATGGCATCGCCCGGAAAGATCTGGTGTTTGACACACTGGCCATGACGGTCAGTGCGGCGCCGGATGCGGCCATGGTCACACTGGGCACACTGGAGCGGGTGGAGCGTGAGATGGATTGCCGTACCTCACTGGGCGTATCCAATGTTTCCTTTGGCCTGCCTCAGCGGCAGGCGGTCAATGCGGCATTTTTTGCGGCAGCTCTGGAGCGTGGCCTGTCGGCCGCCATCATGAATCCCGAGTCGGGCGATATGATGAAAACCTACTATGCCCACCGTGCCCTGCATGGCTTGGATGAGAACTGCGCTGCGTACATCGACTTCATGTTCCGCTATGTGCCCGTGGAGGTACAGCCTGCGGGGGCGGCAGCCCGCCCGGCGGAGGTGAGCGGCAGCGCATTGCAGCGCGCCATCGGCAAGGGACTGAGCGAGCAGGCAGCGATGCTGACGGCGGAATTGCTGAAAACCTGCGCTCCGCTGGAAATCGTGCAGCAGGAGATCATACCGGCTTTGGACGAGGTAGGCCGCGGTTTTGAGAGCAAGCGGGTGTTCCTGCCGCAGCTGTTGATGAGTGCCGAGGCGGCCAAGCACGCCTTTGAAAAGATCAAAGCGGCTATGAGCGGCACTCCGGCCAGAAGCACCGGCTGCGAAGTGGTTGTGGCCACGGTGCAGGGGGACATCCATGACATCGGCAAGAACATCGTGCGGCTCCTGTTGGAAAACTACGGTTTTGTTGTCACGGATCTGGGGCGGGATGTGGCCCCGGAGCAGATTGTGGATGCCGTAACAGCACGGCATGTGCCGCTGGTGGGCCTCAGCGCCCTGATGACGACCACGGTGCCGGCCATGGAGGAGACCATCCGACAGCTGCGGGAAAAGGCACCTTGGTGCCGCATCGTGGTGGGCGGTGCCGTATTGACACGGGACTATGCTGCCGCCATCGGGGCCGATCACTATGCCAAAGACGCAATGGAAACGGTCCGCTACGCCGAGAGTTTTCAAAAGAGCCTGTGAAAAAAAGAAGCTCGGATCTTCAGATCCGAGCTTCTTTTTTTCACTTGGAGGGGCTTTTCCGAACACGGCAGCGAAAGGCCAATGCGTGCAGCGGATAGTAGATCGCAATGCCCAGCAGGAGACCGGCGGTGTTCAAAATGAGATCATCCACATCAAAACTGCGGCCCACAAAGGGCTGAATGAATTCAATGGCGAAAGAGGTCAGCATACCGGCGGCCAGCGTAAAGGGCCAGGTAGTACGCTGGCGGAACTGGGGGTAGAGAAAGCCGAAGGGCAGGAAGAGCAGGACGTTGAAGAACCGCTCCTCGGTGAAATTCCGGAAGAAGATGGGAATAAAATTGTAGACAAACTGCCGTTCGTAATGGGACGAGCCGCTCCACTCATGATAAAAGAGGAAGTAGTAGCCGTCGTGGATCAGGGACTGGAAAAGCGTCAGCCCGATCACCGCCGTCAGGTAGGCCACGAACAGCGAGGCGAGGAAGATCCGTGGGGTGGAATCCCGGGGGATCTGGCGGTTTTTGTACACGGCGTAGATAACGGCAGCCAGCAGTGCAAGGGGCAGCATTTGCAGGGCATAGCCGGGGTAGGTGTCAAAGAAAAAATAGGAAAATGAAAAAGAATCTGCAAACATAGAAAGACTCCTTTATTGAGAGATGGTATTTCTTTTAGTATAGTGAAAGTCTCCGGAGAATGCAAGAAAAACCGGTCTGCTACGGCGGCAGACCGGTTTTGTATGTTTGAGAGAAAAAACAGATCAGAGCACCTTAGAGAGAAAGTCCTTCAGCCGGTCGCACCGGGGGTGATTGAAGATCTCGTCGGGAGTTCCCTCCTCCATCAGGGTGCCGTCGGCCATGAAGAGTACGCGGTTGCCCACCTCACGGGCAAAGCCCATCTCATGGGTCACCACCACCATGGTCATGCCGTCGTGGGCCAATTCCTTCATAACCTCCAGAACCTCACCCACCATCTCGGGGTCCAGTGCGGAAGTCGGCTCGTCGAACAGCATTACGTCCGGCTCCATCATCAGGGCCCGGACGATAGCGACACGCTGTTTCTGTCCGCCGGAGAGCTGCACCGGGTAGGCGCTGCCACGATCTCCCAGACCCACACGGTCCAGAAGGGCCTGCGCCTTCTCCTGAGCATCGGCTTTGGCCATGCCCTTGACCTTGATGGGGGCCATGATCATATTTTCCATAATGGTTTTGTGGGGGAAGAGATTAAAGTGCTGGAACACCATGCCCATACGCCGGCGGTGGAGATTGATGTCCACCTTTTTATCGGTGATGTCCACACCGTCAAAGAGAATGTGGCCGCCGGTGGGCTCCTCCAGCAGATTCAGGCTGCGCAGGAAGGTGGACTTGCCGGAGCCGGAGGGGCCCAGCACCACCATCACGTCGCCGCGATGGATGTCAACGTTGATCCCGTCCAGAGCCTTGATCGCCCCGTTATTATAGTGCTTTTTCAGGTCGATGACCTGAATGAGTTTATCGTTCGTCGCCACGGCGCATTCTCCTTTCAATCGCTTCGATGCCCTTGCTGGCAGGATAGTTGATGCAGAAGTAGATGGCGGCCACCAGCATATAGGGCCCCAGAGAAATGGCGGTGGTGCCGGCCACGTTTTTGGCGGCCCACATCAGTTCCATCATGCCGTAGGCCGAGCAGATGGAGGACTCCTTGAACATGGTGACCACCTCATTGGCCAGTGCCGGCAGCACGTTCTTCACGGCCTGCGGCAGTACCACCATGTACATGGCCTGCCACTTGGTCATGCCCAGAGAGCGGGCCGCTTCCGTCTGCCCCTTGTCCACGGCCAGAATACCGGCACGGAAAATTTCTGCCACATAGGCCGAACTGTTGAGCGCCAGTGCTACCACGAAGGGGATGAACATATTCAGACGGATGAATCCGAAGGAAATATTGGGAATTTTGATCAGGTTAAAGACGCCGAAATAGACAATACTCAGCTGTACCATCAGGGGCGTGGAGCGGAACACCGCAATGTAGGCGCCGGAGAGACCGTGGACAAACTTATTTTTGCTCAGCCGCATCAGAGCCAGCAGCAGCGCCGGAATCACGGCCAACAGCACGGCCGCAATGGATAGAGACAGTGTGTTGGCCACACCATCGATGAAATACGGTGCGTATTTGGGCAGGAACGAGAAGTTCAGAAAGCTGGCAGGGCCCGGATTCGTGAACGCATTGGTGATGGAATCAAACATGAGGGGACAACCCTTCCTTTCCTATGTGATGACAGCCTACCGTGGAAAGCCGGAGCCCCGGCTTTCCACGGTAGAGATCCTATGTATGGGGGATTAGTCAAGTGCCTGAGCCGACAGCTCGTTGGCCTGCTCGATCCAGCTCTCCATGGTGCCGTCGGTGGTTACCTTGGCAATGGTTTTGTTGATCTCAGGCAGCAGACCCTTGGGATCACCCTTGGCTACCCAGACCCGGTACGGCTCAGCGGCCTCACCCATATCGATGGCCACGGCGGCCAGATCAGGGTTGGCAGCCAGATACTTCTGAGCCACGGCGCCGTCCAGCACCAGGGCATCGCACTTGTCGTTGACCAGGTTGTTGACCAGATCCACAACAGAGCTCATCAGCTGGGGCGTGGCACCGGTCATATCGTTGGTGACGACATCGGCCTTGGTGGTGGCCATCTGAGCGCCGACGGTCTTGCCGGCGAAATCAGCCAGAGACTTGTACTGGCCCTCGTTGCCCTTCTTGGTGATGATGACAGGGGGCAGATCTGCATAGTAGGGGTCGGAGCAATCCGCATTGGCGGCACGCTCATCCTTGTATTCCATGGCGGCGATGACCATGTCGCAGTTGCCCTGCGCCATCAGGGTCATCAGGTTGTCAAAGTCCATGTGGACGACTTCAAACTCGCAGCCCATGTCCTTGGCGACCTGCTCGCCCAGAAAGACGTCGATTCCCACGATCTTATCCTGGCCGTTGTCCAGAACGTGGAACTCAAAGGGGGGATAGTCGGCGGAGGTGCCCATCACGATCTTCGTGGACTTGTCGCCGCCGTTGTTGTCGCTGCTGCCGCCGCAGGCCACCAGCGAGAGGGCCATCATCATGGCCAAAATCAGTGCAATGATCTTTTTCATTTCTCTTCTACCTTTCTCAAACATAAAAATGTGGATCTATATTCAACCCCGTCAAAGAAGGAATACAGACGATGTCGTGTTCTCTTTGGAACAATGCCTACTATACACGGATTTCATAGACTTGTCAATGATGAAATGAATAAAATTTCAAAAATATTGAGTTGAGGCCTGTGCAAAACGATGTAAATAAAGGGGTAGAATGAATTTATACAGTGACAGTATGAATATTTATACAAATATGCAGAATAGAAAAGAGGGTATCCGGATCGGATACCCTCTTCGATACGCTGGTTTATTCGCTGATGGTGCGGCAGGCACCGTAGTAGGTGGAGGCGTAATAGCTCTCCCCCAGATAGTTGATGGTGACGCCGGAGCTATAGCTGGCGTGGATAAATGCACCGCCGCCCAGATAGATGCCTACATGGCCGATGGAGCCGGAGCCGGGGTCCGTGGCGAAAAAGACCAGATCGCCTGCCTGCCGCTCCTCAGAGGTGACCGGCGTGCCGGCATAATACTGATCGCTGGCGCCGTGGGGCAATGAGTAACCCAGCTGGGCAAAGACCTGCATGGTAAAGCCGGAGCAGTCGATCCCGCTGTGGCTGGTGCCGCCGTAAACATAGGGGGTACCTAAATAGGTATAGGCGATGGACTGCATCTGATCAAAGAGTGTCTGGGTGGCGGCAGTGCCCTCATAGTCGCTGTAGGCCACGCCGTGGCCATCGCCGGCGTGCAAATAGCCGGTACTGCCGGCATAGGAGATCAGATACCAGTCGCCGGAAATGTTCTCCAGACGGCCCACCTTCCCCGCGGGCATGGAGCGCACGGCTGCGGCATCCTCGCTGGGTTCGGAGAGCAGGGACAGCCCGCCGTTGTCCACCATGATGCCGTCATACTGTGCCATGAAGGCGTTGCGGGCGGCCTCTTCCTGAGCGGCCTGCTCCTGAGCCAAGTGCTGTTCTTCACGGACCACCAAGGCCTGAGCCGAGAGCTCGGAGAGGGACATGGTGCTGTCCTGCTGCAGAAGGCCCACTTCGCAGGCCACGGACAGGCCGTTATCCATGGCGTATTCGCCGGTACTGTGAATTCCTGCGGCGGAGAGGCTCTCCACCGCCTCGCTGTAGACCAGCTCTTCCGCCGGTGCCGTGTCCTCGGCGTAGGCGAGAACAACACCGGAAAGGGTTAATGATGCTGCCAGAAAAAGGCAGGAAAACTTACGATTCATATAGAAACCTCGCATTGGTAAATTTCAGGCAAAAAGTATCATACCATATTTCTTTCCGAAAAGCTACATAAAAATTACAAAAGAGTAACACAAATTCCAAAATAGTTAAAATATACAAAAGACCGGAGACGTTGTCGTAAAAATCGCAGAAAATCGGGTAAAATAGAGCGAGGAAAGGTCCATATCCTTCGGTTTCTATATGAGAAAAGAAGGGAGGGTGGCCCTGCACACCGCCGGAGAACCGCCGTGTGGCCGTAAAAAGAAACAAATTTCAGAAAAGTGGAAATCGGGGGGAACTTTTCACGATCCCCCTCCGTCAAAAGAGATAGAAGGAGCAAAAAAGACGGCTCCGACAACAATGTCAATTCATATGGATAAAGGAGAAGATACGTATGAAGAAAGTTCTTTCTTTGGTTCTGTGTGCCATGCTGGTGCTGTCTCTGGCAGCCTGCGGCAATAAAGGCGGCAGCAATGACGGCAAGACTGGAGTGGGCGACACCATGCCCCTTGCCGAGATGGCGGAGAAGCTGATCGAGGGAATGGGACAGAACGACCTGCCCATGATGATGCCCCCGGCAACGCTTGCCGAGATGGCAGAGAATGTGCCGTTGGAGAATGGCATGACTAAGGAGCAGGTGATGGACGATATGTTCCTGTCCAATCTGTTCATCCCGGCCATCAAGGGCGCTGAGGTAGTGGTACACGAGCCCGGTATGGGCAGCATTCCCCACTCCGTGGTGCTGCTGCGTCTGCCGGATGGCTCCGATGTGGAGGCTGTCCGCGCTGACATCGAGGCCCATGCCAACCCCGCCAAGTGGGTGTGCGTGGAAGCCGAGAAGGTGAATGTGGTGGCCCACGGCAATACGATCCTGCTGGTCATGTCCCAGGCAAAGACCGCCGATGCGATCACGGCCAACTTCAACGCCCTGTGGGCCTGAGAAACGACGGATAACAAACACTGAGCAAAGCCTCCGCCGCAGCGGAGGCTTTGTTACGATCACGACCCGGAGGGCATTCTATGCTATTTTCCAGCATCAGCTTTCTATATCTGTTTTTACCGGCACTGGTACTTTATTACATCGTACCGGCTGCGTGGCGCAACAACGTGCTGCTGGTGGCCAGCCTGCTGTTCTACTTTGTGGGGGAGCCGGTGTATGTGCTGCTTCTGCTCATTTCATCGCTGTCGGATTACGCCCACAGCCTGTACATTGAAAAGCGTCGTGGTACCCCAAAAGCCAAAGCGGCGCTGATCTCCTCCATTGTCATCAATCTGGGGATGCTGTTCTTTTTTAAGTATACGGATTTCCTGATCGGCGGGTTGAACGGCCTGCTGGGCACGAAGATCCCGCTTACCGGCGTGGAGCTGCCCATCGGCATCAGCTTTTTCACGTTCCAGACCATGAGCTATACCATTGACGTGTATCGGGGCCAGGCTCACGCCGAGCGCAATCTGGCCACCATGGCTACGTTTGTCTGCCTGTTCCCGCAGCTGGTGGCCGGCCCCATTGTGCGCTATACCGATGTCTCCCGTGAGCTTCATACCCGGCAGATCACGTTGGATGCGCTCTATCTGGGAGTGCGGCGCTTTGCAGTCGGTCTGGGGAAAAAGGTGATCATCGCCAATGCATTGGGCGAGTTCTGCACGCTTTTCCGGGCCAGCACCGATCTGTCCGTGACCTTTTACTGGGCCTACGGCGCAGCCTTTGCCCTACAGATCTATTTTGACTTCGCCGGGTATTCTGATATGGCCATCGGACTGGGCCATATGTTGGGCTTCCGCTTCCCGGAAAACTTTGACTATCCCTTCATTTCCCAAAGTGTTACCGAATTCTGGCGGCGCTGGCATATGACGCTGGGCGGTTGGTTCCGGGACTATCTCTACATCCCGCTGGGCGGCAATCGGGTCAGCCGGGGCCGCTGGATCGTGAATGTGATGGTGGTGTGGGCGGCCACGGGTTTGTGGCACGGTGCGGCATGGAATTTCCTCTGGTGGGGTCTCTATTTTGGCGTCCTTCTGGTACTGGAGAAGTTGGTGTTGGGGCCGATGCTGAAAAAAGTGGGCGCACCGGTGCGGTATCTCTATATGCTGCCGGTGTTGGTGGTGAGTTTCATTATCTTCAACGCCTCCGGTCTGGGACAGCTGACAGGGGACCTGAAGGCCCTGTTCGGCTTGAGCGGCTTGCCGCTGTGGAGTTTTGACACAGCATACTACCTGCGCAGCTATGGTTGGCTGCTGGTGATGGCTGTCGTGGGTGCGACGCCTGCGGTCAAACGGTTGTGGATACGTGTGAGCGAGACGAAGGCAGGTGCTGCGGCCGCCACGGTGATCGAGCCGGTCTTTGTACTGGTGATGATGCTGCTGACCACGGCGCATCTGGTGGATGGGAGCTTCAATCCCTTCCTGTATTTCCGATTCTAAGGAGGCTGCCATGGAAAAGACGAAAAAAATTGCGGTGGTCGCTGTTTTTGTCCTGACCATCTTCGGCATGGCTGCGGCGCACTGGCTGATGCCGGACGAGACGCTGTCCAGAGCGGAGCGCCGTCGGCTCGAACAGATGCCGGAGATGACGGCCAAGGCGGTTTTCACCGGTGACTACTTCCAAGATCTGGAAAAATATCTGTTGGATCAATTTCCGGCCCGGCAGCAGTTCCGCACAGTGAAGGCCGTTTTCCGCCAGCAGATACTGGGGATGCGGGATAACAACAAGCTGTATCAGGCCGAGGGGCACCTGATGAAGCTGGAGCCCCAGGTGGAGTTCTCCCAGACATCCCTTGCCGTGGGCAGGATCAACGCCATGATCGACGCCCACCCGGAGATGGCGGCAGCCTACTATGCGGTGATCCCCGACAAGAACTATTTTTTGGCGGAACGGAATGGCTATCCCGCCATGGATTACGCTGCGCTGCTGCAGCAGACCGGCGGCATCCGGGGGACATACATTGATCTCTTTCCGGCGCTGACGGTGGCGGATTACTATCGCACCGACAGCCACTGGCGGCAGGATCGGATCCTTCCGGCGGCACAGGCACTGGCGCAGGGGTTGGGGACGGACATCGATCCGATGGACGCCTACACCGTGGAAACACGGTCAGGCTTTTATGGCGTCTACGCCGGACAGTCGGCCCTTCCGGTGGCCCCGGAGACCCTCGCCGTTCTGGAAAGTGATGTGACACGGGATGTGGTGGTGACCAGTGCCGAACACCCCGATATGAAGCAGATGTATCTCTGGGAAAAGTTTGAAGGAATGGATCCCTATGATGTGTACCTCTCCGGGGCCGAAGCGCTTCTGACGCTGGAAAATCCCCATGCCGAGAACGACCGTCATCTGGTGCTGTTCCGGGACAGCTTTGGCAGCAGCATGGCGCCGCTCCTGCTTTCGGGGTACAGCAAGGTCACCGTGGTGGATCTGCGCTACATCTCCTCGGCCATGGTGCATCAGCAGGTGGACTTTACGGACGCTGATGTGCTGTTTCTCTACAGCACCTCCTTGTTCAATGCCGGCGGCACGTTGAAATAAGAAAAGCAGAGAAAGAGCGGCGGTCCCCTTGCGGGAACGCCGCTTTTTTGCTGAAAACCGACCTTGCACGGCCCGTGGAAGGTGGAAAAAGGAAAAGGCAACCCACGGGTGACAAAATGTAGCGCGCTGCGTGGTGGCGGATATGGGCAGTTTATGGTACACTGAACCAGTCAGTAACCGATGAAAAGGAGAAATGCCCCATGATTTTTGCAGACAAATTGATACAGCTGCGCAAGAAGAGCGGATGGTCGCAGGAGGAACTGGCAGAGCAGATGCAGGTTTCCCGGCAATCGGTGTCCAAGTGGGAAGGCGCCCAGACCATCCCGGATTTGGAGAAGATCATTCGCCTGTCCAAGCTGTTCGGCGTCACCACCGACTACCTGTTAAAAGACGAGATCAACAGTGAAGAGCCGGCCGAGCCGATGCCGGAGAACTCTGCTCTGCGGTGCATTTCCATGGAGGAGGCCCACGACTTTTTGGAGGCCAAGGAACGCACGGCCCGGCCGATAGCAGCCGGCGTGTTTTTGTGCATTACCTCGCCGGTGGCTCTGATACTGATGGGCACTTTGTCGGAATTTCCCGGTTTCTGGCTTTCGGAGAATCAGGCCGCGGGGATCGGCCTTACAGCCCTGCTGACACAGGTGGCCGTTGCGGTGGCGCTGTTCCTCACCGGTGGAAGCAGGGCGTCGGCCTATAGCTATCTGGAAAAAGAGATTTTTGAAACGGAGTACGGGGTTCGGGGAATGGTCATTGCCCGAAAAGAGGCGATGAAGGAGCGCTATGTCCGGAATAATACCCTCGGCGTAGTACTGTGCATTCTCAGTGTGGTCCCACTTCTGGCCGGGATCATCTTCAATGGGGAAAACGACGTCCTCATGGTGTGTATGGTGGTCAGTATGTTTCTGCTTGTGGCCGTGGGCGTATACCGTTTTGTGCTCGTGGGAATCCCGTGGGGCAGTTATCAGATGCTGCTGCAGGAGGGCGACTACACCAGAGCAGGCAAGCGGGTGGGCGGCATATATTGGCCCATCGTGACCGCCCTCTACCTGGCCTACAGTTTCCTCAGTATGCACTGGGAGATCAGCTGGATCATCTGGCCGGCGGCCGGCGCACTGTATCCTGCGGTGCTGCACATCGTGGAACAGAGAGAAAAGTGAATCTGATACAAGAAAACATCCCCCTCTTGCAGCAAATGACTGCAAGAGGGGGATGCGAGCATTGAGAGAAGAAAATGTTTACTCGTGGCACTCGTGCTCGTGCTGGTGCTCGTGGCAGACAGCACCGGTGGAGATCAGCTCGCCGCGGAGATAGGCCTCCACAGCAGTGCGGGCTTCACCCTGCGCCCCAACGATCACCTCAACACCTCGCTCGTTGAAAATATCCACGGCACCGCCGCCCATACCGCCGGAGATGATGACCTGCGCCCCACGGTCGGCCAGGAAGTTGGGCAGGAAGCCGGGCTTGTGACCGGGATTGGGCACCGAGGTTTCTGCAGTGATCTTTCCGTTTTCTGCGTCAAAGAAGAGAAAGTTTTCACAGTGGCCGAAGTGACCGGCAACCATGTTGCCCATGGCAGCTACAACGATTTTCATAGTAATAATCTCCTTTTATATGCCGAGCAGTTGGCTCGTTTTTACAAAAATTTCATAGAGGGCATCGCGGGCCGGACAGTCGGTGTCGGCCAGACTTTTTCCCTCGTTGATGGCGGCCGATGCGCTCTTGTCATAGGGGATCTTCCCCACAAAGGGGAGCTGGTTCTCCGTGCAGAACGCCTCAATGGCCGCAGTGTTGGCGGGACTTGTGTCCCATTTGTTGACACACACGGCGATGGCGGTGTGGAAGATGGACGCTGAATGGATCAGCCGCTTCAGATCGCTGATTCCGGAGAGGGAGGGCTCGGCCACCAGCAGCGCCAGATCCACGCCGCTGAGGGAAGCGATCACAGGACAGCCGATACCGGGGGAGCCGTCGATGATGGCCAGAGGACATTCCGGGGCCTTCTGCGCCATGGCCGACTTTACATGGCTCACCAGCTTGCCGGAGTTGCCCCGGCCCATTTTCAACATGGCTGTGGAAAAAACAGAGTCGCTCCTGCGGTAGAGCCGCTGCTCTCCGGCCATATCCTGCTGCAGCGTGACGGCCCCCTGAGGGCAGACATAGGCGCAGACGCCGCAGCCCTCGCAGGAAAATTCGTCTACGCGGTAGACGTCACCGTTTTTGGTAAGGGCGTGGAAGCGGCAGGTTTGGGCACAGAGCCCGCAGCCAACGCATTTATCTGCGTCGATCACGGCCTTGTCCCCGCCGAAAAAGGCGGTGACCTCCGGCTGCGGGGGCAAATCGCTGACAAGGTGCAGATTGGGGGCGTCCACATCGCAGTCCGCTGCGGCCTTTGCGTTGGCAAAGCGCAGAAAAGCGGCCGCCGTGGTGGTTTTTCCGGTGCCGCCCTTGCCGCTGAGCAGAAGCAGTTTTTTCATGGCTGCACACCTCCGATCGCTGTGAGGATCCGGCGGAACTGCTGCGCCATGCTGGCGTCCGCCTCGCAGAGCAGCTGTCCCTGCGCCGCCAGTGCGGCGATGTGGGGATCGTAGGGAATACGCGCCAGTATGGGCAGATCATGGTCGCGGCAGAACGATTCCAGCGGCTCATAAGGGGCATCCATCTTGTTAATGACGACTCCGCAGCGCTTGCCCAGCAGCGAGCAGAGCTCCTGCACCATGCAGAAATTATGAAAGCCGAAGGCGGTAGGCTCGGCCACGCAAAGGCAGTAGTCTGCGTCCTGAATACTCTCCATTACGGAGCAGGCACTGCCGGGGGGACAGTCCACCACGGTCAGGCCGTCAAAGTCTCTGACACTGCCCAGTGCTGCGTTGATGATGGGGACACCGGAGGCCTCGCCGGGGTCCAGTACACCAGTCACAACACGGATGTCCTTTCGTTTTCCCAGCTCCAGATGTCCGATGCTCCGGGGCGTCTCCCGGATCGCCCCGACCGGACAGACCAGCTGACATCCGCCGCAGCTATGGCAGACCTCCGGAAACACCTTGGGGACTTGGCGGATATAGATCAGGGCGTTAAAGCGGCAGAAATCCACACACCTGCGGCAGCCGGTGCACTGCTGCGCATCAAAGGCGGGCAGCAGCGTATGGACCGGCTGGGAAGTGACGGCTTCCGGTTTCAGAAAGAGGCGGCCGTTGGGCTCTTCAACGTCGCAGTCCACATAGGCGGCGTGTCCGGCGGCTGCGGCCAGATTGACCGCCAGCAGAGTTTTCCCGGCGCCGCCTTTGCCGCTGAGTACTGCCAGCCTCATTGGATGCCGTGGAAACCGGCGTGGAAGTGGGTCAGCTCCGCCAGTTTCCCCTCCATAAAGGCGGACACGTTTTCCTGTGCATCCGCACCCTGTGTCTGGTAGACTTTCAGACCGGCGGCCTGAAAGACCTCGTTGGCATTTTGGCCGCAGCGGACGGTCAGAAGCACCTGGGCCCCCTGATCCACCAGAAACTGGGCCGCCTTGATCCCGGCGCCGCCCTGCGCCTGAGCTGCCGGGTTTTCTAAGATCTCCTGTTTGCCGTCCTCGGCAAAGAGGAAGTAGGGGGCACGTCCAAAGGTGACACATACCTCCGTTTGGTTTTCGTCCAAGGGAATCGCAATTTTCATGTTGTAGCCTCCTGTTCGGTTGTTTGCTGCGGCGGGTTGTGGCAGCAGTGGCCGCAGCGGCAGGTTTCCGACTGCTGGTCGCAAAGCTCATAGTCGCCGCCCTCAATGCGCAGAGGGAGCCCCTCCACCAGGGCCTCCGCCACTTTCCGGCGGGCCACGGTGTAAATCTGCTGCACCGTTGTGCGGGCGATGCTCATGTACCGGCCGCACTCCTCTTGGGAAAGCCCCACCTGATCGATGAGGCGCAGTGTCTCATATTCATCCACGGTCAGGATCACGGTGCGATCCGTGGGGGCGCCATGGACAGGCAGGAACGCCGTGTTGGCCGGCAGACGACATACACGGCGGCACTTTCTCGGTCTTGGCAACGTACACACCTCCTCACTGTTTATGACATATGCCGTTTTCGATGGTAGTATACGCTTGTTATTGGCATATGTCAAATACTTTATTGACAACGGCGCCAGTTTATTCTATACTGCAAGAAAAAAGGAGGGCTGCCATCGTGAGTGCTATTGCAGAATATTTTCCGATTTGGAAGCAGCTGACGCCGGAGCAGCAGCGAAAGATCGAGGAATCGGCCGTATACCGCAAGGTGTCCAAGGGGACGGTGATCCACAATGGGTCGCTGGATTGTGTGGGCTTGCTGCTGATCCACTCCGGGCAGCTGCGGGCGTACATCATGTCGGACGAGGGGCGAGAGATCACGCTCTACCGCCTGTTCGAGATGGATATCTGCCTGTTTTCGGCCTCTTGTATCATGCGGAGTATCCAGTTTGATCTGACCATCGAGACGGAGAAGGACACGGAGCTCTGGGTGATTCCACCGGATGTGTATAAATCGGTGATGGAGGAGTCGGCGCCGGTGGCCAACTACACCAATGAGATCATGGCGGCCCGTTTTTCCGAGGTCATGTGGCTGATCGAACAGATCATGTGGAAAAGTTTTGATAAGCGTCTGGCGTCATTCTTGCTGGAGGAGACGGCGCTGGAGGGCAGCGAGATCATCAAGGTGACCCACGAGACCATCGGCAAGCATATGGGGACGGCCCGGGAGGTGGTGACCCGGATGCTGCGCTACTTCCAGAATGAGGGATGGGTGCGGCTGACCCGGGGCACGGTGGAGCTTGTCGACCGGCGGCGTCTGGAGCAGCTGGCCAACGAATCCTGACAGACGGATCATATCAGGCGAAAAAAACGCCCCGCTGCGGCACACAGCCGCAGCGGGGCGTTTTTGATTCAGATGGATCAGGCAAAGGCTGCCTGACATTTTTTCGCCCGCAGATGTGCCAGATAGGAGGGGAGATAGAACAGGGCGGGAATAAAGATGTAGAGCCCATAGAGCACGACGGTCACGACCCAGTCGGGAGAGTGGGGGAAGAGGGCCGCCAGCAGCGGGAACTCCCCGCGGAAGAACATATAGTCGGCGTGGAGGGGGGAATAGTTGATGATGTTGGCCGGGATGGATACCAGCAGGGATGCGGTGCAGGGGAGAAAGAGATCCCACCAGTGTTCTGCGTGATAGGAGTGGTAGTGGGAGAGGAGCATCACCAAAAAGGTGAAGAGCATGACCCCGTGGTAGAAAAAAGTGTGGAACCCGGCAAAGGAGATGCAGGAGTATTCCGACAGGCGGATGGCCGGATAGAAGAAGTTGATGGAGGAACCCAACAGGCCCAGTGTAAAGACATAGCCGCAGGCGATCTGTTTCCAGACGCCGTGGCCCCAGATGGCAAACGGCATCACAAACATGAAAATGCTGCAGGGGTAGAGGGAGAGGTTCGTCTGGAAGTCAAACCCCGGTGTGCGGGCGCACAGGCTCTCCCAGGTGACGATCACCACCTCCAGAACGACAAGAGTGACCCACAGTACCGTGAATACGGGCCGGATGATGCGGGGGTGCTTGGCCACATAGACGGCACTGCCGATCACGATGGCCAGCAAGACTCCGGCAAAGAGAAAGTGCAGCGGGGAAAAAAGCGTCCCCGGAAGTTGATCTGCCGGAGGGAGAAAGTCCTTATGGGTGAAAAAATTCTCTAATAGGAAAGAAAAAGATTTCATAAAATCATCCTCTGTGATCGCAGCCGCATTGCGGCGAAAATCATCGCTCAAACAGTATTAACGTCTTCTTAACATATCACGAATGGACGTGGATTTCAACACAGAAATGCAAAAGTGACGAAAATGTAAGACGTTCGGACATAGTTCGTGCCGAGCCACCACGCAAAAGCGGGAGTGCGGGTCAAAAGAAAAGCAGCTCTCTTCGGAGAGCTGCTTTTTGGATGACGGGAGAAAACGACCCAGCCGTCAGGGGTGGGAGTGCCGGATCAATCTTTGACCAAGGTGAAGCTCAGGCGCTCGAAGCACTCCCGTGCCGACTCCTCGGAAACGGTGTCGCTCAGCAGGAGACCGGTGTTGGAGTTGTCAACGGAGATCACAAAGTTGTACTCTTCGTTGTTGTAGTTCCAGAACAGATACTGGATGCCGTCGCGGGAGCCGGAGTCCAAAATGGTGGCCTTGGCGTCATTTTTGACGGCAAGCACATACTGTTCAAAGAGATTGACGGGGATAAAGCGGCCCTGCATACACGCATCCCCGTGGTGGGAGATGGTGAACGGAACCTCCGAAGTCATGCTGTACTTGTCCGTAGTGTCCAGTGTCACCTTGATCTGATCGCCGGTATCCACGGAGAAGGTGTAGCCGATGGAGGTTTTGAACGTACAGCCGACCATAAGGAGCAGTGCGCCGATCAGGGCGGCAAGAGGAAGGAGTGCTTTCTTGGTGTTCTTCATAACATAGTCCCTGCTTTCATTTGTTATCATCGAAAGGATAAAGGTATCCTTTTTCGGACAAGGATGGCCGAGAGACAGTGGTGCAGAGGCGCACCCTTACGCCTCCGGCGAAAGGGGATCGATCACCTCCACATGGACACAAACAATACGGTGATCGTCGGTTTCTGCGATGGTGATGGTCAGGTTTGCAAAGGAGAACTGGTCCCCTTTTTGGGGGATGCGGCCCATGTGCTGCATGATCCAGCCGCCGAGGGAAACGGCGTCCGAGACAGGTTTGATGTGGAAAAAGTCACAGAAATCGTCGAAGGAAATGCCGCAGTCCACCGTGTAGGTGCGCTCATCGGTCTGCCGGATCGGCTCTTCAATCTCGTCGTGTTCATCCCAGATATCGCCTACCAGCTCCTCGAGGATATCCTCCATGGTCACGATACCGGCCACACCGCCGTATTCGTCGATCACGATGACGATATGTGTCTGAACTGCCCGCATTTTTTGCAGGAGGGTGTCGATTTTTTCAGTTTGGTACACAAAGACGGGAGGGGACATGATGTCCGCAACATCAGCCGATGTGACGCCGGTTCCTACATAAAAATCTTTTTGATGCAGGATACCGACAATTTTGTCGATGGTTTCGTCATAGACCAGCAGGCGAGAAAAGTGGGAAACTTCGAACTGCTTGGCGATTTCCTCCTTGGTGGCGTGAAGGTCGACGCCCTCCAGATCCACCCGGTGGGTGAGAATATCCTCCGCCTCCAGATCGCCGAATTCCACCGCATTGCGCAGCAGCTTTCCCTCGCTCTCGTCGATACAGCCCTCCTGCTCTACCTCGTTGAGCAGCATCAGCAGCTCTTCCTGGGACATTTTCGTATCCTCCTTGACGCGGAAGAGCTTTCCTACAAACTTCTTCCAGTGCTCAAAGAGGAAATTCAGCGGCATCAGAAGATAGATGAGGATGCGCAGCAAAGGGGCGGAAAACATGGCAAACTTTTCCGGATGGTCTTTGGCGATGCTTTTCGGAGTGATTTCACCGAAAATCAACACCACGATGGTGACCACCACCGTGGACACCGGCGCTCCCAGTTCCGGATCCAGCAATTCCACAAACAGCAGCGTACCAATGGAGGCCACCGCGATGTTGACGATGTTGTTTCCGATGAGAATGGTGGAGATCAAGCGATCATAATTTTTCGATAGTTCCAGCGTCAGTGCCGCTTTCCGGTTTCCGTTTTCGGCCAGTGCTTTGATCCTCGTCTTATTGAGAGAAGAAAAAGCGGTTTCCGTGGCCGAAAAATAGGCGGACAAAATAACGCATACGACCATAGCAATGATACTATTGAGCATAAAGTAAACTCCTTGTAGGTATAAATTGGTTGTTGTGAGGGAAAAAACAAACCACTTACTCCCGCAAAACGGGCATCAGCAGGTCACAAGCAAACCAATCTGCCGGCCAAGGGGTACACCCATCACTGCCTGAACCGTCCATGAATACCATCACCGTCCTTCGTTTTTGTAAAATTTTTTTCCATTGTATCGAAAAAAGAGATACGTGTCAAGAGAGTGCCTTTAGCTTCCGTTGGCCGCAGGGCAGCCTTTTGCGGAAAGGAGGCTCCTGTGGGAGGAAAGTGAAAGGCAACGGAGCCGCCTGCGGCACGGGTTCGGGCAGAATTTGGCGGTGCGGTCGGGGTCTGCGGTACCCGAAAGGGGAAAGCAGAGGGGCATAGAGCTGCTGGTTGGGGAACGATGTACAAGGAAACGGCACAAATTTTGTGAAAAAAACAAAATTTGCAGAATACGATACGAAAATGGGGCAAAAAGGAACCGGGAGCCCGTTTCATGGCTCCCGGTTGCAGGATCTCGTATGCAGTTACCGTGTTTCCGCCGGAAGAATGTGATGATCACGCAGCAGTTTTTCAAGGACTGTGCCTTTGACAAACTTCAGCAGGGGCTTTTTCAGCACAGCCAGAGGCCCGGGCAATGCGGCGTCCAGAGGAGATTTGCCGTCCATCAAGCGCACGGAGCTCTCCAACAGGTCACGCACATCGTACACGCTGCCCCACACCTCCGGAACTCCACGGTCCACGCCCAGCAGGCCGTATACGGCCTCCATAGCGGTGCGGACCGAGTACTCCGTGGTGAATACCGTGTCACGGGGCGTGTCGGCAAACTGGCCCAGGAAGGCGAAGTTGATGCAGCCATCCGGGATCACGTCCGGGCGGTCGCCCTTGGCCCGCGGCATGAAGAAGGCGGTGATATAGGGCATCATGGTGGGGACGCAGACGGCGCTGTTTTCCGCCAGCTCCGGGATCTCCGCCACAGGAACGCCGATATGATAGAGCCACTCCTCCGTGATCTCCTTGCCGGTGCACTCCCGCATGGGCTTTTTGACATAGTCACCGGGGACGTCGGTGAAGAGGCCATACACCCAGACGCACACCTTTTCAGGGTCCTGTTCCTTGAACTGGCCCTGGCGATTGATGGTCCAGCTCATCAGCCACTTGGAATCCTTGCAGCTGACAATGCCGCCGGTCACGACTTTTCCGGTTCGGGGATCACGCTTGCAGATGTTGGTGATATAGGGCAGGATCTTGTCATCCAGTGTGGTCACCGTGGCCGACTCCCAGTTGGTCTTGGCAATATCCGAGCAGAACTTCTCAGGATGGCCGAAGGCCGGGTCCTGCTTGGCGATATTCTTCCAGAGGCTCCAGCAGCCGCTGGTGCGCACCTCGGCATCGCCGTTGGGGGCGTGGTTCTGATCGCCATAGACCGTACCCTCCGTGCAGCTGCCGTTGGTGACAAAGACCAGATCATTCTCCGTCAGCAGGATACCGTTTTCTGCACCGTTCACCTTGCACTCAATGGCGGTGGCCACCTTGCGGCCGTCCTTAATGTCAAAGATCACGTTGGTGACCTCCGTGCCGAAGCGGAAGTCCACGCCGGCATTTTCCAGATACTTCTGCATGGGCAGGATCAGGGACTCGTACTGGTTGTAGCGGGTGAACTTGAGGGCGCTGAAATCGGGCAGACCGGCAATATGGTGGATGAAGCGCTGGAAGTACAGCTTCATCTCCAAAGCGCTGTGCCAGTTTTCAAAGGCAAACATGGTGCGCCAGTACAGCCAGAACGTGGAGTTGAACACCTCGTCATCAAAGACATCTTCAATGGTCTTGTCATACAGGTCCTCATCTTTTGTCATAAACAGCTTGACGATCTCCATGCAGGCCTTCTGGCTCAGATCAAATTTCCCGTCGGTGTGGGCATCTTGGCCGCGGTTCACCGTGGCACGGCACAAAGAGTAGTTGGGGTCGTGCTTATTGAGCCAATAGAACTCGTCCAGGACCGAGGCACCCTCTTTTTCCAGAGAGGGGATGCTGCGGAAGAGGTCCCACAGGCACTCAAAATGGTTCTCCATTTCACGTCCGCCGCGCATGATATAGCCCCGGCGAGGGTCGTTGATGCCGTCGCAGGCGCCGCCGGCAATGTCCATGGCCTCCAGAATATGGATCTGGGAGCCGGGCATCTGACCGTCGCGGACCAAGAAGCAGGCCGCAGACAGCGCGGCAAGACCGCTGCCCACAATATAGGCGCTTTTGTGCTCCACACCGTCCGGCTTTTCGGGGCGGGCAAACGCCTCATAGTTGCCATTGGTGTAGTAAATGCCCTTGCTGTTCTTCTCGTGCATCCCCAGTTCCGTGTTGCGGTATTCCGATGCCGTGGCTGCGGCGGCAGGATGCGGCTTTTTCTCTGCCAACTTTTTCTTTGTCAGAACCACGGCGGCCCCGGCTCCGGCCAGACCGGCGGCTGCGGCGGTAAGCTTGGCTGTGTTTTTTTTCATAAAAAGAACCACCTTTCAAAATTGTCCGATTGATGTGGGATATTTCGCTGATGAGTCTATAGTACCCAGCCGAAGGGATTTCCACCATGGATAAAAGAGGCTCCGTGATCAAATTTTGATCACGGAGCCTCTTTTGTATAAGAATGATTTTTTTCGGCAAAATTCTGAATGGAGTTGGCCACGTTGCCCTGCATGGTGGTGCTGATTTTTTCCACAATCCGGTGGTAGTCTGCGCTCATGCCCTGCTTGATCCAGTCCAGCATGATGCCCACAAAACTATACTTATAAAAGTCCGCAATGAACTGCTGATCCTCGCTGCTAATGGCGATATTTTCGCTTTTCTCAAGGACCACATCCCGCAGCAGACCATACATCAGCTGGTAGAGAAAGCTCTCCATCCGATCACGGCTGATATAGCGGCAGGCGTTGAAAACAAAGGCTTTGTTTTCCAGTACGGCCTCGAAAATCTGCAGCAGCCCTTCGTGCCAGGTATCATAGGTCTTTTTTCCCTGCAGGGCCCGGGTGGCATCCTCCACGCAGACCCACTCGATCAGGTCATAAATGTCCTTGAAGTGATAGTAAAACGCCATGCGGCTGATGCCGCAGTCGGCGGTCAAATCCTGAATGGTGATTTTATCCAGCGGCTTTTTCGCCATCAGTTTTTTCAAGGATGCTTCCAGTGCCGGTTTGGTCATATGGGACATCGGTACTCACCTCTTCAAATAGATCTTCGGAAAGAACGCCCTCATTGTAGGCCATACGCTGCATATTTGCAAGAAAAAATCACAGGCGTAAGAGACAGGCGGAGAGAGGAAAAGAGAGCACAGAGGTCCTGAGCGCAGGTCCCGGCTGGACCAAGCAGGAGAACGGGCGGGGAAAATAAAAAAGCCATCGATCATACGACCGATGGCTTTTCTGTGGCGGAGTAGGAGGGATTTGAACCCTCGTGCCGCTTTTGGCGACAACACGATTTCCAATCGTGCTCGTTATGACCACTTCGATACTACTCCATAGATAGTAGCTGTTTCATACAGCATTGACTATTATAACAGAGAAATTCGTCTTGTCAAGGAAAAATATAAATTTTCTCGGGAAAATTTCGCAGATGGGCAGAATTGGATCGGAATAGACAGGCAAAACGGAGCGGCAGCCGCCGCTCCGTTTTGCTTTTGCGATGCCCGGGGGTGTCTTAGTCCATCATGTCTGCCACATTTTCAATGGCTGTGTCCACAGACTTGCCGACCTTACGCATGGTTTTTTCCACTGCGTGTTTGCCGGGCCGCAGCTGCGGATCGGCCATCAGGCACACACATGCACCGACCATCAGGCCAATGCACATACCGCATACAAAAGAACCGGTACGACACATCTTTGATCACTCCTTTTCCTGCGACGAAGATAGTATGTCCGGAGAAAAACGAAAAAACCGGGGAATCCGTTGCCAAAATCAGGAGAAACGTTTATAATAAATCAAATCGAATGGGAACGGGCCGGCGCGGCGCTGTGAGGCAAGTGCTGCGGAGTTTTCGCCCGAGCGCTGCATCCCGCTCGGGGCTGCCGCAGGGGATACGGCGATATAAAGGAGCAGACCATGACAAAAATTTTTTTAGTGCGTCATGCAGAGGCGGAGGGCAACCTGTATCGGATCGCCCACGGCCATTATGACGGATTGATCACACAGCACGGGTATCGACAGATTGCCGTGCTGCAAAAGCGTTTTGCGGACATTCCCGTGGATGCGGTGTACAGCAGCGATCTCTTCCGTGCCCGCACCACGGCCAAGGCCATCTATGGCCCCAAGGGCCTGCCACTGCAGACACGGCGGGCGCTGCGTGAGGTGGATATGGGCAGCTGGGAGGGCCGGACATGGCAGGAGCTGACCTCCCGTGACCCACAGCAGATGTTTTACTTTAACCGGGACCTCTCTGCGTGGAAGATCGAGGGCGGAGAACCGGCCGCCCACGTCAGGGACCGCATGATCGCCGCCCTGCAGACGATCGCCGCAGAAAACGAGGGAAAAACGGTGGCGGTGGTGAGTCACGGCGCCGCCCTGCGCATTACGCTGGGCTCCCTGCAGGGCCTGTCGCTGCAGGAAATCGGCCAGACGCCCCACGGGGACAACACGGCCGTGTCGCTGCTGGAGGCAGAGGGCGGAGCGCTTCGTGTGGTTTTTCGGGACGACAACAGCCACCTGCTGGCAGCGGATCTCTCCACACTGGGAAAGCAGAAGTGGTGGAAAGATCAGAAGATGTTTGATAACGGGGAGGACTACGGCCCCATCGATGACGCCGCCGCGGCGGCACTGAGCGCCCAGGGGATCAAGGTGCTCCCCGGCACGCCGGGCGTTGCGGTGTCGATGGATGGGAAAATCATGGGTCTGGTGGAGTTTTTGACGGCACAGGAGACCGAGCAGGCGGGCTGGATCGGGCGCTACTGGATCGCACCGGAGTTTCGCGGAAAGCATCTGGGGATTCCTCCGTTGGGACAGGCGGTGCAGTTCTACCGCGCCCGCGGGCGGGACCATCTGCGCCTACGCTGCCCAGAGGAGAGCCGCGGCTTTTTTGAGCGGTATGGCTTCCGCGTGGTGGAAGCGGACATTTTGGAAAAATACATTGGATATGAGGAACAACTATGAGAGGATTTGAATTTCTTCCGGTGAGCCGGGAGGAGATGCTGGAACGGGGCTGGTACTACTACGACTTTTTAATGGTATCCGCCGACGCCTATATTGACCACCCCAGCTTCGGCGCCACACTGATCGCCCGTACGCTGGAGGCAGATGGCTTCCGTGTGGCGTTTCTGGCCCAGCCGGAGTGGCGGGACTGTCAGGCCTTTCTGGCCATGGGCAAGCCGCGGTATGCCGTTTTGATCAGCGGCGGAAATCTGGATTCCATGGTGGCGCATTACGCCGTGTCGAAAAAGCGCCGCTCCCGGGATCTCTACAGCCCCGGCGGCAAGATGGGCTATCGGCCTGACCGCCCCACCATTGTCTATGCCAATCGGGCCAGAGAGGCCTTTCCGGATACGCCCATCATCATCGGCGGCATGGAGGCGTCGCTGCGCCGCTTTGCCCACTATGATTACTGGGACGACAAGGTGCGCCGCAGCATCCTGTTTGATGCCCCGGCCGATCTGCTGACCTACGGCATGGGAGAGCGGGCGACCCGCGAGATTGCCAGACGGCTGTCCCGGAAAGAGAAGATCTCCCACATCACAGACGTTCCCGGCTCTGCGTATATTGCCGCCGACGAGGGCGGATGTCGGTATCATAAGGTGTACTGCCCCTCATATGAAGAGGTGTGTGCCGACAAGACGGAGTATGCCAAGGCGGCCAAGATCCAGTATGAGGAGCACGATCCCATCCGTGGCAAGGCCATTTTGCAGTGGTGTGACGGGCGGATGCTGGTGGTGAATCCTCCGGCCAAACCGCTGCAGCGGCAAGAGTTGGATCGGCTGTACGATCTGCCCTATGTGCGGGAAGTGCATCCTATGTATACAGAGGAGGTGCCCGCCATCGAGGAGGTCCGCTTCTCCATCACCCACAACCGGGGCTGCTTTGGCGGATGCAACTTCTGTGCGCTGGCCTTCCATCAGGGGCGAATGGTCACCTCCCGCAGCATCGAGTCGGTGAAGCGGGAGGCGGAGATGCTGGTGCAGGACCCGCAGTTCAAGGGGTACATTCACGATGTGGGCGGCCCCAGTGCCAATTTCCGCCACACCTCCTGCGCCCAACAGAAAGAGCACGGGATGTGCAAGGGGAAGAGCTGTCTGGCACCCCGCCCCTGTAAGAATCTGGACCCGGATCACAGTGAATATACCAAACTTTTGCAGGAGCTGCGCACCATTCCCGGCATTAAAAAGGTGTTCGTCCGAAGCGGCGTGCGCTATGACTATATGCTGGAGGACAAGAATCAGGAGTTTTTCCGGGAACTGGTCAACCACCACATCAGCGGACAGTTGAAGGTGGCCCCGGAGCACTGTGTTTCCACGGTGCTGGACTATATGGGAAAGCCCCACTTCGAGGTCTTTGAAAAGTTCTGGGCGCAGTACCGCAAGCTGAATGAAAAGGGCGGCAAGGAGCAGTATCTGGTGCCGTACCTCATGTCCTCCCACCCCGGCTGCACGCTGCAGCACGCAGTGCAGCTGGCGGAGTTCCTCAAGAGCATCAACCGCCAGCCGGAGCAGGTGCAGGACTTCTATCCCACGCCCGGAACGGTATCGACCTGTATGTACTATACCGGCATCGATCCGAGGGATATGAGCGAGGTCTATGTGGCCCGTGATCCCCACGAGAAGGCGCTGCAAAGAGCGCTGCTGCAGTGGGGCAAGCCGCAGCTGCGGCCGCTGGTATTTGAGGCACTGGAGAAGGCGGGACGGACCGATCTGATCGGCTACGGGAAGAACTGTCTGGTTCGCCCGGAGCGTGGCCATAGTTACGGAAAGCCGGATGAGGAGCACGGCAGAAAGAAGGGCGAGAGCCGCCATAAGAGCGGCGGGCGCAAGAACGCCTCCCGTGAGGAGCCGCACCGTGGTCGGGACGATCGCCGCAAGGAGAGCCGCTCCAACCGTGGACAATCGTCTGGGCACACAGCGATGTGCAACCACGGAACAAAACCGGCCCGTGGAGCGAACCATGCAGCAGCCACCTCCCGTGGGAAGAAGAATACGCCGGGACAGAAGCCGCCTATGTCCCCCAAGAAAAAAGCCGCCTTCGCTAAGAAACGGGCGGGCAAATAAGCAATCGTAAAAAGAGAGCACGGTTCCCCTTTCCGGGACAGTGCTCTCTTTTATGGTTTGTGGAAAGGTGTCTCAATGATCCGTTTTGTGGGAGGGCGACGATTCTTCCACATCCTCCGGGCGTTCCCGGATATCTTTCACACTGCCCATGGCCATGATGAAGGCAATGACGATCACCGATAGATCCGTTGCCGCTACACTGTCCATCAGATAGTCCACAAGCAGCATGAAAAAAACGGTGACGGTCGTATCCAGAAGAACGAATAATACGCGCGCTGCGGTTTTTGAAATCTTTCCCATGTGCAACAGCGCCATGGGCAGGGCGTTTGCCAGAATTTCGCAGGGGAAGCCTGCCAAACCTGTAATCACAAAGAACAAAATAAGACTGCCGGCGGATTCATAGGTGAAGCCGAAAAAGTGCATGATGGCACCGCCGAACAGTGCTACAAGGGAAAATACGCCGAAAATAAGCAGCGCTGTGATGCCGTATCCCAAAAGCTTACTCAACCAAGTGCGGAAATTTTTCATGGAAAGACCTCTTTGAAAAGAAATTACTATGCGGCGTTTAGTCTGTCCGTAGGGATTTGAGAAGGGCAATCTCCTCGGCGTAGCCGGGCAGCTCGTTGGGCGTTTCCAACACAAAGGGGAGGTTTCGCAGGGCGGGATGGTTGATGATGCGCTCGAAAGCATCCTTGCCCAGATAGCCCTCGCCGATGCGGGCGTGGCGGTCTTTATGAGCCCCCACAGGGTTGAGAGAATCGTTGGTGTGAATGGCGTGAAGCCGGGACAGACCGATGACCCGGTCGAACTCGGTCAGTACGCCGTCCAGATCGCCGGCAATATCATAGCCGGCATCGGAGACGTGGCAGGTGTCCAGACACACGCCCAGCTTGTCCTTCAGCTCCACCCGGTCGATGATCTCCCGCAGCTCTTCAAACCGGCGGCCCACCTCGGTGCCCTTGCCGGCCATGGTTTCCAGCAGCACGGTGGTTTGCTGCTCCGGCTTCAGCACGGAATTGAGAGCCTCGGCAATGAGCTCAATGCCCTTTTCCGTTCCCTGTCCGGTGTGGCTGCCGGGGTGAAAATTATAGAACTGGCCGGGGAGGTACTCCATGCGCTCCAGATCGTCGGCCAGTGTCAGACGGGCAAACTCCCTCGTCCGCTCGTCCTTGGAGCAGGGATTGATGGTGTAGGGCGCATGAGCCACCAGAGGGCCGAACCCATGCTCTTTGAGCAGTGCACGCAGCGCCGCCATGTCCGCCGGATCGATGGCCTTGGCCTTGCTGCCCCGGGGGTTGCGGGTGAAAAACTGGAAGGTGGTTGCGCCGATGGATAATGCCGTCTCGCCCATGGCCCGATAGCCGGCGGAAGGGGAGAGATGGCAGCCGATATAAAACATAAATGTTTCTCCTTTATTTTATTCTTTCAAACGATAAACGGAGCAATCCGTTTTCTCCCCCTCTATGGTGATCACACCGTACGAGGGGCGGAGCCGGTCCCCGATGGAACCGGGGTTCATCATATACAAAGAGCCGTCATACTCCACGCAGGCTCGGTGGGTGTGGCCGAAGAGGAGAATGTCCGCACCGCACTCCTTGGCGGCATAGCGGGCACGCATGGTGGTTTCTTTGACTCCACGGGTGTGGCCGTGCATCAGCAGGATCCGCTGTCCACCCAGCTCGATCAGCCGCTCACCGGGGGCAGAACAGCCCCAGTCACAGTTGCCGGGGACCATCTCCATGGGGATGTGGGGAAAGCGGCGGCCGAGTTCTTCGGCGTCCCGGATACAGTCCCCTAAATGGAGGATGCAGCGGGGTTGGATCTGCTCCACACAGGCGGACATTGCGGCCACGTTTCCGTGGGAATCAGAGAGAACAAGGATCTTCATAGTACGGCTCCTTTGATGGAATGACGCTATTATAGCAGGAAAGTCTTGCAACTTCAATTTCGTTCGAGTAAAATAGAGCAGAAAAAGGGGGTGGTACCATGGCAGGGGGTATTGTGGAGGTGGATCTCCACGGGAAGAATACCTATCAGGCCAGAGTAGCACTGGACGCAGCGCTGCGCCGTGCGACGGGAGCGACCTACCGGATCCGCTGTATCCACGGCTTCCACAGCGGTACCGTGCTGCGGGATCTGGTGCGGAACGAATACGGACAGCACCCCCGTGTCCTGCGGATCGAGGCAGGCATCGGAGCGGGTGCCACCGATCTTGTTCTGCGTGAATTTTAATCTTTGTGTACTTGAAAAGGAGGCATATCCATGCTGTTTGTTTGCTATGAAAAGTGCTCGACCTGCCGCAAGGCACAGGCGTGGCTGGAGGAGCGCAAGATCCCCATAGAGGTGCGGGACATCAAGGGACAAAATCCCAGTGCCGACGAGCTGCGCCGGTGGTGGGAGATGTCCGGGCTGCCGCTCAAGAAGTTTTTCAATACCAGCGGTCTTGTGTATAAGGAGCTGCAGCTGAAGGACAAGCTGCCCGCCATGACGGAGGACGAGCAGCTGCAGCTGCTCTCCGGCAACGGGATGCTGGTCAAGCGCCCGATCCTGGTGGGAGATGACTTTGTGCTGGTGGGCTTCCGGCAGCAGGAGTGGGAGCAGCGGCTGTAAATTACGGGAAAAGAATTGTAGTGTGCGCCGTTTTGTGCTACACTACACCCATTAGACCATCATCAAAAGGAGTCTTAGCAATGAAATATACAGAGATGACAAAGGAGCAGCGCCAAGCGGAATATGCACTTCTGACGGAGCAGTTTGAAGGCCTGAAGGCACTGCATCTGAAGCTGAATATGGCCCGTGGCAAGCCGGGACGGGAGCAGTTGGATCTGGTCATGGGCATGACCGAGGGCATGACTCGGCCGGAGGACTATCTCAGTGACGGGATCGACAGCCGCAACTATGGCGAGCTGTGCGGCCTGCCCGAGGCCCGCCGCCTGTTTGCCGACATCCTCGGCTGCAAGCCGGAGCAGTGCTTCATCGGCGGCAACGCCAGCTTGCAGCTGATGTACGCCACCGTGGCCATGGCCTTTACCAATGGCCTTGCCCACAGCGAAAAGCCGTGGGGAAAGCTGGACGAGGTGAAATGGTTGTGCCCGGCCCCCGGCTATGACCGGCATTTCCGTGTGACGGAGTCTTTGGGCTGCACCCTGCTCACCGTGCCCATGACATCGGAGGGACCCGATATGGACGTGGTGGAGGAGCTGATCAAGGACCCGGCGGTGAAGGGTATGTGGAACGTGCCTAAATACTCCAATCCCGACGGCATCATCTATTCCGAGGACACCATTCGCCGCCTCGCTTCCATGAAGCCGGCCGCCCCGGACTTCATGCTCATGTGGGATAACGCCTACTGCATCCACGAGTTTGAGGGGGACTTCGTGCCCTTTACGGACATCATCTCTCTGTGCGCCCAGTGCGGCAACCCGGACATGGTCTACGAGTTTGCCTCCACCTCCAAGGTGACCTTCCCCGGTGCGGGGATCTCTGTGATGGCCACCAGTGAGGCAAATATGGCCTACTTCACCAAGATCATGGGCGTGGAGACCATCGGCTATGACAAGATGAATCAGCTGCGCCATGTGCGCTTTTTGAAGGATCGGGCCCACACACTGGAGCTGATGCGCCGCCACGCCCAGATCCTGCGCCCCAAGTTCCACGCCGTGCTCCATGCACTGGACGAGGAAGTGGCTCCGTTGGACATCGCCCGCTATGAGCGGCCCTGCGGCGGCTACTTCGTGTCTCTCAACGCCATGCCCGGCACCGCCAAGCGGACGCTGGAGCTGTGCGGAGAGGCCGGTGTGGTCATGACCGGCGCCGGCGCCACCTTCCCCTATGGTGTCGACCCGGCGGACTCCAATATCCGCATTGCGCCGTCCCTGCCTCCGGTGGAGGAATTGGAGCAGGCCATCTCGGTTTTCTGCTGCTGTCTGCGGATGGCGGCCCTTGAGAAACTGGGTGTGTAAAATGACGAAAAGAGCCCGTGAAATTCTACGATTTCACGGGCTTTTTTGCGGAAAAGGGCCATGGAGCGCCGTTGCAATTGACTTTTTGCTATGGTAAAATAAATGCATCTTATTCCGCCCTCGGTGCGGCCACTCCACTTTATGGCGCACGGAGGTCAAATTAAAGGAGGAACAAGGTCCGCTGGGACTGGCGGTGCGGCAGTGTGGAGACCTGTCGCAATGCGGTGTGCGTTGGCCCACCGTGAGATCGCTGCTTGCGGAGGCACGGCGATTACAGTCAAAAGCATATGGCAGAAGTAAGACTGGTCAATCTGAAGAAGGTTTACCCCAACAACGAGCCTAAGAAGAAAAAGAAGGGCGATGCCCCGGAGAAAAAGACTAACCTGCAGATCACGGATGAGGGTGTTGTCGCTGTTCAGGAGTTCAGCCTGGACATTGCCGACAAAGAGTTCATCGTTCTGGTCGGGCCTTCCGGCTGCGGTAAGTCCACCACGCTGCGTATGATCGCTGGCTTGGAGGATATTTCCGACGGCGAGCTGTGGATCGGTGACAAGAAGATGAACGATGTGGAGCCCAAGGATCGCAACATCGCCATGGTCTTCCAGAACTACGCCCTGTATCCCCATATGACCGTGTATGAGAACATGGCCTTCTCCCTGAAGCTGAAGAAGGTGGACAAGGCAGAGATCGACAAGCGCGTCCGCGGTGCGGCGGAGATCCTGGACATCACCCAGTATCTGGACCGCAAGCCCAAGGCACTGTCCGGCGGTCAGCGTCAGCGCGTGGCCATCGGCCGTGCCATTGTGCGTAACCCGCAGGTCATGCTGATGGATGAGCCGCTGAGTAACCTGGATGCCAAGCTGCGCAACCAGATGCGTGCTGAAATCATCAAGCTGCGTGAGCGCATCAACACAACCTTTATCTACGTGACCCATGATCAGACCGAGGCCATGACACTGGGCGACCGGATCGTCATCATGAAGGATGGTTTCATTCAGCAGATCGGCACCCCGCAGGAGGTCTTCGACCACCCCGCCAACCTGTTTGTAGCCGGCTTCATCGGCACGCCCCAGATGAACCTGATGGATGCCAAGCTGGTGAAGAAGGACGGCAAGTATGTGGTGGATACCGGCAGCATTTCGGTGGAGCTGGCCGAGGATAAGCAGGCTCGTCTGGCCGCCAAGAACGTGCCCGAGCAGGACATCGTTCTGGGTGTCCGCCCCGACCACCTGATGCTGTGCGCAGAGGGCATCAAGGGTAAGGTGGATGTGTCCGAAATGATGGGCTCCTCCGTCCATCTGCACATCGACGCCAACGGGAGAGATCTGATCGTGATCGTTCCCACCAATGGCGACAGCGCCCACTTCCCCATGGGCAGCGAGGTCAACCTGACCTTCGGTGGAAACGTGGCACACGTATTCAGCAAGGAAACCGAGAAAAATCTGGAGTGGTAAAAGCTTCCTCCGGAAAGAATCAAAAGCAGGCAGCCAAGCGTTGCCTGCTTTTTGTCGGTTCTGAGTCGAAATTCGCCAATATAGTAGGATATTTTGTGCTTATTGTGATTGTATTTTTGCAGGAAAGCATTATAATATAAAGAATATAGTCGAGAATTGCAAAGTACGATAATGAATAAGGGAGATTTAAACGGATGAGTGATCAAGGAAAAAAGGAAATGCAGGGGAACGGATTCAACGAAGAGATTCCGGCAGGACGCCGCCGTTTCACCGCTCCGGGGATCCTGATGGCGGTGCTGATCGCCGTGGTCCATGTGGGCTTTCTGACGGTGCTGCTGCGTTCGCAGCTGCTGCCGGGCAAGCTGCTGACCCCCATGATTGTGGCCGTGGTGGTGCTGCTGGTGTTGGAGATCTTTCTGGTGGCCAGCCATGAGAAGAAGGGCCGGTTTTGGACGGGGTTCGTTCTGAGTCTTTTGGTGACTGCGGTGCTGGCCATGGGGGGACTTTACCTCCAGCGCGGTGTGGCAGCCCTCAACAACATTACCACCTCCGAGCAGGTGGACCACGTGAACGTCTATGTCCGCAAGGACGATCCGGCCCAGAGCGTGGAGGACCTGGCGGGCTACACCTTTGGTGAGAATCAGAAGGACAGCGACGAACATATCCTTTCCGTCTTTGAATACCTCTCGGAAACGCTCGGCGGTGATGTTTCTGTCAAGAAGTGTCAAAAACCGGTAGATCTGGTGGATGCGCTGCTGGACGGGGATGTGGATGCCATTGTTACCCGCGAGGGCTATCTGGAAGTACTGGAGGAGCTGCCGGGCTACGATGGCCTGCGTGAGCAGCTGCGCTCCGTGTATCAGATGGAATTCCGTGAGCAGTCTGAGGAGCCTGTGGCACCGCCGCAGCAGGCCAGTGATGCGTTCACGGTTTACATCAGCGGCATTGATACCTATGGCGATGTAACGGCCCGCAGCCGCAGCGATGTGAATATTCTGGCCACCATCAACCCCAAGACACATCAGATCCTGCTGGTGTCTACGCCACGGGACTACTTTGTGCCGCTCTCCATTTCCGATGGCATTCCGGACAAGCTGACCCACGCCGGGATCTACGGCGTGGACGTGTCCAAGGACACGGTGGGGATGATCTATGACATGGATGTGGATTATTTCTTCCGTGTGAATTTCAGCGGCTTCAAGGATATTATTGACAGTTTGGGCGGGATCACCGTATACTCCGATTACGAGTTTTCCGCAGGCAAATACCACTATAACAAAGGCGAGAATGTCCTGGACGGCGCCAGCGCTCTGCGCTTTGCACGAGAGCGGTATTCCTTCAACGAGGGCGACCGCCAGCGTGGCCGCAACCAGATGGCCGTTATTCAGGGGGTCATCGACAAGGTCATGTCTCCCGAGATCCTGAAGAACTACAGCTCCCTTCTGCAGTCCATTGAAGGGAACTTCCAGACCAGTGTACCCTACGACCTGATCGCCTCGCTGGTGCGCGATCAGCTCAACAGCGGTGCCCGTTGGAATGTGGTCACCTACAGCGTGAACGGAACGGGCGGCACTGAGATTCCCTATTCCATGGGCCAGTATGCCTATGTTATGTACCCGGATCAATCCACGGTGGATACGGCCAAGGAACTGATGAAGCAGGTGTGCGACGGACAGACGATCACGGCCCCGTAAATCATGCAAAACCGTGAGGAGGAGTGCTGCTGCACTCCTCCTTTTTTCAGAAAAACAGTGGTAGAATCGACCGGATTGTGCTATGATGGACACACTAAGACCACAGGAGGATGAAGATATGAAATGGATGGTTGCATCGGATATACATGGCAGCGGCTATTGGTGTGAACGGCTGGTGGAGGCCTTTCACCGCGAGAAGGCGGATCGGCTCCTCCTGCTGGGTGATATTTTGTACCATGGCCCCCGCAATCCGCTGCCGGAGGGGCATGACCCACAGAAGTGTGTGACACTGCTGAGTGAATTGAAGGACTGCACCGTATCGGTACGGGGCAACTGTGAAGCGTCGGTGGACCAGATGCTGCTTCCGTTCCCGGTGATGGCCGACTACCTGCTGTTGGATTTGGGCAGCCGTCTGGTCTTTGCCACCCATGGCGACCAGTGGGGGGAGAAGAATCCGCCGGCGATGGCCAAGGGAGGCATCTTGCTCAACGGCCACACCCATGTGTCCGCCTGCACGGAGCACGAGGATTTTCTCTACCTCAATCCCGGTTCCGTCTCCCTGCCTAAGGATGAAGGCCATCACGGCTACCTGATGCTGGATGCTGAGGGCGTTGTCTTTAAGGAGCTGGACGGCACGGAATATCGCTGCTATCAATTCAAATGAGCCAAGGAAAAGCGCCCGAAGGGGCGCTTTTTTGCCGATCGATCCGATACGAAACGTGATATAATACGTCGATTCTACAAATAGTATTCGATTTGCCGCCGATTTGGCGGGGAAAGCCGGAAAGAGACGGCGGAAGCAGCGAAGAAACACGAGGTTCGACGGTGGAAGAAAGGGTGAATCGAATGAATACGAAAAGTGATATTATGTACACAATATACGGTTTGTATTGATTTTGCTGAGACAATTTCTCGCAGCAAGCGGGAACAGGACGAACGAGCGCTCTGCCACCGACGAAAAAACAGGACAGCCCCAGGGGCTGCCCTGTCATTTTTTCAGCAGTTGAGCGCGGCGGCGGTAATCAGGAAGATAGCGCTCTACCTCAGCATAAAAGGCCGGGGAGTGGTTTTTGTGGCGGATGTGGGCCAGCTCGTGAACGACTACAGCCTCGATGGCCTCTTGCGGGTAGTCCATCAGGTAGAGGGAAAAGCTCAGGCTGTTTTTACCACTGCAGCTGCCGAAGCGGGTGCGGGCAGCGGTGATGTGCAGTCCGGTGGGCTGCAGCCCCATACGGCGGGCCCAGTGGGCCACCAGCGGTGGGATCTCCCGGGTGGCGCGCTGACGCAGCGCTGCAATCTCTTCGTCCGTGTGGGGAGGATGGGTGGCAAGGTGCCTCACTTGTCGCTCTTGGTGCTGCCGGATCCAGCGCTCGTGGGAGGAAACGAAGTGATCGATGACGGCCTGCGGCGTGTATTGGGGTGCGCGCACCACCACCTGAGCGTCCTTAGTGATTTGGAGAGCTATCGTGCGGCGGTCAGAACGGATCAGCGTATAGGCAGGGACGCCCATACTCACTCCTCCACCCGGACGAAGCGGGGGCCGCAGTAGTCATCTCGCTGGATCATTTCGTTCCACATGGAGGCAGGGCGCACCCAGAGCCCGCCTTCGCCGTAGAGGGCCCGATACACCACCATCTCCTCCAGTGTCTCGCTGTGCCGTGCAACGCCTACCACCTGATAGTCATTGCCCTTAAAATGACGATATTTTCCCGGGGTAATGGTCATGGATAGCTCCTCCTCGTTTTTTCAGATTATACCACAGTGCTGGCGCGGATGTAAAGTCTGTGGTATGATGGAGAAAAAAGGGGGGATGAAATGCGGATCATTTGTCAGCGGCTGCGGCGGGGAGAGGACCTGCTGGGCCGGATTCAGGAAATTGCGGATCAGGAGTCCTTGGGACTGGCAGTGGTGCTCTCGGCCGTGGGCTGTGTCAGCCGTGTTCGGCTTCGGGACGCCAGCGGCGTTACCGTCCGGGAGGTAGAGGAACCCTGTGAGATCGTGTCTGTACAGGGGACGGTAAGTGCCCGGCGCTGCCACCTTCATGCGGCCTTTTCCAAGGAGGATCTGTCCACCATCGGCGGCCATCTTCTGGAGGGCTGCATCGTGAATACCACCTGCGAGCTGGTACTGGCCGAGACAGAGGAATGGTGCTGCGATGTGGAGCAAGATCCGCAGACCGGATACGACGAGATCGTCTTTCTGCGGCGATAGAGAAGCAGGATCGAAAAAAGCCTCCCGGGCGGGAGGCTTTTTTGCAGGATGGCAGGGGTCATAGATCGCGCTGCATACAGACATCGGAGAGTTCAAAGGCCACATGATCGTGCTGCTGGTGGATGAAACCGCTGCTCTCGTAGACATGGAGGGCGGCCTTCAGATCGTGGTGGGACGTGAGGACGACTTTGTGCTGTCCCATGGATCGAGCCAGCGCCAAGGAGGCGTTCATCAGTGCCCGACCGACCCCACGGTTGCGCCACGACTCCTTTACGGCGAATTTAAAGAACTCGCAAACGCCGTCGCCCATGGGCTCGATCATCATCATGCCAATGATTTCCTCGTTTGCCCGGGCCAGCAGGATGCGGCCGCCCTTGTTTAAAATCCGCTCGGGGTGTTCCAGCTGTTCAAAGTCGGCCGGTTCCGCCAGATGGAACTCCTCCAGCCACGGCAGCGACAGCGCCAGCAGTTCCGGCTTGTAGCGGTCCTCATAATCGATGATCTCAAAGAAATTCGTATCCATCGTATCACCTCAATATCAGTTATCGGAGAGCGCACCGGAGGGGACAGTGCCCCTCTGTCTACTTGCATCATAGCACACTTGGGGGCAACAGGCAAAGACAACTTTTGCATGGGGGAAGAAATCCGGGTGCGGTCATGGATCAGCGAGACAGATCACCGCGGCAGCTTTGCTGCCGGCGGGGGACTATGCGGAGAGGGGGCGTTTTGTTGGGGAGTGACTTCATGGAAATGGGGGACGGCCCAAACAAAGTGTCCGCGGGAGTATGGGAGCAGAAACTTGCAAAAAGGGGGAGTCTGTGCTATACTTGACGGATATGAAAAAGCAGTTGTTTTTTGCAGATCACAGGCCCATAGCAGGGGCCGGGTGATCGCAAGCGGTACGAAGGGCACAGGGCGGCATGATTTGCAGCGGCACTGGCACTTCGTCGGATAAGGAAGGTGTGTAATGATGAATATTCCCTTTTCCCCTCCCGATATTTCGGAGCTGGAAATTCAAGAGGTAGCGGAAGCGCTGCGCTCCGGGTGGATCACCACAGGACCCCGGACCAAGGAGCTGGAGCGGCAGATCGCTGCATTCTGCGGTACGGAAAAAGCGGTCTGCTTAAATTCGCAGACGGCCTGCGCAGAGATGGCGCTGCATATCTTGGGCGTAGGCCCCGGTGACGAAGTGATCGTCCCGGCCTATACCTATACGGCTTCGGCCTCTATCGTGTGTCACGTAGGGGCGACGCTGGTTTTGATGGACAGCCGTGCGGATTCCTATGAGATGGACTATGACAAGGTGGAAGCGGCCATCACGGAAAAGACCAAGGCCATCATCCCGGTAGATCTGGGCGGTGTTCCCTGTGACTATCAGCGACTCTATGAGATCGTAGAGAGGAAGAAAAACCTGTTCCACCCCAACTCCAAGGTGCAGCAGGCATTGGGCCGTGTGGCGATCATGGCCGACACGGCGCATGCATTCGGTGCCTCCTGCGGCAATCGGATGGCGGGCAGTCTGGCGGATTTTTCCTCCTTCTCGTTCCATGCGGTAAAGAATTTCACCACCGCAGAGGGCGGCGCCCTGACGTGGAAGACGATCCCCGGGATCGACAACGAGGAGATCTATCATCAGGTGCAGCTGCTGAGCCTCCACGGCCAGTCAAAGGATGCCCTTGCCAAGACACAGCTGGGCGCCTGGGAATACGACATTGTGGGGCCGTGGTATAAGTGCAACATGACGGATGTGATGGCGGCCATCGGCCTGATGCAGATGAAGCGCTATCCCGGGATGCTGGCACGCCGCAAGGAGATCATCGGTCGTTACGATGCGGCCCTGCGTCCTCTGGGGGTAGAGACGCTGCCGCATTATACGCAGGAGCACACCTCCTCCGGCCACCTCTACCTCACGCGCGTGCCCGGCATTACACTGGAACAGCGCAATGAGATCATCATTAAGATGGCGGAGCGCGGCATCGCCTGCAACGTCCACTATAAGCCGCTGCCTATGCATACAGCGTATCGGAATCTGGGCTTTGCCATTGCGGATTTCCCCAACGCCTATGAGCGGTTCAAAAACGAGATCTCGCTGCCGCTGCACACCTGTCTCACGGACGAGCAGGTGGCCTATGTGATCGAGAACTACACGGATATTCTGAAAGAGTATATTTCATGATGCTGAAAAAATGGGAGGAGCTCCCGCAGGAATTACAGAGAGATGAGGTGCGCCCGTACTACGAGATCCTGCAGCGCAAGCGGTACAGTCTGGTGTGGAAGCGGGTCTTTGATGTGCTGGTTTCCGGTGTGATGCTGGTACTTCTCTCGCCGCTGTTCCTTGTGTTGGCCATTGCCATCAAGGTGGATTCGCCGGGACCGGTTTTTTACCGACAAGTGCGTGTAACACAGTACGGGCAGGAATTTCGTATTTTCAAGTTTCGCTCCATGGTGTCCAATGCCGATCAGATCGGTACACAGGTGACGGTTGGAAATGACAGCCGCATTACCCGTGTGGGCAAGTTGGTCCGGAAGTGCCGGCTGGATGAGATCTGTCAACTGATCGATATTCTACGTGGGACCATGACGTTTGTGGGGACCCGCCCGGAAGTGCCGAAGTACGTGGCGGGCTACACGCCGGAGATGATGGCTACCTTGCTGCTGCCTGCCGGAGTGACCAGCGAAGCCAGTATTCGCTACAAAGACGAGGACGAGCTGCTGGAGAAGGCCGAAGATGTGGATGCTGTGTATATCCACCAGATTCTGCCGGGTAAGATGCGCTATAACCTGCAGTCCATCCGGGACTTTAGCTTCTGGGCGGATATTCGCACGATGTTCCGTACTGTCTTTGCCGTTTTGGGGAAAGAGTACGGCGAGGATCAATAAGAAAAAAGAAGGTGTTCCCACTTGGGAACACCTTCTTTTTCATATCAATGGGGGAAGAATTATTCTTTCTCCATGGCTTGCTGATGCAGCTTTTCAAAGGTTGCATCCTTTTTGTCCGTTCCGAGGGGAGCGGGGTGATAGGTGGAGACAATGCTCGCCACCAGATCCCGGATGTTGGGATCGTTGGCATAGGCTGCTTCCATCAAGGGGGTCAGCTGCTGCAGGAATTCATCGGTATCGAAGGGCAGGGGATTGCCGATGTGGATCAGATCATTCTCCGTCTTTTGCAAGCCTTCCTCCGCCATCAGCTTCTCCTCATAGAGCTTTTCGCCGGGGCGCAGACCGGTATAGAGGATGGGAATATCCTCATCAGGCTTGTGGCCGGAGAGCTTGATCAGGTTGCGAGCCAGATCGTCGATTTTTACCGGAGCGCCCATATCCAGAATGAAAATCTCACCGCCCTTGGCATACGTGCCGGCCTGCATGACCAGACTCACGGCTTCAGGGATCGTCATAAAGTAGCGAATGATGTCGGGGTGGGTCACGGTGACAGGGCCGCCCTTGGCGATCTGCTTTTTGAACAGCGGGATCACAGAACCATTACTGCCCAGTACGTTGCCGAAGCGCACGGCCACAAACTCAGTGGTGGGGTGCTCCGGCATGGGAACGGGCGGGAACTCCGTCGTTTCGTCCACCTGATGTGTGAAGAGACAGGGCATGGAATCGGCCTTGCCGCTCTTGATCGCCTTATCAAAACTCTGGATGACCATCTCACAAAGGCGCTTGCTGGCGCCCATGATGTTGGTGGGATTCACCGCCTTATCTGTACTGATGAGCACGAAGCGCTTGCAGCCGTACAGCATAGCGGCGTAAGCCGTTTTGTACGTGCCGATGACGTTGTTCTTAATGGACTCACACGGGCTGTCCTCCATCAAAGGAACGTGCTTGTGAGCCGCGGCGTGGTAGACAATGTCGGGCCGATAGGTGGCAAACACGGAGTTGATGCGGCGGCTGTCGCGGATAGAACCAATGATGACCGTCATGTTCAGGTTGGGATGTTTTTCTTTTAATTCCTGCTGAATATCATAGGCGTTATTTTCATAGACATCAAAAATAATGAGGTGCTTGGGATTGTGGCCGGCTACCTGGCGACACAGTTCGCTGCCGATGGAGCCGCCACCGCCAGTAACGAGAATGGTCTTGCCGGAGATATAGCGGTAGATGTTCTCCATATCTACCTTGATGGGATCACGGCCCAGCAGATCCTCTACGGCAACATCCTTCAGATCGCCCACGCCGATGCTGCCGGAGAGCATCTGGTAGATACCGGGGAGATTCTTCAGCTCGCAGCCGGTTTCTTTGCAGATGTTCAGCACATCGCGCTTCTCACTGGGGGAGGCGCTGGGAATGGCCACGAGAATCCGCTCGATATTATATTTTTTGGCAGCCAATAAAATATCATCGCGGCCGCCAATAACGGGGACACCTTCGATGTAGCGTCCCCACTTGTTGGAGTTGTCATCAATAATGCAGCGTACGTCCAGCCGCGGGTTTTGCGTCCGAAGCGCATCGTGCAGGATCATCTGTCCGGCGTTACCGGCGCCAATGATCATAACCCGTGCAGGGTGCCCCTGACCGGAGAAGCGAGACAACCGGCTTTGCTCTAACAAGAAAAAGCGGTAGGAAAAACGGATGCCCAGTACAAAGAGGAACTGCAGCCCCATACCGATCACATAATAGGTGATGGGAAAACGCCTGTAGAAGGCGGTGATACCGACAATGTGAATCATTGAGGTGATAAAGGAGGCGACTACCACCCGGGTCAATTCACGGAAACTGGCGAATCGCCAAATGCTGTTATAGAGCTTCAATCCCCAAAAGACCAGTAAGCACAAAACGGTATAGATCGGTGCAAAACGGACAAAGGCGTTCAGATAAACGTCGGGGATCATTGAGTGTCTGCAGTCAAAACGGAACCACAGAGCCAAGATATAGGCCACATTGACAGCAACGATGTCATAAAGCGCCAGTAAAATGGAGACTTTATGCCAATGCTCAATGCGGTGAGTTTTTTTTGCTTCTTTCATTTTTTCACTTCCTACGAACAAAATTCCTAAAAAAGGAGGGGGATACAGCGAAGGAAAGGATCGCTGCGACATGGGACCGGCACAATAGAGACAAACCACTCATGAATCATACTACAATTTTCTGAAAATTTCAACCCTTTGTTATTTCAAGAATAAGTGTGGAAAAATGGCAGTTTTCACAATATTGCTGCCTTTGGCCTCGGATAAAATACGAAATGCGGATGCGTGCGGCGACGGAAAAAGCCGCGCGGAGGCGGGGAGATGGCCCTGAGAACGGGGCTTCGGTGCAGCACAAAGGTGGTGGAGGGAGCCGGATAGAGAAGCGAGCGGCAGACGGAAGCGAGGAAGGATATTGTTGAAAAAGGGCGAAAAAAAGCAGCTCCGGCGCTGTGAGGGAAGCTCTTCATGGAGTCGGAGAGGCGTAGGCGCAGACAGCAGATTTTTCCGGCGGCCCCGGCACTGCCCGTGTAATCGCAGCTTGATGGACAGAAGAGCGGAAAAAAGGCAAAAGAAAAACCCCGGAAAACCGAAGTTTTCCGGGGAAAAAGAATTCTTTTAGCGCTTGGAGAACTGAGGTGCGCGACGAGCGGCCTTCAGACCGTACTTCTTACGCTCCTTCATACGAGGATCGCGGGTCAGGAAACCGGCCTTCTTCAGGATGGCGCGGTACTCGGGGTTGACCAGCAGCAGAGCACGGGAGATACCGTGACGCAGAGCGCCGGCCTGGCCGGACACGCCGCCGCCCTCGACGGTAGCAACAATGTCTACCTTGCCCAGCGTATCGGTGCTGTTCAGGGGCTGACGGACGACCATCTTCAGGGTCTCCAGACCAAAGTAATCGTCAATGTCGCGGCCGTTGATGGTGATCTTGCCGGTGCCGTTGGGGAACAGGTGTACACGGGCAACGGAGGACTTTCTACGGCCGGTGCCGTACATATAGGGATTCTTAGACTGATACATGTTTCGTTTCCTCCTTACTTAACCAGCTCGGGCTTCTGAGCCTGATGCTCATGGGTGTCACCAGCATAAACGTGCAGACGCTTCAGGGAGTCCTTGGACACGGTGTTGCGGGGCATCATACCCTTGACGGCAACACGCATTGCCAGCTCGGGCTTCTCCTGCATCAGGATGCGGTACTTGGTCTCCTTCAGACCGCCAACCCAGCCGGAGTGAGTACGATAGTACTTGTCCTCCATCTTGTTACCGGTCAGCACTGCCTTGGCAGCGTTGATGACGATGACGTTGTCACCGCAGTCGGCATGGGGGGTATAGGTGACTTTGCCCTTACCGCGCAGCAGGTCGGCGACGATGACAGCGGTCTTGCCCAGGGGCTTGCCGGCGGCATCAACGACGTACCACTTGCGGACGACGGCGCCCTTCTTTTCCATATAAGTGGACATGGTGTATTCCTCCAGTTTATATAATGTATTGCTTTACTTTTTCTGCGGCTCTTGCTAAAATCGACACAAAGCCTGCGCAACAGCGCAAGCATATTTATACCATAGGTGAGGGAGAATGTCAACAGTAATTTCATTTAGGATACAAACATCTCGTAGTATCTCTTGTTTTCTCTCGTTATCTCTTGTTTTCTAAAAACGCAAATGCAAAATTTGAACGCGGAGGATTGACAATGCAGCACATTTTGGGCCTTACACGTCGCTGTGTGGAGGATTATCATATGATTGAAGCGGGGGAGACCATCGCCGTGGGCGTGTCCGGCGGTAAGGACAGTCTCTTGTGTCTGGCGGCCTTGGCACAGCTGCGGCGCTTCTACCCGGTGCCGTTCCGGTTGGAGGCCATTACGCTGGAGATGGGAATGCCCGGCATGGATTTTTCGGCGGTAGCCGACTACTGTGCTTCACTGGACGTGCCCTATACCCGCATTCAGGTGCCGGTCTATCAGATCGTCTTTGAAGAGCGGAAGGAGAAGAACCCCTGCGCGCTGTGCGCCAAGATGCGCCGCGGCAGTCTCAATACGGCCTTGGTGGAGCGCGGGATCCATAAGATCGCTCTGGGACACCACTATGATGATGCGGTGGAGACCATGCTGATGAATCTGCTCTTTGAAGGGCGGATCGGCTGTTTTCAGCCGGTCACCTACCTTGACCGGACTCAGGTGACGCAGATCCGGCCGCTTTTGTACTGTCAGGAGGACGAGCTGCGCCGGGCGGCAAAGCGCTTGCAGCTGCCGGTGACAAGCAACACTTGTCCGGCAGACGGGGCCAGCCGCCGTCAGGAGATCAAGGAGCTGTTGGTGGAACTGGAGGAGCGCTACCCCAACCTGAAAAAGAAAATCTTCGGCGCTATCCAGCGCTATCCGCTCTATGGCTGGAATGTGGAAAAAGAAGAGCGATGAGTACGCAGCATCATTTTGGAATCGTGAGGAAAAAAATATGGCACATATACCCGGCGGAGAGACGGCTGCACTGCAGCTGCTCCCCTTTGAACAGGCGCTGCAGGCAGCGCTGAAACCCCAGAGCGAGTACGACGCAGACCGGTGGCTCTACGTACCCCACGTCTACGGTGAATACCGCTATATCTTAGGAACGCGTGGGAAGAAACCTCTCATCTGCATGGGGATCAATCCCTCCACGGCGGCGCCCGACGCACTGGACAATACGCTGAAATCCGTGGAGCGGATCGCACTGGGCAACGGCTTTGACAGCTTTCTGATGTTTAATGTCTATGCCCAGCGGGCCACCGATCCCAACGCCATGGAGCGGCGGTGCAATGCAGAGCTGCACCGGGAGAATCTGGCAGCGCTGCGCTATCTTCTCTCGCTGAACCCGGAGCCGTGCGTGTGGGCGGCGTGGGGGGCGATCATTGAAAAGAGACCCTATCTTCGGGACTGCCTCATGGATCAGATCCGATTGAGCCGGGAATTCCACGCCTCGTGGTTCACTGCCGGGCCCATCTCGAAAAAGGGACATCCCCACCACCCCTTGTATCTGCGTAAGGACGCCGCCCTGGACCCCTTTGATCCGGAGCGGTACTGCCGGGAGGTTTTGGGCGGCGTATAAGGCTATGTAAGGACCCATTGCAGCAGGACCAGCAAACCGAAGCCGGGGAGTCCCAGAATCCCCACGGTGAGGGCGTTGAAGAGATTGAGCCCCAGATGGAGACCGGTCCAGCCGGTGGTGAGATTCAAAAGCCACAGGGCCGCAAACCCCAGAATCGTATTGCCGGCCACCCGCAGGGTCATTTTCAACGGCCCGGACAGCAGGCGCAGAACGGCCATCGCCAGCAAGGCGATGACCAGTCCAAGGCCGACTTTTTCTACAGTTGACATAGCTCGCCTCCTTTCATTGCGGCAGCTGCCGTACAGGGGGCTTCCGTCGGGACGGGGGACGGCTGCTGCATTGGCGTGCTGCGCCCCTTGATACAGCGCAATAGATAGCTGTAGCGGGCTTTGAGTGCGCTGATCTCATAGATGCAGGCGTCCACCATCTCCGGTTCACTGACGTAATCGAACTTGGCGTAGGCGCTGTGGAGCGCCTGTGTCGTTTGGTATAGTTCACGGCGCAGCTCTGCGTCGTGTGCAGCACCGGGATCGAAGCGCTGTTTACCCATGGTGTGTCCCTCCTAATATCCTATGTTTACGATTAGTTTGGCCGAATATGCCGGCATTTAATCTTACGAGAGCAGAAATTTTTCCGTGAGGGGGTGTTTTTATGGATCATGAAGGCTATATGCGCCAGGCGCTGGCACTGGCGGCAGAGGCTGCGGCGGAGGGGGAGGTCCCTGTGGGCTGCGTCATTGTACGCCGTGGTCAGGTGATCGGCCGGGGCCGCAACCGGCGGGAGGAGAAGCAAGCGGTCTATTCCCATGCCGAGATGGAGGCCATGGCGCAGGCCAACGAGGTACTGGGCTCCTGGCGGCTGGAGGAGTGTACCCTCTATGTGACACTGGAACCTTGTCCCATGTGCGCCGGCGCCATCCTCAATGCACGGATTCCCCGTGTCTATTATGGGGCACGGGATCGGGAGATGGGGGCCTGCGGCGGGGTCATCAACCTCTTTATGGAGAATTTTCCCCATCATCCGGCGCTGGTGGGCGGCATTCTGGCGGACGAGTGCCGCACCGTGCTGACGGATTTTTTCCGTGATTTACGGGAGAAAAAGTAGAGCGAAACAGAAAGAAAGCAGCTATTACAGGACTTTCGAGCTTATTTAATACTTTTGTAATAGTTATATCCGAACTTTTGTAACAACCTGTTGGTAGCATAATACTTGCAAGAAACAAACTTTTTTCATTAATCTTCCTACCATCGAAAAACAGAGAGTCTATGACTCTCTGTTTTTCCTTTTTTCGGGACTTTTTAGGACAAGGCGTGCATAGGATAGGCTGAAAGGAGAGGATCAGATGCGTGCATGTATATCCGCCAGTGTGCTGATGCTGGTGTTGTTATTTGGACTTCCGTGGATGACTGCCACGGTGGAGGAACCGGAGAGCCCGCCGGCGCCGAATGAAGTGCAGGAGGAAGCTACGGCCGATGCACAAGTGACGCTTCGGGTCTGGGATGGGGAAACGACCCGGGAGATGACGGTGGCCGAATATCTGCCCGGTGTGGTGCGAGGCGAGATGCCGGCCGCCTTTGAGATGGAGGCGCTGAAAGCGCAGGCGGTGGCCGAACGCACATACATCTATTATAAAATAGAGACCGGAGGGAAGGACAGCCATCCGGACGCCGATGTCTGTATGTCTCCGGCGTGCTGCAGCGCCTATACGCCGGCAGACAAGGCGGCCGAGCGGTGGGGGGACAAGGCCGAGGAATACGAGGCCCGGATTCAGGAGGCTGTCCACGCCACGGACGGGCAGGTGATGCTCTATGAGGAGCAGCCGATCTTGGCGGTTTTCCACTCCTCCTCAGCCGGAAAGACGGCCAGTTCCGGGGATGTATGGGCATCCAACCTTCCGTATCTCACCAGTGTGGACAGCCCGGAGGGCGAGAGCAGCGTTCCCAATTACTATAGTGTCAAGGAAATCCCGTTGTCGGAATTCAAGACCACATTCCTGGCCGCCCATCCGGAGGCGGTGTTTTCAGAGGATGCGGCGTCATGGATCGGATCACCGGAGCTCAATCCCTCAGGCCGGGTGGAGAAAATCGCTATTGGCGGTGTTGCGGTGGAGGGGACGGAGGTACGACAGCTTTTCGGTCTGCGCTCTGCCAGCTTTACGGCGGAGACGGACGGGGAGAAGGTGACCTTTCGTGTCACCGGCTATGGCCACGGTGTGGGCATGAGCCAGTACGGAGCCAACGAGATGGCGAGGCAGGGCAAGACGTGGCAGGAGATTTTGCAGTGGTACTACACCGGTGTCCGACTGGACCACTATCGCCCGCATACTGTACAAGCGTCGTGAACTATGATATACTTACCCAATGAAAAATGCCCGGAATTTACAAAATGTTCAGAGAAAACCGCAGGGAAACAACTATAATAAAGAATAAAAGTAAAATACGATAGGAATCGTTGGGAGGCAGTTTATGGCACGCAATATCTTGGTTGTGGAAGATGATCACAACATTTCGGACTTGATCCGTATGTATCTGGAAAAAGAGGGCTTTGAGGTGCGCATTGCCTATGATGGCGGCAAGGCCGTGGAGGAATTTGAGGAGCGGCAGCCGGATCTGGTATTGCTGGACATCATGCTGCCGGTGATGGACGGTTGGGCGGTTTGCGCACGGATCCGCGAAAAAGCACAGACCCCCATCATTATGCTGACGGCCAAAAGTGAGGTCAACGACCGCATCACCGGTTTGGAGATGGGGGCGGACGACTATCTGGTCAAGCCGTTTGAAATGAAAGAGCTGATGGCACGCATCAACGCCGTTTTGCGCCGCAGTGAGATCCCGGATGATACGAAAAAGAAACTGACCTTCGACAAGCTGGTCATCAATCTGGACAGCTATGAGCTGCTGGTGGACGGGAAGAAGGTGGATACGCCGCCTAAGGAGTTGGAGCTGCTGTATCATCTTGCCTCTACGCCCAACCGGGTGTATACCCGGAATCAGCTGCTGGATGAAGTGTGGGGCTTTGATTACTTCGGCGACTCCCGTACCGTGGATGTCCACATCAAGCGGCTGCGGGAAAAAGTAGAGGGTGTGTCCGACCAGTGGGAGCTGAAAACCGTGTGGGGCGTAGGCTATAAATTTGAAGTCAAGTAATATGAAAAAAAACAGGAAGAGAAAAAAACCGCAGAGCCTCTACTGGCAGCAGTTCATGCTGACCGCGGGACTGGTGCTGCTGACCATGGCCCTGCTGGGCGTGTCCTTTTATGCCGTCAGCTATAACTATACGGTCAACGAGAACCGCAGCGAGATGCGTGAACGGGCCAATCTGGTGGGGCACCTCTCCCGCGACTATCTGCGCAACGAGGCCCAGAGTGCGGGGCAGCGGGAGGATCTGCGGAGTTTGGCCGGCGTGGCGGCGCAGATGTCGGACGTGGATTTCCTCATCTGCAACGAGCAGGGACACGTGATCCTCACCTCGGATGAGGATCTGGTGGGCCGCGTTGTTACGCTGCCGGAGAAAATCGTGGAGTCCGTGGCCGGCAGCGGCAAGTATGAAGGCCGCAGTACGGTGGGGGTCTATGCCACCCGCCAGTTCGTGGTGGGCGTACCGGTGACGGATAACATGGGCCGGATGGTGGGCATTGTGCTGGCGGTGATGGATGCCTCCGAGCTCACCGAGATGTGGCGCTCGTTTATCGGACTTTTCTTTATCACCTCCATGATCATCCTGATGATCTCCTTTATGGCCACGTCCTTCCTTTCGGCGCGGCAGATCCGGCCCATTCGGGAGATGGTGCAGGCCACCCGGGCCTATGGCTCCGGTGAATTTGACGTGCGTATCCCGGCGGAGGGGATGAGTGAGGAGTTTGAAGAACTGGCGACCTCCTTCAATGCCATGGCGGATTCACTGGCGGAGACGGAGCGGCAGCGCCGTGATTTCATCGCCAATGTGTCCCACGAGCTGAAAACACCTATGACCACCATCGCCGGCTATACCGACGGCATTCTGGACGGGACCATTCCTCCTCAGAAGGAGAAGCAGTATCTGCAGATCATCTCCGATGAGAGCCGGCGCTTGAGCCGGCTGGTGCGCCGGATGCTGGATATTTCGCAGATCCAGTCCCAGGAGATGAAGTGTGAGGAGTTTGACCTGTGTGAGAGTATGCGTCTGGCGCTTTTGAGCATGGAACAGCAGATCCTGCAGCGGGGCTTGGACGTGGAGGCGGAGATCCCCGATGACTCGGTAATGGTGAAGGGGGACAACGATCTCATTACGCAGGTGGTCTACAACCTGCTGGAGAACGCCGCCAAATTTGCCTCACCCCAATCGGCTCTCTATCTGGGACTTGCCCTGCAGGGGGAAAAGGCCGTGGTGACGGTGCGCAATGAGGGCAATACCATTCCGCCCGAGGAGATCCCCATGCTGTTCGAGCGCTTCCACAAGTCGGATAAATCCCGCAGTGTGGATAAGGACGGCTATGGGCTGGGGCTCTATGTAGTCAAGACCATCTTGTCGCAGCATAAGGAGAGCATCACGGTGACCAGTGAAGACGGTGTGACCTCCTTTAGCTTTACGATGCAAATGGCGCATTATACGAATCCAAGTAAATAAGAGGACAGTTATGTTTGAAGAAAAGAGAGATATGCTTGCCCCCGAACCGGGTGGGGAAACCGAACTGAAAACACCGCCTGAGCAAGAACAGCCTCAGGAGGTCGTCTCCTGGTACACACCGGTAGAAAAAGAAGGACCGGAAGTGGTCAGCTATTTTGTGCAGAAGACGCCCCTGCCGCAAAGCGCATGGGGAGTGCGCACGGCGCAGCCGAGGCCGCCTGCACCGAAAAAGAAGCGGCGGGGGCTGTGGATCTTCTTGGGCTGCGTGGGCGCACTGGTGTTGGTGGTCCTGGTGAGCGCACTGCTGCACGGAAGCGGAGACGACATGGATCCTATCCTGCCGGACGATGGTGAGAATCCCAGCAGTATCGTGCACGTGGGGGAGGTGGAGACCTCCATTCCGAAGGTACAGGGAGATGCCGGGGTCAAGCTGCAAATTACGCAGGAGCGGGGGCCGGAGTTGTCACCGCAGGAGATCTATCGTCGGGTGAACCCCTCCGTGGTTACGGTGGTGGCCGAGGAGAAGGAGGGCGCCTCCGTGGGAACGGGGATCGTCATGACGGCCGACGGATATATTCTGACCAATGCCCATGTGATCTCCGGCGGCAAGAAGGCGTGGATCGCTACGGATATGGGCGTGACCTATGAGGTCCAGTTGGTGGGCTTTGACGAGCGGCAGGATCTGGCGGTTCTGAAAACGGTGGAGGATGTGGATCTTCCGCCGGCTGTCTTTGGAGACTCCAGCCGGGCCATCGTTGGCGATACCGTGTATGCCATCGGCAATCCTCTGGGGCTGGAGCTGCGGGGGACCATGACCAACGGAATGCTTTCAGCTGTGGGGCGCACGGTGGATATGGAGGGTGTCTCCATGACGATGCTCCAGACCACGGCGGCCCTGAACTCCGGAAACTCCGGCGGCCCGCTGATCAACGCCTATGGCCAGGTCATCGGCATCAACACCATGAAGATGAGCAACACGGATCTGGACCGGGAGAGCACGGTGGAGGGCTTGGGCTTTGCCCTGCCCATCAGCGATCTGACCTTTGCCGTGGATGACCTGATCGCACTGGGATACTACCGCGGCATCCCCGTTGTGGGCGTGACGGTGGTAACGGTGGAGATGGAAGAGGGCGGCACCGGTGTGGTGGTCCATTCGGTGAGTGAGGGCAGCGGCGCAGAAGAGGCCGGGCTGCAAGTCGGGGATCTGCTGGTGGCTGCCGACGGCCGGGAGCTGCACACGGTGGATGACCTGATGATCGTCCGCAGAGCACACCAAGTTCATGATACGCTGCATTTGACGGTTTGGCGTGACGGGGAAGTTCTGGAGCTGGATGTGATGCTCTACTCCGACCGCGAAATGGATTGATAAGAAAAGTGAGCGCTCCGGCAGGGAGCGCTCACTTTTTCTGCTGAAAGGTCTGTCGGAGCACGGAGAGTCCAGTGCCCAGAAGCAGCAGGGCGAAGGGGATGCGCAGCGTGTCCGGCGAGATAGCCGTAGCCGCCCATGCCCCGATGGCTGCGGCACCGAGACCGAAGGGCAGGGCGCGGCGGAAAGCCTCTTTGTCGATCAGGTGATTTTTTTGATGCATCAGCAGTCCTGCACCGGCGGCGGGCAGGAAGAAGAGGAGGTTGATGGCCTGCGCCGTTGGCTGTTCCACGTGGAGGAAAAGCGTCATGACCAGCAGGAGCAGCGTACCGCCGCCCACGCCCCATGCCGAGAGGATCCCGGCGCCAAAGCCTGATAGGAGGGCGATCCAAAAATCGGTCATAGGAGATATTTCACCCCGCCGTAGAGGAGGAGCAGGGCGAAGAGCCGCCGCAGCCACAGCACGCGGATCTTTCCCATGGAAAGGCCGCCCACAAAGCCGCCGGCCAGTCCGCCCAGCAGATAGGGCAGCGCCGTGTGCAGGGACAGACCGGTTTTGCTCCAGTAGATGACCGCGCTCAGAACGCTGAGGGGCAGCATAATGGCCAAACTGGTGGCAAAGGCAGACCGCCCCTGTACATCACACCGCTGCAGCAGCGGCATCAGGACCGCACCGCCGCCACCGCCGAAGATCCCATTCAACAGTCCGGCGGCCGCGCCGCTCCATCGCAGTTTCCAAGGCCGTGTCATACGCTGTACCTCCTCTTGGTATGTAGTCATCCGGCAGAGGGCCGGATGACGCTGACGGCAGAAGGTTACATCTGGCGGAAGTTCTGGCAGTCAGTGCACTGATTGGAAGAAGAGGCCTGATCCTTTTTGCCGACCTGAATGATGTTGAGGCCGCACATGGACGTATCCTGACAGTGGTGGGCACAGCTGGTCACCGTGCAGCGGATGGCAGAGTTGGGGGTGCATTCGCATCCGTCGTTGGTACAGTTCTTGGACATAGTAAAACCCTCCTACAAAAGATACAGGCGTGAACGCCTGTGGATAGTTTGCCCGCAGGAGTGCATACTATGCAAAAAAACGCCGCCCGGATCGGCGGCGTTTTTTTCAGTAGGGAAGATGGTGCGCTCAGATGCCCAGCAGGGCAGATGCCAGCTGAAAATAAATGAGCAGGCTGGTGGCGTCCACAATGGTGGAAATGAAGGGACTGGCCATCACCGCAGGGTCAAGGCCGATTTTTTCTGCCAGCAGCGGCAGGCTGCAGCCCACGCACTTGGCAAAGACGACCACAAAGAAGATGGTCAGACAGACCACAAGGCACACGGACAGCGTTACGGCGGCGTTCCCCAGCAGCAGTCGGTCAATGAGCAGCATTTTTAAGAAATTGGCACTGGCCAGACACGCACCGCACAATACGGACACCTGCAGTTCCTTCCAGAGGACCGCCAGCAGGTCGGAGAAATCCACCTCGTCCAGACTCAGTGCGCGGATCACAGCCACGCTGGCCTGTGTACCGGAGTTACCGCCGGTGCCGGAGAGCATGGGGATGTAGGCATTGAGGATCAAACAGGCGGCCAGTGCGTTTTCATAGTGGTTGAGGATCATGCCGGTAAAGGTGGCCGAGAGCATCAGGATCATCAGCCACGGCAGACGTGCCTTCCAGGTGGCGATGACACTGGTGCGCAGGTAGGGCTTATCCGAGGGCAGCATGGCGGCCATTTTTTCAAAGTCCTCCGTGGTGGCCTCCTCGATGACATCCATAGCGTCATCAACAGTGACGATGCCCACCAGACGATTTTCTAGGTCCACAATGGGAAGGGCCAGAAAGCCGTACTTGTTCAGCGCCTGTGCTACATCCTCCTTATCATCCATGGTGGTGGCCCACACCAGATCGGGGTCCATGATCTCCTCAATGAGATCGTCCTCGTCGGCCAGCAGCAGATCACGGACCGAGAGCACGCCCAGCAGCTTGCGCTGCGGGTCGGTCACATACAGGATATTGATGGTCTCCATGTCCCCGCCGATGCGGCGGATCCGTTTGAATGCGTCAGCCACGGTCATGTCTTTTTTCAAAGAAAGAAACTCCATGTTCATAATGGAGCCGGCGGAGTCCTCCGGGTATTTCAGGATCTCGTTGATGGATTTACGCATCTCCGGCGTGGCGCGGTCCAGAATACGGATCACGACGCTGGCGGGCATTTCCTCCACGATATCCACGGCGTCGTCCAGATAGAGCTCATCGAGCACTTCCTTCAGCTCGTTGTTGGAAAACCCGTTGATGAGCATTTCCTGACTGTCGCTCTCCAGCTCCACGAAGACCTCTGCTGCAAGCTCCTTGGGCAGCAGACGGTACAAAAGGGGCATGGATTCCTCTCCGGCCTCTTCCAAGATCTCGGCGATGTCGGCCGGCTCCAGCGGCAGGAAAAGATCGCGCAGCTGTGCATATTGTTTCTGGTGGATCATTTCCTCAATTTGATCAACCAAGCGCTCCAGATCCTCGTCGTGATCGAACATACGCAGCAGCCTCCCTTCAAACAACAATAAAAAACCACGTCCGGCGACTCCTACAGGAGTGCGTGACGTGGAGAAAAACAAACGGATGAAAAGACCGCTCCCCGTCACAAGCTTTAGCATCGCGGGGCGGTGAAACTGCATTAGATGATACCTTGGATTCGATATCGCCTGTTCAAACCATCTTGTGGTGTCTCCACCACTTCGCGGCAGCAGTCCTTATCCCCACGGTAGCCTTACCTACCGGAGTATGAGTGATAAGTTAACTTTAGTCCAAAAGCCAATATATGTCAACCCTGTAAGAAAGATTTCCTGTATAAAAAGTGGATTTTTTTGCACGGAGTGATGCTTGTGAAGAAGCGGTATTTGTGGTATACTACTATATTAACAAACCCTGCATTTAGGACACGTTTCCATCGTTGAAAAAGGGAGAGGAGAGAGGCGAGGATGAGCGTGCATGAGGGGCACAGACAGCGGAAAAAGGAACAATTTCGGAAAAATGGTCTGGATGGTTTTGCAGACCACGAGGTGTTGGAGCTGCTGCTCTACTATGCGATCCCACGCCGCGATACCAATGAGGCGGCACATCGTCTGATCGACCGCTTCGGCTCGTTGGAGCGGGTGCTCAATGCCGCCCCGGAAGAGCTGCAGCGGGTGGACGGCATCGGCGAAAATGCGGCCACACTGCTGCATCTGGTGGCAACTGTGATGCACCGCACTGCCGAGAAAACACCCACCGAGCGGATCCTCAACTCCGTGGAGCGCTCCGGTGCATTCTTTATGGACCTGCTGTCCCGGCAGCGCCGGGAGGCACTTTATCAGGTGTGTCTGGACGCCAAAGGGAAGGTGCTCACCTATGGACGGATCGCATCGGGCACCGTGGACTCCGTGACCCTCAATGTGCGGGAAATTGTGGAAAATGCGCTTCGTGCCGATGCCAGCGGCGTCCTTTTGGGGCATAATCATCCCAGCGGGATCGCACTGCCGTCTGCGGAGGACCGAAGCATGACGCTGCAGGTGCGGCAGGCTCTGGAGACCATGGGGATCCAGTTAGTGGACCATATCATTGTAGCCGACGGCGACTTTGTATCCATGGCGGCCAGCGGTATGCTGCTGTAAGAGATTTCAGATAAAGGAGGCGCTTTCATGCCTGCATTTAAAGTTGTTTCCCCCTATCAGCCCTCCGGCGATCAGCCGGAGGCCATCAAGACATTGGCCGAGGGCATTGAAAACGGCCTTCGTGAACAGGTGCTGCTGGGGGTCACCGGCAGCGGCAAGACCTATACGATGGCCAAAGTCATCGAGCGGGTGCAACGTCCCACACTGGTGTTGGCCCACAATAAGACGCTGGCCGCCCAGCTATGCGAGGAGTTTCGGGAGTTTTTCCCGGACAATGCCGTGGAGTATTTTGTCTCCTACTACGACTATTATCAGCCGGAGGCCTACATCCCGCATACCGATACGTATATCGAGAAGGACGCCTCCACCAACGAGGAGATCGACCGGCTGCGCCTGAGCGCCACCTGCTCACTTCTGGAGCGGCGGGACGTGATCGTGGTGGCGTCCGTCAGCTGCATCTATGGCTTGGGCGAGCCGGACGACTTTGCCAAAATGATGATCTCTCTGCGAAGCGGCATGACCATGGATCGGGATGAGCTGCTGCGGCGTCTGGTGGAGATCCGCTATGAGCGAAATGACGTGGCCTTCGGCCGCAATATGTTCCGGGTCCGGGGCGATACGGTGGAGCTGTACCCGGCCTATTATAAAGATCACGCCATCCGTGTGGAATTTTTCGGCGATGAAATCGAGCGCATCACCGACTTTCAGCCGGTGACGGGACTGGCCAACTGCACATTACAGCACGTGGCGATCTATCCTGCCAGTCACTATGTGACCCCACGAGATAAAATGGAGACGGCGATGAAGGAGATCCGGCGGGAACTGGAGGAGCGGGTCAAGTTTTTTGAAGAAAACAATCAGCTCATCGAGGCTCAGCGGATCCGGCAGCGGACGGAATACGACATGGAGATGATGATGGAACTGGGCTACTGCTCAGGGATCGAAAACTACTCCCGTGTCATTTCCCGGCGTCCGGAGGGCTCTGCACCCATGACACTGCTGGACTTCTTCCCGGAGGATTTCGTCCTCTTTGTGGACGAGAGCCACGTGACCCTGCCGCAGGTGCGGGCCATGTATAACGGCGACCGGGCGAGAAAAGAGAGTTTGGTGAACTATGGCTTCCGGCTGCCCTGTGCGTATGATAACCGCCCCTTGAAATTCGAGGAATTTGAAGAGCGTTTTTCTCAGGCGGTCTATGTATCCGCCACGCCCGGCGACTATGAAAAGAGCCACGCCGACCAGACCGTGGAGCAGGTGATCCGCCCCACGGGACTGCTGGACCCTAAGGTAGAGGTGCGTCCGGTGCTGGGCCAGATCGACGATCTGGTGGCGGAGATCCGGGAACGGACAGAGAGAAACGAGCGTGTGCTGGTGACCACGCTGACCAAGCGCATGGCGGAGGATCTGACCAACCACTTCCGAGGCATCGGCATCCGTGTGCGGTATATGCACAGCGATGTGGCGGCGTTGGAACGTATGGAGATCATCCGTGATCTGCGCCTTGGTGAATTTGATGTACTGGTGGGCATCAATCTGCTGCGCGAGGGTCTGGATCTGCCGGAGGTGAGTCTGGTGGCCATCCTCGATGCCGACAAGGAAGGCTTCCTCCGCAGCGAGACGAGCCTGATCCAGACCATCGGCCGCGCCGCCCGAAATGCCGACGGTTTGGTGATCCTTTACGCCGATACGGTGACGCCCTCCATGCGCCGGGCCATGGATGAGACAGAGCGCCGCCGCCAAAAGCAGGATGCCTACAATCAGGAACGGGGGATCGTTCCCCAGACCATCCGCAAGAGCGTGCGGGAGATGGTGGAGATCTCCCACAGCGCCGAAGACGCCTCGAAAAAGAGCCGCAAAAAGCTCACGGACAAGGAACGGCAGGCCACCATCGCCCGGCTTGAAAAGGAGATGCAGGCGGCCTCCAAGATGCTGGAGTTCGAGTATGCCGCTCTTTTGCGCGATCAGATCATCGAACTGCGTGGGCAGGGATGAGCGAGAAAAAGAGGGGACAGTCTCCGGTTTCTGCCGGGGAAGAAAATGCGCAGGGAACAGGAAGCTTTTTTGCAGACGATTGAAAAAGGTATCCACACATCGGTGCAAACGAGGTGGAGGTCGTGCGCTCCATTTCCTTATATCCCTCGGATCAGGCCAATTTCGCCTATGGCGTGGGGATTTGTGCGCTGCGAACATCCAAAGTATTTGGTTATTATATGGGCCGTACCCACACTAAGCGGGATGCGGTGTTGGAAATAGAAAAGTGGAGCTGCTGCGCGACCGTGCGGTGGCGCTGCTGCGAACCTTACAAGAAAAGGGAGAAACCCATGCAGGATAAAATTTATGTCAAAGGTGCCCGGGAGAACAATCTCAAAAATGTGGATGTGACCATTCCCCGGGATCAATTAGTGGTCATGACGGGCCTGTCCGGCAGCGGCAAGTCCTCGCTGGCGTTTGATACCATCTACGCCGAGGGCCAGCGCCGGTATGTGGAGAGCCTCAGCTCCTATGCCCGGATGTTTTTGGGCCAGATGGACAAGCCGGATGTGGACTACATCGATGGTTTGTCCCCCGCCATTTCCATTGACCAAAAAACCACCAGCAAAAACCCCCGTTCCACGGTGGGCACGGTGACGGAGATCTACGACTATCTCCGCCTGTTATGGGCACGGGTGGGGACGCCCCACTGCCCTAAGTGCGGCAAGGAGATCCGCCAGCAGACCATCGACCAGATCATCGATCAGATCATGGCATTGCCGGAGGGGACACGGATCCAGATCCTCTCCCCGGTCATCCGTGGCCGCAAGGGAGAGCACGCCAAGGTGCTGGAGGATGCCCGGCGCAGCGGCTATGCCCGTGTGCGGGTGGACGGCAGTCTTTACGAGCTGAGTGAGGAGATCAAGCCGGAGAAAAATAAGAAACACAACATCGAGGTGGTGGTGGACCGTCTGATCGTCCGTGACAATATCCAGCAGCGTCTCACGGACTCGGTGGAGACGGCCTCGGCACTCTCCGGCGGCATTGTGGTGGTGAATCTTCTGCGGGAAGAGCAGGATCTCACTTTCTCACAGAACTACGCCTGCGATGAGTGCGGCATTTCCATCGAGGAGCTGACGCCCCGGATGTTTTCCTTCAACAGTCCGTATGGCGCCTGCCCCACCTGTATGGGCTTGGGCAGTCGGCTGAAGGCCGATCCGGCGCTCATTATTCCGGATGAAAAGTTGTCCATTCTGGAGGGGGCCATTGTGGCGCCGGGCTGGAATTCCATCCGCTCTGACGGTATCTCCCGGATGTACTTTGAGGCACTGGCCAAGAAGTACCATTTCTCGCTGCGCACCCCGGTGGAAGAACTGTCCCCGGAGGTGAAGGAGATCATTCTCTATGGCACCAAGGGGGAGAAACTGGAGCTGCATTACGATCAGCCCCGAGGCAAAGGTGTGCTCTATCAGGCCTTTGAGGGCGTGGCAAATAATCTGGAGCGACGGCTGCAGGAGACGCAGAGCGACGCTTCCAAGCGGGAGATCGAGGAGTTTATGAACGAGTGCCCCTGCCCCGACTGCCATGGGCAGCGTCTGCGCCCGGAGGCGCTGGCGGTGACGGTGGGCGGCCTGTCGATCCACCAGATCACGGCACTGAGCGTGGACCGGGAGGTGGCGTTTTTCGACGAGCTGCGGCTCAGCGAGACGCAGATGCTGATCGCAGAGCGCATTTTGAAAGAGATCCGGGCACGGCTGGGCTTTTTGGAATCGGTGGGGCTAAGCTATCTGACGCTGGATCGATCATCGGGAACACTCTCCGGCGGCGAGAGTCAGCGCATCCGTCTGGCAACGCAGATCGGCTCGGGCCTGACAGGGGTGCTCTATATTCTGGATGAGCCGTCCATCGGTCTGCACCAGCGGGACAACGACAAGCTGCTGGCCACGCTACACCGCTTGCGGGACCTGGGCAATACGCTTATCGTGGTGGAGCATGATGAGGATACCATGCGCTCGGCAGACTATCTCATCGACATCGGCCCCGGCGCCGGCGCCCACGGCGGTCAGGTGGTCTCCTGCGGTACGCCGTCGGAGGTGATGGCCGACCCCAACAGCCTGACGGGCCAGTACCTCAGCGGGAAAAAGCGCATCGAGGTCCCGGCACAGCGCCGTCCGGGCAACGGCCATTGGCTGACGGTGCGGGGGGCAGCGGAAAACAATCTGCAAAATATCGACGTATCCATCCCTCTGGGCACCTTTACCTGCGTCACAGGTGTCTCCGGCAGCGGAAAATCTTCACTGGTCAATGAGATCATCTATAAGAAGCTGGGGGTCGAGCTCAACCGCATGAAGGCCCGCCCCGGCAAGCATCGCGCCATGGAGGGATTGGAGCATCTGGATAAGGTCATCGACATTGACCAGAGTCCCATCGGGCGTACACCCCGCTCCAACCCGGCTACCTACACCAACCTGTTCAACGAGATCCGCAATCTTTTCGCCGCCACGCAGGAGGCGAAGGCGCGGGGCTACGGTCCCGGGCGGTTTTCCTTCAATACACGGGGCGGCCGCTGTGAGGCGTGCTCCGGCGATGGGATGTTGAAAATCGAGATGCATTTCCTGCCGGATGTGTACGTACCCTGCGAAGTGTGCAAGGGGCGGCGCTATAACCGGGAGACACTGGAGGTGCGCTACAAGGGCAAGAATATTGCCGATGTGCTGGATATGACGGCGGAGGAGGCACGGGACTTTTTCGCCCCCGTGCCGAAGATTGCCGGGATGCTGCAGACGCTCTGTGATGTGGGTCTTGGCTATGTCAAGCTGGGCCAGTCCTCCACCACCCTGTCCGGCGGGGAGGCGCAGCGTGTCAAGCTGGCCACAGAGCTGGCACGCCGCTCCACGGGGCGTACGATCTATATTTTGGATGAGCCCACCACGGGTCTCCATACCGACGATGTGCGCAAGCTGCTGCTGGTGCTGCAGCGACTGGTGGATGCGGGAAATACGGTGTTGGTGATCGAGCACAATCTGGATGTGATCAAATGCGCCGACCACCTGATCGATCTGGGCCCCGAAGGCGGCAGCGGCGGCGGTACGGTGGTCTGCACCGGAACGCCGGAAGAGGTGGCTGCGTGCGAGGCCAGCTACACGGGACGCTATCTCCGCCGGATGTTGGAGATGTGAGCCGGTGAGGGCCGTATCAGGCATTGCGTCAGACAGGATGTTGGCCCCAGAGCTGTGGATGGACACTAAAAAACGAAAAATGACGGGCCTGTAAGCACCGTGCCCCGTGAAAAGCGGCCCCCGGAAAACCTCTGGGCACCCGGCTGCATACACTGGGGTGAGGTGATGGGGATGCTGGAAGTGCAGGAAGCGCTGGTGGCGTTTTTGGCCGCGGTAGGCGTGCTGTCCATCGTTTGGGGCGCGGCAAGTCTGCTGTTTGCCGAGAAGAAAAAAACCATTCGCGGGATCGTGGCCCTGCCGCTCTCCGGGGCGGCGGAGGAGATGGAGTATGCGGTGGATCAGGCAGTGCGGCTGCAGCGGCAGCTGCACTGCGACGGCCCGCTGTTGCTGGTGGATTGCGGCATGGATGCGGAGAGCTTGCGCCGTGCGGCACTGCTGGTGCGGGATCGGGCAGGCGTCAAGCTGATCTACCCCGAGGAAATCGAGGAGCAATTGTACTGAAGAGGTGAAAAAATGGAGCGGCAAAGCACGGTGGAGGGCACCGTACAACAGGTAATTTTTCAAAATGAGGAGAACGGCTATACGGTGCTCTCCCTGGTGACGGATCTGGGAGAGGAGATCACCGTGGTGGGCTGTATTCCCTGCGTCGGTGCCGGGGAGTCCATGACGGTCACCGGTACGTGGGTGAACCACCCCAGTTATGGCCCGCAGATGGCGGCGGAAATCGTCGAGCGGCGGATGCCGGAGGGGGAGGATGAGATCGTCTCCTATCTCGCCAGCGGGATCGTCAAGGGCATCGGCCCGGCCACGGCAGCTCGGCTGGTGGAGCGATTCGGCGCAGAGACCCTGACGGTGCTGGAGGATGAGCCGGAGCGAATGAAAACCATCAAGGGCATCACCGCCAAAAAGGCAATGGAGATCTCCAACGCCTTTCGCCAGCTGACCGGCCTGCGGCGTGTGATGGAGTTTATGGCCCGCTATGAGCTGCCGGTGCATCTGGCCATGCAGCTCTACCGCAGCTACGGCGGCGATGCGCTGCCGAAGCTGAAGGAGAACCCCTATCTCCTCTCCGGGGAGCGCTATGGGGTGGATTTCGGCTTTGTGGACGAGATCGCCCTGAGCATGGAGGTCGGCGCCGATGCCCCCTGCCGGGTGGAGGCGGCCATTGAATATGAGCTGACCTACAATTTAAATAACGGCCACGTCTTTCTCCCACGGGAGAAGCTGCTGGCGGCCACCGCACAGATGATCGATCTGCCCATGGACGCCGTCGAGATGGCCCTGGATGGTCTTTTGGAGCGCCATGTGGTGGTGCAGGAGCCCATTGCCAACGTGGTGGGCTGCTATCTCCGGGACTACTACGAGGCGGAGGTCTACGTGGCGGAAAAGCTGCTGGCCATGAAAGAGATCCCGCAGCCGCCCCTGCGCAGCCGGGTGGAGGGCATTATTGAGATGACCCAGCGCCATGAGGGGATCCAGTACGCGCCGCAGCAAAAAGAGGCCGTGCTGCTGACGGCGCAGGAGGGCGTAGTGCTTCTGACCGGCGGCCCCGGTACCGGTAAAACCACCACCGTGCAGGCAATTTTGGGATTGCTGAAGGGAATGGGACTGGACGTGCTGCTGCTGGCACCCACCGGGCGTGCGGCCCAGCGCTTGGGTGAGGTATGCTGCGCCGAGGCACAGACCATTCACCGGGCGCTGGGGATGGCCTTTAACGAGCTGACCGGCGAGGTCACCTTCCGCAAATGCGGATCGGACCCGCTGGAAGCGGATGCAGTCATCGTGGACGAGATGAGTATGGTGGATCTGCGGCTGATGCAGGCACTGCTGATGGCGCTGCGGCCGGGGTGCCGCCTCATCATGGTCGGTGACCCGGATCAGCTGCCCTCCGTGGGGGCGGGCAACGTGCTGGGGGATCTGCTGCGGAGCAACGTGATCCCCAATATCTGCCTGCGGGAGGTGTTTCGGCAGGCGGAGCGCTCCGCCATTATCCGAAACGCCCACGCCGTGAATCTGGGCAGCGCTCCGGATCTCCACAGCAATCAGGGGGACTTCTTTTTCCTCTGCCGCCGGACACCGGAGCGCCTGGTGCAGACGGTGGTGGAGCTGTGTAAAACCCGATTGCCTGACAAAATGGGAATCCCCGCTGACGAGATCCAAGTGCTCAGTCCCACGCGGAAGGGAGAGACCGGCACGGTGAATCTCAACCGCGCCTTGCAGGCGGCCCTGAATCCGCCCGGGGCGGGGAAGCGGCAGAAGGTGTGGGGCGACCAGATTTTCCGAGTGGGGGATCGGGTGATCCAGACAAAAAACAACTACGACGTGATCTGGGAGAAAGAGGACGGCAGTGCCGGCAGCGGGATCTTCAACGGAGATGTGGGCACCATTACGGACATCGACCCGTCCGGCGAGCTGATCACCATCCGTTTTGATGAGCGCACGGCGGTGTATACCGCCGAGCTCCTGAGTCAGCTGGACATGGCCTACGCCATTACCGTACATAAAGCGCAGGGCAGCGAGTACCGGGCTGCCGTTTTGGTCAGCGCGCCGGCGGCACCGTCCCTGATGGTGCGGGGCGTGCTCTATACGGCGCTTACACGGGCGAGGGAATTGCTGGTGCTGGTGGGGGACGATGTGGTGCCCGGACGCATGGCGGCCAATGACCGCCAGCAGCGGCGCTACAGCGGATTGCGCCGCCGACTGAGGGATGGAGGCCGCCGATGAGCTTCAACGAGCAGCTGAACCGCTGGAATCAGGAGGTTCTGAATTTCTTTTTTCCCCGGCACTGCCCGTTTTGCGGCTGTATGACGGGGCGGGACTTGGTGTGTGCTGCGTGTGAAAAGGCGCTGCCGATCACCGGGGAACAGGCGGTGCAGGAAGGGCCCTATGGCCGGTGTGCAGCCCCGCTTTACTATGAAGGAGCGGTTCGGGAAGCGCTGCTGCAGTATAAGTTTCACGGAAAAACCGGCGGTCTGGATTATTTCGGCCGCCTGATGGCGCAGTGCGCCGCCGAAAGCTATCCGGGCTGCTTCGACACCATCACGTGGGTGCCGGTGTCCCGAAAGCGGCTGAAAAAGAGGGGCTTTGACCAGAGCCGTCTGCTGGCCGCCAGTATGTGTGTGGATTGGCATACCCAGCCGGTGCAGACGCTGCGCAAGGTGGTGGACAATCCGCCGCAGTCGGGACTGGAGGAGGCGTCGGCGCGGCGGGCCAATGTATTGGGCGTCTACGAGGCGGTGGCCGAAAATGTGCAGGGCCGCCGCCTGCTGTTGGTGGATGATATCCTGACCACCGGCTCGACGCTGGGGGAGTGCGTCCGTGTGCTGCGGGAGGCCGGTGCCGCCGATGTGGTGTGTATCACACTGGCCTGCGGGCGTGGATGAAAGAAAACGGCATAAAGGGAAGACGAGTGGGATAAACTATCCCATATGCGCCGCATACGGCGGCAATTTTTATGTAACCCTGTAAAAACAGCCGAAACAGGGCGGAAACAGAAAAGAAAAAATGAACAAATTGGAAAATTGCAGGCAATCACCTACAAAAGGGCGAAAATAGCTTGCAAATTGTAGAAAACACCAGTATAATTAGCATTCGGAGATAAAAACGGAAGAAATCAGCTATAGAGCGAAGCGCTGTGGCCCGGATTTCGTCAACGATACATAAAGAATTAAAATGAGGTGCAGCTTATGTGTTCACTGGCAAAAGATATCGGCATTGACTTGGGTACCGCATCGGTACTGGTATATGTGAAGGATAAGGGCGTGGTGCTCAACGAGCCCAGCGTGGTCGCTATCGACAAAAATGACGGCCGCCTTTTGAAGGTGGGCGCCGATGCTCAGGCAATGCTGGGCCGTACCCCCGGCAACATTGTGGCCATCCGTCCCCTGCGTGAGGGCGTGATTTCCGACTATGACATGACCGAGCGGATGCTCAAGGAGTTCATCCGCAAGGTGTCCGGCGGTTTCCATTTCATCAAGCCCCGTGTCATCATCTGCGTTCCCTCCGGCATCACGGAGGTAGAGGAGCGCGCCGTGATCGACGCCGGGATCCAGGCCGGTGCACGCCGTGTCTATCTTATTGAGGAGCCGGTGGCCGCAGCTATTGGTGCCGGCATCGATATTGCCAAGCCTGACGGCCATATGGTGGTGGACATTGGTGGCGGTACGGCCGACATCGCCGTGATCTCTCTGTCCGGCGTGGTGGAGTCTGCCTCCATCAAGGTGGCCGGCGACCAGTTCAACGAGTCCATCGTCAAGTATATGCGCCGCAAACACAATATGCTGATCGGTGAGCGCACGGCCGAGCTGCTGAAGATCGAGATCGGCTGCGTCTATCCCAAGGAGGAGGAGACCTCCATTGAGATCAAGGGCCGCTGCCTGATGACCGGCCTGCCCAAGAGCATCCGTGTCACCTCCAGCGAGATGATGGAGGCCTTTGAAGAGCCTGTGGAGCGGATCCTGGAGGCCATTCACGGTGTTCTGGAGCGCACGCCTCCGGAGCTGGTGGCGGATATTTCCGATAACGGCATCGTTATGACCGGCGGCGGCAGTCTGGTGGAGGGCTTTGACAAGCTGATCACCTCCCGTACCGGCATCCAGACAGTGGTGGCCGAGGACGCCATCTCCTGCGTGGCGGAGGGTACCGGCAGAAGCTTGGAGTGGGTCAGCTCCATGCGTGACGGCACGGTGAACCTGTCCCGCAGACGCCAGATGAACTAATCGAATCGCAGTCTAAAGACCGCAAACTGTTTTGTGCAGTTTGCGGTCTTTTTTGTCGGAGCGTCTTGACATTTTAAGAAAAATGAATAAGATTATAAACAATAGTTTCTGTACGGAACACAGATGAACTATATGAACAAATTAGGAGGCAATCTTATGAAAATTTCCAGCCGTGTACAGCAGTGCGGACTATCGCCCATGCGTAAGTTTCATCCGTATGCCGTAGCTGCCGAGGCCAAGGGCCGCAATATCTACCATCTCAACATCGGACAGCCGGATATTGCCACGCCGCCGGCCTATTTTGATGCGGTGAAAAATTTTCATCAGTCGGTGCTGGCCTATGCTCCGTCCCCCGGCATTCCGGAGTTGATTTCTGCGGTGCAGAAGTACTATGACGATCTGGACATCCACTATGACGAGAGTGAGATCCTGATCACCACCGGCGGCAGCGAGGCGCTGCAGATCATCTTCAACTGCATTTTGGAAGATGGAGACGAGATTGCCATTCCCGAGCCGTTCTATCCCAATTACAGCACCATGGTCAACCTCTGCGGGGCCAAGATCCATGGTATCCCCACCTGCCCGGAAGAGGGCTATCACTACGCCGACCGCGCCAAGATCGAGGCGTGCATCAACGAGCATACCCGTGCCATTCTCTGCACCAATCCCGGCAATCCCACCGGTACGGTGCTGACAGAGGAGGAAATGCGTATGCTGGTGGACGTGGCCAAGGAGCATGATTTGTTCCTCATTGGCGACGAGGCATACCGTGAATTTGTCTATGCTGGCGAACCGCTGCAGTCCTTCGGCGCTTACGCCGATGCCGGGGAGAACGTGATTGTCATTGATACCGTGTCCAAGCGGTTTTCCGCCTGCGGTGCCCGCATCGGCTGCCTGCTGACACACAATAAAGATCTGCTGGCCAATGCCATGAAGCTGTGCCAGAGCCGTCTGTCGGTTGCCACACTGGATCAGGTGGCGTCTGCCGCCCTATATCAGGTGGACGGGGACTATTTCGCCTCCGTACGGGAGGAGTATAAGCGCCGCCGCGATACGGTGATGCGCAAGCTGCAGGAGATCCCCGGTGTAGTCTGCAAGTGCCCCAAGGGTGCCTTCTATATCATGGCAGCCCTGCCGGTGGACGACGCTGATGCGTTCCAGTACTGGCTGCTGGAGGAGTTTGAGGACAACGGAGATACCGTCATGTTTGCCCCCGGTGAGCCCTTCTATCAGACACCGGGTAAGGGGAAAAACGAGGTGCGGATCGCCTATGTGCTGGAGCAGGAGAAGCTGGAGCGGGCCATGGATCTGCTGGCACTGGGTATCAAGGCCTACAACGCCCGGTAAGATCGGATCTGAATCAAGGGGATGCTTCGGCATCCCCTTTTCTGCGGGTAGAGAAGAGCCCGGCGGTTGCAGCTGCACAGGCAGGCCCAGAGGCGGATTGTCTGCCGACCATGCCGCCTGCAAAGGCTGCTGCACCCCAGAGTGATGCAGGGGCTTGCAGCGGCACGGAGGCGTGGGGGCAGTACAGGCGCCGACAAAACTGTTGCAAATGCACCTTGCATCCATGGCGAACATGGCGTACAATGACAAAAAAGAAATGCCGGGAGGAACGGTCATGTTTGAAGGGTATCGTCAGGAGACGGTGGATTTTATGTGGGGCATCCGCTTTAACAACGAGCGGGGCTGGTTTATGGAGCATAAGGGGGAGTATCAGCAGTTCTTGCTGGAGCCCACCAAGGCGCTGGCCCAGGAAGTGTACGACGGTCTGCGGGAAAAACTGCCCCATGAGCCGCTGATGCTGAAGGTCTCCCGGATCTATCGGGATGCACGGCGTCTCCACGGGCGGGGGCCGTATAAGGACCACCTGTGGTTCAGCGTCCGCACCGGGGAGGAAGCGTGGCAGGGACACCCTACCTTTTACTTTGAGATTGCGCCGGAGTACTACAGCTACGGTTTGGGTTTCTGGTGTGCCAAGGCAGCAACCATGGCCAATTTCCGCCGCCATGCGGAAGAGCATCCGGAGCAGCTGCTGCGCTTGGCGCGGGATATGGAGCGGCGGGGCCACTTTCAGCTGACAGGGCCGGACTATGCCCGGGAGAAGGGCGCCCCCCATGAACTGCTGCGTCCTTGGTTCCAGAAAAAAGGGCTGTCGCTGCAATTTGAGGGACCACTGGATGAGCGGATCTTTCGCCCGGAATTAGCCGGGGAAGTGGTGTCGGAGCTGAGTGAATTGGTGCCATTTTATCGCTATTTTGCCGAAATTTGCGCTATGGACGACACAATATTTGAAAAAGATGGAAAATGATCGCTTTCCCATTGACAAAAGCGAATGACTCTTGTTATAATGAGCCTACAAACGTATTTTCTCTGTTTTGAGGGAGTAATTCCTCCTGCCGTGCCGGCGGGAGAAACTGGTTCGTCACATCGGCTGTTTTCAGCCCGGACAGTTTTGAAAGAATGAGACTCATGCGCAGGCATTATGCTGGCGTATGAGTTTTTTTATTATGTAAAAAATGAAAGGTATTGAAGAAAAGGAGAGTATCGGATGGAACGTGAATACACCCTATCCAGCCAGCAGATCCTGCAGGAGCTGCACAGCGCCGATGACGGTCTGAGCACCGCCGAGGCACAGCAGCGCCGGGAGAAGTATGGCCCCAACAAGCTGAAAGAGGCGGAAAAGGCCACGCTGATGCAGCGCTTTTTCGCGCAGCTGAAAGACCCTATGCTGCTGATTTTGCTGGCTGCTGCCGCGGTTTCCGCGGCGACCAGTATCCTGTCTCAGGAGAGCATGACGGATGTGATCATCATTTTGCTGGTGGTCCTTCTCAATGCCGTTCTGGGTGTTTTGCAGGAGAGCAAGGCGGAAGCCGCCATTGAAGCCCTACAGACCATGACCGCCGCCACATGTAAGGTGATGCGCGACGGGAAGCAGGTGACCCTGCACAGCGATGAGCTGGTGCCCGGCGACATTGTAATTCTGGAGGCCGGCGACGCCGTGCCGGCGGATGGACGTCTGCTGGAGAGTGCCTCGCTGAAGATTGAAGAGGCAGCCCTCACCGGTGAGAGCGTCCCGGTCAACAAGGCCATTGAGGTGCTGGGACTGGGCGAGAGCAAGGATGTGCCCCTGGGCGACCGGAAGAACATGTGCTATATGGGCTCCACGGTGGTGTACGGCCGCGGCCGTGCCGTGATCACCCGGACGGGCATGGATACAGAGATGGGCAAGATCGCCGGCGTGCTGGCCAACACCGCCGAGGAGCAGACGCCGCTGCAGCGCCGCCTGACGGAACTGGGCAAGACCCTGTCCAAGCTGGTGCTGGGCATCTGTGTCTTTATCTTCGTTTTCGATCTGTTCATGGCCGGCAGTATTACCCTGAACACGGTACTGGAAACCTTTATGGTCGCCGTGTCTTTGGCCGTTGCTGCCATTCCTGAGGGCTTGGCCACCGTGGTGACGGTGGTGCTGAGTATCGGCGTAACCAATATGAGTAAGCGCAATGCGGTCATCCGCCGCCTGACCGCGGTGGAAACACTGGGATGCACGCAGGTGATCTGCTCGGACAAGACCGGCACCCTGACCCAGAATAAGATGACCGTGGTGGAGCACGTAGGCGATGAGCAGCTGCTGGCAACGGCCATGACGTTGTGCTGCGATGCCAACTTGGATGAAAACGGCGTGGCCCAGGGCGAGCCCACCGAGGCCGCTCTGGTAAACTTCGGTGCAAAGTGCGGTCTGCCCAAGCCAGAGCTGGAAAAGGCGCAGCCCCGCTGCGGGGAAGCTCCGTTCGACTCCTCCCGCAAGATGATGAGTACCGTTCACAAAAACGGTGAGAATATCATCCAGTATACAAAGGGCGCCCCTGATGAGGTGCTCAAGTGCTGCACCCAGTATATGGAAAACGGCCAGATCCATCCCATGACGGACGAGCGTCGCAGCCAGATTCTGGAACAGAATAAGGCCATGGCCGACCGCGCCCTGCGTGTTCTGGCTGCGGCCCAGCGAGTCTGGCCGTCCATGCCGGAGAGCTGTGAGCCGCAGGCGCTGGAGCAGGAGCTGTGCTTTATCGGCCTGACCGGTATGATCGATCCGGTCCGCCCCGAGGTCAAGGATGCCGTGGCTGCCTGCCGCTGCGCCGGAATCCGTCCGGTGATGATCACCGGCGACCATAAGGATACCGCCGTGGCCATTGCCAAAGAACTGGGCATCATCACCGATGCCTCTCAGGCGGTCACCGGTGCGGCGTTGGATGATCTCAGCGATGAAGAGCTGGATCAGGCCATCACGCAGTTTGGTGTGTACGCCCGCGTGCAGCCGGAGCATAAGGTGCGCATCGTCAATGCGTGGCGCCGCCGCGGCGCCATTACCGCCATGACCGGCGACGGCGTCAACGACGCCCCCAGCATCAAGTCCGCCGACATCGGCGTGGGTATGGGCATCACCGGCACGGACGTCACGAAAAATGTGGCGGATATGGTGCTGGCCGACGATAACTTTGCGACCATCGTGGGTGCCGTGGGCGAAGGCCGCCGCATCTATGACAACATCCGTAAAGCGATCCAGTTCCTGCTGGCCTCCAACATGAGCGAGGTGCTGGGCGTATTCTTTGCCACGCTGATGGGCTTCACGCTGCTTCAGCCTGTCCATCTGCTGTTCATCAACCTGATCACGGACTGCTTCCCGGCTCTGGCGCTGGGTCTGGAGGATGGCGAGCCGGACATCATGTCCCGTCCGCCCCGCGATTCCAAGGACGGCATTTTTGCCGGCGGTCTGGCGTGGGACATCGCTTATCAGGGCGTACTGATCACGCTGATCACCATGGTGTCCTATATCATTGGCCACAGTATGCAGGTGGGGCATTTTGAGATGCCGGTGGGAATCTCCGATCACGGCATGACCATGGCCTTCCTGACCATGAGTATGTGCGAGATCTTCCACAGCTTCAATATGCGCTCGCAGCGCAAGAGCGTATTCTCCCTGAAAACGCATAATAAGGTGCTCTGGGGCGCCATGCTGGGCAGCCTTGTGCTGACCACGCTGGTACTGGAGGTGCCGTTCCTTGCCAACGCCTTCGGCTTCACGCCTGTGAGCTGGACGGAGTACTTTGTGGCGCTGGCTCTGGCCGTGACGGTGCTTCCCATTGTGGAGCTGGTGAAATTCTTCCAGCGCCGCCACGACGCCAAAAAAGCAAAGTAAAGCAAATGTGTATGGAAAGGACCGGCTGCCCGTGGCAGCCGGTCCTTTTTCACTGTCCGGTCTCTGCGCCGGAGGAGTACGGATCGAGCCTTGCGGTGCCGGGACGAGGGGTAGAAGCATCACGGGCAGGGGGGAGCGCTCCGATGTCCTGCAGAAAAAAACGCAGGAAGACTTGCCAGTGTGGGGGACCATCCCGTATACTGGAGAAAACGTCCCCGACGGCAAGGCGGGGACGGATCAGAACGAGCGAACGGTGCGGCGCAGACGCCGCCAGAAGGAGACACGATGGGACAGTTTGAAATATGGGACAGCCATGTCCACCTCTTTCCGCCGGAGATCTATCAGAATTGGGAGTTGTATGCCCGACGGGATGCCTGGTTTGCCCGGCTGACGAAGAAGAGTGCCACAGGCCGGGGCACAGAAGAGGCGTGGGCCACGGCCGAAGAAGCACTGTCCTGCGCCGATCGGGCAGGTGTCTATGGCCTTGTGATGCAGGGCTGGTATTGGAACGATCCGGGCTTGATGCGGATGCACAATGACTATATGGCCGAGATGCTGCAGCGTCATCCCCGGCGGCTCCGGGGGTTTCTCTCCGTCAATCCGAAATTCGGCGCTGCAGCCATCGCAGAGATCGAGCGCTGTGCCGCTCTGGGTTTTTCCGGTGTAGGGGAACTGGGCCCCGGCGGCAATGGCTATGATTTTGAGGACCCGGATTTTTTGGAGGTGCTGGCGTGTGCGGCTTACCATCGTATGCCTGTGTGCATTCATTGCGGTGAACCGGTGGGGCATCACTATCCGGGCAAGGACACTACATCGCTGTCGCCGTTGCCGGAGTTGGTCAAAAGAAATCCGGAGCTGCGGCTGATTTTGGCGCATCTGGGCGGTGGAATGCCCTTTTATGAGATGAACCCGCGCTACAAGGGGCTGTTCCGGAACGTGTACTATGATACAGCGGCCAATCCGCTGCTCTATGGAATGGAGAGCTTTCGTGCCGTGATCTCCATGATCGGACCGGAGCGCCTGCTCTTTGGCAGCGACTTTCCGTTGCTGCTCTATCCTGCACAGTGCCGGGAAATGGATATGGTGCGGTTTGTGGAGGACATCCGAGCTCACGCCGGACTGACAGCGCAGGAGTGGGAACAGGTGATGGGCGGCAATCTGCGGCGCTTGCTGGGATAAAAAATCCGTCCGAGAAAAACGGAGCGGGAAGAAAGTCACTTCTTGCCAAGGAGAACCGTTTCCGCTATAATAAAGCATTATATATTTGAAAATAACGTCGGAAAAGGGAAGAACACAACCGCAATGGTACTGGGGAAAGGGTGGTACGGCAAGGCTGCCCTGTGCCTGGATCAATGATTCTTGCCCCGACGGACAGTGATTCAGGAGGGAGCCTATGGATCGAAAACTGACAATCAAAGACTATATTTTTGTGGCCTCTATGCTGTTTGGCATGTTCTTTGGCGCGGGAAATCTGATTTTCCCGGTCTTTATGGGCCAGAACGCCGGGGCCGCTTCGTGGCCGGCTGTCCTCGGCTTTTGTCTGACCGGCGTGGGGCTGCCTCTGCTGGGCGTGGCAGCTATGGGAATCTCACGGACAGAGAATCTGCTGGATATGTCCAGTCTGGTGGGGCGCCGTTTCGGCTACTTCTTTACCTGCCTGCTCTATCTCTCCATCGGGCCGCTGTTTGCCATTCCCCGTACTGCTACCGTGTCTTTCGCCGTGGGCGTGCAGCCCATGATCGCCCCGGAGCAGCATAGCCTGGTGCTGCTGCTCTTCTCAGCGGCCTTTTTTGCCGTGGTGCTCTATTTTTCTCTGAAGCCATCGGGGATCCTTACGTGGGTGGGGAAGCTGCTGAACCCCCTTTTCCTTGCGTTTTTGGCGCTTCTGACGGTAACAGCGCTGGCAAAGCCCATGAGCAGTATGTATGCCGCTGCGCCTATGGGTCCGTACGAGTCCATGAGCTTCTTTCAGGGCTTTCTGGAGGGGTATAACACCATGGATGCCCTGGCGGCACTGGCCTTTGGTATTATCCTGATCACCACGCTGCGGGATCTGGGGGTCAAATCCCCCAGTGCCGTCTCTCTGGCCACCGTGAAATCGGGGCTTCTCAGCACGCTGCTGATGGCGGCCATCTACTGTGTTCTGACGATCATCGGTGCCCAGTCCCGGGCGGTGCTGGGGGTATCTGCCGACGGCGGCGAGGCGCTGTACCTGATCGGGACCCACTATTTTGGCAAGTTCGGGGGCGTGCTGCTGGGTATTACGGTGACGGTGGCCTGCCTGAAAACGGCCATCGGTCTCATTACGGCCTGCGCGGAAACCTTTGCCGGAATGTTTCCTCACTCTCTGAGCTATCGGACGTACGCCGTTGTTTTCTGCCTGTTCTCCTTTGCCATCTCCAATGTGGGACTAAGTAAGATCATTGAGTTCTCGCTGCCGCTGCTGATGTTCCTCTATCCGCTGACCATCACGTTGATTTTGCTGTGTCTGGCGGGGCGGGCGTTCGGCTATGATCGGAAGGTCTTTGTGGCTGTCACGATCCCTACCTTTTTGGCAGCACTGCTGGATCTGCTGCGCACGCTGCCTGTGGGAGTGCGGAGTTTTCTGCACGCCGATGTCATTCTGGAGCCGGCCAAACATCTCCTGCCCTTCTTTACGCTGGGGATGGGCTGGGTGGTCCCTGCGCTCCTTGGTTTGGTGGTGGGCTGGATTCTCCATATTGTAATGCCCTGCAAAAATAAATAAGAGATACAAAAAAACACGCTCGGAAAGCAAAGCTTTCCGAGCGTGTTTTTTTGCACCGCGCCGTTCGCTGAAAGAGAAACGGGGCTTGCAATGCATAGACTGTCTGAAAAATTTCTGGGCACCACTGGATACTTGCACCGGTGAAGAAGTCTCTGACAGATCAGAGATGGCGGAAGTACTTTCGTATTTGTATGCACTGACAAAAGGCTGATTTGTCAGGTTTATTCAGTGCAGAAATCGTGCTCTGCTGTTTGAGCCGTGCGACAAGAGAAACGAAAGATCAATTTTGCCGGCAGGAGGGCGATGGAAACTGCACTCTACAGGGACAGGCAGATCACTTCTAAAAATGGTGGAACGATAGTCGACGAACGTTACGCTTCTGGCGATCGGAGAGGAAAGAAAGCGGTAAAACGATATATTCAATCTAAAATATATGAAATATAAAGAAAAGTGGCGGTTTTAATGGTCGAAAAACTGTATAAAGCTGCTGTTAAGAAACCGGATTTACGTCAAAATGTCGATATTTGTCTTGAGAAGGGCTTGCTTTTACGCAATGGACGAAGTATAATGATATAGCGTACAGCATATTAACTATTTACAGTTTTTGGTAAAAAGCAAGCTTTATAAATATTTTATGCAAAAAATAGGCGGTAAATATAGATATAAGTACAGGAAAAAAGTGGGAGTAAAAGCCTTCTTTACTGTGTAACTATTTAGTAAATATATAAATAGTTGCTATGGAGAAAGGATGCACAATCAACAAGCAGGAAGAGCTCGGGGAAAAGCCGAGGATTTTTTTGCGGAAAAATTCCGGTGCGAATGATTCCTCTGTACGATTTTCCAGAAATCGGGAGAAATATAAAAAACTGTAAAGCAAGAAAAATAAACTACAGAAGAGCGGATTGAATGGAGTATGGGTGAATCGTTATGCGGAAAATTCATCATGATATGTTGCTGCGAGGCACGAAGCTTTTGAATATAGGGCTGCTGGCAGTGCCGCTTGCGCTGTGCTGGCGGTGGTCCTATCTCAGAGAAGCTCCGCACAGAGACGGCGGGGTCGAAACCTGTCTCATGGTACTCCTGTTCGCAGTTTTGTACGGTGTCTTTGCAAGAATCTATGAGGCGTTTCAGGTCTCTACGAAGCGGATCTCGGAGATGATCTACAGCCAGGGTCTGGCGGCGGTTCTTTCGGATGGACTGGTTTTTATTGTTCTATGGCTGCTTCTGGGGCATCTGCCCCGGATCTATCCGCTGCTTATCTGCCTTGTTGCCCAAGTCCTGCTCTCCACGGTCTGGTCGTATCTCTTGAACCGCCTGTATTTCCGCGCATTTCCTCCGGAGCCCACCGCCATTATTTACGGAACGCGCCGTGGCTTGGATCGGCTGATCGGGAAATATGGGTTGGATAAAAAATACGATGTCCGCCGGACCATCTCCATTGATGCGTGTTTGAAGGACCTATCCGTGCTGGAGGGCATGCGCATTGTTTTTATCAGCGGCGTACACAGTCAGGAGAGGAATAGGGTCCTCAAATATTGTGTTGAACGGCGTATCCACGTCCTTTTGGCCCCCAGGATCGGCGATGTTCTTTTAAGCAACGCCGAACCGACACATCTGTTCCACTTTCCCATGCTGCATGTGGATTGGTATGAACCGACTCTGGAATATCTGTTTGTGAAACGTGCGGCAGATATTGTGCTGTCGCTGCTGGGCCTTGTGGTGCTCAGTCCGGTGATGCTGGGCATAGCCATTGCGGTGAAGGCCTGTGACGGGGGCCCGGTCATTTATTCGCAGGTGCGAATGACCAAGGATGGACGCCATTTCCGTATTCTGAAGTTTCGCTCTATGACAGTCAATGCGGAGGAGGACGGTGTGGCGCGGTTGTCGACCGGCAGAGACGATTGCCGCGTCACCCCGGTGGGACGAGTGATCCGCCGGCTGCGGCTGGACGAGCTGCCGCAGCTGGTCAATATCCTGCGAGGAGAGCTTTCCATTGTGGGACCGCGGCCGGAGCGCCCGGAGATTGCGGCACAGTATGAAAGAGAGATGCCGGAATTTGCGCTGCGGCTGCAGGCGAAAGCCGGGTTGACCGGCTATGCTCAGGTGTACGGAAAGTACAACACAACGCCCTATGATAAGCTGCAGATGGATCTGATGTATATTGCCCGACCCAGCCTTTTGGCGGATCTGAAAATCATGATCGCTACGGTAAAGGTCCTGTTCATGCCGGAGAGTACGGACGGCGTGGAGGAGCCTGTATCGGCATCGGCGTCGGCACCGGCGCGTCCCGAGGCCTGCAGATCCGAGGCCGGCAACTGCTGCCAGTAAACGAGGGTACATACTTTAGAAGTAAGGAGCATCACATATGTCCGCATTTTCAGGAGCTACATTGATGATCACAGGGGGGACCGGATCTTTTGGCAACACGGTTTTGCGTCATTTTCTCCCTACGGATATTGGGGAGATCCGCATTTTTTCGAGGGATGAAAAAAAGCAGGATGATATGCGGCACGAGCTGCAGGCCCGGTTTCCGGAATATGCCGGGAAAGTGAAGTTTTATCTGGGCGATGTCCGTGATCCGCAGTCGATCCGCGAGGCTATGCCGGGCGTGGACTATATTTTTCATGCCGCGGCATTGAAGCAGGTTCCCTCTTGCGAGTTCTTCCCCATGGAAGCGGTCCGCACCAATATCATCGGCACCGATCACGTACTGCACGCGGCAATCGAAAACCACGTCAAGCGTGTTGTGTGCCTGTCTACGGATAAGGCGGCCTATCCCATCAATGCCATGGGAATTTCCAAAGCCATGATGGAGCGCGTGGTCTACAGCAATGCCCGGATGGCTGCCGAGCGCAGCGGAACCGTCATTTGCTGTACCCGATATGGAAATGTGATGTGCAGCCGCGGCTCCGTGATCCCTCTTTTCGTCGATCAGATCAGACATGGGAAGCCGGTGACCATTACGGATCCTGCCATGACGCGGTTCCTGATGAGTTTGGATGAAGCGGTAGAGCTGGTGGAATTTGCGTTTGCACACGCAGAACCGGGGGACCTCTTCATCCAGAAATCGGATGCGGCCACCATGGGCGACGTGGCAATGGCGGTGCAGCGGCTGTTCGGCGATACAGGCACCCGGATCATCGGGACACGCCACGGGGAAAAGCGGTATGAGACGCTGATGACACAGGAAGAACGTCTGCGCAGCGAAGATCTGGGCCGATATTTCCGGGTGACGGCAGATAGCCGGGATCTAAACTATGACAAATTTGTGGTGGACGGGCAGGTGTATACGGCGGCAGAGGAGGCCTATACAAGCGAAAATACCCGCCGGTTGGATGTGGAGGGGACGGTGCAGAAGCTGCTCGCCACCGCATATGTGAAGGAGGCACTGCAGATGACGGAGGTGCCGGTGCGATGAAAATTTTGGTCACTGGCGCCCAGGGATTTGTGGGGAAGAATCTGGTTGCCAATCTAAAAAACATTCAGAGCGGGAAAGATCGTACCCGCCCCCATTTGCAGATCGATGCGATCTATGAATACGGCCGGCAATCCACGCAGACACAGCTGCACGAATACTGTGCCGACTGTGATTTCGTCTTTCATTTGGCCGGAGCGAATCGCCCGCAGGAGGCCGGCCAGTGGTGGATAGACAACGTGATGCTTGTCTCGACATTACTGGAGACGCTCAGAGGAGAGAGAAACCCCTGCCCGGTGATGCTGGCCTCGTCCATACAGGCAACCCTTGCCGGCCGCTATGGCCGCTCCGAATACGGCAAAAGCAAATTGGCCGGTGAAGAACGCCTGTTTTCCTATGCCAAAGACACCGGGGCGGACGTGCTGGTCTACCGGTTTCCCAATGTGTTCGGAAAGTGGTGCCGCCCCGGCTATAATTCTGTGGTGGCCACATTTTGCAGCAATATAGCCAACGATCTGCCTGTCACCGTCAACGATCCCCATACGCAACTGGAGCTCCTTTATATTGATGATTTGGTTGCCGGGATGCTGGATGCACTGGAGGGGACGGTGCACCGCTGTGAGTTTGAGGGGACCGAGACGGTTCTGAGCGAGTGCGGACGCTACTGTACTGTCCCGGCGGCCTATAAAGCCACACTGGGGGAGATCGTGGCGCTGCTGCTCCGGTTTCACGACCAGCCACAGCATTTGATTGTTCCGGCCATGCCCGCAGACTCCTTTGAAAAGAAGCTGTATGCCACCTATCTTTCCTATTTGCCGAAGGAAAAGATCCGGTATCCGCTATCCATGAAGACCGACGCACGGGGCAGCTTTACCGAACTGTTCAAAAGCGAAAGCGGCGGGCAGGTGTCTGTCAATATCTCGAAGCCGGGCATCACCAAGGGGCAGCATTGGCACAACTCCAAGGGGGAGATCTTTGTTGTGGTTTCCGGTCACGGACTGATTCAGCAGCGAAAGATCGGCACGGAGGAAGTGCTGGAATTTGAGGTTTCCGGCCATCCGATGCAGGCGGTCCATATGCTGCCGGGGTATACCCATAACATCATTAATCTGAGTCATACGGAGGATCTGGTGACAGTCATGTGGGCCAATGAATGGTTTGACCCGCAGCATCCGGATACCTTCGGAGAAGAGGTGAAAGGCGACCATGGGGGCCACATTTCAAAATAACGGGAAGATAAAGCTGCTGATCATCGTGGGGACCCGGCCGGAGATCATCCGGTTGGCGGCGGTGATCAAGAAGTGCCGCAGATACTTTGACTGTCTGCTGGTCCATACCGGACAGAACTATGACGATCGGCTGAACGGTATTTTCTTCCGGGATCTGGCATTGGAGGACCCGGATATTTATCTGGACACGGTAGGCGGGAGTTTGGGACAGACCATAGGGAACATCATCGCCCGCTCCTATGACTTGATGGCGGAGCTGCAGCCGGATGCGGTGCTGGTGCTGGGGGATACCAATTCCTGCCTGAGCGTTATGGGAGCCAAGCGCCTGCACATCCCGGTATTCCATATGGAGGCCGGCAATCGCTGCAAGGATGAATGTCTCCCCGAGGAGACCAATCGTCGGATCGTGGATGTAATCTCCGATGTGAACATGGCCTACTCCGAACACGCGCGCCGGTATCTGGCGGAGTGCGGCTGTCCGAAGGAGCGCACCTATGTGACGGGATCTCCGATGGCCGAGGTGCTCCGGGAGAATTTGGAGAAAATCGAGCAAAGTGACGTGCACCGGAGGCTGGGGCTGGAAAAGGGGAAGTATTTTCTGCTGTCGGCGCATCGGGAGGAAAATATTGACACGGAAAACAATTTCCTGTCCCTTTTTCATGCCATCAATACCCTTGCCAAAAAATATGATCTTCCGATTTTGTACGCCTGTCACCCCAGGAGCCGGCGGCGGCTGGAGAGCTCCGGTTTTCATCTTGATGCGCGGGTGATCCGGCATGAGCCGCTGGGATTTCACGACTATAACTGTTTACAGATGAATGCATTTTGCGTGATTTCGGACAGTGGAACGCTTCCGGAGGAGAGCTCCTTTTTTACCTCAGTGGGACACCCGTTTCCTGCGGTGAGTATTCGTACCTCCACGGAGCGGCCGGAGGCGCTGGATCAGGGATGTTTTGTGCTGGCCGGAATCGATGACATTGGCCTTTTGCAGGCCGTAGAGCTGGCTGTAGAGATGCACCGGAAAGGAGAGTATGGCCTTCCGGTTCCGGATTATGTGGCGGAAAATGTCTCCACCAAGGTGGTCAAGATCATTCAGTCCTATACCGGCATCGTCAATAAAATGGTCTGGCGAAAGACGTAAGCCGGGGGCCGAACAGCCGATACAAGGGACTGTCAGAACGAGAGGTGAAGAGGGTGGCAGGCGATGCAAATATTCTGATTTCGGTGGTTATACCGGCATTCAATGCTGAAAAAACGCTGCGGCAGGCGATTGACTCCGTCTTGGCGCAGAAGTATGCAAGGGTGGAAGTGATTGTGGTTGATGATGCCTCCACCGATGCGACCTATCCCCTTGCGCAGGAACTGGCGAAAACGGACCCGCGGATCAAGGTATATCGGAACCCGTGCAATCTGGGCGTTTCCGAGACGAGAAATCGCGGCGTGGTACAGGCCGGCGCGGAATGGATCGCCCTGTTGGACAGCGATGATCTGTGGGAGCCATCGAAGTTGGAAAAACAGTGTGAAAAGATGCGGGAATATCCGGACTGTCCCTTCTTTTTTACCGGCTCGGCCTTTGTGGGGGCGGAGGACCAGCCATCGGAGTATCAGCTGCACGTGCCCGAACGCATGACGTATGGGGCGCTGCTTCGGCAAAACCGGATTTCGTGCTCATCTGTGCTGATCAGAAAAGACCTGCTGCAGGCCTATCCCATGCCCAAAGACGCCATGCTGCATGAGGACTATGCCGCGTGGCTGCAGATCCTGCGGACAATTCCCTATGCGGTGGGGATCGATGAGCCGCTGCTGATTTACCGCCTGAATCAGAACAGTAAATCGGGGCGGAAAGGGCGCGCGGCGCGGATGCAGTGGAGAACGTATCGTCACGTTGGCCTGTCTTGGGGGCAATCTGCACGGTTTTTTGCCAGTTATGCGCTGCGAGGGGTCAAAAAATATACCTCGATCCACAGAGGAATGCACAAGAACAGGGAGAGGTAGTATGGGTAGTTCGTTGCAGGCACACCAAGCGGTGCTGCTGCAGATGTTGAAAGAAATCGATCGGATATGCAGAAAGCACCATATCCCGTATCTGTTGTTTTCCGGGACCCTGTTGGGCGCTGTGCGGGAGGGCGGATTTATCCCGTGGGACGATGATGCGGATGTTGTCATGATGCGGGATGCGTATGAGAGGTTTTTGCAGGTGGCGGAACAGGAGTTGGACGGAGAAGAATTTTTCCTGCAAAAGGAATTTTCAGAGCATTGGCCCATGTTTTTTTCCAAGCTGCGAAAGAATGGAACCACGTGTCTGGAGCGCTATATCCCCAAGGACCCGAAAACACATATGGGGGTCTATGTGGATATTTTTCCCTGTGACAACCTCTACGGCGCGGCATTTTTGCGGAAAATCCAGTTCTGGCTTTCAAAAATCGTGATCGCCAAATCATTGGACCAGCGGGGGTATCTGACTGACAGCCGGATCAAAAAATTCGTGCAGCGCTGCTGCCGGTGCCTGCCTAAAAAGCGATTGGCCCGGTTTGTGCAGCACCGGACAGGAGCGGGGGAGTGCATGGTGCATACGTTTTTCGGCGGTGCCTCCAAATACGAGAAAAATATATACCCCCGGGCGTGGTTGTCAGAAACCATAGAGATACCGTTTGAAAACCATATCTTCCCCGTTTCGGCCCATTATCATGAGTTGCTGACACAGCTCTATGGGGCGTATATGGTGCCGCCGCCTGAGGAAGAGCGGCAGTGTAAAGTCCATGCGGAGTTTGTCGATCTGGATCATTCCTATGAGGACTACTGGGAGATGCAGCAAACCATGGAGTTTCAGGACTATACAAGAAGCATCCGATGAGACGCGGGAACGGTGCTGCAGGGGGTATGACAAGGCAGGGATGGATGCAAATAAAATGTAATTGGAGAGGAGGAGAGTACATGAGGCAACAGGGAAAGCGACTGGCAGGAGTACTGGGGATTGCCCTGCTGTGCCTGCTGTGCGCAGGCTGTGGAAAAGGGGAGGATCAGACCCGTCGTGCAGCATCCGAAACACCGGATCGTCCGGTGCAGGAAGCGCCGACGGATATCGTCATAGAAACGGAGTTTGGTGTGCTGCACTACCCGGAGCAGTGGCAGGAGTTTGTGAACGTCCAGCAGGAGCGGCAGGGAGAGGGCATCACAGTCCTCTTTACAGCGCAGATCAACGGCACGGAGTACCCGCTTTTTGACGCAGTGATCGGAAACGGTGAGGGAGTACAGGTGGGCGATCTGACTGATGCTGATGGTCGGCAGCGACCGGTCTTTATCCGGATGACAGGGCTGGAGGAAGATCCGGATCTGGCGGAAAACGAGCAGAATCGACTGTATGCCATGCAGGAAGATCTGAATTATCTGATCGATCACTTACAATAAATGAAGAGCTTAAAGGAGGAATTGTCATGGTAAAAAGAACCGGCCGGCAATGTGTTGCCGCCGTTTTGGCACTGGTTCTGGTGCTCACGGCCATCGGACCAGCTCCGGCCTTTGCGGCCGAGGAGGGGAAAGATGTTCCCGCGGCGGCTGCCACCGCCGCGGGACAAGAACCCATGGTGAGCACCTATGAGGAGTTTCTGACCTCGCTCAAAGTGCTGGAAAACTATGCAGATGCCTATGGCACGGCCAACGATCGGGTGCCGCTGGCATTGGTTTTGAACTTTATCCGCACCGGTGTGGAAAGATATAGGGACGGCTTGTGGATTGAGGCTGCCGGCGCCGAGGAAACCGCATTTGTCCGGTATGTTGAACAGCAGGATGCGGCCAATCACACCAAGGCCATGGGGCTTCGCAACTTGCCGGAGGATGGCTTTACGGCACCCAATGGGCAGGTGGTGGAGTTTGAGCATATGTTCGGCGCAATGGACATCGGGTATCACACGCCGGCCAATGCCGATATGGGCAGTTGGGCTGGAGATATAGTAGATCTGATGGAATGTGCCCATCACCTGGGGGTTCCTGCGGATACCACGGAAGCCCAGACGTCGTATATTCGTACCCATTATCTGGGGGTCTCTCTGGATCTGCCCCATTCCTTTAATCAGCAGGATATCTACGGCGATCTGGATGCTTTTTACTTCCTGAAAAAGATACCGGAAGTGACGAAACTCAGCAGTATTCTGGAGCCCTATTTCCGGAACATCACGGATGCAGATCGTGCATCATTCTTTGTCAACCATCGCTTTCCCGGAAGCGTGAGTAAGGAGGCGGTCCGTGCGGCACTTTTTGATGTCTACAGCAAGGACGGCAAGGTAGCGCTGCTGGAGGCGGCCCGAAAGCTGGATACGGAGGCGGAACTGCGCATGGCGGCCTGCTACGCCTTTGCCGACTACCTCTTCGCACTGGCCGACGGGCATCTGATCCCCGTGGAACCGGTGGAACCGGAGCCGCCCACGCCGCCCGTGCCGCCCGAACCGGATACACCGCAGGAATCGTCCTTTTATGAGGTGTTCTACCGCCAGAAAAGCACGCTGGCACCCGGTGTGGAACAGGAGATCAAAAAGGCAATGACCAGGGACGATAAGCAGATCGTCTATTATGTGGCCACCGCGGATGTTCGCAGAGATGATGTGGATATTTACGCCAACTATCACAACAATGACGGTTCACAGTGGGAGTTTTCCACCGTCATGGAGCAGGTCGCTGCCGCAAAAGCTAAACATTCCGACCCTGAAGATGCGGCACACTACATGGAAAATTATACCCCGGTGGTCAGCACCAACGCTGATTTCTATAATATGTCTACGGCAGAACCCACCATGCTTGTCATGGAGGGGGTCGTCTATAAAGCGTACGGCGGCCGGGGGACCTTCTTCGGCGTTTTGGAAGATGGCACACCGATAATCGGTGAACAAGAGACGTGGGATGCCCACGAAGGCCATATTCGTGATGCCGTAGGCGGCAGTGAGTATCTGGTCAAAGACGGAAAGTGTGCCGTGGATCCCGCCAAACACAATCCCAGCACCAGAGCCTCCCGCACCTGCGTAGGTTTGACAGCCGATCAAAAGGTGGTGCTGGTGGTGCTGGATGGCCGACAGGAGCCGTTCTCAGCAGGGGCCACCGTGCAGGAGCTGGCGCAGATCATGCTGGATGCCGGCTGTGTGACGGCCATCAACCTTGACGGCGGCGGTTCGACCACGTATGTGGCCAAGCAGGAAGGCGAAAATGAGGTCCGCGTTGTCAACCGGCCCTCAGACGGCAATCCCCGCGCAGTGTCTTCCTCACTGCTGGTGGTCTCCCACGGAGCCGCCACCGATGTGTTTGACCACGCGGCGATTCGTACCGAGTATGAATATATGAGTGTCGGATCGAAGCAGCCGCTGTCCTATATCGGTGTCAGCAGCTCCGGAAATGAGGCCGCCGTGCCGGTGGGCGCTGTGCTGCAGTCGGCCGATGAAACCATAGGGGAGGTCTCTGAGATTACGGTTGAGGGGATTCCGCAGTACGTCTTTACCGCCAAGGCGCTGGGGGATACGGAGATCCGTCTGGTCGGTACGGACGGCACGATCCTGGGGCGAAAAGCGATGCATGTGGTCGATGCCGATGGAGTCAAGTTCGGTAAAAGTATGATGACGGCCGTTTATGGGAAATCCGTGCCACTGCCCATCGGCCTTACTTATCGCGGAAACCTTGTTGCGGCCAATGGCACCGAAGTCCGCTTTGAACTGAGCGCTCCCGCGGCGGGGCGTTTTGACGGCTTTACCTTCACGGCTGCCGGGGAAAACACCGGAATCCGCACCACGAAGATCAAAGCGGTCCTGCTCTGTGACGAGTCCAAGAGTGCTTCGGCAAAAATCAATCTCTTCAAAGAGGGAGAGGCCGCCTTCAACTTTGAAACGGCCGATAACACTGCCGATCCGACCCAGCCCACAAAGCTGGCGTGGAACCGCAATGTCGCCAATGCGTCCATGGGCCCGATCACAGAGGAGGCTCCCGTCCCGACCTACCATTTGGTGGATCCCAAGCAGGGCATGGCTCTCTCCTATGTCTTTGCACTGGATATGAATGCCCTGTCTCTTCCGCCCAATATTCAGCAGGCACTTCCCATTCTGGCAGAGTTCATGGGGGTGAATCTGGACGATGTGACGGCGTGGGAGTTGTTGATGAAGCTGGCTGAGCGCGTCAGTCCCTCCTCGCAGGTAAAGGTTACCCTTCAGATGGATCCGTCCATGGAGTTTGATCTGAGTGATCTGCGCATCAACTGTGAGTGCTTTGAAGTGACCAGCGTATCGGTTGATGAGCACAATGTGGCCACGATCCTTTGCAACTGGATCAAGCGCAGCGGCCCTATGGAGATGGACTACGTCAATCCCATCTGTACACTGAGCGGTATTCGGGTCAAACCGAGAAAAGATGCCCAGTTTGATGCTGAAAACTGTCTGAAGGTCACCCTGTCGGGCAGTGTGCACTATGATGCCCGGGTGCGCAGCTCACAGGCATTCAACATTGCCGGCAGTCAGTTGGGGCAGAAATTCGGGCTGTATCAGTACGACAATACGGCCCAGCTGGTCAATGATAAGGGGGCCGGTTTTGAAAGTGACCACTGCACCTTCCGGGATGCGTTTACACTGGACTACACGGTTTTGAACGGTTGGGTACAGGTAGGCGAACAGGAAGGGGAGATGGCGTACTATGTGGATAACGTCCGAAAGACGAACTGCGTTGAAAAGCTGCCGGCACAGGACGGAAGCGCTCAGGAATTCTATTATGAATTCGATGAACTGGGGATGTGTCGGGGGAAATATACCGGTTTTATGGAAAGTCCCGAAGGTGTGCGCTATGCCATCAACGGCGTTCTGAAAACCGGCTGGCGTCTCATTACAAATGAGACGAACGGTCGGGACGATACATACTACTTTGATCCGAAGACTGGCCTGGCGGTTGACGGGAAAAAGACCATTGACGGCTTCCACTATGTTTTTGAAAAGAACCGCTTGGTGAAGGGGGATCTGCGCCTCAACACGTATACCTATGACAAAAAAGATCCGCGGTACGGAAAGCCGGTGTATCAGTATCGCTGGGCAGGCTTATGGGTTACCTTGGAATGGGTGCAGGTAGACGGCAAGACCATCTACTTTGATCACAAGGGATGGGCAAAAACCGACGTATTCCGAACCTATAATGAATATAAGTTCTATGTTGCAGATCAAAAAGGAGCCGTGCGGACGGATCTGACAGGTCTCTATGACTATACACATCGCGATGGCACGGAAAAGACCTATTACTGCGTCCGAGGAGAACTGCAGGCGGAGCCGGGTCTTGTGCAGATCAATGGGGACTACTACTATTTTGCATCCGACAGCGCAGCCGTCAAGAACTGCGATTACTGGCCGACACTGACCAATGGACTGGTCCCGGAAAACCGATGCTACCACTTCGATGAGCAGGGGAGAATGACCAATCCGCCGGAAAAACCGGATCCTGATCGGCCGGATGTTCCGGTGAAACAGGGCCTTGTGGAAGAGAACGGAACGCTTTACTACTATGTGGACGGGGTGCTGACAGGTGCCGGTCTCATTAAAATCGGGGCAGATTACTACTATATCAGCACATCGAACTGCGCGGCGGTCCGTGATCGGACGTATTGGATCACTAAAACCAACGGCCTGTTGCCCGCCGGACCGTATCGGTTCGGCCCGGACGGCAGGATGATGGATCCGCCGGC
>JAHHSI010000019.1 GCA_020025275.1 Oscillospiraceae bacterium | reverse complement strand
TTCTTTTGTGCTCGGCCGCGCTGCTCTCGCAGACAGCTTTGTTAGTATACCGCCCCGCCTCCCTTTTGTCAACACTTTTTTTACATTTATTGCTATTTTTTGAAATTCTGTTTTCCTCATCTTGACAACAGTGGTATTATATATAGTATCCTATCCCTACATACCTTATATAAAATAGTGAAATGTTTGAAATGCCTATGACCACATTCTTGACTACCTTTATAGGTACTGCCCTCCCGTCTCTTTTATTGGCCGGGCGAATCCTCATCGCTCTATTGTCCATTTCCCTCCTCATCCGCTGCTGTCGTTCGCTGTTCTCTTCTATGGGCGAGCCGGAGACGTGGGGATTTCTCAGCCTGTCCAACGGCGCACGCTACGACCTGCACCATTGGGAGAATATGATCGGCCGCAGCCGCAATGCCGATGTCCGCATCAATTTTCCCTCTGTCTCACGCACCCACGCCGCGATCTGCCGTGACGAGGCAGCCCAGTGGTCGGTCTATCCCCTCAACAGCCGCAGCGGTGTACTCCTCAACGGAAAGCACATCTTTGATTGCCAGCCCCTGCATCCCGGCGACTCCATCGCCGTAGGCGGTGTCGACCTCTTTTTCTTTCCCGCCTCACAGCAAGATGAGGTCACTCAGGCAAAACAGCGTACCCGCCCCGGGCGCACTATTTCTCCCGCAGTCAGTCTTTGGCTTTTGACCCTGATCCAAGCCCTCCTGCTGCTGCAATTCGTACCGGATCTGACGGAAGAAACCTGGCTTCCGATCACGATCGGTTTCGGCAGTCTGTGCCTGTTGGAGTGGGTTTTCTATGCTCTCTATCGCGTCCTACGCCGTACCGGCTACGAGTTGGAGACAATGATTTTTCTCCTTGTCTCCATTGGTTTTGGTGTCAGCGCCGCCTACGACCCCCCCGCCCTGTACAAGCAGCTGGTCACGGTCGTTCTGGGAATGGGGATCTATCTGGCCTTGAGCTTGTTGCTTCGCAGCCTGCGTATGTCGATCGCCCTCCGCTGGCCGTTGGCCGCCGCAGCCGCCGGTCTTTTGGCTTTTAACGTGCTCTTTGGCGAGCGAATTTTTGGCGCAAAAAACTGGGTCTCTTTGGGGCCTCTTTCATTTCAGCCCTCTGAGTTCGTAAAAATTGCCTTTATTCTGGCCGGTGCCGCAACGCTTGACCGCCTCTTTGCAAAGCGAAATCTGATTTTCACGCTGCTCTTCTCTGCTTTTTGCGTCGGCTGTCTGGTTCTGATGAGCGACTTTGGTACAGCCCTGATCTTCTTCGTTGCCTTCCTGTGCATCGCCTTTTTGCGGACCGGCGACTTCCCCTCCATTGTGCTGATGGCCGGCGCCGCCGGATTTGCCGGAGGCATCGTCCTCCATTTCAAGCCCTATATCGCCGATCGTTTTTCTGTGTGGCTCCATGCATGGGAATTCACCCAAACCACCGGTTACCAGCAGAGCCGCACCATGTCGGCCATCGCCGCCGGCGGACTGTTCGGCGCAGGCCCCACTGAGGGATGGCTCAAGTATGTGGGCGCAGCCAATACCGATCTGGTTTTCGGCGTTGTCGGTGAGGAGTTCGGCCTTCTTCTCTCCCTGACCGCGGTGGCCGTGATCATCACCATCGCCCTCTATACGCTGCGCTGCGCCCAGCAGGCACGATCCTCTTTTTATACCATCGCCTCCTGCAGCACAGCCGCCATGCTGGTCTTTCAAACGGCTCTGAATGTTCTTGGCGCGGTCGATCTCCTGCCCCTCACAGGTGTCACCTTCCCCTTTGTTTCTATGGGCGGTTCCAGCATGATCGCCTGCTGGGGATTGGCCGCCTTTCTCAAGGCCGCAGATACGCGGCAAAACGCCACACTTTCCCAAAAGCTGCCCAAGGTCAGGAAAACCGCTCCCCAGCCGGAACCCAGCAAAAACTTCTTCCAGCAACATCCCGACATCCCCATTGACCAAATTTTCCGAAAGGACGGTGAACAGCGATGAAACAGGTATTTCGCCGTTCCATGCTTTTGTGTCTGCTTGTCCTGCTGTTAGGCGGCGGCACGGTTCTCTTTTGTCTGCGCTACACGGTGCAGGGCGGCCGTTGGGCCTCTTTTTCTGCCAACGACCACGCCTTTACCGACGGACAGCTGTCCAGCGGACAGATCTTAGACCGCAGCGGAACCCTTCTCTATGATGCCGCCACGGACACGTATCACGAGGACGCCACCGTGCGCCGCGCTACGCTCCACGCCGTGGGCGACAGCGACAACAACATCTCCACGTCGGCCAAGGCCGCTTTGACGCGCCACTTGATCGGCTTCAACCCCATCACCGGCACTTCCGGCAACGGCCACAAGCTGTACCTCTCCTTAGATGCCGAGCTGTGTGCCGCCGCTCTGGACGAGCTGGGCTGGCGCAAAGGCACGGTGGGTGTCTATAACTATAAGACCGGCGAGATCCTTTGTATGGTTTCCACCCCCACCTTTGACCCCAGTGACCCGCCGCAGATCGAAGAGGGAGAAACCGCTTATGATGGTGTCTATCTCAACCGTTTTCTCTCCGCCACCTACACCCCCGGTTCCATTTTCAAAATCGTTACCGCGGCGGCCGTTCTGGAAGAAATGCCGTCCCTTTCCGAGGAGGACTTTTACTGCGACGGAAGCTTCACCATCGGTGATGAGACGATCACCTGTCCCTACGCTCATGGCGATCTGGACCTCTACGACGCATTCGCCTCCTCCTGCAACGGATATTTTGCTCACTTAGCTGAAGAAATCGGCGGTGAAACGCTGAAAAAGCACACCGAATCTGCCGGTCTCCTGTCCTCCCAGTCGGTCAATGGTATCCAGACAGCCCCCGGCAGCTATACGGTCAGCGACAGCTACGAATTGGGCTGGTCGGGCGTGGGACAGTTCGATGATCTGGTCAATCCCTGTGCCATGATGACACTCATGGGGATCATCGGCGGTAACGGAAGTGCCGCAGCTCCCCGGCTCATCCACCGCGAGACCGGTGTGCTGTCCCTCCCTGTCCCCACCGGCGGCAAGGATCAGATCCACGGCCACTGGTCCTCCCACACCTATGAAGCACTGCGGGAGATGATGACGCACAGTGTAGACATGACCTACGGCCAGTCCAACTTCGGGAACCTGCCGATCTGTGCCAAATCCGGTACAGCGGAGGTCGGAGGCAATCAGGCTCCGCACGCGTGGTTCACCGGCTTTCTTGATGACCCCGATCACCCTCTGGCCTTTGTGGTCATGGTTGAAAACGGCGGCGGCGGCGCAGAAGTCGCCGGTCCTATTGCCTCCCGTGTGCTGCAATTGGCTGTAGACGACGCAGCATAATCCCTAAGGAGGATAGTCACCAGCATAACTTGTCCCCCATCAGCCATACAGCTGTCGTTATATCCACGGTACAGCGGCGCAGTCACTGCGGTGGGAGATAGCTGCCCCTCATTTGTGCCGTTGTCCGGACGCTTTTCTCCATGCAACGTCGCACCGCCTCCCCCAGTCACGCCACTTCGCGTACCACGCCGAAGATTTGCAGGTACTGCAGGACTATTTCCTCGATTTCTACCATATAATGCACGTATAAAAAAAACTGCACGATCTTGTAGACCGTGCAGTTTTTTTGCATGAATCATTCCTCTCCACGCAGACATAGCAGCAGACAGCCCTCACGCACGGAAACCGTCACAGCGTTTCCGCAAAAGTGGTTGCTGACGCCTAAGGCCAGTTCCGCTGCCAGTGTCCCGTCGTCCATCGTGTACTGTGCCCCGCAGATAGAAACCCCCTGTGCCTGTGCACCCCAGCAGAAAACCGAAAGAATCCCCTCCGGCTGCGCCGGAAAGGTAATGCTGCTGTTATAGATTGCCGTAAAGCGTTCGCCATCGCCGTAGAGCCACCCCTGGGCGCCGTGGTGCGCCAGATAAGCTAAAGCCTGCAGATTGGCCACCGAGTGATCACTTCGCCGGCCGCCCAGTCCGCCATATATATGAAATTCACGCTGCCCCTGCTCCAATCCTCGCTTGATGGCCAGCATCATATCCGTGTCATCCTTCTCTACCGGGTAACGCTCTGTACAGGAGAAGGACGGAACCGTCCCCAGTGAGTCAAAATCCCCCAGCAGCAGCTGAGGCTCCACGCCCCCCTTTTCACAAGCCAGCCAACCACCATCCGCCGCGATCACGTAATCCTGCGCTGTCGGTCGCCGGACCAATCCATAAAACGAACCGGCCCCAAAAATATAGCACGCCATTTTCTCTCCTCCTGCTCTCGATCGATTTTCGCAGCGCCGGCAAGGACCGTCTCTGTGCTCCTTTGGCTGTAAGCCGAAAGAACACATCCCCGCCTATTCAAAAAGCCGGGCTGCGCATTTCCATACGCTGCCGCTCTCGGTCGCTGCAAATCAAAGGTTCTTCGGACGGTAGATGATCTCGTTGACCGTATAGACCGTCACAAACGCATTTTCGTCTGTCTTAGAAATAAACGCCATCAGCTTTGAATATTCCGCCTTGTTCACGATGACAGTGATCTCCTGTCGCACCTCATTGGTAAAGGCACCCACCGCTTCATACAAGGTCGCCCCGCTGCACAGATCATGCAGGACAAACTCCCGGATCACATCGTTTTCTTCCGATATAATACATACTTTCTTCTTAGAGTTGATGCCAAAGAGGAAGTGATCCAGCACCGTTCCGCTCAGATACGTTCCCAGCAGGCTGAGAATCACCGTTTTGAGGTCATAGGCAAAAGCGGCCGACAGAGAAACGACCGTCCCGCACAGCGTCAGCGCCACACCCAGATCCAAACGGAAATACTTGTTCAGGATCTTGGCCGCAATATCCAGCCCTCCGGACGAGGCGTTCCGGCAGAAAAGGATCGCCTGTCCCATAGCGACAAACAGGCAAAAGCAGATCAGATCCAGAAACGGCTCCCCCATAATGGATGTAAAGTCGGGAAATATGTGCTCCCACACCCCCAGCACCACCGGAAGAAGCAGCGAGGTGTAGATGGTCTTGACGCCGAATTCGCGCCCCACAAAAATGAGCCCCAGAATCAAAAACAGGATATTCAGCCCCATGGTCACCACCGTCATGCTCAGCCCGGTCAGTTCCGTAATCACGATCGCCATACCGGCAATACTGCCCACCACCAAGTGAGACGGCATCAAAAAGAAATAGATGGCCGAAGCAGCAATAATCACACCTATTGTAATCAGCGCATAGTCTTTTAGAACGGCTCCCAGCGTCTCCTTTTTCATCTTCCTCCACTCCTTTATGCTTTTTCGCCAACGGGTCCCTATGCAGCAACGCTTTTCATTGTAGTGATCTTAACTTATAAATTGTATCAAGAACGACTTCGCTTTTCAATATCCATTTTCCAGAAACTCGTCTCGTTCGGCAAACGCCCTCTTTTTTTGCACGAAACCACGGAGCACATTGCCCTTTCCTCCATGCCTGCTTCGCAAGCCCGGGGAACCTTGAACCGCAAAGGTGCCGGCACCATACCGCCGCAAGCTCCTTCTCCCATCCCAACAGCAAGGCGCCGCCGTCCGCTCCGCATCCGCGCTCCATTTCCAGCTCTTCTGGCAGAAATGCAGGACCACACAACAACTTGTCGGCGGTACTCGATCAAATATTGGCAGCTGCCACAGCGGTGCTCCTTGGTAGCTCTTGCGTGTCGGAGCGTATTCTCATAGCTTTTTTGCCGTCTCCCCATTCAACCGCCAGCCCCCTTTCCCCGCCCATGTCCCAACCCAAAAAAGCAAACTTATTCCGTTAAAATTCCTCGTTTTCATGCCAAAATACTGTCGAAACAAGACGAACGATTTGTATTGAAATTTCAGAACGGGCATTGTATACTTGCAAAGGATTCAGCCGAATTCAGTACAATCTACAAAAAACGAAAGGAATTTTATACTGTATGACAAAAAAGGGATCAACCGAAACGAGAATGCACCCCGTACTTTTGCACCTGATGGACGTGAAGATCCGCAGCCTCACAGAACATGACGAAATCTATCTCCATGACGAGCGAGATGAGCAGGCGCTTGAAGAACGATACGCCTCCCTCCCTTTATCCCGTCAGTACAAGCGGATCATCGATGACTACCACGCTTGTACGTGCAGCAAATTTTCCCGCGCTGTCGAACTGGCCTATTTGGCAGGCGCCGAAGCTGCGCTGCAGATCCGTGATGTGATCTCCACTCCCGACAGCAAGTGATCCCCTCCACCTGCTCTCCTCTGCCCTCGCCCAAACAGAAGACGGCCGTTCATCCCTTGATGATACACGTTGCAAAACAGCTCTACATAGCGCCTCCAACACACAACAAGCTGCATTGCAGCGGCGGCTCCTGCATGATCTCGCTCTCTGCATCCCACTCAAACGAAACACGGCACCATCCGCCCGGTATGGAAACAAGTCCCCGTATCCGACCTCTGCACAGCGCAAAAGAAAGGCCGCCTCTTGCCAATCAGTGTATGGTGAACATACGATACATACTTTCTATTCAATGGAAAAAGAGGAGTGACGCCGCATAGGTGGCGTCACTCCTCTTTTGTTTGCTGAACCTATCAGGGAATCGCTCGTATCCGTCTCTTGTTCCGTAGATCCGGCACGCCCCGCTCCCTGACGGCGGCTGCCGTCACTGCCAATGAGAAAACGGCAGATCACGCAGTCCAGTCCTTCAAAGCTTCCTTCAATTCTTCCAATGTGTGCAGCCGCACATCCCACAAGGCGGCATCCGCCACCTCATAAGGGGAAAGCAGCCAGGTGGCTGCGCCGCAGGCGGCACCTGCATAGAGATCATAATATCCCTGATCTCCAATAAACAGGACTTTGTCCGGCGAGACACCCCAATCCCGGATCCGCTGCGGAAAGCTATGAGGCTTATCCGCATCAAACAGGATCGTGTCGAAGCTGTCCGAAAGGCCCAGATACTCCAACAGTTCCCGGCCGCCCTGCTCGGCGGCGTTAGAACAGAGCACCAGACGGATCCCGCTGCGGCGCAGCCCTGCCAATACATCCACCAGTGCCGGATCCGGCGCAGGGCCGTAGGCAGGATCCACCAAATCCTTCCGTGCCTGGCGGAACCTCGTCCAGAAAGCCTCTCCCTCCCAGCCGATCCGCCTCGCCAGATACATGGAAAATGTCCACCCGTCACACAGATAGGAATAGTGGGATCGGTCCAGATACGGTGTCGGATCCGGCAGCAGCAGCGCCGTTTCCGACGGAACCGCAAAGAGCTCCTGCGCCGTCTGAGGGTCCTCTGCCTTTTGCTTGGGCACAAACTGTCCGCAGCGTAGCGGCCCCTGTCCCCGCAGGCACATCTCAATTATCTCCTGCACCTCTCCGATCCAGTCCCGATACGGGCTATCCTCGAAAAAGTGGGTAATGATCCGAGGATAGATGACACAGTCCTGATATAAGGTGCCGTCCAGATCAAAACAGATCAGTCCCGGTTTATTCCGCATGCATACACCGCTTGACCAGATCCAGTACCTGCCCGTCCATTCCCTCGGCCTTGATCCCCAGCAATTGCAGGATCGTGGGGGCCTCGTCCACCAGACGGCCTCCGGTCACCACGGCGCCCTGCTTGGCGTCCGGGCCGCTCACGATAAAGGGCGGCTTATCGCCCTTTTCGGGCAGATGTCCGTGGTTCGATACCGATTTTTTGTAGTTTTTGACCTGATCGGAGGCAGAAACTGCGGTCTCCTGATCCGGCAGCTTGCTGAATACGACACGGTCTGCGGCCTCCAGAACAAAGTCGAACTCACCGCTCAAGTGCATTTTTGCAGCCTCTTCCTTGGTGAAGATCCGCTCGATGCAGTCGGGATACTTGGCCTGAATTTCCTGCAGCCCCCGGTAGACCTCCTCCCGATCCATGCCGGGTTTCAGATAGATCTGTGCACTGAATGCACACTGTGCGGCGTAGACGTCATACTCCGTGACCGTGCCGCCCTCCTGCTTCAGCCACCCCATCTCTCGGAAAATCGAGTTGATGTGGAACAGCCGGTCACAGTAGAGCTGTCCGTGGTCACCCAACAGGACAATGTTGGTGTTCTCCACCCCGCCTGTTTCCTCCAACGCCTCCAGCACACGGCCGATCTGCTCGTCGATGAAATCGAAGGCATGGCACAGCTCCGGGCTGTGGACGCCCAGACTGTGGCGGCGATGGTCAACATAGGACAGATGCAGCAGCATCAGATCCGGCCGGTGCTCTCGGATGATGTCCACGGCGCACTGAGTAGCAAACTCATCCATCTGCGGCGTTTTCATCCAGCACAGCATATGCTTGTTGCGCTCAAAGATCTCCTTGACGGCGGGGCTGTTGGTCCGGTCGAAATACGGCGTGGGATCATCTTGTTCCGCAGGGGCCCAGATCTCACCGATATTATAATCTGCGCCGCTGTCGCCCATGACGGGCCAGGTGACCGTGGCCGTGGTCAGGCCATGTGCCTTGGCCACATCGATCACCGTCGGCACCTGAATGTCTTTGCGGAACCAGAACCAATCCGCTCGGCCCTCCACCAGCGGCATGAACCGCTCATTATTGACGATGCCGGTGCGGTCCGGGTAGCAGCCGGTGGCAATGGTGGCATGGCAGGGATAGGTCAGGGTCGGATAAATGCACAGGATATCGCGGGCATACGAGGCGTTTTTCATGATCCGCCCCAAATGGGGCAGCTTTTCCAACACCGGAATGTCGGCGGTGATCAATGCATCGATGGAAATAACAAGGGTGCGATTCATCCGTTTTTTTCCTCCTTCATAAGTACCAGCAGTTCTTCGGCCCAGCGCCGTTCGTCGTCCTCATCGGTCTGGCTCCTCCCGGCACGGGGATAGACCACCGCTGCTGTCTGCAAAAAGTGATCAATCCCTCGGCCGCGCTTCTGGCCCTCGATCGTGTGCTGATCGTAGACGTAGTCCGGAATGTCAAAGGGTTTTTGGTCCCGAATACGGCGCTTTGTCACGCTGGTCAGCAAACTGGAGCCCCGCTCTTTCGGGCAGGTGCACAGATAGCGCACGGCATGGACAAACAGCAGCGGATAATCCGGATGCGTCCTCGTCAGCTGCCGGCTGGTGTTCCATAGCGTCTCCACCAGGACGGGGGCCATAGGCTGCCCCATCCCAATGTCCTCCACACTGATGACCCGCAGACGATCCCAGAGGTAGTCTGTCAGAGTCTCGTTCGTAAGATACAGTTCATAGGCCGCACGCACAGCATCCTCCACCCGGCCACGCCGGATGAATTTTTGCAGCGCCGAAATGACAACGTCCGCAGGCTGACCGCAGGGGGTGATCACATCGTGATACAGTATTTTCATCCCAATGGGTCTCCTTTCACGATTGTATCAGTTCAAACCGACTGTGTGCTTCAGGTTGTTCAGCGCAGTCTGAGGCTCTACGTTGTTGTCGATGACTTCCTGCATCATGGCACGAACTGCCGTATTGACGGCGCTGGACGTGGTGGTTGCGTTGGTAAAGACAGGCTCATAGAAATAGCAGTCACTCTGATCCACGCCGGCCGCCAGATAATCGTGACCGGCCGCCAGATAGTCCTTGTACTCCTGGCTGTCAGCCACGCTCTGACGGATGGGCAGATACCCGGTGCCGCCGATCACGACGTCCTTGTTGGCCTCGACCGAGGTCAGATACTTGATCAGCTCATAGGAGGCATAGGCCTTCTCTGCATTATCAGTGGTGTTCAATGCAGCAATAACGGGACCTGCGCTCAGGTTGGCCGCTGTGTCCTTGCTCATCTGGGGAATCGGTGCCGTGCCCCAGTTCAGGTTGGGGTTCTTCTTGGGGATGTAGCTGGCCTCCACGCTGTCGCCGATGTACATGGGGATCTGCTCGTTGGCAAAGGGGCCGGAGAAGAACATATCCTCACCAGCAGAGCGCCAGATGCCCTCCTTAGCGCAATCCTGCCACAGCTTCAGCACCTCCAGCGCTTTTGCCTCATCCTCTCCGGCGAAGTAGATGTTCCCGTTCTGATCGGTGTAGCGGCCGCCGGACTGCAGCATCATGGTCATAAAGCTGCCCACCAGGTTATCCCAGCCAAAGGCGGGAGCCCCCGTGATCTCATGGATCTTGCGGCTGGTATCGATCATCTCGTCCCACGTGGTAGGAACGGTCAGGTTGTTCTTTTCAAAGAAGTCTCGGTTGTAGTACAGGATCTCGGAATAGGAGTAAATGGGCAGTGCATACACGCCTTTTTGTGCATAGTTGGAGTTGGCGTCACGCAGACCTGCAAAAATATCCTCGTAGTCCTTGATCCCCACTTCCGGGTCGTTGATGTAGGGGGCCAGATCCACCACATAGGGGGTCTGCAGATAATCTGCCACGTAGGGACGCAGTGCCAGCGTCACATCCGGAGCGTTGCCGGCCTTGATAGAGGCCACCACATTGGAATACAGCTCGGCACCGTTGCCGTTGAAGGTGGAGACAACGGTAATGCCCTTTTCTGCGCCCACGGTCTTATTGAACTCCGCAATTTGCTTGTCCAAGATCTCAGCATGGACCGGGTTGGAAATAGAATGCCAGAACTGGATCTCAACCGGAGCCGAAAGAGTGGTGACCACTTTCTTGCCGGACTCTCCGCCATTGGCGCCCGATGACTCCCCTTTGGAGCCGCAGGCAGCCAGCGCCAGCACCATAGACAGTGCCAACACCAAACACAACAATTTTTTCATCAAAATAACCTCCTGATTGATAATGATATGAACCCGGTGTTCTGCAGAACGCCGAGACACACAACAAGTTTTGCTTAGCCCTTGATTCCGCCGCGGGAGACGCCCTCAATGATCTGCTTGCGGAAAACCAGATAGAAGATCAGCATGGGCAGCAGCACAATGGTGGCGCCCGCCATCTGCAAATTGACCTGCGAGCTCACCGCATCGCGGAAATGCAGCAGGCCAATGGCCATCACGCGGTGAGCGTCGTCCTTGGCCACCATCAGCGGCCAGACAAACGAATTCCACTGGCTGATGAAGGCCAGAATACCGATGGTAGCAATAGCGTTCTTATTCAGCGGCAGCATGATGCGGATGAGGTAGCGCCAATCGCTGCATCCGTCCACCTTGGCGGCCTTGTACAGCACAGAGGGCACTTGCACGAAATACTCGCGCATCATGTAGATATAAAAGCCACTGGCCAGTGTGGGAACGATGATGCCTTGGAACGTGTTGACCCAGTGCAGCTGGCTGATGGTAATGAAGTTCTGAATGATCAGCAGCTCGGCCGGGACCATCATGGTTGCCAGACACAGGAAAAAAAGGATGGTCTTTCCGTAGAACTCATAAATCGTGAAGGCATAGGCGGCCAGAACGGTCAGTACCAGCGTCAGCAGTGTACCCACGCCTGCCATGATTACAGAGTTTCGCAGATAGAGCCCGAAGGGCGCCACTTGCAGCGCCTCTGCGTAGTTGTCCCACTGCGGTGCATCGGGAAACATGGTGGGCGGAATGGATGTGGCTTCGGGCAGTGTTTTCAAAGATGTTGCCAGCATCCACACAAAGGGAAAGACCATGACGAATGCGCCCACGATCAGCAAAATCAGCTTTATGGACTGCCATATACGGTGTTTCATCTGTGACCCTCCCTTACACATAATGGACGAAGCGGCGGGATACCCATTTTTGCAGCGCCGTCAGACAGAGGACCAGCACCAAGAACAGGATCGCAGCCGCCGATGCATAGTGCACCTGCGAACGGTTAAAGAACATATCGTAGATATAGTAAACAATGGTGATCGCGCTGTTGCCGGGACCGGCACCATTTCCGCCGAACATGGCATAGACCTCGTTGTACGTCTTGAACGCGTGGATCACGGAGACGATGGTCACCATCCAGAAGGTGGAAGAGAGCAGCGGCATAGTGATGCGGAAAAAGATCCGGCGCGGAGAGGCACCGTCAATGCGTGCCGCCTTGTAGTACTGCGGATCGATCTTTTGCAGACCGGCCAGAAACAGGACGATCTTGAAGGCCAGACCGTTCCAGATGCTGAAAATCGTGACTGCCACCACGGTCAGAGTGGGGTCGGTCAGCCACTTTTGCGGTTCCATGCCCAGAAATGTCAAAAAATAGTTGATGTATCCGTAATCCGAGTGGAACAGCCAGCGAAACACCAGACCAATGGCGATGGTGGAGGTGACATACGGCAGAAAATAGACCGTCTGAAAAAGTCCCTTCGTTTTGGTGCAGGAATTGATCAGCAGCGCACAGCCCAGTGCCAGCACGATGGTGATGGGGACGCCGACCAGTACAATGATCAGCGTGTTGCGCACCGCCAGCTGAAAGGACGGATCATGCAGGACATAGCGGAAGGAGGCCAGACCGAACCCGCTTCCGGTATCCGTCAGATAGACATAGCTCTCGTAAAATCCCATCCGCAGCGTCATGACAATGGGATAGAGCACAAAGCCGATCAGGATCACGAAGGCCGGCAGCAAATAGAGGTACGCCTTAGCGCTGCGCCGGGTGTTTCCCAGAGACGCCCCGGCCGGCTTTACCTTGCTCAGCATCGGGCGGCTCATAGCGCTACCTCCGCCGGGATCCGGGCGCCGCTTTCATCAAAGAAATAGATGAAACGCTTTTGCAGCTGCAGCCCAATGGAGTCTCCCACCGATACAGGGGTATCGACACTCAGCAGTGTACGGCCGCGCTGTCCGTTCAGGTCGAAGGTGATCTGAACCTCCTTGCCCCGGTTTTCCACTGCAAGGACCGTGACTGTCACCTGATGGCCCAAGCCCCAACATTCCGGACGAATGCCGACTCGGACGTCGCCCTGCGCCTCTGTACGGACAGGGATCTCACAGCCCGGCACCAGCTGCAGCTTCCCGTCGTGTACCGCAAGCGTGAAGAAGTCGATGGGCGGGTTGCCCAAGAAAGCCGCCACAAAGGCGTTGGCCGGTTCCAGATACATCTGCTGCGGTGCACATTGCTGCTGCACCACGCCTTTTTTCATCAGGACCACTTCATCGGTGATGCTCATAGCCTCTTCCTGGTCATGGGTCACAAAGATCGTGGTCACGCCGGTTTCCAGCTGGATACGGCGGATCTCCTCCCGCATCTCCAGACGCAGCCGTGCGTCCAGATTGGACAGCGGCTCATCCAGCAGCAGCACCTCCGGGCTTTTGGCCAGAGCACGTGCAATAGCAACACGCTGCTGTTGACCGCCGGACAACTGGTTGGGCTTTCGATCCAGCATATCCTCGATCTGGACCAGCTTGGCCAGCTCCGCCGTGCGCTCACGAATCTTTGCCTTATCCATGCGGCTGTTGACCAGCGGGAAGGCGATGTTCTGCGCCACCGTCATATGGGGATATAGGGCATAGTTTTGGAACACAAGACCGATCCCCCGCTTTTCCGCAGGCAGCTCAGTTACGTCCCGGTCACCGAAAAAAATCTTTCCGGCGGTAGGCTTTTCCAAACCCGAGATCAGGTACAGCAGGGTGGATTTTCCGCACCCGCTGGGTCCCAACAACCCTGTAAGTTTCCCATCTTGAATGGTCAGATTGCCGACATCTACTGCCCGCGTTCCTTGAAAATCTTTCAACAGCTGTTCAAATCGCAGTTCCATTTTGTCTCTCCTCTTCGATCAAATCTGATGATTTCCGTTGCCGTTTTCTCAATTCTATAGAAGTCCTCGAATTATGTCAATATCCTTTCAAACTATCAATTTATGTTCATATTTTATCATTTTTGTTTATTTTCACAGCCCATGGAAAGGTTTCTGCCCCAATCGCTTCACTCCGGCGCATCGAACCGCCACAAATGATGTTTTCCGCTCGAAATCCTATCGGTTTCATTTTTGCAAAATTACCACAAAATTTATGCAAAGATTTATCAGATTGCAAAATTCGGCGTATTATGCTACGATTAATACAAATTCAACGTCGTGACCGACATAGAGGAGGTTTCCCCGTGAGCAGCAAGAAAAACAACCGTCTGGATAAGATCATCAAGATGCTGATGGCGCAAAACGGCATCACCGTACATGAATTTTCCGAAAATTTAGATGTATCGGAAATTACCATTCGCCGTGACCTGCAGGCGTTGGAAAGTGCCGGAAAAGTCCGCCTGATCAACGGGGTGGCCATCTATTGCTCCTCACGGACCGAACGCCCCATCTATCCGGCCTACAATCTGGAATACGAATGCACGGTCTTTCAGAAAAAGAAAGAGCGCATCGGGAAAAAGGCCGCCTCCCTGATCGCCGAAAATGACATCATCGCCCTTGACTGCGGCTCTACCACGGAATATCTGGCACAGAATCTCCCTGATGACCGCCGCTTCACCATTCTTACCGGCAGTATGAATGTGCTGCGCCACGCCAGCGGCCACCCGGATTGCAGCGTGATCTGCACCGGCGGCTACCTGCACCCCAGTACGCAGCTTTTCAGCAGCCCGGAGGGGATTTCTTTGATCCGCCACACCAGTATCAATAAGGCATTTTTCTCCGCATCCAGTATTGCAGACAATCTGAACGCCACCTGTATCGCCGCCTACGAGGTCGATTACAAAAGCGCTGTTCTGGCCAAGAGCCAACAGAACATCCTGTTAGTGGATTCTTCCAAATTCGGAAAAAGTTTTTTCCGCAGCTTTGCACGGCTGTCCGATTTTGACGTGGTGATCACTGATGACGAACTCTCCCCCGCATGGCGTGACCGGATTCAGGAAGCGGGCCTTACTCTCTATCTGGTCTGAGTACCCGCCGGCGGAGCTCTTCCCGCAGGCCCCTGCGATGATGTGATTTGTCCCTGCCATGCGCTGAAATCCTATTTTCACCGAAAATATGGGCGCACCTGCCCCCGTATGAATTGCGGCCATCGACCACCGATAACGCCCCTACTCGGAAGAACAGGACGGCTCGATCATGCAGCGTACAGCACCATCCTCCGGATCGGTTCGTTTCCCTCGCAAGTCAAATTGTGCTGCGATTGGGAAACCGTGTTTTATTTCCGGTACAACCGACCATCAAGAAAATAAATAAAAACCCTGTCCATAAGACAGGGTTTTATTGATGTTTGCATATGGTGGAGCTTTTGGTTCCGCATTTCATGTGCTTCTATTGTGCGTCGACCAATGCACAGCAGCGCATCGTATAACGCAGTTTCCATTCATTCAAAGCCCTCAAAATAGGGGTTCTGGTCTAAAAGATCCTGAAGCTGTTCCTTGAGCGCACGCTCATCAAACCAATCACACGCTTCCAGAAGTCCTTCCTGCAGCTCCCCCACGTAGGCACTTTGAAAGAGATGTTGGGCCAGAGAGTCATCCTTTTTGAGCTGTTCTAAAATTTTGGGCTGAACCCCCTGGTCTTGGCAGAGATCATACAGATCATTTCCCAACAGCTGCTCAGCGGCCTCCGGTTCCTGCAAATGGTCTTCTGCGGTGTCCAATAGCAATTCCATCATCTGCACGGCGGTATCCGGATCTTGTTCGCCGGTTTGTATCAAAAGATCCATGGTGTCCATATTCAAAAGTTCATCCGCTGTCCAACGCTTGACCGCTTTGGGAAAGGCAGCAATCAGCAAATCCCGACAGATCCACTCATTTTGCGAAAAATCCCATCGGCGGACGGCATCCTCCAACGCCGCACGGTCCGGATGGCGGACTTGATCGATCCTCCCATGCGCCTCCAGCGCCTCTTGGTATGCATCAAACAGGACAGAACTATCTTCTCCGGAGAAAACACTCTCCACCCGGCTCAGGCCATCCACCATCTCAAAAAGCCAGTCGGGCCACGCCTTGTATGATTCCTCGCGGGGAAGCTCCGGCAGAAGCCCTTTCCAGAAAGAGCCAAGCTGTTCTTTCGTCAGTAAGAACTGGTCTTGAAAGGCCGCTGTTCCACTATGCGAAGCAGCCATCACTTCGGCCGCTGTACCGAAAGAATAGCGTTTAAAAAACATCTGAAGCAGTTGTAGATTACTGCTGGTTTGATTCTTTGTGGGAAGCAGTGCGTGGGACATCCCATAGATGGCCAGCTGTGCGGCCATGCGGTTCTCACTGTCCCCTTCCCCGAAGTGTTCTTGTATCCCCGTCAGAATCGAATGAACCCCTTGCTCCAGTGGCTCGAGCACGTCACTTTCCGCAGCATCGACCTGCGGACAGAGCTTCGCTCTCTCCGACCCGGGTAGTGAAGAGAGCGTCCCAAAATCGCCGCACCAGCCACACTCCCATTGGTTCCCTCGTACCATAACAGGGCTGCCGCAGTGCGGACATTGGATCTTCGTCATACTATCGCCTCCATCTTACATAGTACTTTGTTGCCAAAAACTTTTTACCAAGGTGATCCCATTTTGTGAGACAGTCCCCACATCTTTCGAGAATCCAACAAACTGAGTCTCACTACCGTTCTTTGCCTTCGTTTGTCACCGACGCTGCGCCGCGGAAAGCCCCCCACAAGCATAGTACAGGGCGCACACGGATCGCAGCGGCCAAGCGCCTTGCGCTCGATTTGCCGAATCAGTTCGACTTCAAAAACCACTGGATAGAGTGACCCCCTTGTGTCGTTATTCACCTACACAAGGGGGTCGTCTATGCTTCATTTTACCAGATCTGCTTACCGCAGGTCCGACAAGCGCCTATGGTTGACACCACCTGGCAGCACTTAGTTCTCCGCCAGTTTCTTATACTTATTGTAGCGATTGGCGCACTCGACTTCCGCCTGGGCAAACAGCTCCTTAGCCGTCTCAGGGAAGGTGCGGGTCAGGGAGGCAAAGCGGGTCTCGCCCATCATGAACTCCAGCAGCTTGCCGTTGGGCTCCTTGCTGGTCAGGATGAAGGGGTTCTCGCCCTGCTCCTTACGCTCGGGCACATAGCGCCACAGCGGCCAGTAACCGCACTCGCTGGCCTTCTTCTCCTCGTCCATCACCTTGTTCATACCGCAGGTCAGACCGTGGTTGATGCAGGGTGCATAGGCGATGATCAGAGAGGGACCCTTGTGGGCTTCTGCTTCCTTCAGTGCGGTGATCAGGTGCTGCTCATTGGCACCCATGGCCACCTGTGCCACGTACACGTTGCCATAGGTCATGGCGATGGCGCCCAGATCCTTCTTGGTGGTTGCCTTACCGCCGTTGGCAAACTGCGCCACGGCACCGATCTGGGTGGCCTTGGACGCCTGTCCGCCGGTGTTGGAGTACACCTCGGTATCCACGACCAGAATATTCACGTCGGCACCAGAGGCCAGAATGTGATCCAGACCACCAAAGCCAATATCATAGGCCCAGCCGTCACCGCCGTACATCCAGATGCTCTTCTTGGGCAGGACATCCTTGTTAGCGCGCATGAATGCAGCTGCCTCAGAGTGGTCTGCAGAAGCGTCCAGTGCCTCCACTACAGCCTCCGACAGGGTGCGGGTCTTATCGCCGATGTCACCCTCAGCCAGCCATGCCTCCACGGCCGTCTTCAATGCTGCATCCTCGGTGGACGCCACCAGCTCCTGCGCATGGGTCACCATCTGGCGGCGCATCTGCTCGATGGACAGGCACATACCCAGGCTGTACTCCGCATTGTTCTCAAACAGGGAGTTGGAAGACGCAGGACCGTGGCCCTTTTCATTGGTTGCATAGGGGAACGCCGGTGTGGAGGATCCCACCACGTACGCACAGCCGGTAGCCGCTGCCACATACATCCGGTCACCGAACAGCTGGCTCATAAGCTTCATATAGGGCGCCTCACCGCAGCCGGCGCAGGCACCGCTGAACTCGTACAGCGGACGCTCATACTGAGAACCACGGATGGTAAACTTGTCCACAGGGTTCTCCTTCTTGGACAGGGACAGGGCATAGTTCCAGTTCTCCTGCTCGCCCATCTGGCTCTCCAGAGGCTCCATGACCAGCGCCTTGTTTTTGGCCGGGCAGACATTTGCGCAGGAGCCACAGCCCAGGCAGTCCAGAGGACTGATCTGCATACGGAAGGTCAGTCCGGCCGCTTTGCCGTTGGCCTTCTTCGTTGTAAAGGATACAGGCTTCACAGCCTCTTCCTCCTCGTTGAGCAGGAAGGGCCGGATCACGGCGTGGGGGCAGACCAAGGCACACTTGTTGCAGCCAATGCAGTTCTCCGGGATCCACTGGGGAACATTCACGGCAATGCCCCGCTTTTCATACTTGGACGTCTCCACGGGATGCACACCGTCAGCATAGGGCATAAACACGCTGACCGGCAGCGTATCACCCGCCTGATTGTTGACGGGGACCTGGATCTCACGGATGTAGTGGGGCAGGCTCATGTCCACAACGCGCTCCTCGTCGGGCAGCGTCTTCCATGCCTCAGGCACGTCGATTTTCACCGCAGCGTTCACGCCCTGATCCACGGCGGCGCAGTTCATATCCACGATCTTCTGACCCTTCTTGGAATAGGACTTGACAATAGCGCCCTTCATGTACTCCACGGCCTCGTCGATGGGCAGGATGCCGGACAGGTTGAAGAAGGCCGCCTGCAGCACGGTGTTGGTGCGGTTACCCAGACCCAGCTCCGCAGCGATCTCCGTTGCATCGATGGTGTAGAAGTGAATGCCGCGCTGTGCAATGGTCCGCTTGACCTTGTTGGGCAGGTGCTCCTCCAGCTCTGCGCCCTTCCAGTTCGTATTCAGAAGGAAGGTGCCGCCGGGCTTGATCTCGGAGACGATGTCAAAGTCCTTGATGTAGGACTGCTTGTGGCAGGCCACAAAGTCGGCCATGGTGACATAGTAAGAGCTGTGAATGGGCTCATGGCCGAAACGCAGGTGGGACTTGGTCACGCCGCCGGACTTCTTGGAGTCATATTCAAAGTAAGCCTGTGCATACTGATCGGTGTTGTCACCGATGATCTTGATGGAGTTCTTGTTGGCGCCCACCGTACCGTCGGAGCCCAGACCCCAGAACTTGCAGGAGATGATGGACTTACCGGCCGTAACGATATTCTCGCCAACCGGCAGGGACAGATGGGTCACGTCATCGTTGATACCCACGGTGAAGTGGTTCTTCTTCTCCCCGGCCATGTTGTCAAAGACCGCCTTCATCTGCGCAGGTGTGGTATCCTTGGAGCCCAGACCATAACGGCCGGCCAGCACCTCGATGTCGGTGCGCTTGCCTTCCCACAGGGCGTTGCAGACGTCCAGATACAAAGGCTCGCCGGGGGCACCGGGCTCCTTGGTGCGATCGAGCACAGACAGGCACTTGCAGCTTGCCGGGATCTTGGCCAGCAGACGCTCCATGGAGAAGGGCCGGTACAGGTGCACCTGAATGAAGCCCACCTTCTCGCCACGCTCCACCAGATAATCCACCACTTCAGTCAGCGTCTCGCACACACTGCCCATAGCCACCACCACACGCTCTGCGTCGGGGGCACCATGATAATTGAACAGCTGGTAATCCCGACCGGTGACCTTGTTGATCTCGGCCATGTACTGCTCCACGATCTGGGGCAGATCGCTGTAGACGTTGTTGCAGGCCTCACGGGACTGGAAAAACGTGTCCGGATTCTGCAGGGTGTGGCGGATGGTGGGATGCTCCGTGCTCAGGGCATGATCCTTGAACTTCTGCACGGCGTCCCAGTCCAGCATCTTGCCCAGATCCTCATAGTCCAGGACCTCCACCTTCTGGATCTCGTGGGAGGTCCGGAAGCCGTCAAAGAAGTGCTGGAAAGGAATGGAGCCCTTGATGGCCGACAGGTGCGCCACGGCCGCCAGATCCATGGCTTCCTGCACGCTGGACGAGGCCAGCTGTGCCCAGCCGGTCTGGCGACATGCCATGACGTCGGAGTGATCGCCGAAGATGGACAGCGCATGGGTGGCTACGGTACGAGCCGACACGTGCATCACGCCGGGCAGCTGAGAACCGGCAATACGATACATGGGGGGGATCATCAGCATCAGGCCCTGCGATGCCGTGTAGGTGCTGGTGAGAGATCCGGTCTCCAAAGAGCCGTGCATGGCACCGGCTGCACCGGACTCGGCCTGCATTTCAACCAGTTTGACCGGCTGACCGAACAGGTTCTTCTTGCCGTTTGCGGCCCACTCATCTACGTGGTCCGCCATGGGGCTGGAAGGGGTGATGGGGTAAATGGTTGCAACTTCTGTAAAGGCATACGATACATAAGCCGCAGCTTCATTACCGTCCATGGTTTTGAACACTTTTTTGTTTGCCATAAAATTGTTCCTCCTATGGGTGGTTCTATGTACTACCAATTGTGTCTTTCGGGGGTAACTCTATAAAGAGATATTTTTATTCTCTTAATAAAATCCCCTTATAGATTGTACTCCTCTATTTCGCTTTCTGCAATAATAAATCGACACAAAACTGTCTTTTTGTTAAAATTTTCGCAGGTTCATGGGCCGCTTTTCCCGCTCCTTGGTTTCTTCTGTCAACAGTTTTCCGGAAATATCCGGTACAACCGGCCGCTCCGGTCTGCCGCCTTCCCTTTTTATCTTGCTGACCGTCCCTGCCCTCTCTTTGGATAAACCCTATGTTGACAACAATCGAAAAAGAGCCTATAGTAAGCATAGATTTATTATAAAGCGGGAGCTTGTTGTACAGGCTGAGAGTAAGGTGACACCTTAGACCGGTAACTTGATTTGGGTAATGCCAACGGAAGGATACACATAAGAGCGTATGGACGGGAGTTGCCTAACATCAGGCAGCTCCCGTTTTTTCTGAAGAGGAGGGGATCTTTCAGCAAGCGGCGGTGCAGTCGAAGCCTGCACCGCTTCCCAGCGGCAGATTGGGGGCACCACCTTCTGTCGCTCAACAAAAATAATGCACAGTAAAGGAGAACAACAATGAAAACAGCATTATCCATCGCTGGCAGCGATTGCAGCGGAGGCGCCGGGATCCAAGCCGACTTGAAAACAATGACTATGAATGGCGTTTTTGCCATGAGCGCCATTACGGCACTCACCGCACAAAACACCACCGGTGTGCGCGCCATCGAGGAGGTCACGCCTCTGTTCTTGGCCCAGCAGATCGACGCCGTCTTTGAGGATATTTTCCCCGATGCAGTCAAAATCGGCATGGTCGCATCCGTAGACCTGATCCGCACCATTGCAGAACGACTTCGCTTTTATCATCCAGAAAATATCGTGATCGATCCGGTTATGGTGGCCACCAGCGGCGCCCGTCTGATCTCTGCTGATGCCGTAGAGACCCTGAAAAAGGAACTGCTCCCCCTGTCCACCATTCTGACCCCCAACATTCCCGAGGCAGAGATCTTGTCCGGCTGTACCATCACCAACGAGCAAGACATGATCACCGCCGCCAAGACCATCAGCGACACCTACCACTGCGCCGTCCTCTGTAAAGGCGGGCACAGCATCAACGACGCCAACGACCTGCTCTACAGCAGCGGCACTGCCGCATGGTTCTACGGCAAGCGGATCGACAACCCCAACACCCACGGCACCGGCTGCACGCTCTCCAGCGCTATTGCCGCAAATCTTGCCAAGGGCTATGATCTGGAGACGTCGGTGGAACGGGCCAAAAGCTATATCTCCGGTGCCTTGCAGTCCATGCTGGATCTTGGAAAAGGCAGCGGTCCCATGAACCACGCATTTGCCCTCTCCGGCCAGTTTCGGGATGAACGATAAACTCCGTCCCTCTGTCCGCAACGATTCGCTTCGGGCGGCCGGACAACTTCTGCATGATCTAACGCATATGGGACCATCGAGGACGTCCCTCACATCAGCAACAGCAGCTACAGTCACTATATGCTCTGCGAGGCGCACACAGGAAACCTGCTCACCGGTCTGGTGGCCCTGCTGAGCTGCTCGTGGACGTATGCCTATATCGGCGAGCATATGGTCAGGCGTTATCCTCATGCCCTGCAGCATCCGGAATACGGACCGTGGTTTGCCGGATACGTCTGCGACGAGTACCGCCAGACAAACCAAGAACTGATGGACATGGTGGATCAGTGGAGTGATGACATCACTCCACTGGAGACAGAGAAGCACTGCCATCTGTTTTGGATGTGCAGCCAGTATGAGCTGCAATACTGGGATATGGCCTATTCGGCGGATCAATGATGTGTTCCGCACTCTGCTGTTCCGCCGGCGGACACACCGTCATTCCCCGCCGCCCCGAGAGATCTGCAGGCGTTTTCGCCGCAAGCTGATCTGACAAAAAGAGGAGGTTGTCTCATCGAGACAACCTCCTCTTCTCTTTATTCACAGCAGGTGATCGTTTTCAAAAACAAGCGGTGCGACTTCCGTTTTGTCTCCGTACAGATCCGGCCGATCCAGTATATACTGCTTCAGCTCGTCCCGGTTGTGGAACTTGGTGGCCTGGAACGGAAACTGAGGGCCGTATTTTTCAACGAACATCAACCCTTCCTCCGTCTCCAGCAGTACGCCCGTGTGTCCCACAAAGCGCACCTGATCGAAGGGAGAGTGGAGATAGACCGTGATCAGAGAGATTCCCTCGCCTCCGATGGTCACCTCTCGCTCGGCCCAAGCCTTTTGAATGCAGGCTGTATGCTCTTCCAGCGTCTGGGCACCCTGAACCGGCACCCAGCCGAAAAAGGAGAGGAACTTGCTCCGCTCCTCCTCGCTGAGACGGAACGGCTCATAGGTGTCGATGGCTTCTGCATCAAACATCAAAATCGTATCATCGGCTGCCGTCTTCCCGTTGGTTTCGATCCGGTCTTTCATCAGGAGAAAACTCGTCAGGCGGCAGTTGGCCTCCGGATCAATAAATCCATCCGACTCCTCCTTGTTCTTGATAAGCAGACCGCTGTAATCCACCCCTGTCTTTTTCATGGTCTGGAAGCCCTCCTTCAGCGGCGCGGAGGTCACACGGGCATTGAAGTCATCTGCCCAAGAGAGCAGCGTGTCAATCTGATCGTCGGAGACCCCACGGCCTTTTAAAAGTGTCGCCACCTCCTGCTGGGAAGTAGGGTCCACCAAGTTGGAATAGACGATCTTCTGATCGTCCGACACGGTATTCTCCGGCTTTTCATGCGTCTGGCTGCCACAGCCGACACACAGCAGGAGGCTGAGTAGTCCCGCCCCCCACATGGTCAATCGTTTTTTCATATCCGGACTCCTCTTCCGGGCCGCTCCGCAATGCGGAGTCTCCCCTTTTCTAAAATTCATTTCTTATTCTACCCGAAACAGTCCCCAGATACAATACTTTTCTTCGTTTTTTCACCCATTAGCTGCAAAGACGGTCCGCAGCCGTGAGCGACGACCGGTGCGGCAGCGCCCGCCGATGCCTACCCTTGCGAAGGGGCTTTCCCGTGCGCCGCACCGCCGCGTGCTGTCAGCCGATTTGCAGTTGCTGATGATGCCGGCAAATCTGCTCGAGTATTCCGGAAACGGTCGCCTCCTCCGCCAGCAGACAGCTGCGGCCGTCATAGGCCGCCAACGCCTTTGCCGTCACCGCTCCGATACACACGCACGTCACCCGGGACGGGATCTGGTGATGCACTGCAAAAAACTGGTGCACACCACCGGCACTTCCAAAGGTGAGATAGTCGATGCTCGCCCAGTCCACCGCGGGACCCTCCGCCGGCTTCACGCGGTAGAGGGCAATGTCCTGCACCGGAACCCCCTGCGCCCTCAGCACCTCCGGCAAAACGGCAGCACTTTGCTGTGCACGCAGCAACACCACATCCTCGCCCGGAACAATGGCCTTGCACAATGCGGCGGCCAACGCTTCGCTGGTATATTCCCGGGGGCAGAGATCCGCCTGAAAGCCATAGTGGGACAGCACGGCCCCTGTAGCGCTGCCGATCACGGCAAACTTGCACGTGGCCAAGCGCCGCAGATCCACCGCATTCTCCCGCAGGGTATCAAAAAACACACGCACGCCGTTGGCACTGGTAAAGACCAACCAGTGGCGGCTGCCGTCCAACAGGGACTCCAACTCCTGCCTCCATGCAAGGGTTTCCCGAAGGCTCTGCTGAACCACCGTGGTCTGTGCACCCTGCTCCCGCAATGCCCGGCACAACTTCTGGGTAAAAGGGACCGTCCCCGTTACACCCACACGGACGCCGGCCAGAGGTTTATTGAGTACCGGAGAGGTCAGGTCCATAGCCGCCGTCTCCCCCACCACGATCACCGCCGGCGGCTGAAGCCGGAGTGCACGGGTGCGTTCTGCAATGGTTTCCAGCGTGGCACGGACCACCATGGGGTGCGGGGCATTGCCCCCCGACACAACGGCCGCCGGCGTCTGTGCCGCTTTCCCCCACCGGAGCAGTCCCTGCACCACCTCTTCCAGTCGTCCCAGACCCATGAGAAAGACCAGTGTTCCCTCCAAGGACGCCAGATGCTCCATTCGCCGCAGCAGTGACTCTTCCGTCTCATTGGTGTTGGCCGTGATCACATGGAAGCCCCGGCTGATTCCCCGATGGGTCACCGGGATCCCGGCAAGTGCCGGAATGGCGATGCAGGAGGAGATGCCCGGGATCTCCTCAAACGGGACCCCCGCCGCCTGCAGCGCGAGGGCTTCCTCTCCGCCCCGGCCAAAAACAAAGGGATCACCGCCCTTCAGCCGCGCTACCCGCTTTCCCTCCCGGGCCAACTGCACCAAGGTTTGAGAGATGTCCTCCTGCCGGGCCGAATGGCGGCCCAGCCGCTTGCCCATGTAGAGCGCAGGCGTACCCTCCGGAGCGGCCCGCAGCAGTTCGGTATCGATCAGATCATCATATACGATCACATCGCACGCCTGCAGCCGTTCCAAACCACGCAGGGTGATCAGATCCCCCTCTCCGCAGCCGGCACCGATCAAATAAACACATCCGCATTTTTCCGTCATCGTGGTTCCTCCTCACGCAGTACTTCGGAAACTTCCGCCTCATTCAGTGCTCTTTGCCGCTCCATGGCCGCCCCGAATAGTTGGCGCAGCAGTTCATGGCGTCTCTTTTCATCGCCTTCCTCTGCTTTGATCTTCTCCCGCTGCCCATGCAGAAAGGTCAGAATCTCATCAAAGTTCGGAGGGATCAGCGCCCGAATCTGCTCTTTCAGGCAGATGGCCGCCGTGGGGCTGCTGCCGCCGGTCGAGATCCCCACGCTCAGTGCCCCCTCCTGCACCAGCGCCGGAAAGAGAAAGGTACAGTTTTCCGCATCGTCCACGGCATTGATCAGAATATTCTTTTGGCGGCAGAGCTCTGAAATCTGTCGGTTGCAGCGGGCATCGTCGGTGGCCGCAATAACGAAAAGCATCTCCGCTTCGTCACCGGGCACAAAGGCCCGTTCCTCCAGGTGAAGCCCCGGGATGCTGCGGATTTCCAGGCAGATCTCCGGTGCGATGACAGACAGCTCCGGTGAAAAAGGCAGCAATTTTTCAATTTTGCGCAGGGCCACTGTTCCGCCGCCCACGATCAACCCTCGCTTTCCTGATAGATCGACAAAAAACGGAAAATACGCCATGTATCCCTCCCCTTTCAAGTCTGGCAGTAATAGTGCCAGCCATCTTCTGTCTCCATGCGGCAAACCCGCACATCAAAAACACGGTCCAGTACACCGCTTGCAAATACTTCTTCCGGTGTGCCCAGCTGTGCCAGCCGCCCCTGATCCAATACGGCGATCTGGTCGCCGAAGCGCAGCGCCAAGCTCAGATCGTGCAGGACCAGCACCACCGCAGCGCCTGCCTGTGCCACCTCTCTGGCAATGCGCATGGTGTCCAGTTGGTGCCGCACATCCAGATACGTGGTCGGCTCATCCATAAAAATCGTCTGGGCCTGCTGGGCAAGTGCCATGGAAATATAGATTTTCTGCCGCTGTCCGCCGCTCAGTTCGCTCATCTGCCGGTCACCGAGGTCCAGACTCCCGGTCCGCTCCAGTGCTTGGCGCACGATTTCCCGGTCAGCACGGCTGTAGTGGCGAGGATAGCTCAGATAAGGAAAGCGGCCATGGAGCACCATGCGTCCGGCCGTGATATTGGGGATATTCCTTGCCTGAGACAGATACGCCGCCTTTTGCGCAATGGCGCGCAGCGACATATGGCGGATCTCCTGCCCGTCATAGAGGATGGCGCCGGACGAGGCGGGCACAAGCCCCAGCGCTGTTTTCAGCAGTGTACTCTTGCCGCAGCCGTTGGAACCCAGCAAAACCGTGACGCTTCGCTGAGGAAAGCTGACGGAGATATCTTGGAGTATGGTCCGGCCGCCATATCCGCTGCAAACATTTTTCAATTCAATCATTGCCGCACTTCCCTCTTTTTTTCAGCAGCCAGATAAAGAAGGGGCCGCCTACCAGCGCCATGACGATCCCCACCGGCAGTTCAAACGGAACAAACAACACTCTGGCCAGTAAATCGCAGCCGCACAGCAGCACGGCTCCGCCAAGGGCCGAGCTCACCAGCAGAATCCCGCTGGTCTCTCCCACCAGCTGCCGCATGATGTGCGGCACCATCAGACCCACAAAGCCGATCAATCCGGCAAAGCTGACCGCCGATCCGGCCAAAATCGCAGCGAGGGCCAGAAACACAATCTGCATTTTTCGGGCCGACAGCCCCAGACTCTGGGCCTGCTCCGTGCCCATCATCAACAGATCCAGTTCGTTGTGCAGTGACCAGGCAGCCAACAGCGCCAAGGCGATGAGGATCGCCGCCGGCCGCAGCTGCGCAAACGTCACATTGGACAGTCCGCCAATACGAAAATCGGAATATCCGTTCAGCGATTCAGGAACAAATGTGATAACGGCATCGATCCCCGCACTGAAAATGCCCGAAACGGCCACACCGGCCAAAACAAGGCTGATCTTTGAGGCGCTGGTCCGCCGGGCAATGGTCAGGACCAACATGGCCCCGCCAAAGGCACCGGCCAGTGCCGCCAACGGAACGGCGGCCAGCGCTCCGGGGGCAGCGGCGCAAAAGAGCGCCACGGAAAAGCCCGCCCCGGCATTGACGCCGATGGTGCTGGGCGCCGCCAGCGAGTTAGCCAGAACGCCCTGAATGATGGTGCCGGAGGCCGCCAGCGCCGCCCCGGCCAGTAGTCCTGCACAGACGCGGGGAAAGCGGGCATAGCGCAGGATCCGGGCGGCGGCTGTTGCCCGTCCGGTCAGCAGGTCGCCCAGTGCCTGCCCCACTGCGATCCGCTCGGCGCCCAGACATAAGCTCAGCACCGTCGTGAGCACCAGCAGTCCGCTCAGCAGCGCCAGAACTCGCCGGTTATTTCCCCGGATACAGGATGTCTGCAAGCGTTTCATAGGCTTCCCCCCACCGTGCGTTGGGCTTGAGATTATAGAGTTTCTGATCCATGATATGGAAACGGCCTTCCCGTACGGCCGTCAGGCTCCCCCAGGCCGGCTGATCCAGCAGCGCCTGCTGCAGCGACTGTTGAGCCTTCGTCGTATCTGAACCCTGCAGCACCACAAAAATATAGTCCGGGTCCTGTGCCAGAATGGTCTCCATGCTCAGGTTTTCCAGCAGATTCTTGTCGCTGTCGGCAATATTCCGGCAGCCCAGATCCGACAGCATCTCTCCCAGCACACTGTCCTTGCTGTTCTTGACCTTGCAGCTGGAGCCGGAGGCCCGCACATATAAAACACTGGGCGCATCCCCGCTTACACGGGCCATGGCGTCATCGACCTGCGCCTGAATGGCGGTCCCGTTGGTCTCATAACACTCCGGATGCCCCGTCAGGCGGGTACAGATCTGCAGCATCCGCAGGTAATCATCAAACGTGCTCACATTAAAATAGAGTACCGGGATCCCCATCTGCTCTAACGTGTCCTGCAGCTCCAGATCCGCCTTCGTCTTGGTGCTTCCAATGACCAGATCCGGCTCCGCTGCCAGCAGCTTTTCCAGATTCGGGGACTTGACGCCGCCCAGATGGACCACGTCCTCCGGAAGATCCAGTGCAAACTGCGTCCATGTGTCATCGGCCGCAGCCACCAGTGTATCTTTGCCGCCGGCAAGGCACCACACGTCGGCAAAGCTGCCGATCAGTACGGCCGTACGCTGCGGCGTCTGCAGCGTCACCGAACGTCCCAGATCATCCGTCACCGTGATCTCCTCCGCCGGAACCGTCGGTTTTTCCGCCGGAGCTCCGCAGCCCGCCAGCAGACTACCGGCCAGCAGCGCCGCCAACAGCATCAGCACTCTTTTCATATCCATTCTCTCCTTTATGTAACATAGATCCCGGCACAAAAGTGCCGGGATCCGGGACACGAATCAGCAGGTTGCGCCGCCGGTCACTTTTTTCTCCAGAATTTGACTTTTATCAATTTCTGCATGCAGCAGCTTATTTTGGACATACGTAAAGCCCAGGCGTGTCACCGTATCGGCAAAACGTTCGCCGGTCTGCCCCTCATTGCGGAAGAGCAGCACTGCCCGCTCCACGATCTCCAAAACTTCCTCCTCCGAGGTGAAGAGTTTCTCCAACGGACGCCCATGGGCCACTTTCTTGCCCCAGCGTCCACCAATATAGATCTTGTAGCCGGTCTGATATTCCTCCGTGACGCCAAAGGGGCATTTGCCGTCGCAGCGGCCGCAGCGATTGCACGCCTCTGCGTCCACTTGCAGCATCCCGTCCTCCACGCCGGCCACGTGGATGGGGCACGCCTTCTCCACCTGACAGACCTTGCAGCCCCGGCATTTGGCATAGTCGAAAATCGGCATTTTCTGGCCGATGATGCCCAGATCGTTCAGATCCGGCTTGACGCAGTTGTTGGGGCAGCCGCCCACAGCAATTTTAAACTTGTGGGGCAGCGTCACCTGATGATACCCCTTATAGAACCGCTCGTGCAGCTTTTCACTCAAATCATAGGTGTCGATCAGACCATACTGGCAGGTGGTTCCCTTGCAGGACACCACAGGGCGAACCAGAGAACCGGTGCCGCCCGTTTCCAGACCACGCTGATTCAGGAATTCCATCAGGCCATCGATGTTGTCATAGGGAACGCCCTGGATCTCCAGTGTGAGACGCGTGGTCATGGTGATCTCACCGGACCCGAACTTCTCGGCCGCCTCGACAATGCTGCGGTTCTCATCGGCCGTGATCTTGCCGTTGCGGGTGATCACGCGCACGTTGAACACATCTGCAAAGCGCTTATCCTGCAAACAGCCAAGTCCCTTCAGACGCTTCACCTCTTCCGGCGGCAGCTTCTTTCCCGCCGCATGGGTGCGGCGCAGCACATTGAACTCCGTGCCGGCTTCCAAAATCTTCACCTGCGTGTAGCCCAGTGCCCGCAGCTTATTCTGGCTCAGGTAAGCACGCTTGCCCTTTGCGCAGACCAGCAGCAGCTTCTCATCTTTGCTAAACTGCTTGGCCGACTCCTCGGGATGTGTCAGGTCAAACCAAGGCAGACCCGGCACGGACGGCGCCGGCTGCGCATCCACCAGACGATAGTCCTCGGCTTCGCCTGCGGCGTATTCCGCCGGTGTAACGCTGTCCATCCGGCCACTCAGCTTATTAAGCAAAATAGCGCAGGCCGTGGCCATGGGATGGATGGCCGTTGAAAAGGGCGGTGCATAGGTAAAGTCCATGGACACGAGGTCCTCCAGTCGGCCCCTCATGGAGATAGCGGTCACCGCCACATCGGCCATCTTGTCCACGGCACCGCTGCCCAGGACCTGCAGCCCCAGCAGCCGATGGGTGGCACGGTCGGCCACCAGCTTAACGGTAAACGTAGAAGCATCGCTATAGTAATGTGCCTTGTCATAGAGGACGGCTGTCACCGACGCTGCATCAAATCCGGCATCGCCGGCCTGCTGCATGGTCAATCCGGTGCGGGCCACATTCATATCCTCAAAGACCTTGGCAACACCGCTGCCCAGACAGCCGGGATAGCGGACTTCTTCTCCCGCCAGCTCCAGTGCCAGCTCCCGTCCGGCAATGTTAGCGGTGGAGCCCATGGCCGACCACTGGGCAGCGCCGGTAATGCGATTGGTGACCAGAGCGCAGTCACCCACGGCATAGACGTCTTCCAGATTGGTCTTGTGTGCCGCATCGGTCACAATGGTTCCACGCTGCATGGCCAGTCCGCTGTTCTCTAAAAAACGGGTGGCCGGACGAACGCCCATGGCCAAGATCACCAGCTCCGCCGGCAGCACACCGGCCGCACTCTCCACGGCGGAAACAGCGTCACTTCCACGGAAGCCCTTGAGCGCCGTTCCCGTGAGCACACGCAGTCCCTTCTTCACCAGATGACGGCGCAGATAATCCGCCATTTCCGCATCCAGCAGGTTCGGCAGCAGCTGGGGCGCCATATCGATCAGAGTCACGGAAAGCCCCTGCTTCATCAGGTTTTCTGCCATTTCCAGACCGATAAATCCGCCGCCCACCGCGACGGCATGGCGACATGAGCGATCGGTGATATACCGGCGGATCTCGATGGCGTCCTGCGGCGTGCGCACGCCGAAAATACCGGGCAGGTCGATCCCCTCCAGCGGAGGCCGCAGCGGAGCCGCCCCCACCGACACCACCAGCTTATCATAGCCGATGCTCTCCCCGGCGCCGGTTCTGACCGTGTGGGCCTGGGCGTCCAGTGCGACGATCTCGCACTCCGTATGCACCTCCACCCCGGTCAACGCCGTGAACTTTTGCGGCGTATTCACGATCAAATCCTCCCGAGACTCGATCATTCCGCCCACGTAGTAGGGCAGGCCGCAGCCGGCATAGGAAATATCACTGCTCTTCGTGTAGAGTACAACTTCATCCTGCGGATGCTCACGCTTCAGCTTCGCAGCCGTTTTTGTCCCCGCTGCGACACCGCCGATAATCACAATTTTCACCAAAAGTCCCCCTCTTTTCTTCATAATCGACTTTATTATACTGCGCCGTTGTGATAAAATCTAATTGTATTTTCTTATTATCTGATTATTTATTTTTATCAAAGGAGCGGACGCTATGTTTGACGAGCGCGTGTTTACTTTTTTAACTCTCTATGAAGAGATGAACTACCACCGCACAGCAGAAAAGCGCCAGATGACCCAGCCCGGTGTAACGCAGCACATCAAGTATCTGGAGCATCTCTACGGTGTCAAGCTGTTCCGGTATGAAAACCGAACACTCTATCGCACTCCGGAAGCCGAGCAGTTCAAGCGTCATCTGGACAGTATGCTGGCCGAGGAACACGCCATGCGGGAGGAGTTCACCAAGCATCCGGACGTCTTTCTGCGCGTCGGTGCCACGAAAACCGTGGGTGAATTCGTCCTGCCGCCGCTGATTTCCCGCTTCCTGCAGCAGCCCCATCACAGCCTCGATTACATCATCGACAACACGGAGACGCTTCTACAGATGCTGGAAAATCAGCAGTTGGACTTCGCCATCGCCGAGGGCGTTTTTGACAAATCCCGGTACAACTATCGCCTCTATAAAAAGGAACAGTTCACCGGCATCTGCACCAGATCTCACCGTTTTGCCGGGAAATCCGTACCGCTGAGCGAGATCTTCCGTGAAACACTACTCATCCGTGAAAAAGGCTCCGGCACCCGCCATCTGTTGGAACAGGCCATCCACGACCGTGGCTTTACGCTGGCGAACTTTTCCCGCACCGTTTCTTTAGGTAATTTTTCGGTCCTCATGGATCTGCTGGTGCAGACAAATGCCATCACCTTCGCCTACCAGCCCATCGCCCTGCAGCGAGACGAGCTGACCACCTTCTCCGTGCAGGGAATGTCCATCGAGGGCGAGTTCAACTTCGTCTATTGCAATCGCCGCATCGGCGAAGAAAAAGTACGCCTGCTGTTCGGAGAGCCTTCCCCCGCCCGCCAGGGATGATCTCCCGTCTCCGGGACAGCCGCAAAGCAAGAGCCGCCGACCAAACGGTCGGCGGCTCTTTCTTTCTCTTTCACGGGATCTCCCCGCTTCATGTGATGGACTGTGCCGGTTTCCCCTGCCAGCTGTTGCTGGCATCTCCATTGCCGGAGACGGAGATCACCTCGCCGATGCCCTCCGGCCGGGGCTGCCACAGTGCCAGAGCAAAATCCTTGCACCGGGCCAGTACCTCCCGTGCATCCCGCATGATCTGTCCGGCGTACTCGTAGGGTTCTGCCGCCACGCCATAGGCCTCCATGCCCAGCTGCCGGGCAATGTACACCGCCCGAAAGAGGTGGTATTCCTGTGTCACCACCAGCACTTTCCGCGCCTGAAACATCTCTTTGGCCCGGTACATAGTCTCGTAGGTCGAAAAACCGGCATGATCCATAAAAACATCTTCCGACGGGATCCCGGCCTCTATGGCAAACTGCTTCATGCAGCCCACCTCGTCATAGTCCTCTCGGCTGTGGTCGCCGCTCATCAGCAGCTTGGGCGCCGCCCCTACATCGTACAGTTCCACCGCCCGCTGCAGCCGATCCCGCAGCATAGGGCTGGGCGTTCCGTCCTTTCGCACCTGACAGCCTAAGACGATGATGCAGTCCACGTCCTCCATACCGGCGGCAGCCGCCGAGGACAGTGTATAGCGTGCACCCACGCTGCGAACGTAGCCGTTGACCCCCAGCACGGTCCCGCCGCCCGTCAGGAGAAGGCACAACAGCACGATCAGCCAGATTTTTCCTGTTCTTTTCTTCATGCCGTTCTTCGCTCCTTAGAGATTTTCGTTCTTCAGTGCATCAATGGGATTATCCTTCTTGATTTTGCGCATGGCGTAGAGCATGGTGGCAAAAACCACAATAAAGACGCTGAGCACTGCAATCAGGATGGCCGTCCACGGCAGGCGGAAATCCGTGGCGAAGCCCTGAGACATGGACTTCCAAATGAGGTACGTCACCCCCACCGACACCGGCAGACCATAGAGCAAGGCCCTCGTGCCGTAGAGCAGGCACTCATAGTTCATCATGCGGTTGAACCCACGGGCGCTCATACCGATGGATTTGAGCATGGCAAACTCACGGCGGCGCAGGCTGATATTGGTCGAAATGGTATTAAAGACATTGGCTGCCGCGATCAGGGAGATGAGCACGATAAAGCCGTAGGAAAAGACTTGAATGATGAGCACGGTATTGCGGTTCTGCTCCACAGCATCTGCATAGTCAAAGAGAGCATCGGAACTGAGGTTCTGCTCCTCCAGCAGGACCTCCAAATTCTTGTAGCTGGCCGCATGGTCCTCCGAGATCATGCGGAAATCATAGCGTCCCCCCTGCGCTTTCCCCGCCGGATAGACGGAAGCACGCAGGCTGTCGGGGTAGATGATCCGCAGTATTTCCCCGGTATCATTGGTATCAATATAGTACGGGGCGTCATAGATCGTCTTGCCGCTGTGGAGCTGATAGCGAAGATAAGCCTCCTCCTTCGGCACCTTGATCCGATCGGTCTCATCGGTATTGCTGACATACACGACGACCTCCTCTCCCCCATCGGTTTCCATCCCCATGTCATGGTAGCCCGGATAGTCTCGTAGATCGTTGCACCAGATGGTCACATCGTCCCGATTGACAAACTCGGTCTTTTTGTATCTCCCTTCCTCCTGATGGAAGGTCACTGTTCCGTCCAGCAGAATCCCCATGGGTTCGTCCGGATTCATATAGTCGCTCTCCTTCAGGCGATAGCTCCGCAGCAGTTCCCGGAAATCCTCATCGGAGATGAAGCTGACCTGCACTGCCATCTGCACCATCTCCGGTGCGTTCTCAATGCCAATTTCTCCCGCTGCGCGGGCAGACGGTCTGGAAAGCAGCTCCTTGGCCTCCTCCCGAAGGACTTCTCGGGGCACATAGCCGCCATCATATTCTTTGTAAACATAGGCGACCTTGGAGATATGTTCATCGCTGAGGAATAAGGCCCGCAGCTCCTCCGGAGTCTTGTCGGTATTCTTTTCCACGAGTCGATAGGCCAGGTCAAACCTGTCGGCAGCATAGCCGCCCTGCACCGATTCGGTCAGATAGTCGCAAAAGGCCGAGGCAGAGATAAAGAGCACAATGCTCATGAACAGACTCAGGATCGTGGTGCGATACCGTTTCTTGCTGCGCTGATAGTGCTTGCTGGCCAGCACGCCGGGCAGTCCAAAGACACGATAGGTCAGGCGGGATGTCTTTTTCTTTCCACCGCTCGCCTTCACATCCGCCTGCTGCCGGATCGCCTCCACCGCCGACACACGGGTGGCACGCTTGGAAGGGATCCATGCGGAGATAAATACCGTCACCAATGCGATCACGGCCGCAATCACAAGGGATGCCGCCGATACATGGAGCTTCAGCTCAGTGTCAAAGCCCATCGACCGGAATTTAACCCCCAGAAGCAGCAGCGTCACACCGATACCGCCCACCCCCGACAGCAGCCCCAGCGGGATCCCCACAAGGCTCACCATCAGCGCCTCAGAAAAGACCATGCCCCGCAGCTGCTTTTTCGTTGCACCAATGGAGGAGAGCAGACCAAACTGCTTGGTGCGCTCCGACACCGAGATGGAAAATGCGTTGTAGACCAGCGCCACCGAGCCAAAAACAATGAGTCCGATCACAATGGCCGCAAGGCTGTAAAGCATCCGGGAAAAATTATTGTAGCGGGAGCTGCCCAGAAACATCAGCACCTCGACATTCTGTGTGCCGCCCAGCCCCTCTTCCACCATAAAATCAAACACCCGGTTGGGATGAAGCATTTGAAAATATACCTCGTAGCTGCTGTCGGCGGCCGGTGCTTCATCGGCCACGGTGAAGGCCGTAAACCCGGGGGCCGAGAAATCCTCGATCCGATACGACAGCCGCTCATAAAAGCCTACGACGGTATAGGTACGGCTCTCCCGCACCTCCAGTGTCTCATCCAGTGCCACCTCCCGACGGCTTTCCGGATCGTATACGGTACTGGAATTTTCCTGGCCGAGCACCTCTCCGTCCAGCACCCGCTGTCCCAACTCCAGTGTTATGCCCTGGCCGAGATGGTGGATGATGCCCGCTTCCCCCTCCAGATGCTTTGGCAGCAGGATCTCATTGGCGGCCGTGGGATAGCGGCCTTCCGTAATATGGATGGGCAGCATCTCCTCAGCTGCTGCGCCGCTGCCCAGAACGTAGAGATAGTGCTTCTCAGGCAGCGGGTTCCCCAGATCGGCATACCCCAGCTGCTGGAAATAGACGGCGTCTTTGACCTCCGCATTTTCCCGCAGCTGCTGGTATGTCCCATAGGGGACCAACGATGTCCTGCCGTGCCAGCTGCCATCGGAGTGAATAGCATTCTCCAGACCGTAATTCATGAAGCTGGTGGTGAACGTGGTCACCGCACTGATCATGGCCGCCGAGAGGATGATCCCGATGATGGTCACGATGGTGCGGGTCTTATTCTTCCGGAGGGATTGCAGCGTCACTTTCTGAAAGACATTCATCTGCGGATCACCTCGTCCCGAATGATCTTACCATCCTCGATGGCAAGGATACGGTCAGCCTGCAGGGCGATGTTCTCATCGTGGGTAATCACAATGAGGGTCTGGTTGTATTTCTTGTTGGACATCTTCAGCAGCTCCACGATCTCCTGGCTGTTCTTGGAGTCCAGATTCCCGGTGGGCTCATCGGCCAGTACGACCGCCGGAGCATTCATCAGCGCCCTGCCGATGGAAACACGCTGCTGCTGCCCGCCGGAGAGCTGATTGGGCAGATGCTCTTCCCGACCCTGCAGCTTCAATGTCACCAACAGCTCCTGCAGCCGCTCCTGATTGACTTGCCGTCCGTCCATCAGAACCGGCAGCGTGATGTTCTCCGTCACGTTCAGCACCGGGATCAGATTGTAAAACTGGTAAATAAGGCCCACCTGTCGGCGGCGGAACACCGCCAGCTGTTCGTCATTCTGGCTGTACACATCGCTGCCGTCCATGTAGACCTTACCGGAGGTAGGATGATCCACGCCGCCCAAAATATGCAGCAGCGTCGATTTGCCGGACCCGGATGGTCCGATGATGGCCACAAACTCCCCCTTCTCCACGGAGAAGGACACATCGTCCAGCGCCTTGACCCGATTTTCGCCCTTTCCGTACGTCTTGCAAAGATGTTCTACCCGTAATATTTCCATCGTTGATTCTCCTTTTTTAGTTTACCGTCTCAGTATATCTTGGCAAGATGACAGGTGTATGACTTAAAAATAACAGATCTGTCACATACGAAAAAAGAGCCGCCTCCTCAGACGACTCCTTTATAAAAACGCAGCGTGAACAGCGCCCCGCCCTCGGCTCTGTTTTCCGCCTTGACGGTTCCGTTTTGCCTCGTGACGATCATCCGTGCCAAGGCAAGGCCAATGCCAAAACTCTTGTCGTCAGAGTCCTTTCCCTTGTAGAACCGCTCAAAGATGTGCGGCAGATCCTCCTGCCGGATCCCACAGCCGGTATCGGCGATCCTGATTTCCGTGTAGAGCGGATTTTCCGCCGCATGCACGGTGATGTGCCCTCCCTCCGGCGTGTGTTCCATGCAGTTTTTGATAATATTGCCCACCGCCTCGCAGGTCCACGCCGTATCTCCGGTAAACGTACCCTCTGCCCGGATCTCCAGTGTCTGCCCTCGCAGCTCCACCGGCACCAGCAGCGGCTCCACCGCCTTGTCCAGCAGTTCTTTCAGCGCCAGATGCTGTTCCTGAAACTGTACGGTCCCGGCATCCAGCTTCGAGATTTTCAGAAGTGTTGTAAGGAGCCAGTCGATGCGTGTCAGCATCTCCAGAAGCTCCCGTGTCAGCTGCATCTTCCGTTCCTGCGTCAGGTTCGGCTCCCGCAGCAGCTGTACCAGCAGGTTGATGGACGTCAGCGGCGTGCGGATCTGATGGGAGATGTCGGCAATGGAGTCGGCCAGATAGGTCTTGTCCTCCTGCAAGCGCTGCTTCTGCTCCCGCAGACGAACCGTCATCTTGTAGATCTCGTTTTGCAAAATGCACAGCTCTCCCTCGGCGTACTGCTGCAAAGAGATCTGAGGATCATTCCCGTGGAGGATTCGGTCAATGTCGGCGCTGAGCCTGGCGATTTGCCGATAGCGCCGGAAGGCGCTCACCAGATAGATCCCCAGCCAAAGAAGCGACAACACCAGCGTAAACCACCCAAATGTCCACGCCCAGTAAAAGGCGACCCCCGTTGCGGCCGCAGACAGCAGAACGTAGGCCAGTACGGTCCTTGCCACCTCCGGATTTCTCAAAAACTTCATTCTGCATCCACCTTATAGCCCAACCCCCGCACTGTTTTGATGATGGTGGGGTTCTGCGGGTCCTGTTCGATTTTCTCACGCAGGCGCTTGATGTAGACCGTCAGCGTGTTGTCATTGACGAAATCACCGGCAATATCCCAGATTGCCTCCAGCAGCTGGGTGCGGGAGAGGATCTGCCCCCGATGGTTGATAAAAACCAGCAGCAGCCGGTATTCCAGTGCAGAGAGATAGAGGTCCCGCCCCGCCTTGCTGGCCGTTCCTTTCACTGTATCCACGGTCACATCCCCCAGATGGATGACCGAATCGGCACTTCCCGTCAATCGGAGAACGTTTTTGATGCGGGACACCAAGACCCGGGGCCGGAAGGGCTTGGCAATGTAGTCATCTGCTCCCAAGGCAAAGCCCGTCACGGTGCTGTACTCATCCCCTGACGCCGTGAGAAAAATCACCGGCAGGTGGTACTCCGCCTTGATGGCCTGACAGGCCGTAAAGCCATTTCCATCTGCCAGAGAAACATCCAGAAGCACCAGATCAAACCGCTCTTTCTCCAGCAGCGCCAACGCTCCGGACTGTCCCGGCGCTGACCGGACGCTGTAGCCCTCGGTCGTCAGGAACTCCGTGAGATTGGTCACAATGCTTTTATCATCTTCTACCAGCAGCAGCTTGGTCATAGGGACACCTCTCCTGTCATTCTTATTGATTCCGCGAGCATTTCTCGGCATCGATGGCCAGCACCAGCATCAAAACGCCCAGTGCATCCTGCGGCCGCTCAATGTCCATCACATAGGTGTCCGTCCACTGCCAAAGTTCCTTGGACACCACCGCCACCTCCCGGCCGCCGGCATCCAGAATACGATAATCCCACTCCACCCAGTCTCCTTCAACGGACCATCCGTTATACTCGATGGTAAATCGAGGGTGAAAAAGGGAGAATTCCTTGTTGATGCAGCCCATATACTGTGCGCCCATGTAGATTTCAAACGTCGGGAGAAATGTAAATATCTTTTCCTTTACAGTTCCGATCTCCCGCCCTTCTCGGTCAAAAATCTTCAGGCAGTGCCCCCAGGATAGCTGGCCTTGCACCGTGTAGACAACCTCTCCGTCCTCACGAAAAATGTCATAGCTGTCCAGCCAGGAAAAGAAGCGCTGTTTGAATAAAAGTCGCATGGTGCGTTCCTCCGCCGTATTTTTTCACGCGCGGCTCATCCGGGGAGCCGCATGGTTGGTTTCCATTATACCATAGACTGCCCTCCCCCACAATCATTATGACAGGATTGTTATGATTATCCGTTCCTCCCTCTCCTGCCCGCCGCTCCGCAGGGAAAAGCCGCAGAAAGCAAAGGCTTAATAGTGATAAGGTACTATTTAGCTTGATGAGGGGCAGAGAACGGTGT
>JAHHSI010000018.1 GCA_020025275.1 Oscillospiraceae bacterium | reverse complement strand
AAACTCATAGCAGGCCACCTCTTTCCGAACAATAAAAAATGCCCTGCGCCGCACTGTCATAAGGACAGACTGACGCAGGGCATGAAAAGGCCGCACAAAATCCGAGGCCGGTGATCGCAGGCCGACCTTGTCTAGTGCTTGAACGCATCCTATTATCTTGTATGCTCATAGAATACTGAAGCTTTTTTCTATACATTCTTTTCCACCTTTTTTGTTTCTTCTTTTACTCGCTCCATTTCATCCAATAGCGCGTTGATTTGAAATTCCACCATATCATCCGCAAGTTCTGGGAACAGGAACGGCATCGTATCCGGGATCGCTTTATAAATCATAATAGCAGCCAAAGTCAGGTTTCCAAACAGGCGTGGGTCCATACCATCCACCGGAAGTCCAAAAATCGCAAGTAAATTGCGATATAATTTGATCTGATCTTGCTGAAATGCCCGAAAATTTTCTTCGGAAAGGCAGCGATACACGTCCTGTTCTTCTTCGATGGATAAAACCGCAATTCCGTTTTTGTTTCCATAGCAGCAGCTTTTCAGAAACGTTTTGACGCCTTCCCGCCAACTGAGCTGGGGGTCATCCATCAGCTGCTGTGCATAGCCCAAAAGCTTTGGCTGCTGATACCGGAGGGCATGCAGCACCAGTTCTTCCTTGGAGGAAAAGAAGTTATAAAAGAACGTTTTGGAAATACCGACCTTCTTACAAAGAACATCGATGCTGCTGTGGGTCAGTCCCTGCTCAGCGATGCACTGAAGTGCCGTGCGCAGCAGTGCCTCTTTCACTTGCTCGCGTTCCTGAGCGGAATAGGATTTCCGTGCCATTGTTTCCGTCAACCTCCAGATAAAGTCTAAAATTAAAATCTGGTTTTTATTATGATAACCGATAGACAGAAAAAGCGCAATCCCCAATTTTGTAAAGTTTCCTTTTGGCACTCCGGAAGGGCCGCTGCTGCGGTCGGATCTCCGGCAGAAGGGAGGCGATCGGGCAAACGCAGGAGTCAATGGGCTGGAAAGAAGTGGAAAAGAAAATGTTTAAAATATGGAAAGAGATGGAAGATGATTCGGTCGGGTTTATTTGAGATGGATAAATAGCGCAGGTACATTGCGATAAAAATTACGTCAATAGACACATTTCCCCTTACAAACAAGAGCACAACGTGTATGATGAGAAAGATGGTGAACGGATATTTATGGAATATATGGCTGTCAGATGAGCGCTATATAGAGAAAAACATAGATGTGAGCCAAGATTGTGATTGAGAGGAGTCGAGGAAGCGGAGGTATGAGTGTATGGCAGGGACGGGGCGTATGTTACCGCCGATTCCGGCTTGCAGCAGGAGCAGCAGGTGGATGTGACTCCGCTGCAGAGCAGCCATGGAGGATCGTTGGGCCGGTGATCTGCCGGAGAGGAGCACAAAGCGATGAGGAGGAAGCAGAGTGGAGAAGGAGATTTTCGGATGAAACGATTTGTATCACTGGTGCTGGTTTTTGTCATGGTGTTCGTTTTGACAATTCCCAGCGTCTGGGCAACGGAGACAACAGTGGCGGAGTCGTCGGCATCGACGACCAACGGAACATATGACGAGGATGGTACGTGGACGCCGGTGGACGGCGACGGCACCATGACCGTGACCGATGATCGAGGACTGGAGGTGCGCCTGAAGAAGACGGCCGCACCGGTGGCAGAGGACGGGAATGCCTTTGACGTCACCTTGCAGGTGGAGACCACGGTGACGACCAAGGCGGCCGCCACTGTGCTTGTGATCGACGTTTCCGGATCGATGAACCGCTGCGCTGAGTGCGGCGTGGATCTGGGAGATTACCATTCCCCCGGCTGTGAGCATAGCGGCAGCGGTTTTTTCCCGGACCGTGTGCAGGACAGTCAGACCCGGATGGCTGCGGCCAGAACGGCGGCCATCCGTTTTCTGGAACGCTACAAAGGCGATCGGGAAACTATGGGCCGCTATGTGGCGGTCGTCGCTTTTGCAACGAAGGGCCACGTTATGCGTTCGTGGGTGGATGTGTCTTCCCCGGAGGGATATGCACAAGCTGTGGCGGCCGTAAATGAACTGTCTGCCGGCGGTGGGACCAACCTTGATGACGGACTGTATCAGGCTGATGAGCTGCTGCAAGATGCCGCGGTGGCCTCGGTGGAGCGGGAACAGAAAAACGTCATTGCGCTGACGGACGGCGTTCCGACCTATCATCGCCACGGCGGCGAGGGCAGCAAGGGCAGCCGCTCGACCAACCGTGCCACGGCAGCCACGGCGAAGGGGCTGCGGGAGGATGCCACGGTGTACACCATCTGTTTTGGTGCATCAGATGAACGCTGCTATTCCAACGGGCCTGCGGTGGGCGATTTTCTGGAGCAGGAGATCGCTACGCCGTCCGGCGGTGAGAAGCAATACGCTTACAGTGCCAAGGACACGGCGGAGCTGCAGCAGGCGTTTGCCGAGATCACGCAGTGTGTGGTCAGCGGCGCCAACGGTGCAGCGTGGGTAGTGGATGACCCCATGGGCGACTATGTGACGGTGGAGCGTGCACCGGACAATGGATCGGTATCGGAGGATCGTAAGGAACTGACGTGGCATTTGTCGGATCCGACGGTGACAACGGAGGGCGGAAAAACAGTCTATGTCTACGAGCTCACCTATCGGATCCGGGTGGACAGCAATGCAGAGGGCTTTGATGAGACGAAGTTCCACCCCGCTAACGGACGGACGTACCTGCGAGGCCCCACGGAAAACCGGGTGGCGTTCCCGGTGCCCGGTGTGAAGTGTGCGCTGCCGTATTTTACCGTGACTTACCAACAGGGCGAGCATGGCAGCCTGCAGGGGCAGGATGCCCAGGGGCAGGTGGTCCATGCGCCGGTGAAGAAAGGGGCGCCCACGCCGGAGGCTCCTAATGTGACGGCGGAGGAGGGGTACTATTTCACCGGCTGGCAGCCGGAAGTATCCCCGACGGTACAGGACAATGTCACCTATGTGGCGCAGTATGCCCCGCAAAAGGAGATTGTGGTCCGAGCCAACAGCGCTTCGCTTCTCTATAATGGAGAAGAGCAGTCGGTCAGCGGTCTTGAGAAGACCGAGTTCAGCATCGACGGAAAGACGTATACGGTGGAGGGGCTGTCGGCCGCCGCTGCGGGAACGACGGTGGGGCTCTATCCCGTGTCCATCACCGGAACACCGGTGGTCATGTGTGACGGCAGAGATGTCACCCACCAATTCCGCGTGGAGACTGAGGACGGAACGCTGGCCATTCAGAAGCTCCCTGTGACCGTGACCATTCACGGCAACACGGACGTTCGGGAATTTACCGGAAAAGCCCAGACGGTGAAGGGCTATACGGTGGCGGTGGAGAACCCGCTGTATGCCGAGAAGAACATCCGCTTTGACGGCGCGGCGGCGGCCCGGGGAACCGAGGTCGGCACCTATGCCATGGGTCTGCGGCAAGAGCAGTTCCGGAACACCGACGATAACTTCGCCGTGACATTTCTTGTCAACGACGGGTCGCTGCAAATTACGCCCGTGGATGCGGTGGTCGTCACCATTACCGGGCACAAGGACACCCGGTTGTATGACGGTGCGCCCAAGGCGGTGACAGGCTACGATGTGTCCACCAGCCACAAGCTGTATACGGAGAAGGATTTTGCGTTCGCCGGCACGGCACGCAGCGAGGGGACCGATGCAGGCACCTACCCCATGGGGCTCAGGGCGGAGGATTTCAAAAATACGAACCCCAACTTCGAAAACGTAGTATTTCAGGTCAGCGACGGTGCATTGGAGATCACACCGCGCAAGGCAGAACTGGTTTCTGCGTCCGGCCGAAAGGCGTATGACGGTACGCCGCTGGTCAAGGAGCAGGTCACCGTCCGCGGTGACGGATTTGTTCGCGGAGAGGGGGCGGACTATCACGATTTTGCCGCCCTCACCGTCGTAGGAAAGGTGCAGAACGACTTCCAATACACGCTCCGGGAGAATACCAAGGCGGCCAACTATGCCATTTCCGTGGTACCTGGCACGCTGGAGATCACCCCCCATGAAGCCACCATCATTATCACGGCCAACAGCGGCACCAAGGTCTATGACGGTACGGCCCTGACAGATGATGGCTATACCGTGGACGGGGCACTGATGGACGGAGATGAGCTGACGGCCGTGGTCAAAGGACACGCCACCAACGTGGCAGACAAGGGCGTTAATCAAGTGGTATCCTACCGGATCCTGCGGGGTGACGTGGATGTGACGGCCAACTATGCCGGCGTCACCACCGTGGACGGCAAACTGGAGATCACCAAGCGTGATGTGCTCCTGACCTCTGCCTCGGACAGCAAGCCATACGACGGTACGCCGCTGACGGCGGAGGCTGTGACGGTTTCCGGCAGCGGATTTGCCGAAGGAGAGGGCGCCCGGTACAGCCACTTTGCTTCCCGGACCAAGGTGGGACGGCAGGAAAACACCTTTGAATACACACTGGCGGAAAACACCTTGGCGGAAAATTACCACATCACGGTGGTGAATGGGTGGTTGTCGGTCACCCGGCATACGCAGGCCAAGCTGACGGCGGAGGGGTATACGGGGATCTATGACGGCGCTGCCCACGATGGCGTCATCAGCTGTCAGGTGACGGGCGGTGTCGACACCGATTCGTGGAAGTATATCTACAGTCTGGATAGCCAGACGTTCGTCGAGATGATGCCGCAGTTCCGGGATGTGGGGGTGTACACGGTCTATGTGAAGGCCTTCAACGACAACTACGGAGGCGATGCGCTGGTCACTGCGGTGACGGTAGAGATCACGCCTGCACAGATCACGCTCACCGCTGACAACCAGACAAGGGGTACCGGCGAGACGGATCCGGCACTGACCTATCAGGTCCAGACACCGGTGGCGGACGAGATGCCGGTCTTTGACGGTGCGCTGGTTCGGGAACCCGGGGAGAGCAGGGGCACATATCCCATTGCGCAGGGGTCGCTGCGGCTGAGGGACGGTGACGGCTTCCGGGCTGCCAACTATACACTGCACTATGTGCCGGGAGAGCTGACGATCTTGCAGCGTGCCCTGGCGGTCACCAAGACGGTGGATCGGACGAAGATCCAGACAGGGGACGAAGTGACCTACACCATTACGGTGACTAACACCGGCGATGTGGATCTGGAGAAGGTGGTGCTGCAGGATGAGATGCTGGGCGTGCAGGAGGAACTGGGACGTCTGGCCTGCGGGGACTGCGTCACACGCACCTACACCTATAGTGCGGTGGGCGGCGATGCAGGCAAGCGGCTCATCAATACCGTGGTGGTGACGGCCGAAGGCGGTGTCCGGGAGGAGACGGACAGTGAAGCCACCGACGTACAGCCGAAGTCACCGGATACCGGCGACGAGAGAGGAATGTCCCGCTGGTTGATGGGAATGATGGTCTCCGCTGCGGGGGTGATGGCACTGGTTTGCCGGAGAAAACGGCGGATGAAGGGGGCCTGAGCGGTTGATTTCCGCTGAAACAGCAGCCTTCCAAAGCTGTGCAGTCTCTATGGCTGCACAGCTTTTTTTGCGGCCGGCAAAGAGCGGAATATGGGTTGTCGGTGGACATCTCCTGCTTTCTGACTGGCGAGGGGCCGTTTCTTTTACGCAGAGCAGGAAGGAATTTGCAAATGAACGGTAAAATCAGAACAATGAATTGGTAAAAACAACGAAAATAAATGAGGAAAGTGCTTGTCTTTTCTTGCAATTTCTATATAATGGTAGGCAAGGATCTCTGCACACCTATTCAGATTCCCAACAGCTCCTGCCGGACGTGCGGAAAGCGGTTCGGCGGGAGGAAAAGAACGGAAAAGTTTTAAGGAGGAGATTGAATGAAAAAACGAGGAAAGGCACGGCTGTCATTTTTGTTAGCCGTCGTCATGACGTTGTCGCTGCTGCCGATGCATGCTCTGGCGGCAGCGGCCGGTGCGCCTGCCGATCATCTGGTGATCAGTCAGGCGTATGGCGGCGGCGGAAACAGCGGTGCCACATACAAAAATGACTTTGTGGAGCTCTACAATCCCACGGACACAGACGTCGCTCTGGACGGCTGGGTGGTAAAATACGGCTCCAAGAAAGCCGGCAGCATGGCGGATTTGAATCAGGAGACCCCACTGCAGGGGACGATCCGGGCCAAGGGGTATTACCTGATCCAAATGGGGGCCGGTGCCGGTGGGACGGAGGACCTTCCTACGCCGGACCTTCTGGGCAATGTCAATATGTCGGGCAAGGAATTTGCCGTGGCGCTCTTCCACGGGGAGGAGTGCGTAGACCTTCTGGGCGTTGGCAGTGCCAAGGTCTTTGAGACCAAGGCTGCGGAAATGTTGAGCAATACGACGGCGGCCATGCGCAAGGAATCCGGCGTGGATACGGATGACAACAGCGCCGACTTTGCCGCGGTGGCTCCGAAGCCCCGCAACAGCGCCGATCAGGGCGGAGAGCCTACACCGCCCGAGGGTCCCGCCATTGACCCGGCCAAGGTAGTGTCTATTCAGGAGGCACTGACCGGAGAGAAGGGCGGCGAGTTTGCGGTCAAGGGTGTTGTGACCTTCGTGGAGAGCTTTTCGACTAAGAACGGCGAGCGCAGCAACATCTATCTGCAGGACGGGACCGGCGCCATCGGGCTGACGATGACCGAAAAAGTGACCGGCGTCCACGTGGGTGATACATATCTGGGACAGGGCAGACGAGCTGATTTCTATGCCCTGCCGCAGCTTTCGGAGGCCAAGCTTGCGAAAGCCGCCCAGCAGGATATGACCTTGGAAGCGAAAGAGACGACCATTTCGGAGATCCTCGCCGGCAAGGTGCCGCTGTGCGGCTATGTGAAGCTGACCGGCGTTGACATTACGGAGATCTATGATAACAACGGACAGTGGGCGGCCCCCAATATCACAGTGAAGCAGGGGGAGGAAACCATCCAGCTGGTCAAGGCCGTGGTGAACAAAGGAGAGCTGGCGGCCGGCGATACGGTGGACCTGACGGCTGCCGTCAGCAGCTATACCAAGACGCAGAAAAACCCGGAGACCGGCAAGACTGAGATCGTCTCCACCACCACGCAGCTGCGCAATACCAAGGCCGAGGAGATCGTCAAGGCGGCCGATCCAGATGCCCCTGTGACGGTGGCCATTCGGGAGGCGCTGGCCGGGGCGGCGGATGCGTCGTTTACCGTCAAGGGCGTGGTCACCATGTCCGACGGATGGAATGTCTATCTCCAGGACGAGAGTGGTGCCATTGCGCTGAATCTGGCCCAAAAGGATACCACACTGCGGCCCGGCGATACCCTGATCGCCACCGGAGTGCGCAAGGAGAATAACGGCGTACCCTATCTGGGGGATCGCAGCAGCGGCGCCGTGATCGAGAAATCCTCCGGAATGTCTCTCACGGCGAAGAATACCACCATTGATGCGCTGACGGAGGCGGATCTCTGTACCTATGTACACCTGTCCGGTCTGGAAGTGTTGGAAGTGGACGATCACGCCGGACAGTGGCGCAACCCCAGCATCAAAGTGCAGGACGCCAACGGCCATGCCCTCCAGATCTACAAGGCGGTGATCGACAAGAACGCCGATGGTACATGGGCCGTGAAGAAGGGTGATAAGATCAACGTCTCGGCGGCTGTAGGCCGCTTCCAGGAGCAGTACCAGCTGCGCAACACGCTGCCTGAGGAGATCACGGTGGCCATGGACCCGGCGGACCCCATGGGAATCCTCGGCAAACAGGTGGTCATCTATAACCCGGCCGTCCGTAAGGCCATCTCCAAAACGGCGGACGGCTTCAACCGCGCCGGCGTGGACGTGACGGTGAAGGGCGACGAGGTGACGGGCTATACCCGTGACGAGATCTGGACCGTGGGTTCTGACGGGCAGGGGCATTTCCTCTTCACGGCTCTGGATGGCGGCCAGCGACTGGCTATGGATGGCAGCCATATGAGTCTGGGACTCGATCAGGAGAACGCTGCGTGGATGGTCAGCGAAGGGACATCGGGCTGTGCCGTCATTACCAATGTGCAGCGCAAGGGCTGCACCATGCAGTGGAACACGTTCAACGGTGCAGCCAACTTCAGCGCCTTCAACCACGCCAAGGACCCGGATAAGAACCTGAAGTTTTATGTAGTAACCGAACTGCCCCGTCCGGACGTGACCCCCGGTGCCCCGGAGGAGGGGGCCGAGGTGTTCATCTATAACCTGCGGGCCAAGGGCGTTCTGGCCGGCCAGTTCGGCACGGACAGTCCCTCCATCAAGGGAACCGAGGCGGCAATGGCGGAGGGAAAGGCCACAGCCGGCAACGGCGGCCGCCTCTTCACGGTGGAGAGAAACGGGGAGTACTATCGCTTTAAGAACGAGCATGACGGGTATCTCTGCTCTAACGGCACGGGAAACAATGCCTTTTACCAAGAGACTGCGGACGAAAGCGCCGACTGGAAAGTCACGGAGTTCAACAAGGGCTTCAAGATGGAGAGCCGTGTCGCCAAATTCAACGGGCAGCATGCGCAGTTCCTGGAGTACTACGGGGACTCCTATAAGACCTACAGCTTCTATAAGGTGGACCCGAAGGACTATGACATCTTTACCTTCCAGTTCCTGCCCTGTGCCAACGAGGCGGCGGATCTGATGCAGGGGATCGTCAATCGGCCGGCCGTTGTGCTGGGCGAGCTGGGCTCGGCGTATGTGAGCAAAGACTATACGTTGGCCTTTACGGTGGATGCACCCTTTGGCTATCAAAGCGGCGAAGTGACGCTGAACGGAAAGAAGTATTCGCCTGCACTGGTGGAGGGGCAGTATGTGGTCACCGTGCCGGCGGCGGAGGTGACGGGAGACACACTGCACTTTACCATTGACTGCGTGGATGGTAAGGATGTGGCCTTTACGGCACAGGCCGAGGTTCCCGTGGTGGATGTGCCCCTGATCAGCGATCCCACGCCGCAGCCCAACAGTGCGGTGATGGACAGCAGACGGCCGGAAATTTCCGTCATGGTGCAAAACGGCGGTGAGGCGTTCCGGGCAGAGATGGCCGTCAACAACCACAAGGTCACGCCGGTGATCGAGGGGACGAAGGTGTCCTATGTACCGGAGAAGGATCTGGCTGACGGCCCTGTGACTGTCGGGGTAAAGATCATTCGCGCAGACAAGGCGGAAAATACCTATACGTGGAAGTTCAGTATCGGCCAGCCCATGGAGCAGCTCTACTTCGGTCAGCTCCATGCCCACACCCAGTATTCCGACGGGGCCGGTTCCTTGGCCAGTGCGCTGGACTATATCGGCAAGATCCCCGAGCGGGATAACGTGGATTTTGTGGCCTTTACAGACCACTCCAACTATTTCGACGGGGCCAAGATGGGCGGCAGTGTGCTCAAGGAGCAGGCGCTCTACAATATGAGCAGCGACAACGGCGCCACGGAGCAGATCCTCAAGAACTGGAATACGTATAAGGGCAGTATTGCGGACTTCAACGCCGGGCAGTCCGATGTGATCGCTCTGGGCGGCTTTGAAATGACCTGGTCCGGCGGTCCCGGCCATATCAATACATTCAATACCCCGGGCATCGTGTCCAGAAATAATAAGACCCTGAATGATAAGACCATGGACGCCGGCATGAAGGCCTACTACGCACTGCTCAAGGGCGATACGGAGGCGGCACAAAACGGCGCCAAGAACTGGGACGGCTCGGCCTATGACGGCAAGTCCCTCAGCCAGTTCAACCACCCCGGCAAGACCTTTGGTACCTTTAAGGACTTTGCCTACTGGGACCCCGCCATCGATGAGCGTATGGTCACCGTGGAGGTGGGCAACGGCGAGGGCAAGATCCATCAGGGCGGCTATTATCCCAGCTACGAGGAGTACACCAAGGCGCTGGATAAGGGCTGGCATCTGGCTCCTACCAACAACCAAGACAACCACAAGGGCCGCTGGGGCAATGCCAACGATGCCCGAGACGTGATCCTTACCGACAATTTCAGCGAAGAGGGCATCTATCAGGCGATGCGTGATCGGCGGATGTATGCCACCGAGGACAAGAACCTGCAGATGACCTATCAGGTCAACGGCCAGCCCATGGGCTCGCTGCTCCCGGCCGACACAGCCGAGCTGAATGTGCAGGTGGATGTCCATGATCCGGACCCCAGTGACGCCATTGCCAAGGTAGAGCTGATCGTTAATTCCGGCCGTGTCGCCTATACATGGGACAAGGCGGAGGCCGCAGCCGGCAGCTTGACGTGCACCTTGCCGGCGGAGTACAGCTACTACTATGTCCGTGTTACCGAGGCGGACGGCGATCTGGCGGTGACTGCCCCTGTGTGGGTGGGTGAGGTGCTGAAGCTGGGGATCGCCTCAGTGGAGTGCGATACGCCGATGCCTGTGACCGGTGAGGAGCTCAACGTGGTGACCACTCTCTTCAACAGTGAGAATGCTCCTGCTACGGTCCGGAAGATCACCTATACCAACAGCAGCACCGGCCAGGTGCTGGCGGAGGACACCGAGGAAAAGACGGTGGCCCCCTCCGGAAACCTGGTGGTCAAGCAGCCCTTTACCTTTGAAGATGCCCGGCTCTATACGGTGAAGGTCACCGTGTCGCTGGCGCAGGGAGATAAGAATTACACCTATTCCATGGATCTGGAGATGGATGTGGAGGACGCCGGACAGCTGGTCTATATCGGCTTTGATGCGGCCCACTACAATGAGTACGTCTCCGGCAACTATAAGGACTCCATGGGCAACTTTGCCAACCTTGCCTCCCGGTATGCCGTCCGTACCGTGTATCTGGAGACCTCGGAGGATCTGATCAGCGCCTGCGGCAACGCCAAGTATAAGATGCTGATCCTGACGGCGCCCAGCCGCCGTCTGCCGGAGGCTCAGGCCGATCCCCGGTTCTATTCGCCGGAGGAGATCGCAGCACTCAAGGCCTTCCATGAAGCCGGTGGTATCATCGTCATGGCCGGTTGGTCCGACCACTATGAGAGCGCCGACAAGACGGGATGGAATCCTAAGCCCGGCGATCTCCATATGTCCGAGGCACAGAACGCCGTATTGGAGGCCCTGGGCTCCAGTCTGCGCATCAACGACGATGCGACCTACGACGATACGTACAGCAAGATTGACGGCTGTGACCCGTGGCGCCTGTATTTCAACACCTATAATCAAGAGAACCCCTTGAATGAGGGAGTCATTTACGATGCGGATCATCCCTATGACGATCTCTATACGGAGCGGTTCAGCCACTACGGCGGTGCTTCTGTCTATGCGGTGGGCGATCAGCTGCCGGATACCGTCTCGCCGGTGGTCTTTGGCCATGAGAGCACGTACTCGGTGGATAGTGATCAGGACGGCAAGGGCGTTGTCGGCGGCAAGAAATATGCAAGCCCCAAGAATGATGAGCGCTTGCTGATCATGGCCACCGAGCAGCTGCCCGGCAAGGGCTTGATCATCGTCTCCGGCGCCGCCTTTATGTCCAACTTCGAGGTGCAGATGGGCGACGTAGACAACAATGCGCAGAAGAATTACTCCAACTATCGTATCTGCGAAAATCTGCTCAAGGGCCTCAATGAGAAGAAGATCACACCCATCGCAGAGGTTCAGGCAGAGGAGCAGGAGGGCGTGAAGTTTACCATAGAGGGCGTTGTAACCTCCAATGCCTCCGGCTTCGATGCCAATACCGCCTTCTTTGACTGTATCTATGTACAGGATGATACGGCGGGCATCAATGCCTTCCCGGTGGCCGGCAATTATCAGGTCGGCGACAAGGTGCGGATCAGCGGCCATACCTCCTCCTATAATGGAGAGCGGCAGATTGCGGTGAAGCAGGTGGAGAAGATCGGATCGGGAGAGGCCCCCGCCCCCAAGAGCGTCACAGCCGCTCAGGTGAATGACGGCTCGGTTCTGGGCAGCCTCATCACGCTGCAGGGCACCGTGACCAGCTTTACCAAGGATACCGGCATGATCCAGACGGTGACCATCCGGGATGAGGCAGGGGAGGAGACCCGTGTGTTCATCGACGGCTACATCACCAAGAGCACAGAGGTGCAGGATCTGGCGGTGGGCTGCACCATCACCGTGACGGGGCTGGCCTCGTACGACAACAGCTTTGCCGGACCGGCACCCCGCATCCGGATCCGCGACCGTGCCGATCTGGTCTGCACGGCGGGTGCGACCCCCGGTTATTTCGTGGTACAGTAAACGAATAGACCTCCGGGACCGTCTTTCGGACGGTTCCGGAGGGGCGGCCTTTGGGGTACCCCGGAGACGCCCGGCACGGGAAGCGATACCGCCGTTTCCCCACTCATCCCAAAGGAGAAAACAGTATGATCAAGCGTACAAAAGAAACACCATGGCTGAAAAACGCAGTCCACACGGTTTCGTGGAAGCAGGCGCTGCCCCTTGTTCTGGTGGTCCTTCTGACGGTGGCAGCGGCTGTGTGGCTCCAGCGTCCCGTAGACGGCAGACCGGCCACCTCGGCCAGTTTGCAGGAATTTGTCCCGGCGAAGGTAGTGGCGGTGCTGGAGGAAGATCTGGCGCCGGACACATGGACAGAGGGATTGCGTCTGGGGCATCAGGTTCTGGAGGTGCAGCTGGAGCGAGGAGAATTCAAGGGGCGGCGTCTGGACACCCCGAACTTCCTCAGCGCCTACTATAATATTGATGTCAAGGCCGGAGACCGGGTGCTGGTACGGCTGGATGTGGACGAACTGGGTGATCCCTACGTTCTCTCTGTCTACAACTACTACCGTCTGCCGGTGATGGTGGGCTTGATTGCGGTGTTTTTTGCGCTGCTGCTGCTGTTGGGCAGAGGAAAAGGCCTGCGGGCGCTGTTGGGGCTGCTCTTCACTTTGGGTGGCTTGTGGTATCTGCTGATCCCGCTGCTGCGGCGCGGCTGGCCCACCATTCCCACCACCATTCTCATCGTGGCCGTCACGGCGGCCGTGACGCTGCTGCTGCTGACAGGGTACACATGGAAAACGCTTTGTGCGGTCATTGGATGTATCGGCGGCGTTGCGGCGGCAGGACTGATGGCAGGATTGGTGGGGATCATGACGCCGATCAGCGCTTTCCAGATGCCGGAGGCGGAGGATCTGGTCCTGCGTGCAGCGGATCAGGGGCTGAAGATCAGCGGGCTGTTGGTCAGCGGGATCCTGATCTCCTCGCTGGGCGCTGTGATGGATGTAGCCATGTCCATCGCCTCTGCCTGCAGCGAGTTGGTGACGGTGAATCCGGATATGGATCCCCGACAGGTATTTCGCTCCGGGATGAATATCGGCCGTGATGCCATGGGGACCATGGCCAATACGCTGATCCTTGCCTTTACCGGCGCCTCTCTCAACACGCTGATCCTGTTTCAGGTGTTTGACTATCCGGTGATGCAGCTGCTGAATACGGATATGTTGGTGATCGAACTGATCCAGGGGATCTCCGGCTCCATTGGGATTTTGCTGACCGTACCTCTGGTGGCGGTGGTCAGTGCATGGCTCATGCCGGCCAAGGGCCGAAAAAAATAAGGGGACAAGGCACCATAGCCGAAGTGCTCGATAGAAGGAGGCTTTTACATGAAAAAAATGAGAAGCAAACGACGGATGAAGGGAGTTCTTGCGCTGGTGCTGGTGTGCTTGCTGCTGCCGGTCACAGCCATGGCTGCCGAATTCCGTGTCGACAGTATACAGCTGGGGCCGAAGGGCTTTACCACACAGCTGGGCGGTATGGATCAGGCGCAGAGCGTAAATTTGGCGGAATTTAAAACGGACGGCAAGGCGGGAAGCGGCACTATGTCGTGGGATCCGGCCACCCAGACCATCACCCTGGAGGATGCCTGCCCGGCGGCCAGAGATGAAGCACTGGCGGTGCTGGATTTTGACCGTGAGCCTATGGAAACGGTGACCCTCCACCTGAAAGGGAAGAGTGTCATCGACACCAGCGGGAATCCCAATGCGGACGCCCTGCGGTTCGACACCCATGTGGTCATTGAGGCGGAACCGGGTGCGTCGTTGGAGATCATCGGCGACCGAAACGGCATCTATCTGCCCCACGGCTCTCTGACGGTGAAGAGCGGTACCCTGAAGATCAACGTCAAAGGGACAGGTCTCAATGTGGGCGGCGACATTGTTTTGGAGAAAGATGCGGTGGTGGAGGTCGTCTCGCAGGAGGATGCGGCTATCTTGGCCATCAATGGCACGGTGCAGATCGGATCGGGCCATGTGTCGGCGCAGTCTGGGGCCAAGGTGCCTGCCATTGTGGGGCGCACCAGTGGCAGCACGGACTCCACGGCAGTCCCCCCGACACGCATCGAGTTGGCGGAAGGCTTGGAGGTCAAGGGCTGTCGAATCGTCACCGGCCAGTGGCAGAAGGCGGAAGACGGTACCTTCTATGCCGACACGGTCTTTGCACCGGATCAGACGGAGCTTGACGAGAACGGCCGTTTGCCGGATGGTGCCAAGGTGCCCGTCCGGGTCGAGATCACTGGAAACGGAGTGACACCGGGACCGGACACTCCGGACAACCCCGAGGTTCCCGGTGCTCCCGATCAACCCTCTCGCCCCGACTCTCCCAACTCCGGTGACCGCACGCCGCTGCTGCCCCTGATCATCGTGCTGGTGATCTCCGCAGCGGCCATCTGTGTGCTGCTGATCTGGAAGAGCAAGAAGAACCAAAAGAAATAAGAATGGCCTGAAAAGGAACAGATATCGAAGAAAAAGCCCCTCTCTCCCAGCTGGGAGAGAGGGGCTTTTTCTTGGCCTTTCCAAGACGGACACCAACTTGATACTGCTTTGAACCGCTAAAGTTTTTTGAGAAAAAGGGTTGACATTTGTGCTAAAAAGTAGAATAATGATGGAGTTAATATTTCAAAACTATGCGAGTGCGAATCACTTGACATAGGAGAAGGAGAAAAAGATGGGAAATCATGAGCGGAAATTCGGCAGCCGCTGGGGTTTTATTCTGGCCTCGGTGGGTTCAGCCGTGGGTATGGCGAATGTGTGGGGCTTCCCCAGTAAGCTGGGCAGTAACGGAGGCGGCGCATTTTTGCTGTTGTATCTTTTCTTTGTGTTTTTGTTCAGCCTTGTGGGCCTTCCGGCGGAGTTTGCCATCGGGCGCTGTGCCCGCACGGGAACGCTGGGCTCCTATGCTCACGCATGGCGCACCCGGGGCGAGAAGATGGGGAAGGCCGGCGGCCTGATCGCATGGCTTCCTCTGGCGGGCTCCATGTGCATTGCCGTTGGCTATGCGGTGATCGTTGCCTACGTGCTGAAGGCGCTCTTTAACTCCCTGACCGGCACACTGATGGAGGTGGAGGCGGTTTCGTGGTTTGAGAGTTTTTCACTGAACGACTATTCCGTGATCCCCTTCCATGTCATTGTGGTGGTGGGAACGCTGCTGACGTTGTTCTTGGGGGCAAAGAGCATTGAAAAGACGAACAAAATCATGATGCCGCTCTTCTTCCTGATCTTTTTGGCACTGGCCGTCCGGGTTGCCTTCCTGCCGGATGTCTGGGAGGGCTATCGCTTTATGTTCATTCCCCGCTGGGAGGCGCTGCGCAACCCGATGGTATGGATCTCGGCCATGGGTCAGGCGTTCTTCTCCCTGTCCATCACCGGTAGCGGGATGATCGTCTACGGCGCTTACCTCGACAAGGGGGAGAGCGTGGTGCCTCTGGGTGTCAAAACAGCCTTGTTCGACACGTTGGCGGCGTTGGTGGCGGCACTGGTCATCATTCCCGCGTGCTTTGCCTATCATCTGGATGTGGCCGGCGGCCCCGGCCTGCTCTTCGTGGTGCTGCCCACGATTTTGCAGGACATCCCGATGGGACGGCTGTTCGCCGTGATCCTCTATGTGGCCATGATCTTCGCCGGTGTCAGCTCGCTGCAGAATATGTTTGAGGCGGTGGGAGAGTCCTTGAGTCACAAGTTCCCCCGTCTGAATCGGAAACTGGTCCTGACACTGATGTGCGTGGTATGCTTGGGGATCGGTATCCATATGGAGCCCATTTTCCGCTGGGGCCCGTGGATGGATTTTGTGTCGATCTACATCATTCCTGTGGGCGCTATGCTGGGTGCTGTGTCCTGGTTCTGGATCATGAAGAAGGACGAATTTCTTTTGGAAATCAACCGGGGCGACGGTTGGAAAATTGGGAACGCCTGGTATATTGTGGGCCGCTATCTCTATGTGCCGATCACGGCCATTCTCTGCGCCGTCGCGCTGTCGATGAAAATTGCGTTCTGATGTAGGTCCGGCGTGGCAGCCGTATAGTGCCGCTGAATGATCCATAGACATCCCCTCTGCCGGCTTGCAGGAACCCTGTGTCGGCAGGGGGGATTTTTGGCGGTAGGAAAAAGCTGCTTAGAACGAAGTGAAATGCCATCGTGTGAATAAAGAAGAAAAGGACTTGCCGCCTGTATCATACAGGGGCAAGTCCTTTCGGCGTGATAGGTTGTATCCTGCCCCGAAGAAGTCCGGATGGAGCGGGGAAGGGAGGGTTTATGCCTCGTTCTGGAAGAAGGCCACGGCCACGGCGCCGGGGCCGGCGTGTGTTCCGACAACGCTGCCCACCTGTGTGGTGCGCAGCTGGGAGACATGGCCGTCCCAGAGAGCACGGCTGTCGAGGATGTATTTTTGCAGCAGATGATCCTCCGGACCGGTATAGCCCAGCAGCAGCGGCATGGAAAAATCGACGCCGCCGGCCTTTTCGATTTCTGTGACCAATAGGTTGTTGCCCTGTTTGGAGCCGCGGGCCTTGCCCAAGACGCGGATCTCACCGTCGCGCAGCTCGGCCACCGGCTTGATGGACAGCAGTCCGCCGGCAAAGGCAGCGGTTTTGGAGATGCGGCCGCCGCGTTTGAGGTATTCCAGTGTGTCCAGCAGAGCGATCACACGGACACAGTCCCGCTTTTCCACCAGTGTCCGGGCGATGGCGGCGGCGTCCTGCCCCTGCTGTGACAGCCGCAGAGCATACTCGGCCAGAATACCAAGACCGACGGCCACGGAGTGACTGTCCACCACATGTACCTTGCCGGGAAAGTCCTCGGCGGCGATGGTAGCCGACTGGTAGGTGCCGGAAAGCGCTGCGGAAAGGGTGATGACCACGATCTCGTCAGCACCCTGCGCAAAGGCCTCCTGATAGGCCTGTCCGAATGCGTGGGGGGTAGCCTGACTGGTGGTGGGCATTACATCGGTTTCAATCAGTTTTTCGTAGAAGGCTCGACGGCTCAGATCGATGCCGTCCAAGTATTCTTCGTCTCCGAAATGGACGGACAGAGGGACTACGGTCAGTTGAGCGGCCACCTCCGGTGTCATATCAGCGGTCGAGTCGACAATAATTTTTACGTTCATAAGCTCCTTGCTCTTTCTTCACAAATATTTTGCAGATTGCCGGCGATGCGCTCCAGTGCTTGATAAAAGGCGGTGCGTTCCGCTTCGCCGAAATCCAGACTGGCGGCCGCCACCGCCTGTTCGGCGGTCTGCGTGATGCGGACGGCTACGGCCCGGCCCTGCTCCGTCAGTGTCAAATGGCTGCGGTAGCCAACCTGACGGCAGATCAGTCCCCGTTCCTCCAACTCAGCCAGCGAGCGGGAGATGGCCGCCTTGTCCTTGTCGCAGATGCGGCACAACTGGGCGGCGGTCATTTCCTGCGGGTGGTGATGAATGGCCACCAGACACTGGACGTGAGGGCCTTTCAGACCGAAGTGCTCCATCTCTTGGCGCTCGATCTTCTGGATGCACTTGTCGATGCGGGAAATCGCCGCCTTGAACTGGGTATAGCGTTGGATCATTCTGTTCACTCCTTTTGCGTGGCCGTGGGCTCTGCCAGTATGCCGTAGTCTACATGACTTTTGTTGACTTGTCAACTTCTTTTTCGGAAGGCAAGCTCCGTCGGAAAGGAAATAGTTTCTTTATAAGAAAAATATAGGGTATAAAAAGAAAAAATTTCTTTATTTGGAGAAAACTGTAGACTTGGACATGGTGATGCAGATTTTGTTAGATGCTGATTATGCAAGTTCGACAGAGAAGGGGCGAAGCGAGCAAGAATTGAGAAAAAAAGCAGAAAAATTCTCCGGGTTAACGAATAAAAATCCGGATATAAAACGGTAAATCAAGGACTTTCTTTACGCAATCTATAGATGGAAAACAGAGCTGCGGCGGAGAGCGGTTGACATTTTCCACACTGCGTGGTACTTTAGCAACAATAATTTATCGCTAACAGAAACATATGGCGGTAGATTTGCGCCAAACGAAAGAAAAAAGGAGAGAGATGTATGTACAACTTCGCACTTGCCTTCATCATCTGCGCCGCCGTGTATTTGATCGGCGAAGCGGTTTCCAACCTGACGAAGGCCTGGATCCCCTCGGTATTTGTTACCGCAGCCGTTTTACTGGTGGGGTACTGGACAATTGTTCCCAAGACCGTCATCAGTGACTCCATGCTGATCCCCTTTGGCAGTACCATCGGCATTTATCTGCTGCTGGCCCATATGGGTACGGTCATCAGTATGAGACAGCTGCTGGAACAGTGGAAGACGGTGGTGGTCTGTCTGGCCGGTCTGGCGGGAATGTGTGCGGTTGCACTGCTGGTCCTTCCCGGTATCATCGGCAGGGACTACGTGATCTCCGGGCTGCCCCCGCTGACAGGCGGCATCATTGCCGCCGTGACCATGCGTGATGCCGCCGTGGAGGCGGGGCTGCAGGGGGCGGCGGTTTTTGCCATCGCCATGTACTGCGTGCAGGGCTTTGCCGGGTATCCGCTGACATCCATCTGCCTCCAGCTGGAGGGCAAGCGTCTGTTGAAAGACTTCCGGGCCAACGGCGCTACGGCAGCCGCTGAAGAACTCAGTGCCGACGAAAACGGAAAGCTGACGGAGAAGGCCGTCGTTAAGAGAAAGCTGCTTCCGCAGATCCCGGCAAAGTGGAACACCCCGGTCATGATCCTGGGCCGTCTGGCCGTTGTGAGCTGGCTGGCTACCTTGATGGGAAATGTGACGCTCCCACTCCTGAATATGAAGATTTCCGGAGCCGTGTGGGCGCTGATCTTCGGTATTATTTTTACCTCCATCGGCTTTCTGGATGAGAATTCGTTGAATAAGGCGAATTCTTATGGTATCCTCATGTTTGCACTGATGATGTACGTGTTCGATGGCTTGAAGGACTGCACACCCGATATGCTCAAGAGTATCCTGCTGCCCATGGTGCTGCTGATCGTGGTCGGTGTGATCGGCATGGCGTTGTTTGTATTCCTTATCGCCAAGGTGCTGAAGGTGCACTTCCTGATGGCGTTTGCCACCGGCTTGACGGCATTGTATGGCTTCCCTCCCAATGCCATCATCACGGAAAATACCTGTGACGCACTGGCTGAGACTCCGGAGGAGAAGGAGTTCCTGATGAGCCAGATGTTCCCGCCGATGATCGTCGGTGGTTTTGTGACGGTTACGATCACCTCGGTCATCGTTGCCGGCGTGTTCAAAAGCCTCTTGTAAGAAAGGCTGACTGGATCGCACGGAGCAGCTCGGCCGTCGTCCGAGCTGCTCTTTTTCGTACATGGAAATTGGTCAACATATGAAAGGATGGACCCTATGAAAATCAAAGCACTTGCGGAGGCGTATGCCCCCTATATCGTCGAGCGCCGCCGCTTTTATCACGCCTGCCCGGAGCTGTCCGGGGAGGAAAAAGAGACCACCGCCAAGATCAAAGCGGATCTGGAGGCGCTGGGCATCACCGACATTCACGAAATGAAAGACGTGTATGGCCTTTATGCCGATCTCCACGGGGCAAAGCCCGGAAAGGTGGTGGCGCTGCGTGCGGATATTGATGCGCTGTCGGTACATGAAGAGAGCGGCCTGCCCTTTGCCTCCACGGCCGATGGCAAGATGCACGCCTGCGGCCACGATAACCATATCGCCATGCAGCTGGGGGCCGCCAAGATCCTCCAGGAGATGCGAGAGGAGCTGTGCGGTACGGTCCGTCTGGTGTTTCAGCCTGCCGAGGAGGTGGCCACCGGTGCCAGAGCGATGCTCCGTGCCGGGGTGATGGACGGTGTGTCGGCCGTGTACGGCGTCCATGTTTGGGGCAGCTTTGATGCGCCCTATATCGATTTCAGCGCCGGCAACCGGATGGCGTGCTGCCACGGCTTCCAGATCGAGGTGGAGGGCTGTTCGGCCCATGCTTCGGCCCCCCACGAGGGGATCGATGCTGTGATGGTGTCCTGCTCGATCGTAGATGCACTGCAAAAGGTGGTTTCCCGCCTCAACGACCCCCTCAACCCGCTGGTCATCACGGTGGGAAAAGTGACGGCCGGCAACCGGTGGAACGTGCTGGCAGGCCATGCCCGACTGGAGGGGACCGTTCGGACCTTTGCCACGGGAACGAAGGTGGAGGACGAGATGCGCCGTGTGATCGAGTCCACCGCCGCCGCATTCGGTGCCAAGGCCACGCTGAGTTATCAGTATATGACCCAGCCGGTCATCAACAGCGATCCCCGGCTCAATCGGATCGCACAAAATGCGGTGGTGGGCCTGTATGGTCCGGAGGCACTGGGTACGCTGCCGACGATGATGGGCAGTGAGGACTTCTCTGTTTTGGGTGAGAACGGCACTCCGTATATCTATGGTTTTGTCGGCTCCCGCAATCCGGAAAAGGGCTGTATTTACGGCAACCATCACGAGAAGTATAATGTGGATGAGGATATCCTGCATCGAGGCGCTGCTGTAGCGGCCCAGTTTGCAATGGATTTCCTGGCAGAGACCGCCGCAGAGGCGTAAAAATGGAGCGCCGGTACCATGTTGCCGACAGAAAAGGAGTTTCCACATGGACATCAAAGCCATGGCGAAGGAGGCGGAGAGCTATATTGTTGAGCGCCGCCGGTACTACCACGCCCACCCGGAGCTGTCAAAGCAGGAGAAAGAGACGAGGGATTCCATCCGCCGGGATCTTGCGGCTCTGGGCATCACCGATATTCGTGACTTTCATAGCTGCTACGGGCTGATTGCCGACATTCACGGCGGGAAACCCGGAAAGACCGTGGCACTGCGGACGGACATCGATGCCCTTCCTGTGCAGGAGGAGACGGGGTTGCCCTTTGCGTCCTGTCAGGCAGGCGTGATGCACGCCTGCGGCCACGATGCCCACATCGCTATTCTGCTGGGGGCAGCTAAGATCCTGATGCAGGTGCGGGAGGAGCTGTGCGGCACGGTGCGTTTGATCGTGCAGCCGGACGAGGAAACAGTCAGCGGCTCCCGCCTGATGATCGATGAGGGCGCACTGGAGGGCGTGGATGCCATTTACGGAAACCATGTCTGGGGGGACCTGGCGGCGCCGTATCTGGATTTCAGCAGCGGAAAGCGGATGGCCTATGCCGGGCTTTTCGATATTGATGTGGAGGGTGTCAGTGCTCACGGTTCAGCCCCCCATCGGGGCGCCGATGCCATTACGGCGGCGGCTGCCATCATTATGAATTTGCAGCAGTATGTCTCTCGGGTAAATGATCCGCTTAACCCATTGGTGCTCACGGTGGGTACGATCAACGGCGGCACCCGCTGCAATGTGATCCCCAACCGTGTCCACATGGACGGCACGCTGCGATCTTTTACCAAGGAGCGACACGAGGAGGTCATGCGCCGGATCATCGAGCATACGGCTGAGGCGCTGGGTGTCAAGGCCGCCTTGCGCTATGAGCACGTGGTGGACCCGCTGCTTAATACGGACGAGCATCTGGTCCATCTGGCGCAGCAGGCTGTGACGAAGCTGTATGGGTCGGAGTCGTTGGGGCATCTGCCGATGATGATGGGCAGCGAGGATTTTGCTAATTATATGAGCCTTGTGCCCGGTGTCTTTGGCTTTGTCGGCAGCGGCAACCCGGCAAAGGGCTGCTGTTACACGAACCACCATGAGAAGTATGACGTAGACGAAGACATCCTTCAGCGTGGTGCAGGCGTCATGGCGCAGTTTGCGGTGGACTATCTGTCGGAGTGATGGCTCCGGCGTCATGAAAACAAGGAGAGGCGGAGATACAGACATGGTATCTCCGTCTCGTTCTACTTACGGACAGAGGGGGATTCAGAAAAAAGGGGGTTCCCATTTGATGCAGGCTGTGCTACGATAGGCGAAAGTGTGCAGGTGGTCCGGGGAGCGGCTACGGCTCCGCTGTAAAACGGAAACGGACGATGACCGGAGTCGGCGGTGGGAACGACAGCTGTTCCCGGCGTTTTTGGGGAAGCGTGCATACGATGATTTTCCATAAGGAGGATGTAGCTATGTTTTCTTCTGTGGCGCATATCGGCCTGACGGTGGCCGATTTGGACCGTGCAGTGGCATTTTATCGGGATATTCTGGGGCTTGCCTATGTGGGCGAGATGACCATGGGCGGCGAGGAGACGGCCCGGCTGTTTCAGCGCCCGGGCTGTGCGGCACGGGTCGCCTATCTCCGGACGGAGTCTCCTTCATCTCCGCTGGTGGAGTTGATCCAGTTCACCGACTGCCCCTCGGAGCCGGGGATGCCCAGCCTGTTTCAGACGTCCATTTCGGAACTTTGCTTTCAGGTGGAGGACATCGACGGGGAATATGAGCGCCTGCAAGCGCTGGGCGTGACCTTCCTCTCGGCCCCGCAGACCTTCGATAGTACAAAGGATGGCTTTGGCAAGAGCCGTGCCGTGTATCTGTACGATGCGGACCGGAATATCCTTGAATTGATCCAGTCGATCAAGTAAAACTCCTTTACAGAAGAAACCCCCGTTCACCAGTGCGGTGAACGGGGATTTTTGGCTACAGGGCAACCCTGCGCCGCATGATCTTGCGCAGGAAGAAAAAGAACATGGTGGTCAGAATGATGCCCTTGATGATGGTGGACAGTGTGATGCTCCACCAGATGCCGGACAGGCCCAGTACGGTGACGCTGAGGGCGGCCGCCAGGGGGATGCGCAGAACGGTAAGGATCGTGGAGATGATGCTGGGGGTCAACGTGTGGCCGAAGCCGGCATACGCCCCTTCAATGAGGATCTCCCAGCACATGAACAGCTCGGAAATACCGATAATGACCAGATAATCAACGCCCATCGGCAGGACGTCCACATCGGGGATGAAGATTTGGAAGATAGGCCCGGCAGCGAATACCAGCAGCAGCGTACAGAAAAGCCCCCAGATCGTCATGAGGGAAAAGGAGACGTAGAAGCCTTTTTTGGCCCGCTGCAGATTGCCTGCGCCGTAGTTCTGTCCCACAAAACTGTTGGTGGCAGCGGCGAAGCCGTCGGCCGTCATCCAGCTGAGGGATTCCACCTGACTGCCCACTTTCTGCACCGCCACGGCACTGTCGCCAAAGGCGGCCACCATGCGGGCAAGCACCATGCTGACAATCGGGAACACCACGTTCACGGCGGCGGCCGGGCCGCTGATGCGCAGCAGCTGCCAGAGTTCCGTGGGCGTAGTGCGCTGCAGGAGATGGACGTGGGGGAAGAGATAGTGGTCGCGCAGAGCGTATCGGCAGAGGATGAAAAAGACGACGCCCTGGGCCAGCGTGGTGGCCAGCGCAGCACCGGCCACTCCCCATTGGAGATAGCCGCCAACGCCAAAAATCAGCAGCGGATCGAGAATGATGTTGATGCCCAGTCCCCAGACCATGGCTAAAAACGGGGTGCGGCTGTTGCCGGTGGCGGTGATGAGTGCGACCAGTACCTGGTTGAGAAAGGAGAAGGGCATTCCCAGTGCGACGAGGATGAGATACATCCGGGCGTCGGCGGCCACCTGAGGACTGTTCAGCTTGAAAAAGCCGATCAGCGGCCCGGAGCCCAGCGTGAGGAGCAGCATATAGCTCACGGCCAAGGCGGCCCCGATCTGCAGTGCGCCGGCAGCGCAGCGCCCGGCCCGCGGCATATTCCCGGCGCCGATGTTCTGGGCCACCAGAACCTGTCCGCCCATGCGGGCCAGGATCACCAGACCGTTGGAGAGCCACATGAACAGACCCACGGCGCCGACGGCGGCCATCGCCCCGACGCCAATGCGCCCGATCCAGAGCATATCCGTCAGGTTGTAGGCCATCTGCATCAGCTGTGAGCCCATGATGGGGAGAGCTAAGGCTGTCAGTGTGGGGAAAATATTTCCATGTAACAGGTTCACTTGTTTTTCCATAAAATGAGAACTCCGCCTCCTTTTTCTTTATAAAAAGACTGTTTTTCAAGTACATAATAGCATAAAAACGTGCTTGAAACAAGGGATAGCGTGAGAGCGAAACGAACCATCGCTGTCTCAGTTGCTGACCCTGTGCCGCCCTTAGGCGGAGCGGATATATAAAGGGAGAAAATGGGCACTGGGCTTTGTGAAAATTCTCTCAAAATTTTCCATAAGAAGTCTGTGTTATGTCGGATATTTCGATAAAATACAATAAAATGGGTGAAATGAGAATTGTAAATATGTGGTTAGTATTTGAGTGGACATTTTGTGGCAATTGTGCCAGAAAAGTGCGGAAAATCGCTGCGAAACATAGATGATATTTTTGCCGATTCTGTTGACTTTTGGACAGAAAAACTATATAATAATGAAAAATATTTTATTACAGTGAGAAAATTTAATATTAATTCAAGATAATGGAAATTTTCCATAGAAAGAATGTAAATGATACAGAAGAGGTTGGATAACCGTGTGTGCTGCGAGCCTGCTGGCTCAGGAGGAAGAACGATCGCAGAATACGATAGAACGGGTGTGGAATGACGGGGTTTCAAATGTAACGCTGAAAGACATCTGCCATCAAATCTCTTCTTGTTTTATTGCCTTTTATCAGTAATTGCCTGTATAAAGAAAGCTGCGGCGTAAGAAACGGACACATGTGCTGCACAACGGATCAGATCCTTGTGTACTGTTATCGAACCCGTCATGCTCTGGAGTGAGTTTCTACAGGAGCAACGTGTGTCCATGGCCCTCGATTGAAGAGGGCTATTTCTATGTAGAGCTTGCGTCGAATATTGCCGAAGATGGTTGAAAAAGACGTCTGGCGCAGATGCAGGGCTGTCATCGCCCGATGCGCCGTCGTTTGGCCAAGGCTGAATCCAGTATATCATGTTTTACACCGGGAGTTTCCCTGATTGTACTATAAACTATGTAACCGGAGATAGAAGAATGCGAAAAAAGATACTTTGTGGACTCATTAGAATTGTGTGCTTTTTCCTGCAGGGCGTGTATGGGCTTTTAAAGCTGCTGCCCGTAAAGAACCGGGTTTGCTTTTTCAGCCGGCAATCGGATCGGATCCCGCTGGATTTTGCACTGCTGCAAAAAGAGCTGCAGACTGCCGCCCCCGGAATGGAGCAGGTGTGCATCTGCCACCGATATCGGGATTCCCGGGATGGGACGGCCCGCTTTGCTTTGGATCAGCTGCGCAGTATCTACCTTCTGGCCACCTCCCGTGTCTGCGTGTTGGATGCCTACTGGCCGGCGGTGTCGCTGCTCAATCATCGCCCGGAGCTGACAGTGATCCAGCTCTGGCACTCCATGGGTAAGATTAAGCGCTCCGGCTATCAGACACTGGGGATGCCCTCGGGGCGGGATGCCCAGCTGGCCAAAGCGCTTCGGATGCATCGGAATTACGACTACATCATCACCGGCGGCACAGCGTGGGAACAGTTTTACTGTGAGGCCTTCAACACGACGGCGGAGAAACTTTGCAGCTATGGCCTGCCGCGTCTGGACTGGCTGCTGAAAAGGACCTCTGCCCGTGCGGAGTTGGAGAAAAAGTATCCGGAGCTGCGGGGTAAGACGATCGTTCTCTATGCCCCCACCTATCGCAAGTACCCCATTTCTGCACCGGAAGAGCTGAAAAAAGCGTTTGACGGTTCGGAGTATGCACTGATTTGCCGCCTGCATCCGAATCAGAAACTGGGGAACGAGCGGGATATGAAGATGGATCGCTATGGAAAAGAGGAGATTTTCGCGCTTCTGACGGCCTGCGACTATCTGGTGACCGATTATTCCTCGCTGGCCATTGAGGGAGCCGCATTAAAGAAGAAAACCCTGTATTACTTGTTTGACCATGACCGCTATATGCGGGAAAATGGCTTGAACATCGATCCGGCGGAAATCATGCCGAACTGCACCTATGAAACAGCAGAGGGAATTTTTCAGGCGGTCCACAAAAAATCCTATCCCATGTGTGACCTGCTGCGGTATCGGTCCAAATATCTTCCCAAGGAACTGGGACAGTCGACACAGAATATCGTGTCGCTGATGACCGGGGTTCCCGATGAAGAGAAGTGCAGAGAGGCAGAACTTGTATGAAATATGTGATCATGGCCGATGGCGATATGAAGCGCTGGAATATGGCCTGTAAAATTCCCAAACATATGGTAAAAATCGGGAATGAAACGCTTCTGGAACGGTTGGTCCGACAGGTACATACTCTTCAGCCGGAAGCGCAGGCGATCATCACCTCCCACGATCGCCGGTACGAAGTGGCCGGTGCCATCCGCTATGAGCCGAAAAACAATCGGATGGAGATCGATCGATTTACCTGGGAACTGATCGAAGACGATACCTGCTTTCTGTATGGGGATACGTACTATACCGACGAGGCGATCCGGGTCATTTGCCAGACACAGACGGATCGGCTGCACTTTGTCGGCACCGATCGTTCCATCGTCGCCCTGATCGCTCATCGGGAAGAAGAGCTGCGCCGCCATATCACGCGGGTGAAGGAAGCGTTTCTGGCCGGTGAATGTCATGATTGCCGGGGCTGGCAGGTGTATCAGTCCTATACGGGGCAACCCTTCGACCGGCTTTGCATCGGCAAGGACTTTACAAAGGTCCCCAACGACACCTGCGGTTTTAATGAATGGCAGGAGTACCAGTATTTTTTAGAGAAAAGGAATGCCGCTCATGGACATATTTGAATTCGTCCGCCATGCGACCAATAAAGCCAAGCTGTTTGTGCTCTATTGGCGGCGCATTGTTTTTGCGAAGAACCACTTTTCGGTGCCGCTCTGGGATAAGGTACGGGCCAATATTTTTGGCGGATTTCTGGCAGATCAGTGGGCGCTGTATGATTTGGACATGAAAAAGCGGAAGGAGTACCTCTCGGAGTTTGATTGGTACAGATCCCGCTATATCAATGAGCCCTTTGACTATATGCTGAACAACAAGGTCGTGACCACGGAAGTTTTGCGGCAGTATATCCGTGTGCCGGAGATTTTGGCAGTCAACAGTAAGGGCGTTGCCGCAGATTTAAAAGGAACCGTGCTGACAGACGAGGCGGAGCTGGCGCTGGTGCGCGATGCCGGAAAGGTGATCATCAAACCGTTCGGAAAGGGAAAAGGGACGGGGGTCCACTGCCTTTCCTACGATGGCAAGACCTATGGCATCGACGGACGGGCGGCAGACAAGGGGACGCTGATCGCTCTGCTGCAGGGCAATAAGGACTGGTACCTGTCTGAGACGGCCCAGCAGCACGCCTATGCTGCGGCGCTGTATGATCAGACGGTCAATACCATTCGTATCATCACCATGAAAGATCCGGAAACGGAGAGATTCAAGGTGTTTTTTGCCGTTCAGAGGATCGGTACCCACCGGACGATCCCGGTGGATAATGCCAGTCAGGGCGGTCTGGTCTGCCGGATCGATCTGGAAAGCGGCCGGCTGTCCCATGGGAGAAGCCTGCATGATCGGACGGTGTATGAGTATCACCCGGATTCTGGCATTCGTTTGGATGAGGTGGTGATTCCGGATTGGGCGGAAATGAAGCGGGAAATTCTGGAACTGGTCAATCATTTCCCCTACTTGCATTTTGTGGCCTGGGATGTGGTCAAGCTGCCGGACGGCACCAACTGCATCATTGAGGCCAATACCTCCTCCGGCGTGAACATTATCCAGCTGTGGGGTGGACAGAGAAACGGTGAATTAGGTGATTTTTATCGCCACTACAAGGTGATCAAGTAAGACGATCCCACCGTTCACGGGCGGCGGAGCGGCGAACATCGGGACGAGAAGCCAGATGGCCGCTGTTCCTCTGTGGCGGCACAGCGGCACAGAGTGCGGCATTTTCAAGTAAGACTGGCGGACGGTGAGAGTGTCCTGCGGCGCTGAACGCATTGAGGTAAATAGATGAGGAAACTGAAAAAAGTATATCTTGGAAGTCTGGTTTTACGAGGCTTTTCCTATCGTAACGCAAAAGAATATACACGGATTCGAGATAAGGTAGATCCGGACAGAGCATGGCAAGTGATGCGCCTGCTCCCTTTTGATGTTACTTTTGACAAGATGTTTCAAGATCTGCTGACAACGCGCCGGGTCCTGTGGGAAGAACGGGATCGGTTTCCGGCCCTCTATGCGCTTACGGCTAAGAGAGAGGGGCAGGCGGTGATCTGTCCGATGGAGGATGCCGATACCACAGCGAAGATGACAATTGCGGAGCTGCAGAGCGTGTTGTACCGGGATCAGTATCTCCTGCTCCGGCCGTGCACCAATTCCCCGTGGGGAACGATGGATAGGCTCGAGCTGCGCGGCGGCGCTGTCTATTGCAACGATCGGGAGATGGATCCGGCGCAGCTATGTACCTATTGGGAAACGTTGCCGGGAGATACAATGGTCATGCGGGGGGAACGCCCGGCGCAGGACGCTGTTTCCCACTATGGCTTTGTATGTCCGGTGCTGCACATGGTTTTTGTGCGGGAGAAGGGGCGGACGATGGCCGCCGATTGCTATGTAGCTGATCATGCCTGCGGCAGTACGTGGACGCTGTATAGTACCCAGAAGAAAGAGACAGGGGTGGCGGCAGAAGATCCACTGGCGGCAGATGCCATGGCCATCGCACAGAGGATCAGCCGGAAATTTCCGGAAGCCCCGTATTTGAATGTGGGCGTGCTGCTTGGTGAGCGGGGGGCAAAAGTCTGGCAGATCGATACAGGCAAAGATCTCATTTGGCGGATGAACGATTCCGAGTCGCTGCGATCCTTTTTGGCTCGGCAGAAATGTCAGAAAAAGAAAGAACGCCGTGTTCTGCCGCGGCTATGGAAGTACGTTTTCTCCATGTATGCCCGCAAAAAAGGCTTCTTGGATTATATGTACCGCAACTGGCGGCGTGGCTTAAAAGAAGATAATCGACTGGAGTGTACGACATTCCGGGAAAAGCGGTGGGCACATCGCCGGGGCTTTTACTCCTATCGGATCAAACAGTATGGTCTGACCGAGGAGAACTATCGCGGTATGCTTTCCGATTATGCCTACAAACGGCTGCGCCCCATCAATGGGGTATATCAGAAATGGTTGTGGGACAAAGTGGTCATGTACTATGTGCTGGCACCCTATCAGGCGTATTTGCCCCGCTACTATTTTCGTATCCTGCCCACGGAGGACGAACCGCTGTTGGTCCCCTTTGCCCCGGCTCCGACAGAAGAAGCCACTGTAGAAGGGATCGTACGGCTGCTGCAGAGGCAGGGGAAGCTGGTGCTCAAACAGGCCGTGGGGTCCCATGGCAAGGGATTTTATAAATTAGAGTGGCAGGCCGAAAGACAGCGGATCCTGATCAATGATGCGCCGTATACGATCGAGACATTCCGAGATTTTCTCAGGTCGTTGGATAAAGCCTGCTTTTTGTCCGAATTCGTACAGATGCACCCGGCGATCCGGGCTCTCTACCCGGAGGTCGTCAGTACGGTGCGTCTTATGGTGATCGATATGGGTGAGGGGCCGAAAATTGAAAGTTCCTTTTTCCGAATCGGCGTCAGCAGCGGCGGACAAACCGATAATCTGGATACCGGCGGGATCGTGGCCAGAGTCGATGTAGCCAGCGGCTGCTTTGGTGGAACGGAAATGTTGGAGCATCATAGGTATACGCCCTGTGAGGTTCACCCCGACAGCGGGATGCCTCTGGAGGGCCAGCTGCCGCACTGGGAAAGCATCTGCCGTGCCGTTATGGACATTGCGGCGTACTTATATCCGATGGAGTACCTTGGATTTGATTTGGTGATCACGGAAGATGGTTTTCGCATTTTGGAGATCAACACCCACCAGGACCTGCACCGGTATCCGGAATATCCGCAAGAGGTAAAGGATTATTTTGCACGGAAATGTGAGATGAAGGAGAGAAAGAAACATGGGTAAGAAAATAGGGGGGCTGCTGCTGAGTTGCGTCCTGCTGCTGGGCAGTGTCCATGCAGCTGCGGTGACGGCAGAGGCAGCGACGATCTTCATTGATCAAGAGAACCCTGCTGCTGCAGGGCGATCCATTGCATACAATCTGCGGACACTGCCGGAGACAGGAGAAGAAACGGCTCCCGAACCTCCCACAGAGCCGGACCCCTCACCGGAGATCCCTCCGGTGCCGGAGGAACCGGATCCGGTGCCACCCCCAACGCCGGAAGAACCCGATCCGGTGCCGCCTCCCGTACCGGAAGAGCCCGAGGTGCCGACGCCTTCAGTACCGGAAGAGGAAACGGCCCCGGTGATCCCTCCGGTGGAAGAGGAAGGGAACGGCGGAGGAGATGTGGCATGGCAGGAGCCGGCGGCAGAGGCTGTGACCACACTGTCGGATCTGCATATTGCCTGTGGAGATCTTGTGCCGGTTTTTTCTCCCGACCACTATGAATATACGGTTTATGTCACAGCAGATCAGGTAAATCGCTCCTGCGAAATTGAAGCGGTACCCCAGGATCCGGCGGCTCAAGTGTCGGTTACCGGTCCGGACTCTTTCGATAAAAAAGAGATCACCCGTACGGTGACGGTCAGTAATGGCGGCAGTGAAACCAAGTATACCATCACGGTTCATGTCCTTGGTGCTGCAGAGCTTTTACTGGATGGCGTGCTTTATGCGGCAAGCAATACGCCGGATGTCGACGCCCTGCCTGAGAATTTTACGGCCGGAACATTCCGAATCGGCGAACAGGATGTGTCGATGGTGCAGAGCGGCGATGGCCAGCTGCTGCTGGCACAGTTTGTCAGCCAGACAGACGGAGCAGTGCCGTACTGGTATCGCTATGATGCACAGGCGGGAAAATTTTTCCCAGTCAAGATCGTGGAGCATGGAACAAAAAAATATGTACAGATCGCTGCGGGCAAGGATATGCTCTATGGCAGTCAAGATGGCCAAGGGGTCTACTATGTTTACGATCAGCAGACAGGAGAGTGGCTCTACCAGACCGGCGCACATAAGGGGCTTGCCCTCCAACCGGAAAAAAGGAACGCACCGATGCTGGTGTGGGTCGGACTGATCGTGGCGGTTGTGTGGGCTGTGCTTGCTACAGTCTTGGGCTGTTGGATGTACCAACGGAATAAGAAAAATGCGGCAAAGAAGGAAGAACAGATCTATTTCCGCCCTCATTTCACAGCTGTTGACGACGAAACTATACAAACGGCAACGGAGGAAACAACATGATACGCAAGTCCCGTAAAGAGCGGAACGCTTGGAATGGATATGTGCGCTCGGTTTTTCTTAGATACATTATCAACCATCCTGAAGTGAATCAGGCCTCCTATTTCCCCCCTTATTTTCAGAGCGAACTGAAGATTCTGGACGGCTATAGCTATGCCAGGAAATTGCTGAAAAAAGGCTACCTGACCAGAGGAAATAAGGATATCCTGCTGTTGAGCGATCAGGGGAGACGTGCAATCAAGGACGAGTACCTTCGTTTTTTTGATGCCGCAACACCCTATGTCACGTTTTCCGAATATATAGCTGAGCGGGAGCAGATGAATGCACAGGAATCGGCGGAGGTCATCATGCTGTCAGTCCTCTTGAAGAAGATCAAGGTTCTGAAAAGCCAGAATAACTATATTGCCGTCAAGGATGTGCATCTGGATGTGGCCCAGCTGTATGAACAGGTCGGTGTCCCTGAGAAGGCCATGTATCATTATCTGGTTTCGCTGTACTACGATGTCAGTGGACTGGAGTACTATGACGAGCTGATCCTCTATGCAAAAGGGAAGCATGAAAGAAAACGGGCGGAGAAAGAATTTGTCGGTATTTGTATCCGCCCGCAGGTCATGCAGGGGCTTCGCAGAATGAACGAGGCCTACGACCCCCGCATGATCCATGAGATTTTTGTGCGGGAACAGATCAACATCAATCTCTGCCCGGAAGGCCGGCTGCAAACGCTGGCTGCAGAATTGTGCAGTGGTGCGTATGATTTCAATGAGTGGCGTGCCTATTTTGAAAAGAACTATCGCAGCATACTCCGAAGCTCTGAGGGGTATCGGGGAAAGAAATCCGAGCAATCGAGACCTTGAGCCGTTTGAAAAGCGTCTCAAGGTGACCGAGAGGCAGCGCTGCCTCTCACCATCGCTCTCCTGCGCTGACGGCGGCAGGGGCAGTAACGATGCAGAAGGACAGAACGGACAGCATTGCGACGTATTTTTCGATGAATGACCTGTCGAGCGACTTGTCCGACTGGATCGGGAACAACAAGAACGGAGAAACATATCTCTCAAAAAGAAAGTTCTATGGCAACATAGAAGGGGGAGTTTTATTATTGAGTACCTTTAGAGAAATAGCGCTGGAACAGATCCGATACAGAAAACAGGTTTTCAAACTGGCAAAATCTGATTTAGTGAACACCTATAGTGATACCATGCTGGGGTGGGCCTGGGCCATTATCCGTCCGGCCACCTACATTGCAATTTATTATATTGCCTTTGCTTTCGGGCTGCGGACGGGAAAGCCGGTGGAGGGATATTCCTATTTCCTCTGGCTGATTGCAGGCATTATTCCCTGGTTTTATATCCGGGATGTGTTTGTGGAGGGGGCGGCCTCCATCAGAAAGTACCGCTATCTTGTTACAAAGATTAAGTTTCCATTGGCGGTTATCCCTGCCATCGAGAGCACGACGTTGATGCTGACCAATGTTGCCTTGATTGGAATCATGCTGCTGCTCTACATTTTTTCCGGCCATTATCCGGATATATACTGGCTGCAGATCCCGTTTTATATTGTGGTCATGTATATCTTCTTTTTGTCGTGGTCCTTGTTTGCAGCGATTTTGTCGTCCATGAGTAAGGATTTTTTGCAGCTGATCAAATCAGTGACCATTGGCTTATTTTGGCTTTCAGGAATCTTTTTTGATGCCAGTAATGTTCAGAACGATGTTTTACGACATATTTTGCGGGTCAATCCCATCACATTTATTATCAATGGATTTAGAAATTCTCTGATCTACAAAAGATGGGTATGGGAAGATCTCAATTCGTTACTGATTTTTGTGTTCATGTATATCATTATGACAATGCTTGCACTATTCGTTTATAAGAGACTGGCTGATGATGTGCCGGATGTGCTGTAAGGAGTAAAATGATACAGAATAATAAAGATATTATACAGATCAAGAATGTCAGCAAGACATATAAACTATATAAAAATGAGAGAAAACGCTTGCTGAGTGTCTTCGACCGGCGCATCACATGCCTCAGAAAGAATGCAATCAACGATATTTCTTTTTCCGTGAAGCAAGGGGAATCTGTGGCCATTTTCGGCAGAAATGGCGCAGGAAAATCGACGCTGTTGAAGCTGATTACGGGGGTAACGCACCCCACGAGCGGCATCATTCGCGTTAACGGCCGCGTCAGTGCCATGCTGGAATTGACAGCTGGCTTCAATGCGGAAATGACGGGAAGAAAAAACATCTATTTCCGTGGAGAACTGTTGGGGGCTACGAGAGAAGAGATCAAGAAGTCAGAACAGGACATCGTGGAATTTGCAAATCTGGGGCCCTATATCGACCAGCCCGTCAGAATGTACTCCAGCGGTATGAAGGCAAGACTGGGTTTTGCGGTCAATGTCAATATCAAACCGGAAATCCTGATCGTGGATGAGGCACTGAGCGTGGGCGATGAGAAATTCCGCAAGAAGTGCAATGACAAAATCAATGAGTTGGTGAGTGGTGGAGCGACCTTCTTGTTCGTGACGCATTCCACGGCATCGGCTAAGAAGTTCTGTAAACGTGGGATCGTGCTGAAAAACGGGAAAATCGTATGCGATGACAGCATTGACCGGGCCGTGGAATATTATTCGGCGATGATCAACAGCGAAAAATAAACAGGGATGGCATGTTTCCACCGGTGAAACGATGCTATGAGAGCATGAATACCAAACCGCTTCATTCCGGAAGGGACCATGTACGTATCAAAACAGAAAAACAAAAACTAAAAAGCAGTAGAAGCAGAAGAAATAGGGGAGACAGAAAATGAAATTTTCTACAAGGGTAAAAAAGGAACTATATACGTTCCAATATCGAGCGAAAGGCTATAGTCGGCTGACGGCTTCTCGTTGGTATTTCAAGGTAAAGCGGGATGACCGGATCTATCGTGACATCTACAGCGCAAAAGAGCTGAAGGCCGTCCACAAGCGGGGCTATCTTGCCAAAAATATTGATCGGTACGCTCTGTTTTCCAATCCGAATTGCGACATGATCACGGACTTGGACTATCTCTCTCTCAGACCGTACAATAACCACTTCTTCAAGTGGATTGAAGATATCAATACGATGAATCGCAGACTGCCGGCATTTCACGATATTTTGCCGACGATGCACTTCAGTGTTATTCCCCGGAAAAAAAGAATTACTTTCCGCTATCCGGATTTGTATGAACATGGATACATACAGAATATTTTGCACTTTTTCCGCAGTCATCCCGGCAAGTACGAGCTGCGTCCTGCGTTTTGGAACTCTAAGGGAAAGCGATACAATATCGAGTATACCGCCAATGGGAAGCTGTATGTAGACGATGCGCCTTGCAGCCAGAAAGAGTTTATCAACCTCATTTATCGGCTGCAGAAGGTGTATGTGATCATTGATCACATTGATTACGGCTATAAATTTGTGCCGGACTGGGACAAGTACTATATCATCAAGAGCTATATTGTCAATGACAACGTGGATGCAGAGGGGACGCAGATCCTGTCGGCATACATCAGTGTTTTTGACGACTATCAGGGAAAAACGTCTACACATTGCCTCATTGACCGTACAACCGGTGCATTTACTTTCGAAGGAACGCAGTATACAATTCCCAATTGGGCAGACATTCAGAGTCGCTTGTTAGAAATGGGAGAAGAACTGAAAGCGATCAACTATTTCTCGGTGTCTATTGCACTGAAAGAGGATGGGTTTGTGATCAATAACTGCAACCAATCTCCCTTCCTGCCTCATGTTCCCTTTGATGCGGAATTGAACGAATATCTCAAAGAGAAGGCGGCCTTCAAGCGGGCACATCCGGAGACCTTCAGACAAAAGTATAAGCGTATGGTCTATAGCCTGCAGAATAAGTGGATCAAGAAAGTGGCCCGTCCCGGGATGCGGCCGTATATGTATCGGCTCTGGCTGTCTGCCGTCAAAGCGGATCTGTTTGAGTATAAAGAAACCAGTCTGAAGCAGAAGCTGTGGTGCTGGAAACGGGGCTTTTTGTCGTATCGAATCGAGCAATACAATCTCAACGAGAATAACTATCTGGATATTTTGTCTGATTATGATTATTACTGGCTGAACCGGATCAACAACGTCTATCAGATCTGGGTCAATGATAAGACGACCTTCCGGTACGTGCTGGATGAGTTCAAGGACATCATCCCGGAGTATTACTTCAGCACCATTGTCCGCAATGGGAAAACGGAGTATATCCGAATGCCAGACTGCCCGGCCGACATCAGTGTAGACGGGGACGGCGTTTTGAAGTTGCTGGAGGAGAAAAAGAAACTTGTTTTTAAACCCTCTTCGGGAACACACGGCGACGGGTTCTATTGTCTGGAGCATGATGAAAAGGGCTACTACATCAATGGTAAGTCCGCAACGGGGAAGGACATCAAAGATCTGATCACACGCCAGACCTCCTTCTATGTCATTACCGACTATATCAATATGCACCATGAGATCAAGGAGATCTATGCCAAGTCGGTCAACTCCATCCGTGTGATGGCGATCAATGAGACCGGCTATGACCCCAAGATCATGCAGACCTATATCCGGATCGGCTCTTCTAAAACGGGCTATACGGATAACGTGGGCTATGGCGGTATCTGTGCCATGATCGATGCCGATGGTTATATTTATCAGCCGGAGAAGATCATTAACCACAAGTTCTATCCCTGCGAGAGACATCCGGATACCAATACAGAAATTGCCGGCCGTAGAATCCCTCACTGGGATATGATTTGCGATGGGATCAAGCGTGTCTGCCTCTCCATGCCGGAGCTGGAGTACCTTGGATTTGATATTGCTGTTACGGAAGATGGCTTTAACATTATCGAAATCAATATTCATCAGGATCTGCATAAGGTAGCCGAGCATAGTCAGGAGATCAAAGACTTCTTCAAGAGAAAGATTGAATATAAGAAGAGCATTACAAAGTAAGCGCAGAGAGAATATTTTGGAGGGAACGTATGAAGTTAGGAATATTGAAAGACATCAAAGTGGGCGAAAACAGAGTGATCCTGACTCCCAGTGAGATCCATACCTTCGTCAACGACGGGCATGAGGTGTATGTTCAGCATGATGCCGGCAAGGCAGCGGGGTTCTATGATGACGAGTATGTCCATGCGGGAGGAAAGATCCTCCCCACGGCAGAAGACCTCTACGCAACTTGCGACATGATCACTAAGGTGAAAGAATTTGAGTCGTCCGAGTATGATTTGCTGCGTGAGAATCAGATTGTGTATACCTGTATTCACCCGGCAGCACATCCCGAAGAGGTGCAGGTGCTGTTGGATAAGAAGGTCACTGCGTTCACGGCAGAGGATACCCATCGTTATGGCTCGCCCAACTGTGAAGCTGCCGGAAAGGTTGGCGCATTTCTGGGACTGTATGCCATTATGTCAAACAATGGCGGTATGGGTAAATTTGTCAGTGGTCTGGGCGCTGCACCGAACATGACGGTTCTGGTGATCGGCTGCGGTACCGTGGGCAAGGGTGCCATTGAGGTCCTACAGAACAACGGTGCCAATGTGATCGTTATGGGCAAGACCATTGGTCATCTGCGTGAGATCAGCTCCAAGTATAACGGCGCAGTCAGTACCATGATCGGCAGCAGATATAACCTTGAGAAGATGCTTCCTCTGGTGGATCTGGTGGTCAACTGTGTGCGCTGGGATAAGAGCAACAAGGAGTATATGATCACCCGTGAGATGGTGCGCTCTATGCAGAGAGGTTCGGTCATTGTCGATATCAGCAATGACTACGGCGTGATCGAAACATTCCATGAAACCACCCATGAAGACCCGATGTATATCGAGGAGGGGGTCGTGCACTATTGTGTGAGCAATATTCCCAGCGTGATCGCTAAGACGGCCTCGATTGCGTATGCGGCTTCGGTGGAGGGACATATCCGCAGCATTTTGAATCAGGGAATCCAGACAGCTTGCCAAAAGGACGGATTTCTCAGACGCGGTCTGGTAACCTACAGAGGGTACCTGACCCACGAGGAAACCAGTCAGATTCAGAATCGCCCCTGGATCCAGCCCGAGGTCATTTTGGGTCTTGAAAATGAGCGCCTCAATCCGGCCCCGAAAAATACAAGCGCTGTTTCAACAAATTATTACAAAAAAGAAGAAATCGTGGTATAATTTGTCCTGTATTTTCAAAATCAAATACTGGCAGGTTCTGTGAAATTCTGCGTAGAAAGTTATGATTCGTTACGCGAACACAGTGAAAGCGTGCCTGCCAGCTGAGATTCGACGCATTATTCCCTAAGGAGCAGAGACTTTGCTTGAGCGGAAGTAAAATGAAAGCAGAGAAGATGTAAAACGATGCAAAGACCGGAGGAGCGCAAGAGGCTCTCGTGGCCCTCTGGTAGGGGACACTCTAATGACTGCGACCAAACCTTGCATGAAAATCGATGAGGAGCGGCTGCGGACACCAGAGTCATTTACAAACGTCTAACCCAACACATGAAACCTATGGAAGAGAGGCAGGAATGATATGATAGGAAAGTATTATCGTGAATTTACAATAAGTTCACTGTCACAAATCATCGGGGCAAAATACAATAATAAAATCCTGAAAAATGCACGTATCAACCGTGTACTGACGCAGTCTGTCTATGCAAAGCCGGGAGATGCGATCATTGTTGGCCGTTGGTATGGCCAGCGGAGAACCATTGAGGAAGCTTTGACCAAAGGTGCCTCGGTTGTTTTCTGTGAAGCAAAATATGCAAGAGAATATTCAGATAAGAGAATTGTGGTTGTTGACGACCCAATGGAGTGCGTCGAACGGGTTGAAAAGTATTGTGAGCAGGGCTGTAATGCCAAAAGGATCACGATTACAGGCAGCGTGGGTAAGACAACCACAACCGGACTGATCAATTCTGTAATCGATAAGAAGTTCAATACATTGACACATCATACCATGGCGAACAGCCACGGTGCCATTCTGCGCAACTTCCAGCAGCTTACTCCCGCCCATGAATATTGGGTGCAGGAAGTTGGTGGTGTTCAGCCGGGATATATTGAAAGCTCTGCCTACACACTGCATTCAGATGCGGTGGTTCTGACAAATATCGGAACATCTCATTTGGATAAATATTTGACCCGAAAAGGAATTTTTAACGATAAAAGTAGTCTTGAGAGATATGCCAAATTTGGAGGAATCGTAGTTGTTAACTATGATGATGCAATTCTGAAAAATTCGGAGTACTATCATCGTGTCATCTCGTATGCAATGAATGATAAAGACGCAGATTACTATGCAGAGGATGTTGAGATTACCCGGGAGGGGACTCGGTTTCAGCTGATTTGCAAAGAAGGATCTTATCCGGTACAACTGAAATTATTTGGAAAGCACAATGTATACAATGCCCTCGCAGCCATTGCCATTGGCCGCTGGGCGGGTGTGGCTATGACTGAGATCATCCAGCTGATTGGACAGTATGAGCCAGATGGTATGCGGCAGAATATGCTGAATGTCGGCGGATACCAGATCATGGTGGATTGCTTCAATGCAGAGCCCACCTCTGTCTTGGGGTCTGCGGAAACACTGGCATCCATTAAAATGAATGGGGAAGGCCGGAAGATTTTTGTTACGGGGCATATTGACAAGTTGGGTGAAAATTCAGAGAAAATGCACACGGATTTAGGATATTCGTTGGCAAAGCTGGATATTGATACCTTCGTATTCTACGCAGGAGACAGCGAATATACCTATAAGGCGCTTATGGAATCCGGGGACAAAAACGCACTCTTTATTGACTCCCGCGAAGAACTGGATGACTGGATCAGAAACAACGTGCAGAGAGAGGACGTAACCTTCTATAAGAGCGGACAATTCAGAGCGGCGCTTGCAAAGACGGTCGACCACGTGTACGGAACGAAATTCCAGAACGAACAGCAGTTCAACGAGGGTGAAGTTAAAAGCGAGGGCGAATTCACTTTCCGCCTCCGGCAGGACGATATTGTTGAATTCGATCACTACGTAGGTACGGCGGCAAAGCTGCAGATTCCGGAACTATATAATAACCTTCCTATATTAAGAATTTACAGCAGAGCTTTTAGCAGAAACGAGTTCCTGAAGTCTGTCGTGCTGCCCGATTCGGTAGAAAATATCGGACAGGAAGCGTTCTATTGCTGCACGAACCTGAGCGAGGTACAAATGCCCAGAGATCTCAAGTATATCTGCCGGAGTGCATTCAACAGCTGTAAGAAGTTAACAAAGGTTGTACTCCCGCAGGGAACAAGCCATATTGAGTACCGTGCGTTCCGCGACTGCAAAGCGCTGGCGGAAATCGTGATTCCTGCAACGGTTGGATTTATTGGCGAAGAGGCGTTTTATGGCTGTGATAAGCTGAAAATCGTTTGTGCACAGGGGTCGTATGCAGAGCAGTATGCAAAAGACCATCATATCAAATACGAAGCTTGCCTCTAAATAGCGGCAAGAACGAAAGAAGTAAGGCGTGGCTCCTCAAGGAGCCACGCCTATTATCATCGTATGAAACTGTTGCCCAAGCCCAAGCAGAAGCTGGTGAACGCCGAATTGATTGCTTGCACGGGGCTACAGCGGCCCTTGTCCGCAGAGGAGGGAGTGAATACGGAGAAAATCCCGGAGAACTGCAGGAGTTACGTTTTCGCTGCGTCCTCCGCTGAATGATCCTGAAAGCCTTCTCTCCGCAGGACCTTCAAAGATGTTTTCCATAAAATCTTGAGATCCAGGGCAAAGGATACGTTTTTGACATAAGCACGATCCCAACTGACCTTGTCATAAATCTTCATCTGATCGCGCCCATTGATTTGCGCAAGACCAGTGATGCCGGGCTTTACCTGATACACACCGTAGTAGCCGCGGAGAAAATGAATCTCATTTTCTCGGGCAATCAATGGCCGAGGGCCACATAGACTCATGGTTCCCACAAGACAGCAGTAAAGCTGTGGCAGCTCATCCAAACTGGTTTTCCGGATAAATTTTCCGACAGTTGTTATGTACCGGGTTGCATCGGTAAATTCCTCCGTGCCTAACTCCGGGGTCCCTTGCTTCATGCTGCGGAATTTGTAGATCCAAAAAGGCTGACCGTTCTGGCCGATGCGCTTTTGCTTGAACAGGACGCTCTCTCTGGGGGAAGCAAATTTGATCAGAATTGCAATGATCAAAAAAAGCGGTGACAAAACAATGAGTGCCAACAGGGAGCATAGACAGTCAAGCACTCGCTTTATTTTCAGATACATCCTCTGTGATTTTGTCAGGAGAATCTGATTTTTTTTGGATAATTCTTCCAGTGTACAGCTTGCAGCGTCTCCCATGGTTGCTCGTTTCCTTTTCTTTTCGATGAGTTGTTGCTTTGCAGGAAAATGATCTTCCGCTTCGGATGAAGTCGGTTCGAGTATCCAGTACTCTTTTCCATATTTTTACAAATTTTCACGATCACCCAATGATATGCGCCTCTCCGGAATCGTCTGCCATTTGTTGGTAAGGGGAGGACCGGGCTGTGCATCTCAGATCACATGGACCATTACTCACGGGTCACCCTCGGCAGCTGTTCTGCGTACTTTAAACATTGCAGAAGATATCCGCAGCAGGAGTCAAACAAAACGATTGGTAAAGGGAAAATAAATCCAGTTTATTCCATGCAGAAAATACAGAAAAACTGGGGAAATCATCCATTTCATTTTATCATATTTTTAGGAGAACGCAAGTGTAAAGCGCCATATGGGCG
>JAHHSI010000017.1 GCA_020025275.1 Oscillospiraceae bacterium | reverse complement strand
TTCATGGGAGAGAAGATCAGCTGGTTGGGATGCTCGTCCCACCACTCCAGGCTGGCCTTGGAGCCGACCACGCGGATCTTCTGCTGGTGGGTGGAGCCGGTGTTGATGCCGCTGGCCCACAGGTTGCCCACAGCGCCGTTGGAGAAGTTCAGCAGTACGATGGCGTTGTCCTCCAGCGGAGCACGGCTCTTGACGAAGCTCTGGCGGGAGCACATCAGGCTGTCGATCTTCAGATCGGGGATCATGCACTCGGCCAGATACAGAGCGTGAGTTCCCACGTCACCCAGTACGTAGGAGGGGCCGGAGGTCTTGGGGTTGACGCGCCACTTGGTGCCCTCGTCGTGCTCCTCGACCGCCACATTGTGATAGCCGTGAGCAAACTGCATATTGATGACACGGATCTCGCCCAGCTCGCCGTGAGCAATCATCTCACGGGCCTGATGGATCATGGGAGCGCCGGTGTAGCCGTAGGTCACGCCGACCACGCGGTTTTTCTCTTTGGCCAGAGCCACCAGCTCGTCAGCCTCGGCAGCGGTGAAGCACAGGGGCTTTTCACATACCACATGGAGACCGGCGTTCAGGGCTGCCTTGCAGATCTCGTAGTGCAGGAAGTTCGGGGTAGCGATGGTCACGGCCTGAATGCCGTCGGGACGCTTGGCTTCCTCTTCAAACATGGTCTTGTAGTCGGGATAGCAGCGATCGCTGTCAACGCCCCAGTTCACACCAAACTCACGGCCACGCTCCGGGTCAATATCGAAAGCAGCAGCCACCAGATTGAATAGACGGCTCCGCAGTGCGGAGTTGCGGTGGATGAAACCGATCTGGCTGCCGCGGCCGCCGCCGACCATACCCCAGTTCAAAGGCTTATCAAGATGCAGTTCTTCGTTAAACATATCTCATATCTCCCTATATTTTTATTTATCCGGTTTGTTGTGTTTTGTCTGATGGTTAGCAGCCCAGCTTTTCTCTCATGAAAGCACGGGCCTTCTGGGCGTACTCCAGAGGATCGGCCTTGGCGGGGTCCTGCTCGGCTTCAACGACGATCCATCCCTCGTAATCGCTGTTCTTGATGACGTCGAACACGCCGTCCCAGTCTACACAGTCGCCGTCGCCGGGCACGGTGAACATACCGTTCTTGACACCCCACAGGAAGCTGTGATCACCGGACTTGACCTCCTCAAATACGCTGCGGCGGACATCCTTGACGTGGATGTGACCCACACGGTTGATGTACTTCTTGATGATCTCCACGGCGTCGTTGCCGCCGGTGGTGGAGTGGCCGGTATCGAACAGCAGATAGACCAGGTTGGGATCGGTCAGCTCCATCAGTGTGTCGATCTCTTCCAGTGTCTGGATGCCGGTGCCGACGTGGGGGTGGAAGCACAGCTTCATGCCCTTGGCCTTGGCACGGCGGCCCAGCTCGTTGAGGCCCTCGGCCAGATTTTTCATCTGGGCATCGCTGAGCACGGGAGCCTTGGAGAACAGAGGCGTCTCTTCCTGACCGTGTACGGTCACGCCGCACTCACCGCAGCCCACGACACGGGCCCCCAGAGCGTAGGTGCGCTCCATGTGCTTGTCGAACGCTTCGTAGGTCTTTTCGTTTTCGAAAGTGGTGAAGAAGGTGGAGAACCACATATTGCAGATCACCAGACCACGCAGATCCAGTGCCTTCTTCAAGGTTGCGTGATCTTCGGGGTACTTCCAACCGCCTTCGCTGCCCTTGTAGCCGGCCAAAGCCATCTCGCTCAGGCACTGCTGATAGGTCAGTTCACCGCCCAGAGAGTGCAGGTCATCGTTGCTCCAGTTGATGGGAGCGCAACCAAATTCGACTTTCATAACTTGTTTCTCCTTTTAATTTAAAATTTAAACTAAAACTCGGACGTTTTTGGGAACGGATTAATACTTGCGCAGATCCTTGACAACTTCGTGCAGCTTGCTGTATGCCTCCTGAATGGCGGGCTTCTCGGAAACCTCGGCAGTGCCGACTCTCCAGAAGTTGGCGTAGCCGCCGGTCATGGTTCCGGGCAGAACGTCGATCTCGATCAGAGTGGAAACGGTCTGCTTCCGTGCTTCTTCAATGGCGGCCTTCAGCTCGGCGGAGTTGGTGGCACGATAGGCCTTGGCGCCGTAGCCCTCGGCCAGCTTGCAGAAGTCGATGGGCAGATACTCGCCGGACAGTTCGTGGGTGCTCTCCTCACGGAAACGGAACTCCGTACCGAAAGTGTCGGACCCCTGCGAACGCTGCAGGTTGTGGATGCACTGGTGACCGCTGTTCTTGAAGAGCAGCACATTGATCTTTTGACGCTCCTGCAAACTGGTGACCAGATCGGAGTGGCCCATCATGAAGCCGCCGTCGCCGATGAAGGCGTAGACTTCCCGCTGGGGCTCGGCCAGCTTGACGCCCAGAGCACCGGAGATCTCGTAGGCCATGCAGGAGAAGCCGTATTCCAAATGGTACTGGCCCGGCCGCTTGGCGGTCCAGACACGCTCCAAGTCGGAGGGCAGGGAGCCGGAAGCGGCCACGATGTTCTCCTCTGCGGTCAGCAGGTTGTCCAGATCCATCAGAGCACGGGTCTGGCTGAAGCCGTTGGGCAGCTCGATCTGTGCCAACTTGGCACGCTCTTCCTCCCACAGCTGTCTGGCCTCGGCCACCTGTGTGCCCCATGCGGCCTGATAGCTGTTCAGCGCCTTGGCCAGAGCCTCCATGCCGGCACGGGCATCGGCCACAACGCACTCGCCGTCCAGCTTCATGGCATCCATGCGGGAGGTGTTGATGCCGATCATCTTGGCGTCATCACGGAAGCCCCACTTGGAGTTGGTCACAAAGTCGTTGAGCTTGGTGCCTACGGCGATCACCAGATCGGCGTCCTTGGTCACCAGATTGGCGGCCAGTGTGCCGCAGATGCCGGCGCAGCCCAAATACAGCCCGTAGCTGCTGTCGATCTCGCCCTTGCCGGCCTGGGTCTCACAGACGGGAATACCGTACTGGGAGCTCAGGGCGTAGAGCGCTTTGCCGGCGTCACTGTAGCGGACACCGCCGCCGGAGAGGATCACCGGCTTTTTCGAGGACTTCACCAGAGCGGCGGCACGCTCGATGGCATCCTCGCAGGCGGGGGTGCGGTCCACGTACCAGACTCTCTCTTTGAAGAAGTCGACGGGATAGTCGTATGCCTCGCCCTGTACGTCCTGCGGCAGGCAGATGGCCACGGCGCCGGTCTTGGCGGGGTCGGTCAGCGTGCGCATGGCGTTGAGCATGGCGGTCATGATCTGTTCGGGGCGCAGCACACGGTCCCAGTAGCGGCACACGGGCTTGAGCGCATCATTGACGGAGACGGTGTAGTCGGCCTCGTTCTCCATCTGCTGCAGCACGGGATCGGGCTGACGGTCGGCGTAGATGTCGCCGGGGAAAAGCAGCAACGGGATGCGGTTGACGGTGGCCGTGCCGGCAGCGGTGACCAGATTCAGAGAACCGGGGCCGATGGAGGCGGTGCAGGGAATGATGGCACGTCTGCGGTTCTGTTTGGCAAAGGCGGTACAGGCATGGGCAATCTCCTGCTCATTCTTGCCGGGGATGTAGCGGATCTCGTCCTTGTACTGTTCCAGTGCCTGACCGATGCCCACCACGTTGCCATGGCCGAAGATGCCGGCCACACCGTGGACAAACTTGCTCTTTTCACCGTCAACGGAAATGTACTGCTTTGTCAAGAACTTGACCAGAGCCTGCGCCATTGTTAAGCGGATCGTTTCTCTCATTTTGCTCTTTCCTCCTGCTGTATGCTTAGATCTCCGGCCAATACTTGGCGCCGGGCTGCTCGACCCACAGGTGCTGGGGGTCGAAGTTGGGTTTGATATAGGGGTTGCCGTCCAGATGGCGGATCACCCAGATGTAGTACATGGCATAACCGGGAGCGGTCACCTGCGGATGTACCAGATCGGGGATGATTTTCACGGTGTCGTTATGCTCCAACAGTACACCCTCGTCCCCCAGACGCAGCAGGCCGAAGCCGTTCTTGGGGTAGAATTTGTAGAAATAGATCTCCGGCTGGTTGTGGGAATGGGAGGGGAAGCCTGACCACTTGCCGGGGTAGTGCACGTCCTCGCCGAACATCAGATTGGACTCGGGGGACAGGCGGATGTCCTGTGCCGTGCGGACGATCCGGGTGCCGGCCTCATTCATGAAGCCCTTGCCACGGACTTCGTTGGTGATCTTGTCTCCGCAGCGAACGACGGGAGCGAACTCGCGGTCGTTTTCGGTGCGCATCACGGCGATCTCACTGTCCTCGGCCAGACCCTTCACCGTCAGCTTTACGTTTTTCGGTACGTTGACGCACCAGATGTTCTCGTTGAGATAGGAGCCGCGCTCGGCGGTGACCTTCTGCCCGTCGAATTCCACCTCGATCTTACCATAGATCAGCAGGTACACACGCTCCAGTTCGGGGCGGTCGTCCTCAAAGACCATGCCTTCGTTCATCTTCAGGATGCCGAAGTCCATCATCATCTCCTTGTGCTCGCCGTAGAGATCGGTAATGGTGTTATACCCCAGGGCAAAATCCTCTTCCCGATGCAATCTATTCTCGCTCATTGTTCAGTACTCCTTTCATGATCACACTTACATCAAACTCATCAGTATGTTGTAGGCGGCCTCTTCTACGTTTTCTACCGATTTTTTCATCAGCTTCTGCCGATCGAATTCCGTGGGCCGGGCCTCCATTTCCGCACGCATGGTGTCGCCGAAAATCTTGCGGAGGGACGTGCCCAGATTCATCTTGCCGATCTTCTCGTGCTTCAGCTTCTGCATATCCTCGTCGTAGATGCCGGAGGAGCCGTGGATCACCAAGGGCAGTGAGCACGCCTCCTGCACTGTGTGCAGAACATCAAAGTGGATGGGAACCTTGCGGTCGGCCAAGCGATGGATGTTGCCCACCGAGACGGCCAGCCAGTCCAGAGAAGTGTTCTCCTGCATGAGACGGGCCTCTTCCGGTTTGGTCATTCTGACATCCATGGAGCCCATGTCGCTGTAGGGGACGTTGCCCAACTCGCCTTCGATCAGCACGCCCTTGGCGTGGGCCTCCTCGGCCAGCATCTTGGTGATGCGAAGGTTCTCTTCAAAGGGCATCTTAGAGCCGTCAAACATAACGGAAGTGAAGCCGCTGTTGATAGCGCGGCGGATGTTCTCCGGGTCGCTGCAGTGGTCCAGATGGGCGCCCACGGGGACGCTGGCCTTCTCGGCCATGGACCGGAGCAGTGCACCCCAGTGCTCGATGGCCAGATCCCGCCGAGCATCACGATTCACCATCAGGAGAACCGGGGCCTTTGCCCGTTCGGCGGCCCGGATTACGGCGCCGGCGTCCTCGTGACCGAAGATGTTGAATCCGGCAATAATGCGCTGTGCGCCGGAGGCTTCTTTTACATAATCTTTTTCCCACTTCATCGTGTCATCTCCTGCTGGTGTTTACTTCTGTGTGCCTCCGCTGTGGCAAAGTCGGGCATGGCCGGAGCGCAGTCGATCTTGGTCAGAACCAAGGAGGCACAGGCGGAGCCCAGCTGCATGGCGTAGAGGATGTCGTTGTTCCGAAGCAGGCCGTACAGAAAGCCTGCGGCATAGGCGTCGCCGGAACCAAAGGTTTTGACGATCTGGGTGGGGATGACGCCGCAGCGGATCACACTTCCGTCGGGGAGGTAGGTATCCGAGCCGTTGCCGCCGTCCTTTACGATCACCATCTCGGCGCCCTTTTCCAGAAAGGCTTTGGCAGAGATCGCGTTGTCCTTGTTTCCCGGCATGGTGGTGTGCTCTACCACATCGAACTCCTCACGGTTGCCGATAATAATATGAGTCATGCTGCAGATCTTCTGGTAACAGGCAGAGGCTTCTTCCAGATCCTTCCAACCAAAGGGACGGTAGTCGATGTCGAGAACAATCTTGGTGCCGTGCTTTTCAGCATATTCCATGATCCGGAACATGGCGCTGCGGGAGGGCTCTGCGGAAAAGGCGGTGCCGGAGAGGAGCACGTACTGCGCCTTGGCGATGACCTCTTCATTGATCTCCTCCGGAGTGATCAGCATATCAGCCGTGTGTTCACGGTAGAGGTAGGTTCCGTGGTGGAAGGTGGTCTTGTCTTCGGAACAGTAGGTGCCGCTGCCGTCGGCGCTGACAATCTCTGTGATGGCCAGACAGTTTTTGGCGCCGGTACGGTCGATAACGAGTCCGGAGCAGTCGATTCCCAACTGTGTAAAGGTGTTGAGGATGTACTCTCCCATGCCGTCACCGGAAACCTTGCCGATGAAGCCGCTTTTCAGCCCCAGTTTGGCAGCGCCTTGAATAATGTTTGCCGGAGATCCTCCAATGGATTTTTGGAAAGAAGGCGTGTCTGCGAACGTGGCGTTCAGGACCGTTGTGTTGAAATCGATTCCTGCACGGCCCGCTGTGACAATTTCAAGAGTTTTGTTCATGTTCGTCCTTCCTTTTGTTTCGGTTACATTTCATTATCTTTGCTTTGTGACTTCATACTACCACCGCCACTTTCACTTTTTCAAGTTTCGTTGTCTTGCATTTGGTAAATTCGACATTTAGGACAGAAATGATTTCCATATTCTGTGCAATATGATTATACATACGTTTGCAAAAAAGTTTCGATATATTTCTTTTGTTTCGGTTAGCACATGGTTATCTGTGGAAAATGCAAGAAAAACAGAGATTTACCGATCTCTTATTGACTATTTCGACTGTTTCGATTAATATGATGTTGAAAGCGAAAGCGAAATATAGCGATCGATCAACAATGAAACGAAAGGGGTTCCCACGATGAAAAGACTGGATGAAATCCGAAATCTTCTTTATGCCAGAAAAGAAGTGTCTGTCAATGGCCTTTCCGAGTATTATAAGGTCAGCGCAGTATCTATTCGCAAGGATCTGGCAAAATTGGAGCAGGAGGGTGTTTTGAAGCGGGTCTACGGCGGTGGCGTGCTGGCGGAGAATCAGACCAGCACGGCGCAGACGCCGGCGATCTGCTTTGATAACCCGGTACTGTATCGCTTGGCCGAGGTGGCCTGTACAAAGATCCACAACGGAGATGTGATTTTTTTAGGTTCGGGGCGTACGTGCTGTATTCTGGCAAAGCTGCTGCACAAGTTTTCCAATCTGTCGGTGGTCACCAATAATATTACGGCACTGGACGATCTGCTCAGTTCCGGAGCGCGGATCTATCTCATCGGAGGGGAGGTAACATCCACCGATGGCAAGACACTGTTTGCCAGCCCGGAGGACCCCACCAACTTTACCCAGAATATCCGTGTTAATAAAGCTTTTACTAGCATTTCCGGAATTGATCTGGAGAAAGGGCTTACAGTCAATTCCATCATCAGTACCTACATTTACAAGTATCTGCCTTCCATTGCCAACGAGTGGTATCTGATGGCGGATTCCGGTAAGTTTGACCGCCTGTCCATGTATTCTGCGGCACCGCTGACGGATGTGAACTACATTATCACGGACAGCTGTCCTGCGGCCTATCGGGCACGCTTTGAGGAGTGTGGGATCGAGGTGTCGACGTTGGAAGAAAAGGTGTGAGCTGATGCAAAAGTTCATCCGTGATCCGAAGTTTTACCGCACCTTTTTTGCATTGACCATGAGTCTGGCGCTGCAAAATCTTCTGACATACTCGGTCAATCTGGCGGATAATATGATGATCGGACGCTACTCGCAGGAGGCGATGAGCGGCATTGCCCTGTGCAACCAGTTTCAGTTTTTGCTGCAGATGCTGGTGGTGGGTGTCAGCGAAGGCGTAGTGGTGTTGGGAGCGCAGTACTGGGGCAAGAATGAGTTTACGCCCATCCGCCATATCATCGGCGTGGGGCTGCGCTTCGGGTTGAGCATTGCCTTTGTTATGTTTGTGCTGGCACTGCTGTTTCCGGAGACGCTGTTGGGCTTTATCAACAACGACCCGGTCATCACGGCCGAGGCGGCCAAGTATCTGCGGATCGTCTGCTTCACTTATTTGATTTTCACGGCAACCAATACCCTGACGGCCTCGCTGCGCTCCATCGGGATTGTCAGGATCGGCTATGTCCTGTCTTTTTCCACATTGTGCATCAATATTGTGCTCAACACGTGCCTGATCTACGGCAACTTCGGCTTTCCGGAGCTGGGGATCGAGGGGGCGGCCATCGCCACCTTGGTGTCTCGGACGGTGGAACTGGGGATCGTGGCGTACTATGTGAAGTACCGGGAGAAGCGCTTGCAGCTGCGGGTGAAAAATCTGATCCGGATCGACACCTCGTATGTCCGGGATTATGTCCATGTCTCTCTGCCGCTGTTGGTGACGCAGGCCACCTGGGGCGTGGCGCAGATCATCCAGACGGCCATCATCGGCCATCTGCGGGACTCGGCAGAGGCCATTGCGGCCAACTCCATTGCCGTGCTCACGTTCCAGATCATCTCGGTGGTGGGCTATGGGGCGGCCAGCGCTGCGGCGATCCTCACCGGCAAGACGGTGGGACGGGGTGATCGGGACTTCCTCCACAAGCAGACCTTTACCTTTCAGTGGGTCTTTCTGGGGCTGGGGCTTGTGACCGGTGCAGCCATCTATCTGTCCACCGATCTTATTCTGGGGTTCTATCCTACCCTGACCGCCCAGACACGGGAGGTGACGACCCAGTTCATTGCGGTGATGGCGATTACGTCTGTGGGGACGTGCTATCAGATGGCCGCAGATGTGGGTATCATCCGTGCCGGCGGCTCGCCGGAATTTTCCATGAAAAACAACTTTATCTTCATGTGGCTCATTATCCTTCCGGCAGCGTTGGTGGCGGCCTTTGTGCTGCATCTGCCGGCTGCAGCCGTATTTTTCTGCTTGAAGAGCGAACAGCTGTTGAAGTGTCCTGTGATTTTCTGGTATACCAATTCGTATCGCTGGATCAAAAATGTGACACGAGCCAGTGCGGCCAGCTGATTTCTCTTGTGGTCGCTGCTTGTACGGAATGGCTGACCACGAAAAAAGACACCCGAAATGGGTGTCTTTTTTTTTGGCTGTAGGGCAGGATCACTCCTGATGGTCTACGCTGTACATATAGGAGATCAGATCCATGATCTTGTTGGTGTAGCCCCACTCGTTGTCGTACCATGCGATCAGCTTGACAAAGTTGTTGTCCAGCATGATGCCGGCGGTTTCATCGAAAATGCAGGTCTCGGAGAAGCCGGTCAGGTCGGAGGAAACCACCTGATCGGTCGTGCAGGAGATGATGCCCTTCATGCTGTTGCGGGCGGCGTTCTCCATGGCGACGCATACGTCGTGATAGCTGGCCGGATGCTTGAGCCGTGCCGTGAGATCCACCACCGAGACGTCGTTGGTGGGGACGCGGAAGCTCATGCCGGTCATTTTGCCCTTCAGTTCGGGGATGACCAGACCCACGGCCTTGGCGGCGCCGGTGGAGGAGGGGATGATGTTGCCCAGCACGCTGCGGCCGGTGCGCCAGTCACGGCCGGCACGGGCGTCCACGGCCTTCTGCTTGGCGGTGGCGGCGTGAATGGTGGACATGAGAGCCTGTTCAATGCCGAAGGTGTCGTTGATGACCTTGGTCATGGGGGCCAGACAGTTGGTGGTGCAGGAGGCGTTGGAGACCACATTCATGTCGGGGGTATAGTTCTTGTGGTTGACGCCCATGACAAAGGTGGGGGTGACGTCATCCTTGGCCGGAGCGGAGAGAATGACCTTTTTGGCACCGTTGAGGAGATGCAGCGACCCCTTTTCCGTGGTGTTGAATACGCCGGTGGACTCGATGATGTACTCGGCGCCGCAGTCGTGCCAGGGGATAAGGGCGGCGTCGCTCTCGCTGTAGACGCGGATCTTCTTGCCATTGATGATGAGATGCCGGTCATCGTGCTCCACCGTGCCGCGGAAGGTTTTGAAAACGCTGTCGTATTTCACCTGGTAGACCATGTAGTCCAGATCGGCGTTGCGCAGGTTGATTCCACAGACCTGATAGGTGCTGCTGCCCCGCTCCTCCAGGATGCGAAGCGCAATGCGGCCGATACGGCCGAAACCATTAATTCCTACCTTGATTGCCATAAATCAGTTTCCTCCTTATGTGTTCCTCTGTTGCCGGAGAGGTTCCGGTTTGTTCCAATGTCAGTATAGCATAGAGACGGGGGAAAATCTCGTCTATGGGGAAAAGATCAGAGAAACGATGCGCCGAAAATTCTGCGCCTAACTTATTAAAAATGCACAAACGGGACAGAATTTATTTATTTTATGATTGAAACTTGTTGTTTTAACAGGAAATAATGCAAAATATGGCTGAATGTATAGAACGTTCCATAGGTTGGAAATGGGCGAAAGCAGCGGTTGACCAGGGCGGGAAAAATCGCTCCGACAGCGGTGAAAGAGCTGCTGTTGTCTGAAAAAATTCCCCCGAACAGGCGGCGGAGAAAGCCGTCCCGGTTCGGGGGAGTCGATCAGTCGACGAAGAAATCGCCGTTTTTATTTTTTTGTGCCGGAGCGGAGGGCTCATCGTTGGCAAACACATTGGGGGTGTGGATGGTCAGGATGGTTGTGTTGCGGTTGGAGTTGTTCCACCAGTTATGCTTGGTGTTGGATTTGAAGTGAGCGGTATCGCCGGGGAACAGCTCGTATGTGTGGGACTCGATCTGCAGTGTCAGAACACCTTCCAGCACATAGACGAACTCCTGTCCCGTGTGCGAGAACAGCGGCGTCTCGTGGGGGGCGGGCGTGGGCAGCAGGACGGTCAGCTTCGGAAAGACGTCCATGCCGAGAAAGCCGTTGGTGATCTGATAGTTGATGAAGCTGTTTTCCATGTAGAGCACCGAGTTCTCGTAGCTCCGGTGGATGATATGCGATGCCTTGGACGGGGACTCCTCGGTGCCCTTTTGGGCCAGCAGCTGGTCAATGGAGGTTCCCAGTGCCGCTGCGATCTGCAGCAGACTGTCCACGGCGATGGTGGTCTGTCCCCGCTCAAATTTGGACAGGAATCCTTGGGACAATCCGGTCTTTTCGCTGAGTTCCTTGAGGGTCATGCCGGCATCTTTCCGCAGTTTATTGACGGAAATGCCAATGTACTTCGAGTCTTTCATGCTTCCTTGCTCTCCTATAATCATGGAATGCGGAGGCTGTCGGAAAAAAGGGACAGCCGGCCATTCGGTTTGTGGTCTTTGATGCGAAAAATGCGATAATAAATCCAGTATACCACAATGTTGTTAGGAAAGAAACTGTTTATCGAAAATAAAAACGGGAAAATTTCGCACAAAGGCAAAAAAGTGCTTATATGAAAGAAATGAGGCAAGAGCAAAGAATGAGCGATTTATCAAATTTATGGCGAGAATAGTTCAACTATATAATAATAAATTCGGATTAAACATGGAAATATGATATTTTCCGACGAAGTGGGTACGTCGCTGATGGAGGAGGGATCCTGCGAAAATGTGGCAAAAACAACATATCATGCATAATGAATTTTCCTATAAGCACAAAAAACCGCGAAAAAACTTGGTAAAAAGGCTGAATATATTTTATATATGAAAAATTAGCTTGCATATTGGGAAAGAAAGGAGTATGATGCAGACAATGACAGAAATTTAACAACCATCGGCCGGATGCATCCACCACACCACATGGCGGCGGCCGAGCGGTTGTGACACTGCGGCACCTGCGGCAGCGAAAAGATTCCTGTCCATCCAGAGCTGACAGGGTGGACCTGCGGGAACCCCACAGCTGAATACGGCTTGGTTTCCACAGAGGTGGGAATGGCGGAGACAAAGTCGGAATCAAGAGCGCACGGAGGAGACGCGTGTGTGCTTTCTCAGAAAGCGTATTCTCACAGTGCAGGCCCGTGGAGCGGGGCCGAAAAACGGCTCATCACTATGAAAAGGTGCAGGCCACCGGTGCTGCACAAAAGGAGAGAATCAAATGCTTTTAGTTCTTCAGATTGGTCTGGGTGCCCTCATGCTGGCATATCTCGTCGTGTTCCTCGGTGATGTGTGGAAGCACCGTGCAGAGATCCACAGCGACGGTGCCCTCAAAAACACGGTCAACGCCATTCAGGGTTTCGTGACCAACTTCGGTGATACCATTGGTATCGGCTCCTTCGGTCCTCAGACCATCATCTACAAGATTTTCCATCTGGTGCGTGATGACACGTACCTGCCCGGTACGCTGAACGTGGCCAACACCATCCCGGTCATGTTCGAGGGCTTCATCTTCCTGCTGATCGTACAGATGGATTCCCTGACCCTGATCACTCTGATCATTGCGGCCATCATCGGCGGTATCGTCGGTGCCCGCATGGTTTCCCGTCTGCCCATCAAGAAGGTGCAGATGATCATCGCTACCGCTCTGATGCTGACCTCCGTGCTCATGGCACTGCGCCAGTCCGGCGTACTGGACATTCTGGGCCAGGGCAACGAGGCTCTGGGGCTTCGCGGCATGACGCTGGTGCTGGCCTCTATCGGCCTGTTCTTCTGCGGTATCGGCCAGTCCGTCGGTGTCGGTTTCTATGCGCCCTGCATGGCGATCGTGTACTTCTGCGGTATGGATCCTCTGGTTTCCTTCCCCATCATGATGGGTGCCTGCGCCGCCGTAATGCCCATGTCCTCCATCACCTTTGTGCGTGAGGGCAAGTATGAGCGTCTGATGTCCCTGATCATCATGGTGACCGGCGTTTTGGGCGTCGCCGTTGCTGCGTTCTTCGTCAAGAACATGAACAAGGATCTGCTGGTCTGGATCGTGGTTGTGGTTGTCTTTATCGCCAGCATCACCACCTTCAAGCAGGCACTGTCCAAGGAGGCTCCTGCCAAGACGGCAGAGAACTGATAACTGTATCCGTACACATTGTACAAACAAAGTTGGAAAGGTAGATACAAATGATTTTACTCAATCGCGAAGATATTCATAAGGTATTCTCGATGCCCGAGTCCATCGAGGCTGTGAAGCAGGCCTTTATGCTCTACTCTCAGGGCAAGAGCGAAGTGCCGCTGCGCACCAACATTCAGGCACCCAAGCATAACGGTACGTTCTTGTTCATGCCCGCCTATGTGGAAGACATGGACTGCGCTTCCCTGAAGATCGTCAACATCTTCTCCGATAACCTGAAGAAGGGTCTGCCCACCTCTCCGGCACAGGTGCTGCTGATCGACGGCACCAATGGTCTGGTGTCCGCCGTCATGGACGGTACCTATGTCACCCAGCTGCGTACCGGTGCTGCTTCCGGTGCCGCTTTCTCCGCACTGGGCCGCAAGGACGCCGCCATCGGTGCCCTGATCGGTACCGGCGGTCAGGCTGCCACCCAGCTGGAGGCCATGCTGTGCGCCCGTCCTCTGAAGGAAGTCCGGATCTTTGACGTTTCCGCAGAGCGTGCCAAGAGCTTTGTGGAGCGCATGAGCCAGGAGCTGGCCAGCTACGGCGCCAAGCTGGTGGCCGCAGAGAGCTGCGATGAGGCCGTGAAGGATGCCGATCTGCTGGTGACCATGACCCCCTCCCTGACCCCTGTCTTCAACGCTGCTGCCGTGAAGCCCGGCTGCACCATCAGCTGCGTGGGTGCCTATCAGCCCCACATGCAGGAGATGGACCCCGCAATCCTGCCCCGTGCTTCCAAGATCTACTTCGACTCCCGCTCCGCTGTTCTGGCAGAGTCCGGCGACATCATCAAGCCTCTGAACGAGGGCATCATCACCGAGGACGACTTTACCGGCGAGCTGGGTGATGTGCTGCTGGGCAATGTGGTGGGCCGTGAGAGCGATGATGAGATCATCGTCTTTGAGACCGTCGGTATCGGCACGCAGGACCTGATGACGGCCAAGGCCATCTATGATAAGGCCGTGGCTGCCGGTGTGGGTACCCATTGGGAGTAAGCAATGCCCCACATCTCTGTGATGCTGTATCCCGGCCGCAGCGAAGAACAAAAGCAAAACATGGCCGAAATCCTGCGAACCAGCCTCATGGAGGCTGGTTCGTGGAAGGCTTCCGACATCTCGGTGTCCTTCGAGAGCATCGAAGCGGACAAGTTTTTGGATGTCGTTGCCGAGAAAGTCGATCGGGAAGACCTGATCCTGACATCGGATTACGTCTATTGATCGCCCCTGTGATCAAACACTACTATACATAAAGGAGAAATTGTTATGAGCCATTATGGTCCTGAATTTTGGAACAGCCCCAAGGCTGCTCACCGCCGTGTAATGATGAAAGCTGCCGGCTTCAGCGATAAGGATATCCGTTCCAAGCCCCATATCGGTGTGCCCAACTCCTTCCTGGAGGGTTCTCCCGGAACCGCACATCTGCGCCAGATCGCACAGGCGGTGAAGGAAGGTATCTGGGCTGCCGGCGGTATCCCTGTTGAGTTCGGTATCCCCGCAACCTGCGGCAACATCCCCAACGGTGTTGAGGAGATGAAGTACGAGCAGGTCATGCGTGACATCGTCTGCATGTCCGTGGAAGGTGTCAGCCGCGTGCAGCAGTTCGACGGTCTGGCAATGATCGCTTCCTGCGACAACATCATTGCCGGCTGCTATCAGGCGGCTGCCCGTCTGGACATCCCTGCCATGATCGTCACCGGCGGCACCATGGGCGACGGTAACTTCCGCGGCAAGAAGGTCGTGGAGGCCGACGTTGACGTGGCCCGTTTCCAGGGCGGCAGCGAGGAAGAGCTGAATGCTCTGGAAGAGTGCGTATGCCCCACCTGCGGTGCATGCCCCTCCATGGGTACGGCCAACACCATGCAGATGCTCGGTGAGATCATGAACCTGGTCCTGCCCGGCACGGCTTCCATTCCTGCAATGGACAGCATGAAGATCCGCAAGGCTCGTGAGGCCGGTGAGTACATCGTCAAGATGGTCAAGGAGCAGCGCAAGCCCTCCCAGCTGATCACCCGTCAGACGCTGGAGAATGCCATCATGTTCGATATGGCTGTGGCCGGCTCCACCAATGCCCTGCTGCACATTCTGGCCATGAGCTACGAGCTGGGTCTGGACATCACCATGGACGACTTCGAGCGCTATGCCAAGGAGATTCGCTGCATCGTGGGCGTGATCCCCAGCGGTCCTTATACCATCAATGATCTTTATAACGTGGGCGGTACGCTGGCCGTTATGAAGATGCTGGAGAATAAGATCAACAAGGATGTCCCCACCATGACCGGTTCTACGTGGGGCGAGCTGATCAAGAACGTCCATGTGGAGAGCAGTGACGTTCTGCGCAGCCTGGACAATCCTCTCTACGACCTGCCCGGTCTGCAGATCCTGCGCGGCAACCTGTCCCCTGCCGGCGCCATCATCCGTCCCACCGGTGTTCCCGCCGGCATGGAGACCTTCAGCGGCAAGGCCAAGTGCTTTGACAACGATACCAAGGCCTACGAGGCCATCGAGCGCGGCGACATTGTTCCCGGCGACGTTCTGGTCATCCGTTACGAGGGCTGCAAGGGCGCTCCCGGCATGAAGGAGCTGATGCTCTCCAACGATGCTCTGGTGGCACACAACCTGCACAAGAGCGTTGGTCTGGTGACCGATGCACGCTTCTCCGGCTTCAGCCACGGCGCTATCGTGGGTCATATCTCCCCCGAGGCCTATGACGGCGGCCCCATCGCACTGGTGGAGGACGGCGATCAGATCACCGTGGACACCATCAAGGGAGTGGTCAATCTGCACGTTTCCGATGAAGAGCTGGCACGCCGCCGCGAAAAGTGGGTCCAGCCTCCTCTGAAGGAGCAGAAGGGCTGCCTGAACATCTTTGCACGCACGGTCCGTCCCGCTGAAGAAGGCGGCGCTATGCAGCCCTGGGACAACGGCGTCAGAAAGTAATTTCGGTATATGAGTATCGGCCACGGCTCTGAGTTGTGTTTTACACATCTTTTCCTAACCCGGAGCCGAACGATGGTCTCCTCGGTAAAGAGCGGCTGCTGCGGTTTGGTGCGCACCTCCTCCTAAAGGCGCAGGGAAGCACTTCGCTGCGCTCAGCACCGCCCACAGCCGCGCTTTGCCGGCGGTATCAGCCCCTGAGCATGGGGGTAGCGATGCTGCATACGGGGCGGCCGGATGGATTTGGCCGATGATAAGCGCTGAAAGCCGCCGAGAAATCGGCGGCTTTTTGCTTTCCTTCGTCGCCTTTTTTCGCTATAATAGCCTACGTATGATATACGAGCAGTTTGTTGAAAAGGAGAGAGAGTATGACAAATGCGCAAATTTGTATTGCGGCCGTCATCGTCTTGTACCTGTGCTTCGTGATTTTCACAGGTGTCATGATCGGACGGAAGAGCAAGAAGAGTTCGGAAGGATTTTATCTGGGGGGACGCGGTATGGGACCGCTGGTCACGGCCATGAGCGCCGAGGCCAGCGACATGAGCTCCTGGCTGCTGATGGGTCTGCCCGGCGTGGCCTACCTCAGCGGCTTGGCGGACGCCAGCTGGACGGCACTGGGTCTGGTACTGGGCACCTACCTGAACTTCCTGTTGGTAGCCAAGCGGATCCGCCGCTACAGCGTGCAGCTGGACGCCATCACCATTCCCTCGTTTATTTCTAAGCGGTACGGGGAGAAGAAGCCGGTGATCATGTGCATTGCTTCGCTGATCATTCTGGTGTTCTTCGTGCCCTATGTGGCCTCGGGTCTGGCGGCCATCGGTAAGCTGTTCCACAGCTTCTTCGGCTGGGACTACACCATGGCGGTCGTGATCGGTGCCATCGTGATTATCAGCTATACCTCCGTGGGCGGATTCTCCGCCGTGGCGACCATGGACCTCATTCAGTCCATCATCATGTCGGTGGCACTGGTGGTGATCACGGCGTTTGGCATCCATCAGGCCGGCGGTGTGGATGTCGTGGTGGAAAACGCCAAGGCGCTGCCCGGCTATCTGAGCCTGACCCAGAGCTATGATCCGGTGGCAGGTGCGGCCAAGCCGTACGATTTGATGAACATCTTTTCTCTGGCGGCCTGGGGTCTGGGCTATTTCGGTATGCCCCATATTCTGGTGCGCTTTATGGCCATCCGCGATGAAAAGGAGCTGACCCTCTCACGCCGCATTGCCACCGTCTGGGTCGTGATCTCCATGGCCGTGTCCGTGTGCATCGGTATGATCGGCTATTCCGTCTCCAGAGCCGGAGGCATCCCCACACTGGAGGGCAGTGCTTCAGAAACGGTGATCGTCCAGATCGCCGGATTGCTGTCCAAGTTCGGCATAATCCCGGCAGTGGTGGCCGGTCTCATTCTGGCCGGAATTCTGGCGGCCACCATGTCCACGGCGGACTCGCAGCTGCTGGCGGCCTCCTCGGCCTTCTCGGAGAATCTGCTGCAGGATGTTTTTGGCATCCGTCTGAGCCAGAAGCAGACCATGCGGATCGCCCGCCTTACGGTCATTGCCATTGCTGTGATTGCTGTCTTTTTGGCGGCCGACCCCGACAGCAGCGTCTTTGCCATCGTGTCCTTTGCCTGGGCCGGATTCGGCGCCACGTTTGGCCCTGCGATTTTGTTCTCCCTCTTCTGGAAGGGCAGCAACCGGCAGGGAATTCTGGCAGGCCTTGTGTCCGGCGGCGTCATGGTGTTTGTGTGGAAGTTCCTGATCCGCCCCATGGGCGGCATTCTGGGGATCTATGAGCTGCTGCCCGCCTTTGCCTGCAACTGCCTGATGGTGATCGTGGTGTCCCTGCTGACCCACGGCCCCGATGCACAGGTCAAGGAAAGCTACGAGACGTACGCCAAGTCTTAAGCCCCTCTTGAGGGGGACTGCTGCGGCGTTCTCCACAGAATTTGTCTGGATTGTTGAAAAACCGAGGCCCCTTGCTTTTGCAAGGGGCCTCGGTTTTTATCGTTTCCTGTTTCGGCAGAGGGGAGCGGCATACATAGCCCGCTTCACAGATCGGGAAGCGCAGAGACCATCAGCCTCCCCCAATAGAACGCAAGAGCGAAGATGCCGCCTTCGGCCGGATCTCGTCTTACGAGGTCGGTGCGGTTTCTGCAGAGACATCGCAGCCTAACGCCGCAACGGCCGCATGGGTACGCTCCATCAGGTCGGCAACGGCCTCTTGCAGAGGAAGATCCTCGCTTCGATAGAGTGGTTGGCCGATGATGAGACGCAGGAAGGGCTTCTTTCTCCGCCACAGCTTGCGGACCCCGTGAGGAGGATCGCAGACCAGACGCATGGGAATAACGGGGCAGCCGCCCCTGACGGCGGCCAGAAACGCCCCCTTGTGAAAGGGGCGGATCTCCTCGTGGTAGCGCACCAGCAGGCCTTCGGCATAAAAGTGGATCCACTGTCCCTGCCGCAGCCCACACTCCAGTCCCTTTTCCAGATGCAGCATCCCGGTGGTGCTGTCCGGCAGGGGGATAGCGCCGCAGGCCTTCAAAAGCCAGCCCACCAGAGGGAGTTCAAGATTTCCGCGCATACTGATGTAGTGGAGACGATGTGGAAAAGTGGCCAGCCTGACCATGGTGCAGTCCATGGGGTGGATATGGTTCATGACGGTGACAGCGCCGCCGTTCAGTCCCCGGAGATGTTCCCGGCCCTCCATGGAAAAACCCCACACAAGGGCGGTCAGCAGGTATAAAAGCGGGGAGAGCAGATTTGTCAGAAGGGCCGTCAGCCATGATTTCCCTGCCCAGCCCTTTTCGTAGCTCCGGGCCGTTTTTTCCACAGAGGGATGGCTGATACGGCGCATGATATTTTCCTGTGGCTGGCGGGCTCCCTTCTTTTTCCACAGGGCGATGGTTTCCGAGTACATCTCCTCGGCCTGCTGCACGCAGTGCTCTACGCGCATAGTATCGCCGTAGGCGGCGTAGCGGCGGGACATTTCCGCCTTTTCCACAGGGTGTTCAAACCAGTAGTCCATCTGCTGAGCCAGCGATTGTGCGTCTCCGGCGCGGAAAATGCAGCGCGGGTCCAGTGCAAACTGGTGGGTGGCCGACAGCTTGGCGTCGGAGATGACAGGGACCAGCCCGCAGGTAAAGGCCTCGATGCAGGAGATACCCTCGATTTCCGCATCCGAAGCGTGGACATAGAGGTCACAGCTGTGGATCAGCTCGATCAGTTCGTCCTGCTTGTAAAATCCAAAGACCGGCTTTCTGGGCAAAGTGGCCCCCAGCGACTCGTATTTCTTTTGCAGTGGCCCCTTACCGGCGAAGATCAGCTGGATCTGCTGCTTGTGGCGGCTCAGCTGCGCAGCCTTGATGATGAGATCCTGCCGTTTTTCCTCGGAAAGACGGCCGACCATTAAGACCCGCAGCGTGTCATCAGTCCGCACGACCGGCCGCTGCGGCGGACGGAAGGCGTTGTCCACACCGTTGCTGATGACATACAGCTTGGCATCATAGCCGTGCTGCTGCAGCTGCTGGGCGATAAACTGGCTGGGGCAGTGGATGGAATGGAAGCGGTTGTAGAATACATCCTTGAACCACCAGTATAAAAAGCGATTGGCCCACTCCTGCTTTCCCAAACCGATGCTGGAGGTGATGTTCTCCGGCTGGACGTGGAAAGCGGCAATGGTGGGAATGTGCATCTGCCGGGCAATGGACTCGCCGCGGCGGCAGAAGCGAAAGGGCATATAGAAATGGACGATGTCGGCGTCCTTGAAGGCCTGATAGTAGGCCTCATCCACCGGCTCGGCAAAACACATTCCCTGTGCATCCACCAACGGCTGGAAAAAGGGAATGGTGTGGATGGGGACGGTGATTTTATCCGGCTCCGGTTCGCCGGCGGCCAGAACTTTTACGCGGTGTCCCCGGCGGCGGAGCTGTTCGGCGAACCGTCGGGCGGTAATGGTTGTTCCGTTGTTGCTGTGGTCGTACTGATCTACCACTAAAACGATCTTCAAATCAACACCTCTTTTTCTGTCACTTGGAAAGGTCGATAACAACCAAGGATACCATAACACCCTACAAATGACTTCGCCATAGGGAAAAAAGACAGAATGTCTGAAATTCAGACATTCTGTCACTCCCGCATGAATATTCAAAAGGATTTTCTATGAGAAATGTCTGGGGGCAGGGCAAGGGAAGCGCTTGCACGTAAAGTGCATCAGCGCAGAGAACCAAGAGCTCTGCGGCGGTGGCTGCGTTCCCGCCGAAGGGAGCGGCCCATCAGGGGGCTTGTACCATGTACCGGCAATTCGAGACATTATTTTAGCCTATATGGCGGGAAAAAGCAACTGGCCGTCCCGCATTTCGGGCGAGACGGCGCCTGTCCCTGCCGGCTACTTGTTGAGCTTGTGGTTGTATTTCCGGTAGAGCAGGGGGGTGATGCCCTCACATTTTTTAAAGACTTTGATGAAATATGCGGCGGAGGAGAAACCCAGTTTTTCACTGATGCTTTCGATGGAGTCATTGGTTTGTTCCAGAAGCTCCCGGGCCCACGCCACCTTCTTGGCGGCCATGTACTGGGAGAAGTTGACACCCAGCTCGTGGGTGAAGAGGCGGCTGAAATAACTGGGGCTCAAATGGCACAGCTCGGCCATCTGGGCCTGGGTGATCAGCTGCTCCCGGTTTTCTTCAATGTACTGCAGTGCCGGAAGGAGGGGGGAGACATCGGTTTCCACGTGGCCGCTGCGATGCACCTTGAGGAAATTGCCGGATACATCCGACAGCGGAAGGTGCTGCGGAGACAGAGGGTGGACCGCCTGCTGTGCATTTTGGTAGAAGGTTTCGTAGGCGTGGATCAGCTGTGACTTGCTGACGGCGGTTTCGACAATGTAGCTGCTCAATTCAAAGAGCGCCTGTGTGCTTTGCAGGACCTTGTCGTAGGGAAGCAGGGGAATGGCGTCATATTCGGCCTGATGCGTGTGCAGATGCTCCATGGCCGCGGTGTTTTTCTGAGACGAGAGTAGACGTTCAAAGGAATCCAGCTGCGCGGCACCGTCCAGACGGATCTGCCCGGCCATGATAGCCCCCAGATACTTGTCGTCCGCGGTGATCGGGATGGCGATGTCGATGATGTTGAAGTGGCAGCGGTAGATGAACGGCTCCTGTGAGCGGACGGCTTCCAACCCGGCACGAGAGTCGCAGATTTGGCAGTATTTGGCCAGCTGCGGATTGGCGCGCACCGATTGACAGAAGGGGCAGCACATACTGTGCCGGGTGATGGGGATGCCCTTGTAGTCCACGGTAATGATGGCCATGTTTGTTATAAGCGCCAACTGATCTTGCAGTGTCTGCCAGCGGCTAAGGTCCAGAATGTGATCCAAATCAAAGGAATTGCTCTTCATAGGTTCACCACCATAGTCATTTGATGAGCACGAAGTGTGCTATGCTGCAGCAAAAACTTGTGTCAAAATGCATAAAAAATGCGAATATATGTTGTACAAAACTATTGATACATAATAAAAATATGACGCATAAAAGAGCGATAGTAAATTTTTGTGCATGAAAATAGCAATTTGATGATATGTAAAAATGATGCTATTTTCATAGCGCCTTGCTACAATGGTAACCCACAGGACACAATAAATCAAGGAGGAAAAGCAAATGAGAAGAGCCTTTATTAGTCCCACCAAGTATGTACAAGGAGAGAACGAAATCAAGAACCTCGGTTATTTCGTCAAGACATTCGGAGATACCGCGCTTCTGATCGCACATCCCGATGACATCAAGCGCGTTGAGGATCAGCTGAAGGAAACGGAAAAGATGTTTGGCGTTTCCTTCGTGATGGACGCCTTTGGCGGCGAGTGCTCCCGGCAGGAGATCCAGCGCCTGAAAGAGGTGGCCAAGAAGCACAAGTGCAGCTGCACAGTCGGTCTGGGCGGCGGAAGAGCACTGGATACGGCCAAGTGCGTGGCCGAGGGGCAGGGCATGATCGCCGTGCCTACCATTGCAGCCACAGATGCCCCGACCAGTCACTCTGCCGTCATGTATACCCAGAGCGGTGAGTTTGACGACTACGCCTATTTTAAGGCAAGCCCCAGTGTGGTGCTGGTGGATACCGCCTGCATTGCCAAGGCACCCACCCGCTTCTTGGTTTCCGGCATGGGAGACGCCATGTCCACATGGTTCGAGGCACGTGCCTCGGCCCGCTCCTTTGCCAATGTCAATGCCGGTTTGCCCTGCGGCGTGCGTGAGGGCGTTTGCGAGGGGGCAAAAGGCACGAAGGCGGCCCTTGCCCTGGCCAAGCTGTGCTATGAGACGCTGCTGGAGGACGGCGTGAAGGCCAAGATCGCCTGCGACCACAATGTGGTCACGCCGGCTCTGGAGAATATTGTGGAGGCCAACATCCTGCTCTCCGGCCTTGGGTTTGAAAGTGGCGGACTTGCCGCTGCCCACGCCATCCACGACGGCTTGTCTATGCTGCCCGGGACCCACCATTCGTTCCACGGGGAGAAGGTGTCCTTCGGTACGATTGCCCAGCTGGTGCTGGAAAATGCACCGATGGAGGAGATTGAGACGGTCATCCGGTTCAATCAGGCGGTGGGCCTGCCCATCTGCTTGGCGGACATCGGTGTTCCGGAGATCAGCGACGAAGAACTACTGACCGTGGCTCAAAAGACCTGTATTCCGGAGGAGTCGGTCTACTCCATGCCCTTCCCCATTACGGTGGAGAGCGTGGCGGCCGCCATCCGTGCCGCCGATGAGATCGGCAAGTCCTATCTGTAAGGGAGACAACTATGAAGAAGATCATCAATACACCGGAGACGGTGGTTTCCGAAATGTGCCGCGGCTTTGCCATGGCGCACCCTGACGTACTGCTGGATGAAAAGTATCACGTCATCTATAAGAAGAATCTCGACCCGAAGAAAGTTACGCTGATCTGCGGCGGAGGCAGCGGCCATGAGCCGGCCCATGCCGGCTATGTAGGCGAGGGCCTTCTGGATGCGGCGGTTTGCGGAGACGTCTTTGCCTCCCCCTCCCAGATCCAGGTGTATCGGGCGATCCGTGAGACCCGGAGCGAGAAGGGCACGCTGCTGATCATCAAAAACTACAGCGGTGATATGATGAATTTCACCAATGCCATGGCTCTGGCCGCCGAGGACGGCATCTGCGTGGACTATGTGCGGGTGGATGACGATATTGCCGTACAGGACAGCCTCTACACAGTGGGCAGACGTGGTGTGGCAGGAACGGTGCTTGTCCACAAGATCGCCGGTGCCTGTGCACAGCGGGGAATGAGCTTGCAGGAAGTCAAGGCCGTGGCCGAGGAAGCCGTCAAAAACGTGAAGAGCCTTGGCTTTGCCCTGACCTCCTGCACCGTACCGGCCAAGGGCACGCCCACCTTTACGCTGGCGGAGGACGAGATGGAGTTCGGCGTGGGGATCCACGGCGAGCCCGGTGTACGACGGGAGAAGGTGGCCACGGCGGATGAACTGGCAGAACGCATGGTGGATGCCCTGCTGCAGGAACTGCCGCAGGAGGGCTGCCCGGAGGGGCTTGCCGTTCTTGTCAACGGCTTCGGCGGAACGCCGCTGCAGGAGCTGTACCTGCTGGCCAACAGTGTGGCAAAAGTGCTTAGACAGCGCCGCTGCCACGTGGAGCGGATGCTGGTGGGCAACTATCTGACCAGCATCGACATGGCCGGCGCTTCCGTGTCGCTCATGGGGCTTGACCGCCAGCGCAAAGAGCTGCTGAACGATCCCTGCTGCGCCCCCGCCCTGACCATCGACGGCCCGCAGCGGCCCAACATGGAGATGGCCGCGGAAAAGACGGTGGAAACAGCCGGAGAGGTCTCTTTCAGCAAGGAGTCTCCGGAGTCGTGGAAGCAGATCCGGGGCGGCCGCATCACCAAGGAGAATGTGCAGTATATGGTCGATGCTATGAGCGAGACCATCATCCAAAATGAGGTCCCCTTCTGTGAGCTGGACTCGTATGCCGGTGACGGCGATTTTGGCATGAGTGTGGCCAAGGGTTTCCGCCAGCTGAAAACGGAGTGGCAGGACATTCTGGCCCACCACAGCCGCACCATCGGTGAATTCCTGGACAGCGTGTCCATGATCATCATGGAGCACTGCGGCGGCGCATCCGGCCCCATCTGGGGCAGCGCCTTCCGTGCGGCCGCCCGCTATGCAGGAGAGCAGGAGGCGCTGGATCTGCACGGCTTTGCCGGGATGGTGCAGGCGGCGGCGGACGGGGTCTACCGCACCGGGGAGCGCTCCTTCGGACGTGGCGCTCAGGTAGGCGATAAGACGTTGATGGATGCGCTGACCCCCTGCGCCCGAAGCCTTGCCGAGAGTGCAGAGGCAGGGAAATCCGTGGACGAAGCGCTGCATCGTGGTGCCAAGGCCGCCGTGGAAGGCGCAGAAAAGACCAAGGAGATCGTGGCCCGTATGGGCCGTGCAGGCACGGTGGGAGAGCGGAGCCTTGGGTATCCGGATGCCGGAGCCTATGCGCTGGGCGTGGTGTTCACGAAGATGGCTGACAGTATGGCGTATGGTGCGGAGGAAGAGTAACGTGATCTTTGCCGTCTGTGTGCGGCAGAGCGCCTACACAAAGACTGCATTGATAAGCGATCCTGAACCAAAAGAAAAACGAGAGGATCTGCGGCAGCTCGATGCGCAGCAGCGGACTCCTACATTTCAATAGGGGGGACACGGCTATGAAAACCCTTGGCGCACGAAAAAAATCACCGGTGAAAAAGGGGATCACCATTCTTTTGGCGGTGGTGTTGTCCTTGCTGCTCGTTGTGGCGGGCTATGTGGCCTATGCCTTTCTCGCTTATGAGCGGTTGGAGGATCAGATCCAACTGGACGTAACGCACGTTTCGGGCCAGCCCTTGGAAAAGGGGCAGGAGCATACCGTGGTCTCCTACAACATCGGGTTTGGCGCCTACAGCGATGATTTCACCTTCTTTATGGACGGTGGAACGGAGAGCAGAGCGCGTTCGCCGGAGGCGGTTCGAGAGAATGTGGGCGGCGCACTGGCGGCCATTCAGACTGTGGACCCGGATCTGATCTTGCTGCAGGAGGTGGACGCCAACGGCACGAGAAGCCACCATATCGATGAAAGAGCGCTGGTGGGCGAAGCGTTTCCGGACTACGCATCCGTCTTTGCCCAGAACTATGACAGTCCCTATCTCATGTGGCCGCTGCACGCGCCCCACGGTGCCAATCAGGCGGGGACCATGACGCTGTCCCGGTACGATATGACCTCGTCATTGCGCCGCAGCCTGCCCATTGAGCAGGGCCCCATGATGATGGTGGATCTGGATCGGTGCTATTCGGTGAGCCGGATCCCTGTGGAGGGCGGAAAGGAACTGGCACTGTATAATTTCCATCTGTCGGCCTATACATCGGACGGAAAGATCGCCGAGGAGCAGTTGGCCCTGTTGTTTGAGGACATGGCGGCGGAAGTCCGGGCGGGGAATTATGTAGTGGCCGGCGGTGACTTCAACAAGGATCTGCTGGGAAATTCCGCAGAGGTGTTCGGCGTATCCTGTGAAGATGCCACATGGGCCAAGCCCATTCCCGATGCGCTGATCCCCGAGGGGTTTCGCATCGTAGCACCCTTTGATGCAGAGGCAAAGGTGGCCTCCTGCCGGAATGCTGATCGGCCCTATGGACCGGAGAGTTTTCTCATCACCATTGACGGATTCATCGTCTCAGATCATGTGCAGGTGGTGGACGCCACGGTCATGGACACCGGGTTTCGGTGGAGCGACCATAATCCGGTTTTGCTGACGTTTCGTCTGCAGTGAGCGGGGAGCCGCAGGCATAGGCCGATCCCCGCAGGGAGCGATGCGCCCCGCCTTCCGGCTCGTGGAAAAGAAGTGAATTGATCGAAAGCCTGACGCTGCAACGGCGTCGGGCTTTCTTGCTGAAAAAATCCGTTTCGGCGGGGAAGAAGAGCGGACCTGCGGCCGGATGGACCAAGAGGTTCGTTTCTTGCCCGGTGGGCGAAAGTGGGGGTTCGTCCACGGGTATAAAACATTTGTCTGCGAAATTCGCCATTTGCCTTGCACCTGCGGTGTGTACGTGGTACAATCAAACCATTCGATAAGGGAGGGATTTTTTTGGAATTTCATGTAAACCATCCGTTGCTCTTTGTTTTTGCGGGGATCTTGATTGCCGCAGTGCTGGGGCAATCCATCTATTTTCTGGTGAAAGCTCTGCGCAGGAGTAAAGCGATTGGAATGGATCAGAAGAAAATCAGAAAGACCATTCGGACCGCAGCGGTGTTCACCGTCGCCCCGGCCGTGGCCATTGTCATCAGCGTCATCGCTCTTTCCAAAAGTCTGGGCGTCCCGCTGCCGTGGCTGCGTCTGAGCGTGGTGGGCTCGCTCAGCTACGAGACCATCGCCGCGGAGAACGCCGTGAGCGCCATGGGGCTCACGCTGGGGAAAATCAATGTCCTCACCGCACAGCAGTTTGTCAATATCTCACTGGTCATGACACTCAGTATTCTGCTGGGCATCTGGCTGGTGCCTTTGATCGGCAAGCGGCTGCTCAACGGGATGCACACGCTGGAAAACCGGGATGCCAAGTGGGCCGATGTTCTGAATAACGCCATGTTCATCGGTATGATCTCCGCGTTTCTGGGCTATGTGTTCTGCGATATTTCCCGCCTCTGGATCCCCAGTGAGAGCTATTCTCCCACCTCCGGCCTGATCCCCGTGTGCGTGATGGTATGTTCAGCCGTCGTCATGGCCCTTTGCGGACTGGCCCTCAAGAAATTCAACTGGAAGTGGATGGGGGACTATGCACTGCCCATCAGCCTTGTGTCCGGAATGGCGGCGGCCATTCCCATCACCGCATGGCTCAGCTGAGGAGGGAAATGATGAAAAAGAATCTCAATTATATTGACTCCGTCCACAGAGACGGACGGATCTGGAACCTTTCAGTGGCCGTGTTGCTGCTGCTGTTCCCCATTGCCGTGGCCTTCGTGTTTGACGCCACACCGGACTGGCACGCCCTGCTCATGGGCCTGATCGCTACGGCACCCATGTACTGGGCGGTGGGCTTTGTAGAGACATTGACCTTTGTGCCCATGCTGGGCGCCGGCGGCTCCTATCTGAGCTTCGTCACCGGCAATATCTCCAACCTGAAGCTGCCCTGTGCCCTTAATGCACTGGAGCAGAACGATGTCAGCATCAACAGCGAGGAGGGGGAAATCATCTCCACCATCGCCATTGCCACCTCCAGTATTGTGACCACGCTCATCATTCTTGTCGGCGTGATCCTCATTGTTCCCTTGACCCCTGTGCTGGAAGCGCCGGTGCTGGAGCCGGCCTTCGCCCAGATGCTGCCCGCCCTTTTCGGCGGTCTGGGGGTGGTCTTTGTTTCCAAGAATTGGAAGATCTCCATTGCTCCCATCATTTTGATGCTGGCGCTGTTTATCTTTGTGCCGGCCCTCAACGCAGGGACGGTGGGCATTATGGTGCCGGTGGGTGTTGTATTTACCATTGCCGTATCCAGAATTTTATATAAAAGGGGTGTTTTGTAATGGTTGGTTATATCCTTCTGGGGTTGGTGGTCCTGTTTTTGGCCGTTGTTCTCCTGCGGGCAGTGCTGTTCCGTCCCAAGACGGCCCCGGCCGTGTCGGAGGAGACAATCGATTTTGACCGCGAGGCCGCAGTCAGCTGCCTGCAGCAGCTGCTGCGCTGCCGTACCGTGTCCAACCATGACCGTGAAAAAGAGGATGAGGCCGAGTTCCAAAAGCTCATCGATCTGCTGCCCGGACTTTATCCCCATGTCTTTGAGACCTGCGAGTTTCAGCGGCTTCCCGATCGTGCGCTGCTGTTCCGCTGGCCGGGCAAGACCTCTGCGGAGCCCAGCGTGATGATGGCCCACTACGACGTGGTGCCGGTGGAGGAGGAGCTGTGGGAGAAGCCGCCCTTTGCCGGGATCATCGAGGACGGTGTGCTCTGGGGACGTGGTGCGCTGGATACCAAGGTCACCTTCAACGGCGTGCTGTTCAGTGCCAACCACCTGATCGGCGAGGGCTTTGTGCCCGAACACGATATGTACTTCGCTTTCTCCGGCGGGGAAGAGGTCAACGGCATGGGCGCCGTCAATATTGTCAACTACTTCCGGGAGCACCACATCGAGCCGGCTCTGGTGGTCGATGAGGGCGGCGCTGTGGTGGAAAACGTGTTCCCCGGCGTCCAGGTCCCCTGCGGGCTGATCGGCATTGCGGAAAAGGGCATGATGAATGTTCAGTATACCGTCCACTCCGGCGGCGGCCATGCCTCGGCGCCCCCGGTCAAAACGCCGGTGACTGCGCTGGCGTCTGCCTGCCGCCGCATCGTAGAGCACCCCTTCCGGATGCACATCACCAAGCCGGTGGCGGAGATGTTCGACACACTGGGCAGGCGTTCCACGTTCCTCTACAAGATTATTTTTGCGAACCTGTGGTGCTTTGCCCCGGTATTGGATCTGATTTGCCGCAAAGGCGGCGGCGAGCTCAATGCACTGGTGCGTACCACCACGGCCTTTACCATGATGGAGGGCAGCAAGGGAAGAAACGTGATCCCCGCGCAGGCGAGCCTGATTTCCAATATGCGCCTGAATCCGGAGGATTCGGTGGCTGCTGCGGCGGCCTATCTCAAAAAGACGGTCAGCGACGAGCAGGTGGAAATTGAGGTGCTGGAGAGCTTTGAGCCCAGCCCCATTTCGGAGACCGGCTGCGAGAGCTGGAATAAAGTAGCCTCTGCCGTAGCAGAAACGTGGAAGGGGTGCGTTGTCTCTCCGTATCTGATGGTGCAGTGCTCGGATTCCCGTCACTATGGCCCCATCAGCAACCATGTCTACCGCTTCTCCGCAATGGATCTTACGGCGGAGGAACGCAGCACCATTCACGGAAACAATGAGCGGATCCGGTTGGACTGTCTGGAGCGCTCGGTGGAGTTCTATATCCGTCTGATGAAAAAGTGCTGACAGCAAGAAAAACGCCCTAATAGAAAATGAAATCCCCGGCTGCTGCTTTCGTGCAGCAGCCGGGGATTTTGTGTACGGTGCCGCCATATCGCAGCCGGTACCGGCGGGATCACGGGGAAAAAGATGTCCGGAGATCTTAAGATTTATTGCGGTGGAAAGATCGTCGGCCTTGTGGGTGGCGCACGTCTCCTTCCGCCGCTCACGAGGGGCACTTCGCCGAAAACCAAAGGCGCTGGATAGCCGCTGCTGTGGAGGGGATCGAGCCAATAGCAATATACATATTTTGGAAATATTGTCAATTGACCTGAAACAATAAATTTAGTATAAAGTGGTGTGTAGAGAAAGCACATACCCCAACAAATGATAAAGGAGAGAATGTATGAAAAGAATGCTGAGCCTGATCCTGAGTGTTATTTTGGTGCTGGGGCTGGTGGCCTGCGGTGATCGTGGGCAGGACACACCGCAGGATGGCGGTTCCGGACAGCAAACAGACGACAATCAGAAGCCGAAGCCCAACCAGAAGCTCGACTACGACTACTCTGCCAACAGAAATAGCGACAACATCACCTTCACATGGGTAATCGAAGGCAACACGGTGTATGGTATCAATATCGCAGATCAGGATATTGCCAAGGATATTACCATGGGCAGGGAAATTGGCAATGAATATTTTCAGCTCGATCAGTACGCAGATGCAGTGAACAGCTTGGTGCTCTTTAAGAAGCTGGGGGCGTATCAGGGCGTACACATTCATCATGTGGGACAAACGTGGGAAAATAAGAGTTTTGATCCTGACAGAAGCATTGTACAGGAAAAGGACGACCGGCTGCTGGTGCATGAACATCTGGGCGGCGACAACTTCACGGTGTACATTAAAGAAGGTACTGACTATATCCGTGTGAACGCAAACATCAGAGATGAAGCGGCGGGAAATGAGTTTTTTGACTATGTCAATGAACATATCAATGTTGTGACCTTCCAGAGAGAAATTGTGGATCAGCAGTATGTAAAGGCTGATCTGTCCTCGGCCCAGCACAACGGACAGCCGTATGATATTTCAAAGTGGACATTTATGAGCGATGTGTTGGCGGATCTGTTCCGGCAAGAAGGGCTGAATATTCGTGGAGCAACGGACTTCCGTGCCTGTTTCACCACGGACGGGGCCAGAGTATTCTGGATGCAGCGCATCATTCATTCCAATTTTGGTGAGCTGGTGTTCTATGGTTTCAACCCCATCAAGAAAGGCTCCTTTGATAACAAAGAGACCATCATGGAATTTGAGGCCGGCTCTACGACTTGGAGGATCACAGACGTTCGGGATGGTACCTACTATGCTGTGGTCGAGACCGGCACTGGGGTGCAGTTCCGTGCGGAAATCAACTATAAGGGCAATGACATCGAGTTGAATCGAGAAAAGGTAAAAAATGCGATCATCGACTATTTTGCATAAGCAGCTGTAATCGATACAGAGAATTGAATGGATCTCAAAGGCTCTCTGGCTCCTGAATCGGAGTCAGAGAGCCTTTGCTCATCTGCTATGCAGTCTTTCCGGACATCATTTCATGACAGGGAAAGAAAAAACGTGCAGGAGAAAGAAGAACAGGAGAGATTTGAAGAAGGACAGGCTTTGAACCATCGATGCGGATAACATGGTACAACGATCGAATAAATATTCATTTTATGCACAATGAAAAAATATTTAAAAATGAAAAACTGTGGAGGATAAAACGGTTTTTTCTCCTTTTTGCGAACTATTTTAAGGAAAATGAACAGTGGACCTCCCCTCAAATTCCAAAGTAAACGGAAAAAAACTGTTGACACCAGGAAAAAATCAATATATATTGTGGGTATCATTAGAAAGGACTAAAAATATACTATAAAACAGTGAAAATGAAGCAAAAGTGGCTGTTATTTTACTAAAAACTGATGTATTTTGAAGCGCGGGTGATCCTTGCCGCGTGTTGCTGCCCCACCGGTTCTCATGGGCAGCGCGGAAGGAGGACACAACAGCAGACCGAGCAGCGGTCTTTTTTTAAACACAGTAGTTAGCGAAGGCTAACTTGCGTTGCGCGGACACCGAAGCCTGCTTTTCTGGTGGACATTTCCACCGTCTTGGGGAAAAGACAGACGTTGCCGTGGAGACGGTCGAGGAAGCGCTGTCATTAACAGACACTTCCATGCGGCCCATGCAGAAAACAGGAGGGAGGATGCCTATGGACGGAGGGTGTGAATCGTTTTTTGCCGGATTGTGCGCGTCTTTCGGCGCGGCCATTCAACACCGCAGCGTGTATGAGATGCCCTTTTCCGAGGCATACGATCTGGCGGAAGCAGGGGAGGAAGAGCTGAGTCTTTATTTGGAAGAAGCACTTTCCTGCGGACACGAGGTACTGGAACTATGCTGCGGTAACGGTCGTCTGACCATTCCCTTTGCCAAGAATCACTTTCACATCACCGGCGTGGATCTCTCCGGAGATATGCTGGCACTGCTGGAGAAAAAGCTGCAGAGCTTGCCCGGCAGCGTCAGAAACCGTATCCGAATCTTACAGGAGGATGTCTTTACCGTGGACCCGGGACAGACGTTTGATTTCATCTTTCTGCCGGCCACCACCTTGTGCATCCTCTTTGATGACGCGGCGGCCACAGAGCAGTTGTTCACCCATGTAGCGGCACTGCTGCGCCCCGGCGGCAGCTTTGCCTTTGACATCCGCCTCTATGATGAGGTGAAGAGCGGGGAGGCACTGATCCCGCAGATGATCGGGAAGCGGGCCTGTCTCAGCACTGAGCGCATTGACTGCAGACTGGGCCGTGCTGTCGGACGATTCCTGATCCTTGAACCGGACAACGATGGGCAGGTACAGATGTATCTGGCCGAAGCAAATAAAAAGATCATTGCCATAAGCGATGTGGAGGCGCTCGTTGAGCGGACCCCGTTCCTGATCCGGCGGACGGAGCGTTACTTCCATGACGGATCCGAGCTGATGCTCTTTATCTTAAAAAAGAAGGAGGTGGAATGAATGGAAGCGATGCTCAAGGAGTTTGCCATTGAAGAGGTGGAGTCTCTGGAGGCTCCCGTCACGGGTGAGGCCGTTGCCGGCTTTGTGGCCGGCGGCGCAACGATCTGCGTAGTGGCTGGTGCGGCGTATCTGGCCTGCTGATTTTGGAGGGGCAATGAGCTTTAATGCCAGTCGTTGTAGAGCAAGAAAAAAGTATAAAGGAGGACATTGTCGATGGAAAAGCTGAATCTGCACGTTGAAGAACTGGAAAATGCTGAAGAAATGATGTCCAACGATGATTTTTATCTGGTCATGACCGCTGTCGCGACCACGGTCGGCGTCATTGTTGTTTTCACCTAATCGGAAAGGAGCGTTCCTCATGGAAAAACTGGATCTCCAGATCGAAGAACTGGAAAGCACGGAAGAGATGATGAGTGACTTTGCCACAGGTTTCTGCTATGGCGTCATCATTGTCGGCGGCCTGCTCTGCACTGTGACCTAATCAGGGCAAAACTACGGGTATCCGACGGCCCGCCGAGGCTGCCGGATACCCGTGCATCAGGAGGTAGTATGGAACGTTATCAACTGGCGGAGGACCTCCGTACGGCGCAGCTGCCCGACGGACGCTACAGCGTCTTTGTGGGGGCCGGTAAGAAAAGCTATGTGATGGAAGAGACCGAATTTCGGCTCATGTGCACGATGGGGAGCTGCCAGGATGCCGTCTTGCTCAGCCGCCGCTGCAATAAATATTCCCCGACGGAGATCGAGGCGCTGATGGAGACCTTTGTGCGCCTGGGGATTCTCAGGGAGGGAAAAGAAAAGCAGCGGCGCCTGAAGAGGACGGGAGTTTTGAAATATCAGCTGCCACTCTTCAGCGGCGATCGCATCTTTCCCACCGGCGCACGGTGGGTGCGACTAATGAGCTTTATCTTGCTGTGGCTCTCTGTGCCCCTCCTTGCGGCGGGGCTGGTGGTGTTCCGGCGGACGACAGGGCGATTTCTGCCGGATCTTGCTGTTTTGGCGGAGTGTCCCCTGTGGGGCTATCTGGTGCTCTTCTTTTTTCTGGTGCTGCTCCATGAGCTGGGTCATGCTGTGGTCACACGGGCGTTGGGAATCCCGGTGCCGGAGATCGGGATATTGGTGTACCTCTTCTGTCCGGTGGCCTATACCAATATCAGTTTTTCCCGATTGCTGGTCCGGCGGCGGGACCGGATGAAGTGCTTGCTGGCCGGTGTACTGACCAACGTGCTACTGGCAGGGCTCTCCCTGCTGTTGAGCGGTGTGTGGGAGCAGGCACGGGCCATCCTGACGGTGAATGCGATCCTGAATCTCCTGATCGTGATCACCAATCTCAATGTATTTTTCAAACTGGACGGCTATTTTATCCTGCAGGATCTTTTGGAGATCCCCGCACTGTACGAACAGAGTCTGCAGAGCTTTGTTTCTCTGGTGACAGGTCCGGTGGTGCGCCGGGTGTCCCGGCGGAAAAAGCAGACGGAGATCAGCCGCTTTACCTGCGGCACCCGCTATCGCACAGCGCAGGGTGGGCTTTATCCGCTCTACGGAGGCCTGTGTCTGCTGTACCTGCCGCTGATGCTGGTGAGCTGCGGCCTGACCGTGCTGTCCCTGATTTAGGAGCGGATCATGATGTATTATCTCAACCCCTACCTGCCCGCCATCCGGTGCAAGGACGGCAGCGTCTTTTTCCCACTCTCCGGTGGCGGTACCTATGCCGGGGAAGCGCTGGCTCCGCTGCTCTCCGGCGACGGAATGGAGGAAGAGGAGCTGATGCGGCGCTTTGGCGAAGAGACTGTCAAGCGCTGGTGTGAGGCAGAGCTGCTGCTGCCCCGGAAGATCGATCCGTCGGGCCGCTACTCCCGTGTGGACTCCTTCTGCCACTGGCTCCATCTGCCCGGCTGGCAAAAGAAAATGGAGGGCGCCAAGGTGCTGATCCTTGGCTGCGGAGGCCTTGGCAGCCACATTGCGTGGAATCTGGCGGCCATGGGCGCAGGCCATGTTTATCTGGTGGACGGCGATACGGTGGAGGAGACGAACCTCAACCGCCAGCTGCTCTACGATATGGAGGATCTGGGCAAGCCGAAGGTACTGTGTCTGGGGCAAAAACTCAAAAAGATCAATCCCAACTGCCGCTTTTACCCCCTCTGCCAGAGGATCGGGTCCAAGGAGGAACTGCAGACGTTGGTAGAGAACATCCGCCCGGGAGTGCTGGTCAAGGCGCTCGACTCTCCGATCTATATTTCGGAATGGGTGGATGCCGTGGCGGAGGCCACCTCTACCCGGTACGTCTCCGGCATTATGAACGGGACCAAGCAGTTCCTTGGTCCCACATATATCGGGCAGGGGAGCGCTCGCTTTGGCGATTTTTTCAGCATCGATACGGATATGGAGAAAATTGCCGGTATTGCCCCCAGCCTGAGTTTTGAGCTATCCGGCATGGCGGCGGAGCTCTCCGAGGAGATCTTCAAACTGGTGGTGGGTTCTGGTACCTTGCAGTTCAAAAATAAGGTCGTAGAGCGGGAGAATATCACCGGTACCTATGCTGAGATCACCAATACACGCTTTGAAGTGGAGAGGAACAGGACTTCCCCCACGGCACATATGCTGGCGCTTACGCTCGTCTATGGGCTGCTTTCGGCACTGCGGCCGGGCTTTCGTCTGGCTTTTGCGGCGGTACTCATCTATGCCGCAGTGGTTCCGCTGCTGACGGCACTCTCCCGAAAGGAGGCGCTCTGGGACGGGGCACAGCTCTTTATCTTTGCCTTTCTTGTAAACTACGGTGCACGGCTCCTCTTTTCCGGGGCGGCACTGCCCACGGGCAGAGATGTCCTCGTCTACCTCTCCGTGGCCTTGACGGTGCTGAGTGTCCTTTTGCTGGTCTATCTGGGGCTGGAAGCGGGGCTGTGGAGTTTGCGAACACGGATTGTCAAGCGAAGGAGGAAACAATGACACACAAGCATAAAGATGCCGCCCCGGAGGCGACGGTGGAAAAACTGATCTCGCTTCTGGCCCCTCTGGGCTTGGAACTGGAGGAGACCTGGGCGGATGAAAACGAGCTGGGCACCTTCTCTCTTCGCCTTTCGGTGAAGGGCAGTACCATCGGCAGCAACGGAAAAGGGCTGACGCGCGCCTACGCCCGTGCCAGCGCCTATGCCGAGTTTATGGAGCGGCTGCAGAACAACAAGTTGGCCGCCAATACCTCGTTCAACCATGTCCTATGGGAGCATAAGGCTGAGCATGTGCTCTTCCGGGACGAGACATTCCTCACGCCCGAAGCGATGGAGGACAATGCCTTTCTCCGCTTCTTCCGCGCCACGCGCGGGCCCGGCGAACCGGGAACACTGCCGGAGCTGCTGCGGCAGTACCATAAACTGGACTACAACATCCATCGCCGGGAGAACGAGTTTCTCTGCCTGCCATATAACTCTCTGCGGGAGCAAAAGCTTGTCTATCTTCCGTATACGCTGGTGAATCAATGCTATGGCAGCAACGGTATGTGTGCCGGCAATACCCCGGAGGAGGCGCTGGTGCAGGGACTTTCGGAGATCTTTGAGCGGCGGGTACAGACGGAGCTGATTCTCCACAGCCGTGCGCTGCCGGATGTACCGGAGGAGTACATCGCCCGCTTCCCGGAGATTTTCCGGATGTATGAAACAGTGAAGCAAAACGAGAAGTTTACTATTTTCCTCAAGGACGGCTCGCTGGGCGGCCGGTATCCGGTGTGTGTTCTGGTGGTGGCAGAAAAAGACACGGGTCGATTCGGCGTGAAACTGGGCAGTCATCCTGACTATCGTATCGCCATGGAACGGCTGTTCACGGAGGCCACGCAGGGCATCGATCTGGATCTCTTTGCCCAGAAGTCATTCTTCAACTTCGCCAACACCGGCGTTGCCACCAACCTCAATCTTCAGAACGGGTTCAAGACCGGCGATGCAGCCTATCCCTATCAGCTCTTTCTGGAGCAGGGCGAGTGGGACTTTGTGCCTCCGGCGGACGTTTCCGGGGCCTCCAACCGACAGCTTCTGGACCGGTGTCTGGAGATCCTGAAAAGGGAGGGAAAGGACGTTTTGATCCGTGATGTTTCGTTTCTGGGCTTTCCCAGCTTTCACATCGTTGTGCCCGGCTTTTCGGAGATGAACGTGCCCACCCGCAACGACTTTGAAGCCGATAATACCCGCTTTCACCTGCAGCGGCTGCTGCGGACACCGGAGCGGATCACCGAGGAAAACGCACCGTATCTGATCAGCGTCATCGGCTACTATCAGCACGCACTGCAGAGCAACAGCTTCCGTGATTTCTCCGGGACCATGCAGCCGGAAAAATACCACGGCTTTGCCTACGGGGCGGACCTGCTTTATTTCAAGGCCATGGTGTATGTTTTTCTGGGCGACTGGGAAAATGCCAAAGCCGTGCTGGACCTCATTGGCCAGATCATGCGCCTCAACGGGCAGCCGTCAGAGGAAAAAGCCTTCCTTCTGGCCGTGGATCAGTATCTGGGCGGGCGGTGTGCCGGCCGGGAGCATCAGGAGGTGCTGGGGTGCTTGCGCCGGCTTTTTCGTCCGGAAATCACGGAGGAGATCGATCGCTGCTTCCAAAACAGGAAGGCGGTGCTGACGAGCCAGTACCGCTCTGTGCCCGATGAGGAACTGCCGGAGGACTATCGGACGCTGGTACGTATCACCGAGGACTACATTGCCCATCAAAGGGACAAAGACGGAAGATCATGCGATGGAGGAGCGGAATGATGGTCGTGGCTGATCTTGAAATCATCCGCTCCGGAGAGAGCTATCTCGTCAAGCAGCTGACCACGGGCCGCTATGTCCGCCTCGGCGGACGGGAGGCGCAGTATCTCTGTACGCTGGTTTCTCCGGAAACCACCCTGCCGATCCCGGCGGGGAAGCCGTTGGATGAAGAGAGCAAGATCGCCTTGCAAAATGCGTTTGAGGAGCTGGGACTTCTGGGCGGCAAGACACCGACCCGGCGGCAGCATCTTGCGGAACTGACCCTCTTTTCCTGCCGGGAAGGCAAGCTCTACCGGACTTTGGTGCGGCTGCTCTCCCATGCCATTTCCCTGCCGGGGGCCGTGGTTCTGGCGCTGAGTATGGTGGGGGCGCTTGCAGCCGTGAATCGCAGTACGGCGGCCTATGTGGCGGCAGCGGCAAGCTTTGAATCGCATCTGCATCTCTCTGCGCTGCTGGTCTTTTATGGGATGTTCCTTGTGGGGGGATTCTTCCATGAGGCGGCCCATCTGGCGGCCTGCCGAAGGTATACAGGCTGCTACGGCAAGTTCGGCATGAAGCTCTATTTTGGGCTTCCCGCCCTCTTTGCCGATGTCAACGATATGCACCGTGCCGAAAAAAAGAGTCAGACCGTAGTCACAGCGCTGGCCGGTGTACTCATGAATCTGTTTCTGGCCGCACTCTCCCTGCTGGTGCTGCCCCTGCTGCCGCAGGGTGGCAGCGGAGCACTGCTGGCCTTTGAGTTTGCGGTGTTCAATCTGCTGGCCTTTGTACTCAACCTGATTCCGTTTGCCAAATACGACGGCTACTGGGTGCTGCGCAGCCTGGTGGGGATCAACGGCCTTTATGACCGCAGCCTGACGCTGGCACTGCAGCTGCTCCGCCCCGCACGGTGGAAAGCGGCCCCGCAAAAGGGCAAACTGGCCATGACGCTCTACGGTCTGGGGTGCTACGGTTTTTCTCTCTGGCTCTGGTTCGTTTTCCTTCGCTCAGCCAATGCTTTTTTCAGCCTGACCGTTCCGGAACTCCGGCCGCTGGCGGTGGTGCTGGCCGCAGCGGGCTGCGTCTCCTTTACCGCAAAATACTGGAAAAGAGGATCGCTATGATCAATGTGCTTCGTGTCCATTTTACGAGGGATAAAAACGGTTTGTGGGCGCTGACCCCCTGCCCCCAGCTGCCGCTGGCACCCGGTATGACCGAGGTTTCACAGACTGACCTGCCCAATGTCTACGAGCTCATGGAGGAGCTGCTCTCTTACGGAGCGGAAACATTGCTGTTTCTCGAAACGGAGGAAAACCGGGTCATGGTGCAGGAGCTGCTCTGCCTGCTCCGCCGTCAGTATCCTGAGCAGCATTGGGAGCGGCAGCCGCTGCAGGAGGACCCCGCCGAAGTGGATGACAGCGCCCTCTGGAACGGGACCCGGGCCTTTCTTACGGGGCTGTATCCCGGCGGAACCGAGGGGGCGGCCGCCAAGCACATTTTTACCGAGGAAATTACCGACGAGGTGCTGCAAGGACTGGGCACCTGCACCGCCTTGAACCATACCCTTTTCCATCTGAGTCCGGCGGCCCCGACGGAGGGAACGGCGGAACGGACGGGCTATCTTGCGGCCAACCATGCCCGCATCACCGGAGGGGAAGGGGTCTTTCGGTTCTCCATCAACGGTGGAGAAGCGGAAAAGAGTGTCGCCATCTGTCCCTATCATACCTACCGGCCAACGTCCCTTCCGGAGGAGTATGTCACCTTTGATACCCGGGAGGACTTCGAGGCTTTGCAGGAGGATCTCGCCGCCTATGCCGCCAGTGGTGTGCCCAGTCCCGTCCGGCTCTGGAAGCCGGACTTTGTGGGGGCCTGCCGGCTGATGGGCCGTGGCAACTGCTGCGTAGAAACGCTTTCACGCTTTCGACTCGCCGGCAAGACGATCCGGCCCTGCCCCGGCAGCAGCTACAGCCCCGGGACGTTGGACGATCCATTTTTTCGCACGGCGGTACGGGCCCGGCGGGAGAAGCACCGCACGGCGGAGCATCGGCACTGCACCGACTGTCCGGCCGCAGACCGGTGCAGCCGCTGTATGGCGCTGCCTGACTATCTGGGGGAGGAAGAGTTCTGCGCCCTGATGCGGGACGAGCGAAACTTTCCGGATCTTTTCCGCTCGCTTCTGGCGGTGAAGCTGTTGGTGCTCAGTCATGCGGTCAATGATCCGTGCAGGCTTCGGACGGCCGTTCCCGACTGTGGGATTCTGGCGGCACCTCGGGGCGGGCAGCTCTGTCTGCGGCCGGGCAGCTTTCTCTTTGCCGAAGGGGATGAACGCTTTCTGCTCTTCTCCATGGCCACGGGACGGGTCTTTCAGGTGAGCCGAAACTTCTTTTTCCTCAGCGAGCTGGCCGCCCGTGGGTATCGGGTGGATGAGCTGATGACGCAGCTGCCGGCCGAAGCGGTGCAGGATCAAAGCGCTTGGGAGCAGGGCTTTGCCACGGCGGTGTGCAAGCTCAGGGAATATGCAATGATGGAGTGATCTGCCATGAAACAACGATCCGTTCTTTACCCACTGCTCAGTGTCAATCAGGAGGAACAGCCGTTGGTGCTGGAGCGAGGCGAGGGCGTCTGGCTCTTCGGCTCCGGCGGCCGCCGCTGGCTTGATCTCAACAGCGGCCTATGGAATGTCCCTCTGGGCTACGGAGATCCGGCCCTCACCGAAGCCGTGGCGGAACAGGCCGGCCGTCTTTCATATATCAATATGCTCACCGCCTCCTGCCCGCCGCTTATGGACTATGCCGATCAGCTTTTGGCGTTTACCGGACACGATTTTCAAAAGGTGATCTACACCTGTTCCGGCTCCGAATCGGTGGAATGTGCCATCAAGGCGGCACGAAAATATATGGTCCTCACGGGGCATCCGGAGAAACACTGGGTCCTCTCCATGGATATGTCCTACCACGGCACCACTTATGCGGCCATGGCCGCCAGTGGGATGGACGGAATGGAAACGGATGAATACCGCCCGCTGCCCGGTGCCATCGACTTTCTTGAGACACCCTTTTTCCCGGACCGTGAGCCCACCGAGGAGGAAAAGGAGGCACTGCTGGAGGTGATGCGGAGCCGCCTGCGGGAGGGAGACGTAGCCGCCGTGCTGCTGGAGCCGGTGATTGCCTCCGGCGGTGTCGTACCGCTGCCGGCGTGGTATCTCGAGGCACTCTTTGCTGCTGTGGAGGACAGCGGTGCATTGCTCATCGCCGACGAGGTAGCAACGGGCTTTTTCCGAACCGGTCCCCGCTTTTGCTACGAGACATTCTCAAGAAAGCCGGACCTGCTGTGTCTGTCCAAGGCCATCACCAACGGGATGCTTCCGATGGGGGTGGTTCTGGTGGGGCAGCGGGTGCTGCAGGTCTATCGGGAAAAAAACGAGTATCTCAACCATTTTTCCACCCAATGTGGAAATCCCATCGCCTGCGCCTGCGCATCTGCGGTGCTGACGGCGCTGGAGGAGGAGAGCCTGCAGGAAAATATCCGGGCCAGAGCGGCCCAGATCCGGAGGGGACTTGAGGCACTGGAGCATCCGCAGCTGCGGGCGGTCCGATCACAGGGGATGATGTTTGCCCTTGATCTCACCGATCCGGCGGGCGATTCGCTGCCCCAGCGGGAGCTGAACCTCCTGATGGAGCTGTGCTGCGCCCGGGGGCTGCTGCCGTATCTGTTTGCCTGCGGGCAAAAGACCACGGGCCTGATGTTGATGCCGCCCTATCGTCTCACGGAAGAGGAAGCGGCGCGCGCCCTGCGGCAGCTTGCCGAGGTGCTGATGCTCTGGGGGGAGTGATATGGAATTTGAAGGGAAAAATGTGGTGATCACCGGCGGCCTTGGCTGTCTGGGCCGTGTGACAGCGGAGCGATTTCTCCGGGAGGGCGGGTTTGTCTGGGCACTGGATCTGCCTGCGGCACTGGCTGCGGAGGAGGCCAATGCACTGGCTGCACAGTGGCCGGAGCGGCTGCAGCTACGGGCCTGTGACGTCACCGACCCCGACGAGATCGAAGCGTTTGCCGTCTCTCTGGACCGCGCCGGGATCCGTCCTGACGTGTTGGTCAATAATGCGGGCATCAATCGTCTGGTTCCGGTGGAAGAGGTAACGCCGGAGCTCTGGGACGAAGTGGTGGATGTGAATCTTCGCGGTGCATTTTTCATGAGCCGTGCCATGGGACGCCGGATGCTTTTGGGTGAGGGGGGAGCCATTGTGAATGTGGCCTCGCAGCACGGGGTGGTGGGGAATGTCAAGCGTGCGCCCTACTGTGCCAGCAAGGGCGGGCTTGTGAATCTGAGTCGGGCGCTGTGTTTGGAGTGGGCAGAATGCAATATCCGAGTCAACAGCGTGCTCCCCACCTTTATGCTTACTGAAAAAAACCGGGAGATGCTCATGAAGCCCGGGATCGTGCGGACCTATCTTCCGACCATTCCGCTGGGGCGCTACTGTGTGCCGGAGGATGTGGCAGAGGCCATTCTCTTTCTCAGCAGCGACCGGGCGTCTATGATCACCGGGCAGGCGCTGGCTGTGGATGGCGGGTATCTCGCCCGGTAAGGAGGAGAGACCGATGAAAGTGGCAGCGATTCTTGCCTTTGCCGCAGCGGCCGTGCTGATGTTCTGCTGTGCCGCAGCGGCATTGGGTCGGGGGAAAAAAGGCCGGGCGGTCATCAGTGCGCTGGGCTGCTGTACCAGTCTTGCCGCATTGGCGGCTGTGCTTCTGCGCGGCTGGGTGTAAAATAAAAAAGGAGTGGAAAATATGAAAAAAGCGACACCGATTGTTCTCATAGCGGGGCTGACCGCACTGAATCTCATTGTTAAGGAGCCTCTTCTGCTGGCCGTCAGTGCTGTGGTGGCGGTGATTCTGGTCATCGTCGCCTTCCGTGATCTGGGCAAGAAGAAGGGAAAGTGCTGACCGCGCTCGGTCAGAGACTGAATCGTTAGGAGTCAATATCATGAAATTAGAACTGGAAGAGGTTCGGAAGTCCTTCGGCAACAAGCAGGTGCTCAGAGGGATCTCCCTGACGGCGGAGAGCGGCAGAGCCTTCGGCCTGCTGGGCCGCAACGGCGCCGGAAAGACCACCACCATCCGTATCCTGATGAACGTATTCTGCCCCGACAGCGGTCGGGTACTGCTGGATGGCAAGCCCATCGACTATGAGAAGATCCGTTTCGGCTATCTGCCGGAGGAGCGGGGCCTATATCCCAAAAGGCAGGTCCTCGACCAGCTGGTTTACTTTGCCGTGCTCCGGGGGATGCCCCGGAGCGAGGCGGTGCGATCGGTGCGGCGATGGCTGCGCCGTCTCGACATGGAGGCGTATGCAGACAAGCGTCTGGATACACTCTCCAAGGGGAACCAGCAGAAAATCCAACTCATCACCGCCATCGCCCACGATCCGGATGTGGTGATCCTCGATGAGCCCTTCTCCGGTCTTGATCCGGTGAACGCCAAGCTCCTCAAGGACGTGGTGTGTGAAACCATCGAACAAGGGAAGCTGGTGTTCTTTTCCAGTCACCAGATGAACTACATCGAGGAATTCTGCGACCATATTGCCATTTTGAACGGAGGTTCGCTTGTCCTCAGCGGGGAGCTCCGTGCCATCCGCCGCAGTTATCCCCGTGACCGGCTGCTGGTCCGCTCTCCGGAGTGCGCTAAGATCAGCGAAGAATGGGGCGGGACCGCTCTGGCAGACGGAGGGGTTCTGCTGCACCTTTCCTCTCCCGATGACAAGGGGCGGGTCATGCAGGCGTTGTCCCGGCGCTATGAATTGGATGAAGTGAAGGTCTATGAACCTTCTCTCAACGACATCTTTGTAGAATACACGGGGAAGGAGGAGCGGCATGAGACAGTTTAAAGAGGTCCTGCGATTTGAACTTGCCGGTTTTATGAAAAATCGAGGCTTCGTAGGTGTTACGGTGCTGTTGGTGGCCGTGCTGGCGCTTACCATGTTTTTTCCACGTTTTACCGCTGCGTTGGAGAGCGACGAGACGGCGGAGCGCCCTTTGATGCTGGTGGAGGGGGCAGAGGCCGACGTGTTTGCCGCTGCCTTCCCGGATTACCGGGTGGAAGCGGCGGAGAAGGTCCAGGAAAAGGTCGCCTCCGGCGAGGCCGCCTGTGCCTTCCGGATCGAGGGACCCACTGCCTATACCTACTATGTGCTCAACCGCTCCATGTACGACGTCAATACTACGGTGGCTGAGGAGGTGCTGCGCAGCAGCTATCGCCTGAGTGCCATGGTGGCCGGCGGGATGTCCCCCGATACCGCCGCCGGGATCCTCTCGGCCCCCGTGGAAGGCAGGACTGAGTGTCTGGGGCAGGATCAGGGGCAGAATTTCTTCTATACCTATGTGATGATCTTCGCTCTTTATATCGTCATTGCGGTCTATGGACAGTTGATCGCCACCCGTGTTGCAGCGGAGAAGAGTTCCCGGGCCATGGAACTGCTCATCACCAGTGCCACGCCCAACGCAATGATGTTCGGAAAGGTCATCGCCGCCTGCGTGGCAGGCCTTGTGCAGATGGTGGCCGTTTTTGGCGCTGCCCTGCTCTTCTACCACCTTAATGCGGATTTCTGGGGCGGGAATGAGATCATGCAAGCCATCTTCGATATGCCCGTTGAACTCTTCGGCTTCATGCTGCTGTTCTTCGTGCTGGGGTTCTTTTTCTATGCGTTCCTTTACGGGGCCATCGGCTCTACCGTCTCACGTATGGAGGACATCAGCCCTGCCTCCATGCCCGTCACGCTGCTGTTTGTCATCTCGTTTTTTGTGGTCATGTTCTCTATGCTGAGCGGCAGCGTAGATACAGTGCTTATGAAAATCTGCTCCTATGTGCCCTTCACGGCCCCGATGGCTATTTTTGCGAGATTGGCCATGTCGCAGGTAGCTTCGTGGGAGGTTCTTGTCTCCGTTGGAGTACAGCTCCTCTCCATCCTCGGCTCAGGCGTTCTTTCGGCAAAGATTTACCGCACCGGCGTCCTGCGCTACGGCAATGCGCCCAAGCTGCCCGCCCTGTTCAGAACGCTCCGCAAGGCATGAACTCATCCGGAAAAGCCGGGCGGACGGTCATTGTCCATGCACTGCCGAGCAGCAGAGCAGGAAATCGCCGTGACCGTTTCCTGTTTCTGGTGGAGATTTTCTGCAAGACGATCCGTGAGGATCACGTATTTTCCTGCATCTGAATACAAGAACGATCTGTTTCCGAAGCGAAGAAAAGGGGGCGGACCAATCTGAAATCAATAAACCGAGAGAAAATTTCTTTTCTCTCGGTTTATGCTTGTCTGAAATGTGATGCGCTCTGCACTGGGGCTATATCAGTTCATGTGTTTGGGCTTTCTTGCCGGAAAATGGGGCAATTGCGGGCATCTGGGGATGTCGTTTTTAGGAGGATTTGAAGTGTCTGTCATCCATTACACAGCTGCAAAATTGCGGGCCGGCGTTGTTTGAGGAGGGCGATGACTGCTGTATGGGGGTGACCTTGTATTTTCCTCTTTAGAACGAACTGCGCACGTTGACGGAAATGGAAGAAGGTCTGCTATATTTTTTTCGTCGCTCCTGTTTGTCTGACTTGCTTTTATGATCAGAGGTGTATTTTAAAGTTGTATCTCCCTCGTGGAAAGATTTGCTATAGCTTCGGGATCATCACGTATGTACCCAATCAAATCATTCCGAGATATTGTACAATAAGTTGCGCAAATAAAGAGACATGGTTTGCAGATATCTTGTAGAATGAAGTTACCACACACCATACTACCACATCCGGAGATGTTACTCTGCACATGCCCAGGCTGAAGGGATTACCGTTTGAAACAGCGATCATTGAACGGTATCGCCGTCGTGAAAGTAGCGTCGAAGAAGCGCTCATTGAGATGTATCTGGCCGGTGTATCCGTGCGCCGGGTAGAAGATATTACAGAGGCTCTGTGGGGCAGTAAGGTATCTCCTGCCACGATTAGCGAGTTGAATAAGAAAGCATATGTCCACATCGAGGAATGGCGCAACCGGCCTTTGCAGGGCGGTAAATACCCCTATGTCTATGTGGATGGTATCTATCTGCGCCGAAACTGGGGCGGCGAATACGAAAATGTGGCGATCTTGGTTGCAATTGCAGTCAATGAGGACGGCTACCGTGAGGTATTAGGTGCTGCCGAGGGCTTCAAAGAAGACAAAGCAAGCTGGACAAACTTTTTCCAGTGGCTGCGTGGCCGAGGTCTGAACGGAGTGAAACTCATTGTTGGAGATAAGTGCATGGGTATGCTGGAAGCCGTGGGAGAGGTCTTTCCTGAGGCTAAGTACCAGCGCTGCACCGTTCACTTTTATCGCAATGTATTCTCCGTTGTGCCTAAGTCCAAGGTGAAGCTGGTTGCCAAAATGCTCAAGGCGATCCATGCTCAGGAGAGCAAGAAAGCATCCCGAGAAAAGGCCAAGGCCGTGGTGGAAGAACTACGTGCCATGAAGCTCAAGGAAGCCGCCAAGAAGATTGAGGACAGCGTAGAAGAAACGCTAACTTACTGTGATTTCCCGTTCGAGCACTGGACTAGAATCCGCACCAACAATGTCATTGAGCGGTTGAACCGGGAGATCCGACGCCGCACAAGGGTCGTTGGGACTTTCCCGGATGGCAACTCCGCACTGATGCTGGTATGCGCCAGACTTCGCCATGTTGCCGGAACTCAGTGGGGTAACAAAAAGTACATGAATATGAAGCACTTAGAGTCGGCCTATGAGGACATCTCTGTTGCCGGCTGACCTCGTCTACTCAGAGGTCTGCAAACCAATTTGCGCATAACTCTTGACAGTACCGATGTTTTGATAAAAATTGTTTCAGCTAAAAAGAAAAGATTCAAAGTAAAATAAGCCCTCTGTATTGCGCGAATCCAGTCAGATGACTTATTATTTTAATCAGACAATCTAAGATTTTTATTATTTTCACTATGCCATAGATATATAGAATATATCAGCATAACAACTAGTCCTAATATTAATACTATATTTAGTTTAATAACAAATACTGATAAAAGCGTGTTTATCAGTCCGTGAAAAACACTACAAGCGAAAACACATTGTGTTTTCTTATAAATTGCAGCGAGCCAAAAACTCAAGATCACCGCTAAGACTAAGAATAATGAAAATTTCATATTTTGTTGAGATGTTCCTTCCACAAACCAAAGTGGAATATGCCAAATTCCCCAAACTATACCTGTGATGACTGTTGCTATTGAAAAATTGTATTTATTCTCTAAATTAGGTTGCATTATACCACGCCATCCTAATTCTTCTTCACCGCCATATATGAATACGGCTTGGATAAAGACAATTGGGACTAGATACAAAGGTAATTCTGGATTAAATTCCATAGACGAAATGCCAATTGTAGCTATTGCCATAGCAGACAGTATCCAAAAATAAATCATCGATTTTCTTTTGTATTGAAATACAAACTTTTTGAAAGCATTTAGGGTTAATTTTTCACTCATTAAAAACAATGATGCAATTGTTGGTCCAAATCCACCAATAATATGCAAAATGGTACCTATTGGATGTGTGAATGTAATAACATTTAATTTTGTTAGAATGGCAAGGCTAATCCAAGCTGTACCCGTAATAAAAAAAGTAATTATTAGAAAATACATCAAACGGTTTTTCTGCATTTTAAATTTTCACTTCCCCAACTTTAAATTTTTGTGTGTGACACATTCAAATTTTATATTAATTGTACCATATAAACATCAATAAGTATATAGGCCGTGTCAAGGGATGTTCGCAAAAAGGGTTCCTGAAAAATAAAGTTAAGCTGCAATGAGCAGCGTTGCCTCAATGGATTCCTGGCTAAAGAGGCCGATTCCGAAACTCATTGACCTGTTCATTGAGCCCTTTCGTCATCTCACTGACCTGGCTTCTGGACAGATTTTCAATGCCGAGGCTCTGTGCCAGCTTCTCCATCTTCCGGGTAGATACGCCTTGAACAAAGGCCTCCTGGACAACCTGAATGAGTGCTGCTTCGCTCCGCTTGCGTTCCGTGACAAAGAAGGGGATATAACCGCCCTGCCGCACTTTGGGAACCATGAGGTACATCGTTCCCATCCGGGTATCCAGGCGACGGGGGCGGTATCCACTGCGGTAGCCGCTCCTTCCGTCCGTGCGCTGACTTTTCTCTACACCCAGCTGCTGATCCACCTCGGCCTCCATGAGCTGCGTACAGAGCCATTCCAGCATACAAAGCATAGGGTCTGGCTGCGTGACACATTGCAGTAGCAATTCTGTGAGATTTGTGTTATTCTTTTTGTGAGCCATTAGGGTCTCTCCTTTGTGAAATGATTTTCTTGACAACTATCATTCTACAGGAGCCCCTAGTGGCTTGTCTATTTCTGATTCACTTTTTCGAACTTAATTATACGCTATCGATTAGTTTCGTCGTTAATTGGTCAATTGGGAGTATAACCAAATGATTAAAGATTACATAGCTGGGCTTGGTTGTTGTGGTTAAGCGATTTTGTAACAGGATGGTATATTCTGTATGATCTATGCAGGAGGAGGTGCAGATGAAATCTTGAATCAGTGAAATACCCATTATCTATTTCTTTTGAGGGCTCATAGTAATTCCATAGCTTTTTCTTTTTCTTTATTGAGGGGATTGTCTAGCAGGGTATTCACATTTTGCCGGAGGGTATCGTATTCTCGTTCTTCCTTCTGTGCTTTTTTGTATTCCGAGTGCAGGGCAATTCTGCGGGCGGTCAATTCCTCCATTTCGCTTTTCAACTTTTCATGGGAGGGGAGCTTGCTGAGTCCTGCGGCTTGGATAGCTCTAGCGGCCGCTTCAAACAAAATGATCTCGCTCTCAAAGCCTCGCAAGAATTTCTCCTTATCGGATGCCGCCTTATATCGGTCATAGATTGGTTTCAGCTCCCGATATGTAGTAATGTGCTTTGAAAGAACAGTTAGGTCAGAGATTTTTTGCTCGATATCCCGGAGTGCTGCCTTTGTCCTGAAGGTGGCGGCGGATGCAGCATCGCATCGCTCCATTAATTCCTCATAGCTGCTGATTTCGTGTTCTGTGATGAAGTTCATTGTAGCAGCAGCGCGTTTCAGATTTTCAATAGTTGCCCAATGGTGGTAACCGGCACTTTGCCGGGCCTTGATGTTGTTCTGAATATCGATAAGCAGACTGACTCTATTATCACGCTGCTTTGGCTGTTTGGATGGGCGGGAGGCTCCGGCAATCCGGGCAACAATGGCTTCTTCTGTATAGTCCATGCCCAGGGTTTTCATGCGGGTAAATCGCTCTTGATTGGATGCTCTGGCAGAGATATACTTTCCACGCTTTATCTCGTAGCCTTCACGCTGTAAACGGAAAAGCAAATCTTCCAGACTGGTGGACGTGGGAATCAGACGGTCAATGGCAGCTTTCAACTTCGCCTTATAGCTGGTGCCGGACTGCGCGGCTTGATGCTCAATGTGGCTCTTGCCCTTCTCTTTGCCCGGGATGATGACGGATAAGCCATGCTCTTTACATATGCGGTCGCTGATCCTGCGGATTTCGTGATAGCTGCGTTTGTTGGAATGGTAGTGCTTGTGATCCTGAAAGCTGACTGCATTGAAAATCAGATGGTTATGAATATGATCTTTGTCAATATGGGTGGTAAGTACAAACTCGTACTTGCCACCCAATATTTTTTCAGCAAGCTCCATGCCTATTTCGTGGGCTTCCTGGGCGGAGACCTCCCCAGGCTCAAATGCCTGAATCAGGTGGCGTCCCAGGTTCGTACCCTTATCGATGGAATGACGACGGGTCCAAGCGAATTCTATATCTGCGGTTTCGGCAGCGCAGCCGAAGGAGGACACCAGTAGTTGGCTATCCGTCTTTTCAGGGTTACAGATATAATCAATAGCTGCTTTCAGCGTTGACTTAATAGGATGCGTCTTTGTAATTGCCATATTTCCTCCAACCTTTCCCGGATCTCCTCCATGTCCGCTTGATAGGCAGGGCCACCGGCATTGATCCTCTTGGCGATCTGGTTGATATTCCGGCTGATGGCAGAAAGCTGTTTGTTCATCTGTTTTATGTCGTTGGTATCGGTATAGATGATATATCCGTCAATGGCCATTTTACGGAGATAGG
>JAHHSI010000016.1 GCA_020025275.1 Oscillospiraceae bacterium | reverse complement strand
TTTCCGGTTCAGCGGAAAAAGCTCTGTAAAACGGTGTTCTTTTGTGCTCGGCCGCACTGCTCTCGCAGACAGCTTTGTTAGTATACCGCCCTCCCTCCCTTTTGTCAACACTTTTCCCCGCATTTCTCTCGCCTTTTTCAGTATTTGTAATTTCTCCCAAAAGCCGCCCTTATACTTGCCCGGTCTTTGCCGGATCCGTGGATATTTACTTCACCTTTACCGCTATGCTATACTGATACAAATTCCCATAGGAGTATATGTTATGATTCACTATCCTTATTTGTTGTTTGACGCCGATAACACACTCTTCGATTTTGAGGCCGCTAACCGAAACGCTTTCGCGCAGGTCTGTTCGTATTGTGACATTCCTGATACCGAAGAGACGTATCAGCAGTATGAAACCATCAATCAATCCCTCTGGGATGCCTTGAATCGCGGTGAAGTCACAAAGGATTTTCTGGTAGTCGAGCGATTCCGCCGTTTTTTGCCACTCGTACACTCCGATCGCGATCCAGCAGCGTGCAACCGTCTCCATTTGTTTCACTTGGGCCAAAGTTCGGTCCTTCTCCCTCACGCACTGGAGATCTGTCAAACATTGGCACAACATCACCAACTCTACATTGTCACCAACGCCGTAGCATCCGTGCAAAAGCAGCGTCTGGCAAAAAGCGCCATCGCCCCCTACATCACCGCCGCCTTCATCTCCGAGGAGGCCGGCGCTACAAAACCCAGCAAGGCATATTTCGACTATGTGTTTGCCCGCATCCCCGGCCTGACCACCGAAAACGCTCTGCTGATCGGTGACTCACCGGTCAGTGACATTCAAGGTGCCAACAACGCCGGTCTTCCCTCCTGCTGGTATAACCCACACCACGAGGTGCTGCCCGACGGTATTCACGCCGACTATGTGATTTCCGATCTTCGGGAGCTGCTCTCCATCGTGTAACGTCTTTCCTTGAACACCTATAATCCATATCCTCGAAAAAAGCACCCGGATTTCAAATCCGAGTGCTTTTTCTTGTGCAAATAACGTATCGTTTCCGACAGCCCGGTCGACCAGAATGTCCCAGGCCTATACGCACCGGTGTCCGACAGCCACCGTCCTTGTATCTGCCCTGCAGCGACTACAAAAACGTCTCTGCCTGTCCCCGGCGGGCATACATCTCCTCCAGCTCCGTCTTGTGATAGAGATATCCCTCGTCGTCATAGTACTTGGCGCCGGTGGGACAGCCCTTGACGCAGGCGCCGCATTTGATGCAAGTCCCCGGCACGAGCGAGGGATCCTGCGGATCAATGGCCCCCATGGGACAGCGTGCCGCACAGACGCCGCAGCGGTTGCACCGCCGGGTGTCTGTCTTGGGCTTCACTTTTAAAATATTGATCGGATTTCCATGGCGGTCACGGGGCTTGTAGTACGGGCGGATCGGGTCCTCGCCCCGTACCGGCACCGGCTCTTCCGGCACCGCCGGCAGCTGCCGCACCTTCCGGGCCACGGCCTCGCCAAAGCCCTCCATCAGTGCCTCGTCCTCCGCATCCGGCCGCCCTGCGCCCAAAGCATAGGAGAAGGAGTGCTCTCCAACGAACGCTGCGGCGGCAATGCAGGCAAAGTGAGCGGCCTGCAGAAGGTTGCGCAGCTCCATCAGCGCATCATCGTAGTTGCGATTGCCAAAGAGCACCACCGGCACGGTCAGCGCCCCGCCGCCCTCCAGCTTCTCCCGCAAAAAGGGCAGCAGTACATTGGGCACACGGCCGGCATACACCGGCGTCCCGAAAATCACCAAGTCGTCCAACGAAAATCGCAGAGGATTCTCCCGCTCACCGGGCAGCGTAAAGCTCACCGCCTCCCACGGCAGCTGCAATTGCTGTGCTGCCGTCTCTGCGATGCGGCACACCGTCTTTCGGGTGGTGCCGGTGCCGCTAAAATAGACGGCCCAGACTTTTCTCGGGTACATACGCTCTGCCTCCTTACAGTTTAAAGTCCTCCTGCTTCAGCTTATCCGTCTCCAGCTTGATCGGCCGGGGCGGTACACGCCGCAGGGGATCATAGCGAAAGCTGCGGCAGTGGTATCCGGCCGGAACGACACCCCGTTTCACACAGGCCACTTCATCTTCGTTGATCTGGCTGCCCTTGGCACAATAGGCGCAGCGCGGCTCGATCTTCTTACGAAACAGCATGGCTTTTCTCCTCTCAAAGCGTATACAGCTGGATCTGTCCGTCCTCTACCGTGGCTTTGATCTGCGTCACGGGGTGATCATAGCTGTCGATGATCCGGCAGGCCATGGGGTCCTCCAGCTCCTTCTGAATCGTCCGGCGCAGGTTGCGGGCACCGTACGTAAGCGAGTAGGACTGCTGCACCAGCTTCTCCACCAGTGCGTCATCATAGGTAAAGGTATACCCCTTTTCTTTCAGGGAATCTTTCAATTCATCCAGCATGATGCGGGCGATGTTGCCGAAGTTCTCCTCACTCAAGCGGTTGAAGTAGATGATTTCATCCACACGGTTGATAAATTCCGGACGCAGGAACTCCTGCAGCGCACGCATGACACGCTCCTTGTCCTGCTCGCCGGCACTGCGGCCAAAGCCGACACTGGCCGTACCCCGCTCGGAGCCGGCATTGGAGGTCATCACGATGACCGTATTTTCAAAATTCACCTTACGGCCATGGGCATCGGTGATTTCTCCGTCGTCCAGGATCTGCAGCAGCACATTCAGCACGTCGGGGTGGGCCTTCTCGATCTCATCGAACAGGACCACCGAATAGGGCTTGCGGCGGATCTTCTCCGTCAGCTGCCCCGCCTCATCGTAGCCCACATAGCCAGGAGGGGAACCCACAATGCGGGACACGGAGTGCTTCTCCATAAATTCCGACATATCCAGACGGATCAGCGCCTCCGGGGCATTGAAGAGGTCATCGGCCAACTGCTTGACCAACTCCGTCTTGCCCACACCGGTAGAGCCGACAAAGATGAAGCTGACCGGCTTATGCTTGGGGGAAATGCCCACACGGTTGCGGCGGATGGCGGCAGAGACGGCGTGGATGGCCTCGTCCTGCCCCACAATGTGCTTTTTCAGGCGCAGCTCCAGTTCGGAGAGGCGCTTGAACTCCTCTTCCCGGATACGGCTGGCAGGAATCTTTGTCCACATCTCGATGACACGGGCAATGTTCTCCATGGTCAGCTCCGGTACACCCTTGGCCTCCAGTTCTGTCAGCTCCTGCCGCAGGCGCATTTCCTGACTGCGCAGCTCTGCAATGCGGGCATAGCGCTGATCCTGCTCCTCCTGCGAGGGCTCTTCGCCCTCCGGCGTCTGCACATTCAGCAGCGCCTCCTGCTCAAAGGTGATATTCTCCAGATCCCGCTGCAGCTCCATGCGGCGATTGATGTCCGCATCATGGAGGTTGAGATCCGAGCACGCCTCATCGATGAGGTCGATGGCCTTATCCGGCAGGAAACGGTCGGTGATGTAGCGTTCACTGAGACTCACCGCCTGACGCAGCACCCCCTCCGGGATGCGAACGCCGTGGAAGCTCTCATAGTAGTGGGCAATGCCCTTGAGGATCTTCAGTGTATCCTCCATATTGGGTTCGTTGACAGTCACCGGCTGGAAGCGGCGTTCCAGCGCCGTGTCCTTCTCAATATGTTTGCGGTACTCATTGAAGGTGGTGGCACCGATCACCTGGATCTCGCCGCGGGAGAGCGCCGGCTTGAGGATGTTGGCCGCATTCATGCTGCCCTCTGCATCCCCTGCGCCGACGATGTTGTGGACCTCGTCGATCACCAGAATGATGTTGCCCAGCTTGCGGATCTCCTCGATCAGCCCCTTCATGCGGCTTTCAAATTGTCCGCGGAACTGCGTGCCGGCCACAAGCGATGTCAGATCCAGCAGATAGACCACCTTGTCCCGCAGCTTAAAGGGCACTTCTCCGGCAATGATCCGCTGGGCCAGTCCTTCGGCGATGGCCGTCTTGCCCACGCCCGGCTCACCGATCAGGCAGGGGTTGTTCTTTTGGCGGCGGTTGAGGATCTGCACAACGCGCTCGATCTCCTCCTCCCGGCCGACCACCGCATCCAGCTTGCCCTCTTTGGCCCGCTGGCTCAGGTTGATACAGTAGTTGTCCAGAAACTTATGTTTCTTTTCCCCTTTGCGGCGCTCTTCACGGCCCTTGCCGCCGGGAGCGTCCTCCTTCTTCTCCGCCGGAGTTCCGGCGCCGCCGAAGAGTCGGTTGAGGAAGGGGAACGTGGCCGTTTTGCCACTCTCCTCATCATCCTCGTCATAGCCGTCCTCTGTCAGCGCCTCCATCTCCTCCGCGCCGCCAAAGGCCTGCAGCATTTCCGAGTTGAGCCCCTCCAAGTCCTCCGGAGTAATGCCCATTCGGCGCATCATGTCCTCTACCTGCGGCAGCTGCATCTCCGCAGCACACTTCAGGCACAGTCCTTCATTGACCGCTTCTCCCTTTTCGTTCATTCTGGAAATGAACACAACAGCTACATTTTTCTTACACTTGGAACAAAGAGTCGGTTGCATGGTTTCCCTCCGTATCTGGGTATTTCGATTTGATTCGATTTCCGTTTGTTTCTATTTATAGAGAAGTCAGCAGACTGATGGGGCTGTTCTCCGCAAAGAACCGCAGGACCGGGGAGGACCGGAGCATCTCCGGCGTCAGCACCCAATCAAAGCGCAGCAGCAGCCACACAGCCAAGAACGTCAGAAGCGTTCCCCAGACAAGGCCCAAAGCTCCGCCGCCGATGCAGTTGAGCATATGGAGTCCGGGCAGGCGCGTCATCAGTTTCAGCGGCTTCATGGCCAGCCACAGCACCAACAGCAGCAATAAAAACGAAACTACATAGACGATGGCATAGGCCACGGAATGTGTCACACTGTCGGCCACCGCATTGAGCAGTGACATACCGGTCTGCGTGGCTTTCTCCACCACGTCCTCGGCCATCTTCTGCAGATTTCCACCGGAGAAGTGGAACTTCCCCAGCATATCGTCCACGTCGGCCGTGTTGCTCTGGGCCAGTTTTTCCTGAATACTCTCCTCCAACATAGGTCCGATCCATTCCGCCACAGGAGGTGAGAGGGCCTCCGCCGCCAGTGAAGCACCAAAGAAAGCCACCACCACGATGATGACCCCCGCCAAACTTTGCAGCAGGCCGCGCCGGGCACCGATCACCGTGCACAAAATCAGCGCACCTATGATAATGATATCGACCATAATCATCCTTTCCCGCCCTTACGGCAGGTAGAGGCTGGCCGCCTCGGCCCCCACCAGCAGGGCGCTTCCGTCCTCACGCATCAGGACATCTCTGGCAAAACTCACATCCTCCAGCTGCGCACAGACATTCAGCTTTCGATCGTAGATGGTCAGCGCATCGCTTCGCAGCACCGCCACATACTTTCCCGCAGCGTCGATGGACAGCACATCGCCGTTCATCTCCGTCTGCGCAATCAGTTCTCCGTTCTCGGACACCGTCACCAAGCGCGTCTCACCGCCGGATTTATAGCGGCCCAGCACCACGGCGGCATAGCCGTCACCATGGAGCGTACAGCGGCGGAGAAACCCGCCTTCAAAGTCGAAAGACGCCTTGAGCGTACCGTCCTTACCGACAAAAAACAGGCCATTCTCCGCTACGGCACAATAGCTGCCGCCCACTGTGCCGATGTCATACACTGCGCCTCCGGGCAGCTGGCAGTTGGCCTGCGGCTCCGTGCTGTCCATGCGATAGAGCACCACCGAGCTTGCAAAACTGCCCTCTGTCTCTCCCATGGTCACGGCGGCCATCTGACTTCCGTCCTTCTGCACCGCCGCCGTCATCAAAAAGCGGTCGGAGGATTTAAATTCAAAGCGAAGCTCGCCTTTATTGTCGTAGACACTGACAGCAGCCTTATAGCCTTTTTTCCCGGCCGTCACCGCCAGATCGCCCCGAGCATTGAGAGAGCAGCTCAAAATCTCCCCATCGGTCTCCAACTTCCGCACAAGACCTTTGGCATTCAGGAGGTAGATCTCCCGTCCCCCGATGTCGTAGGCGGCCGCCAGCGTGCCGTTGTCGGTAACAGCACTCTTGTGAAATTTCACGTCGGCGTGGTAGAGTTCCTGCCCGCTCTCACTGAGCATGGTCACATGATACTGGGACGCCAGCACCAGACTTCCCTCCAGATAGGTACAGCTCTGATCCTTCTCCGCTGCATAGTTGTAGAGCAGCGCACACCCGTTCTCGTCCTTTTTGGCCTGCGCGTAGATGACGCTGCGGCGCAGTCCGTCAAAAGCTGTGGAATCCCACAGCACGGCACACGCCACCACCGCCAGAATCACCACGGCACTGATGGCCAAATACTTCCAGCGAATGCGACCGTCTTTTTTTGCAATTCGTTTCGGGGCTTCCTCTTGCGGGTTGCCCTGATGAAATTCCATTCTATCCATTGAGTCGTTCATCCTCATACCACACACGGGTCATGTAGAGTCCTCCGGGCGGTGCTGTGGGGCCGGCCAGTGTCCGGTTGCCGGAGTCCAGGATCTCCGGGATCTCCTCCGGCCGGAGCTTTCCCTCCGCCGCATAGAGCACGGTGCCGGTAATGGCCCGTACCATATTATACAAAAATCCGTTGGCGCATACCTTCAATTCCAAAAGATCGCCCCGCCGCTCCACACGGCAATAGTGGATCGTCCGCACCGTGCTCTTCACATTGGTGCCCACCGAGCGCACCGCAGCAAAATCGTGGGTGCCCTCAAACATCCGGGCGGCCCGATCCATCACTTCCTCATCCAGATGCTTGGGATAAAAGTACGCCCGATTGACGTAAAAGGGGTTTTTGATGCGTGAGTTATAAATACGATACGTATATTCCTTCTTGATGCACGAGCCGATGGCGTTAAAATCCTCGGCCACCTCGTAGGCCGCCTTCACCACAATATCCTCGGGAATGTGGGTATTGACGGCAAAGGGGATGCGGTCAACCGGAATGCGGGACTTGGTGTGGAAATTGGCCACATAGTACTCGGCGTGGACGCCGGCGTCCGTCCGCCCGCAGCCCACACACTTGATTTTCTCCCCGCAGACCATTGAAAGCCCCCGTTCCAGCGTCTCTGCAACGGTCACTTCCGTTTTCTGCACCTGCCAGCCGTGATAGGCCGAGCCGTTGTACATCAAGATCAGTGCGATATTTCTCATGGTCCGCCTTTCCCGTGTCTTACAGTCCAAAATGCTTCAGCAGCACGATTATCACCAGCACTGCGGCAAAGCCCAGCAGCACCAGAAGATCGGCCGTTTTATAGCGCAGCACGTGCAGCGCCGTCCGCCCCTCGCCGCCGTGATAACAGCGGCACTCCATGGCTGTGGCCAGTTCGTCGGCCCGCCGGAATGCGCTGATGAACAGCGGCACCAGAATAGGGATCAGCGCCTTGGCCCGCTGCAAAAGACTGCCCGATTCAAAATCAGCCCCCCGGGCTTTCTGCGCCGACATGATTTTATCCGTCTCCTCAATGAGCGTCGGAATGAAGCGCAGGGCAATGGACATCATCATGGCCAGCTCGTGGACCGGCAGGCGCAGCTTCTTCAGCGGCGAGAGCAGGTTCTCCAAACCATCCGTCAGCTGAATGGGGCTGGTGGTATACGTCACCAGGAAGGTACCCATGATCAGCATCACGATACGCAGTACCATAAAAATAGCACTGTGCACACCTTCGTGCGTCATGCGGCTCAACAGCCATCCCTCTCCCAGCGGCGTTCCTCCGGTAAAGAAGAGATTCATCACCGCCGTAAAAATGATGATGATATAGATTGGCTTCAGCCCGCGGGTCAGCGCCTTGAAGGGAACTTGGGAGACAAGGATGCACCCCAGCAGTACGGCCGCCATGATCACATAGCTCACGATCCCCTTGGCCACAAAGAGGGCGATCACATAGAGGATCACCGCCAATAGCTTCGTCCGGGGGTCCAGACGATGCACCACGGTATTTCCCGGGAAATACTGTCCCAGCGTAATATCTTTAAGCACGGCCTGCGCCTCCCTTCCGGCGCAGCAGCGCTTCCTTGAGATCCTCCACGGTGTACACCGCCGTATCCACATCCAGACCACGGCGCCGCAGGGCCAGCGCCACCTTGGTCACCTGCGGAATATCCAGACCAATGGTCTCCAGTTCCTCAGCTCGGGCGAAAACCTCACCGGGCGTCCCCTGCATATACTGCCGGGCATCCTTCAGCACGGCAATACGGTCCACATTCTGTGCAATTTCCTCCATGCTGTGGCTGACAAGGATCACGGTGGCCCCCTTCTTCTCATGATATGTGCGGATCTGGCGGAGAATGTTCTCCCGTCCGCGGGGGTCCAGTCCGGCGGTCGGCTCGTCCAGGATCAGCACCTGCGGCTCCATGGCGATCACGCCGGCAATGGCCACGCGGCGCTTCTGTCCGCCGGAGAGGTCAAAAGGGGATTTGTCCAGCTGATCCTCCCGCAGCCCCACCAGCTCCGCCGCCTGTCGGACACGCCGCTGAACTTCTTTCTCATCCAGCCCCATGTTCCGGGGGCCGAAGGCAATGTCTTTCCCCACCGTCTCCTCAAAGAGCTGATACTCCGGATACTGGAACACCAACCCCACCTGAAAGCGCACCTGCCGAATCTTCTTGGGGTCCTCCCAAATGTCCTTTCCGTTGAGGTAGACGTGGCCTGACGTGGGCTTCAGCAGGCCGTTGAGATGCTGGATCAGCGTTGACTTTCCCGATCCGGTATGACCAATGATCCCCAAAAACTCTCCGGGCATCACCTCTAAATTCATATGATCCACCGCATTGCGCTGGAAAGGCGTTCCGGCGCTGTAGGTATGGGTCAGATCTTCTACTCGTAAAATCGGTTCCAATGTGTTACTCCTTCGCCTCTATGCCAAATTGCCGGCAGATTGCATCGGCACATTCCTCCACGGAAATAGCCCGCAGATCCAGGTCCATCCCCGCCTGCTTCAGCTCATACAGCAGCTCTACAGTGTGGGGAACGTCCAACCCGAGGGCGCGCATTTCCTCCACGCGGCAGAAGATGTCCCGGGGCGCGCCGTCCATCGCCACCTTGCCGCCGTTCATCACGATCAGCCGGTCGGCCTGTGCCGCCTCGTCCATATGATGGGTGATCAGCACCACGGTAATGCCCCGCTCACGGTTGAGCCGGCGGACCGTCTCCAGGACCTCCCGCCGCCCCACCGGGTCCAGCATGGCCGTCGCCTCGTCCAGAACGATGCACTCCGGCTCCATGGCGATCACACCGGCGATGGCCACCCGCTGCTTCTGTCCGCCGGAGAGCAGATGGGGGGCGTGCCGGGTAAACTCCGACATCCCTACGGCGGCCAGCGCCTCGTCCACACGGCGGCGGATCTCCCGTGTGGGAACGCCCAGATTTTCCGGCGCAAAGGCCACATCTTCCTCCACCACGTTGGCCACGATTTGGTTGTCCGGGTTTTGGAAGACCATGCCGATGCGGCGGCGGATCTCCAGCAGCAGTGATTCATCCACCGTATCCATTCCCGCCACATATACTTTCCCGCCGGAGGGCAGCAGCACGGCATTCATATGCTTTGCCAGCGTGGACTTTCCGGAGCCGTTGTGCCCCAGGACTACGGTGAAGCTCCCCTCTTCGATGGACAGCGTCACATCCCGCAGAGCCGCCGTGGCCTTGCGCCCCTCCTCCGCCGGATAGTAGAATGTCAGATTTTTTGTTTCAATCATGCTTGCCATGTTCCTTACACTTTCTCTTTCAACGGGTCTTACTCCGAAAACCAACGGCCGGTAGCGCCGCAGGGCAGCGCCATGCCGGACTCCGTACACGGAAGGCCCAGTTCGTCCCATGTCACCTTTCCGCCGTATCGCTTCCCCACCAGCATTTGCAGGATATAGCCCAGCACCGAGGGGGCCAGTCCCGTGGTATAGGAGTTGAGAATCACAAAAAGCGGCTTGTCCGAGAGCACCTGTGCGCACAGCTTGACAAAGGGGAAGAGGTTTTCCTCCAGTTTCCACACCTCGCCGCCGGGCCCTCGTCCGTAGGAGGGCGGGTCCATGATGATGGCGTCGTAGGTCTTGCCCCGCCGGATCTCCCGCTCCACGAATTTGGCACAGTCGTCCACGATCCAGCGGATGGGCGCATCGCCCAGTCCGGACCCACGGGCATTCTCCTTGGCCCAGTTCACCATTCCCTTGGCCGCATCCACATGGCACACACTGGCCCCCGCCGCAGCGCAGGCCACCGTGGCCCCGCCGGTATAGGCAAAGAGATTCAGCACCCGGATGGGGCGCCCTGCACTGCGGATCTTCTCCATGGCAAAGTCCCAGTTGGCCGCCTGCTCCGGGAAAAGGCCCGTATGCTTGAAGTTCATGGGCTTGACCTGAAAGGTCAGGTCCTTGTAGTGGATCGGCCAGCTCTCCGGCAGCTTTTTCTTGTCCCAGTGGCCGCCGCCGGTATGGCTGCGGCTGTACCGGGCATTGGCACTGCGCCATCCCTTGTGGGTGCGCTCCGATTCCCAGATGGCCTGCGGATCCGGCCGCACCAAGATCTGCTGTCCCCAGCGCTCCAATTTTTCTCCGCTGCCGCAGTCCAACAGCTCATATTCTTTCCAGCCATCCGCAATCCACATAAGGTGTCCCTCCACATACTTTCTGCATAGTAAATCACTGTATTATACAATAAAATGCCCCTCTTCGTCAACCGCCGCCCCGCCTGCAAAGCCTTCTAAATTGTGTCCCCGGTGTAAATTCTGCCCCATTTACCGGTGTCCAAGCCCACTTTTCTCTCCAAATCCGCACCTTTCCTTTCGGTTTAGATTTCCGTTCTCCGGGCATACTTCCAGAAGGAACCATCGTAGGAGGTATACATCAATGCGAAAGAACGTATGGATTGTTCTCTGTCTGTGCCTGCTGCTCACCGGATGCAGCCGTCCCCCTGCTCGATCCGCCTCGGCTGACACCGCCGTTACGGTGGAGTCTCCCCCGCAGCTCCTGCGTCTGGGGCTGGCTACGGCCACCACCGTCAGTAAAAGTCAAAACGCCACCCCGGACTTCCCCGGCGTGGCCCGCACCGACATCACCATGGCCGCCGTCACCGTGGACGAGAGCGGGATCATCCACCAGTGTGTCCTCGACGGCATCACTGCCCTCATCCCCTTTGACGCAACGGGTGCCCTTCAAATGCCGGAGGATCTCTCCTTCCACAGCAAGAATGAACTGGGAGAGGCCTACGGTATGCACAAGGCCTCTCCTATGGGCAAGGAGTGGAACCAGCAGGCGGCGTCCTTTGCCGCCTATGCCGTGGGAAAGCGGGCCGACGAGCTGCAATCCGGGGATGTGGCCGCCTCCGTGACCGTGGACACGGACGGATTTTTGCAGGCCATCTGCGCCGCCGTGCAGGGAGCCGCCCCCTTAGGCACGCAGGAGGGGGATCGGCTGGCGCTCGCCTCCGACGCCTGTATTGACGCCAGCCGCAGCGCCGACAGCGACGCCGGTGAAAACGGCTCTGCCTGCTGCAGTGCTCTGATGGGTGCCATCACCTTCCGCGGCGAAAAGATCACCGCCTGCCGCTATGACGGCGTGGAAACCACCCTTCCCTTCACGCCAGAGGGCATTGTGTGTACGCGCACACCTCTCCCGCCGACGAACAAGGCCCATCCGGTGGATGTCTATGGCCTGCGCCAGCAGGGTCCCTCTGGGCAGCACTGGTATCAGGAGGCCAACGCCTTTGCCGAGACCACCATCGGTCTCACGGCGCGGCAGGTCTCCCATCTTTCGCCGCATCCCTCTCCGGCCGCCGACAAGAACGCCGCTCTGGCCATAGACCGTCTGCGTCTGCTGACCCAAAAGGCGTGGCAGCAGCTCACGGATGACTAAACGGAACTTCCCTCCCGTCTCTTTTTCTGCTATACTATGAGTAAACAGAAAAAGGGAGGTATCTTCGATGGCCAACAAAAAGTTGAAGCTTCTGTATCTGGCTCACTATCTGGAGGAGCAGACCGATGAACAGCACCCCAAGACCATACAGGATATGATCGCCCACCTGTCTGCCTGCGGCATCACAGCCGAGCGCAAGAGTCTCTATGACGATCTCCACTTGCTGGAGCTGTACGGCATGGATATTCAAAAAGAGAAAAGCAAACACTTCGGCTACTATCTGGGTGTGCGTGATTTCCAGCTGCCGGAACTGAAATTGCTGATCGATGTGGTGCAGGCCTCCCCCTTTCTCACCAAGCGCAAGAGTATGGACCTGATCGGCAAGTTGGAGCAGCTGACCAGCCATTACGGGGCCCAGCAGCTGCGGCGGCAGGTCTATGTCATGAATCGGGTCCGCACCGACAACGAGACCCTCTACTACACGGTGGATGGGATCAACGAGGCCATCAACGAAAACCGCAAGATCTCCTTTCAGTACTTCGACTGGACCATTGACGGGGAGCGCAGTTACCGCAAGGACGGTCAGGTTTATGTGACCAATCCCGTGGCCCTGTGCGTGGAGCGCTACTACTATCTGGTGGCCTACAGCGCCCAGCTTCAGGACTACCGCCACTATCGTGTGGACCGTATCAGCAACCTGACCGTACTGGATACCCCCCGCGATCCCCTCCCGCAGGGCTTTGATTTAGGTGAATACACCAAAACCATTTTTAATATGTTCAACGGCGATGCCGCCACGGTACAGCTGCAGTTGGATCCCTCCCTCATCAACGCCGCCGTGGACCGCTTCGGCAGCGACGCCCATATGTACACCGCAGAGGACGGGACCATCCATTTGACGGCAGAGGTGGAGGTCGGCCCCACCTTCTTCGGCTGGGTATTCCAGTTCGGCAGCAAACTGCGGATCCTCTCCCCGCAAAGCGCCGTGGCGCATTTTACCGACTGGTGCCGTGAGGTCATGGCACAATATGAATAAGGCAAAAAAAGACCGCTTCCCAAAGGAAGCGGTCCTTTTTTCACATTTACAGCAGGTGGCAGCTGACCACCAGACCGGCAAACACGATCGACACCATGCTCAAAAGCTTGATGAGGATATTGATGGCCGGGCCGGAGGTATCCTTGAACGGATCGCCTACCGTATCGCCTACGACACCCGCCTTGTGGCACTCGCTGCCCTTGCCGCCGAAGTGGCCGGACTCGATGTACTTCTTGGCGTTATCCCAAGCGCCGCCGGAGTTGGACATGAAGATGGCCAGCAGGAAGCCGGCAGCGGTCGCACCGGCCAGCATCCCGACGACACCCTGATAACCCAGTACCAGACCCACGACCACGGGGCACACCAGGGCAATCACCGTGGGCATGATCATCTCGTGGAGACTGGCCTTGGTGCACAGATCGACGCAGCGGGCATAGTCGGCCTCGGCCTTGCCCTCCATCAGACCGGTGATCTCATGGAACTGGCGGCGCACTTCCTTGACAACACTCTGTGCAGCACGGCCCACGGAATTCATGGTCATTGCCGCAAAAAGGAAGGGCAGGCAGGCACCAATGAACAGGCCCACCAGTACCAGCGGGTTCATCACGCTGAAATCGGCAAAATCCACCGTAGCGCCCATTTCCTTCACTTTTTCAATGTAGGAGGCCATCAGCGCCAGCGCCGTCAGGGCTGCCGAACCGATGGCAAAACCCTTACCGGTAGCGGCCGTGGTGTTGCCCAGAGAGTCCAGAGCATCCGTGCGCTGACGAACCTCAGGATCCAGCCCGGCCATCTCTGCGATACCGCCGGCATTGTCAGCCACAGGTCCATAGGCATCGGTGGCCAGCGTGATGCCCAGCGTGCTCAGCATACCCACCGCCGCCAGAGCAATACCGTAAAGGCCCATACCGGCAGATACGGCGCCGCCGGACAGGAAATAGGCCAGCAGGATGCAGATGGCAACGATTACAATGGGAATTGCGGTGGACATCATCCCCAGACCCAAGCCGCCGATGATAATGGTGGCCGCACCGGTCTCCGACTGTGCTGCCAGATTCTGGGTGGGCTTGTACGTATCCGAGGTGTAGTACTCCGTGATCTTACCGATCAGTACACCGCCCACAAGACCGGCCAGGATGGCACCATACATACCCAGATTCTCCTTGCCCAGCAGCCAGTATACCAGCGGTAGGGACAGCACTGCGATCAAAACAGCGCTGCAGTTGGTGCCACGGCTCAGCGCCCCCAGCAGTGCGCGCTGATCGGCATCCTCACGGGTCTTGACCATGAAGGTACCAATAATGGAACAGACAATGCCCAGTGCAGCGATCACCAGAGGCAATACCACGGCCTCAAAGCTGCCGCTGAAAGCAGCCACCCCCAGCGCGGATGCGGAAATGACGGAGCCGATGTAGGACTCATAGAGGTCGGCGCCCATGCCGGCCACGTCGCCCACGTTGTCGCCCACGTTATCGGCGATGACGGCGGGGTTGCGGGGGTCATCCTCAGGGATGCCGGCCTCTACCTTACCCACCAGATCCGCACCCACGTCAGCTGCCTTGGTGTACACACCGCCGCCTACACGGGCAAACAGTGCCATTGCCGAAGCGCCCATACCGGACGTCAGCAGTACGCTGGTAACATCCGGCATTTCCAGACGGAAGCCATAGCGCAGCAACAAAAACCAGCCGGAGATATGCAGCAAACCCAATCCGACCACCGTAAAGCCCATCACAGAGCCGGCGGAGAAGGCCACGCGCAGACCACGATTGAGCCCCTCGCTGCAGGCGTTGGCCGTACGGCAGTTGGCCGCTGTGGCGATCTTCATGCCCACGTAGCCGCTGAGCGCGGAAAAAACACCGCCGCCCACGAAGGCAAAGGGCACGAACCATGTCATCAGCCCGCAGGCAGACATGACGCACAAAATAACGATCATGCAAACAAAAAAGACGCCTACCACCGTATACTGGCGCTTCAAATAGGCGTTGGCTCCCTCACGGATGGAGCCGGAGATCTTCTGCATCAGGGGTGTTCCTTCATCGAAGGACATCACACGCCGATACGTCACCAGCACGAAAGCCAGTGCGATCAGCGCGCCCACAAAGGCGGCAATCAGCAAATACTTTTCCATAATGTTTCCTCTTTTTCTTTTCCCCCACTCAAGCAGGGTTTTCTTGTTCCGCCTCTATTATAGTGTCTACCACGCTCCTGCGTCAAATTATCAAAAGTTTTTTAGTCAATCAAAATTTTTGTCTTTCTTTTTTCGTCATATCGCCCACAACCTTTTCCCGTAATTTACTCCTATTTCTCCGAAAAATTTTGCGATTTTCACCTGTTTCCCCTTTTTATAATCGTTATCTTTTTAACATACTCCCATAAAAACAACATCCCTTGGGAACAAAAAAATTTTTTTGTTCGTTACTTTTTCAACAATTCTGAAAATAGCAGAGATTTTTCGTAAAATTATTCGCAATTTAGCATTTTTATTCACGCCAACTGTTTCCATTTTTTTATCACAGCTTTTTGTACACCCTGCACAAATGCGGCAGTCCCTGCCGGAAACAGTTGAAAAGCCCCATCCAAGGCGGTACAATAATTGTATATTCGCATTAAACATAATGATCAGAAAGGAACTATCCATGGACTATCAGGAAATTCTGCAGCAGGCCCGTACCTGCGTGGGTCCCTATTGTAAAGCCTGTCCCGTGTGCAACGGCATTGCATGTAAAAATACGATGCCCGGCCCCGGCGCCAAGGGGATCGGCACCGGCTTTATCCGCAATTACCAGAAGTGGCAGGAGCTGTGTGTAAATCTGGACACCATCTGTGAAAACAAGCCCGTCGACACCTCGTTCGACTTCTTCGGTGCCACGATGGCCGCCCCCATTTTCGCCGCTCCCGTGGGCGCTATGAAGCTCCACTACGGCGAAAAATACGACGATATGGCCTATAATGATCTGCTGGTCTCCTCCTGCGCTGCCGCCGGCATCGCCGCCTTTACCGGTGACGGGACCAATCCGGCGGTCATGGAGGGTGCCGTCAGCGCCATCCACAACGCCAAGGGCTGCGGCATCCCCACGGTAAAGCCTTGGGATGCCGACACTGTCAAGGCCAAGATGGACATGGTCAAGGCCGCGAATCCTCTGGCCATTGCCATGGATATTGACGCCGCCGGTCTGCCCTTTTTGAAGAATCTCACCCCTCCCGCCGGCAGCAAGACCGTGGAGGAGCTGCGCGCCATTTCCCAGTACGCTGAAAAGCCGTTCCTGCTCAAGGGGATCATGACGGTCCGGGGGGCCGAGAAGGCACTGGAGGCCGGCGCCAGCGGCATTGTTGTCTCCAATCACGGCGGTCGGGTACTGGATCAATGTCCGGCGACGGCCGAGGTCCTTGCGTCCATCGCCGATGCCGTGGGCGGCAAGATGATGATCCTTGTGGACGGCGGCATCCGCACCGGCATGGATGTGTTCAAGGCACTGGCGTTGGGCGCTGACGGCGTCCTGATCGGCCGGCCGTATGTGACCATGGTCTATGGCGGCGGTGCCGAGGGCGTCAGCGTCTATACCAACAAGCTCATTGCGGAGCTGAAGGACACGATGGCCATGTGCGGCGCACATTCCCTCAGGGAAATCCGCCGCGATATGCTCTTTGGTTATTGATGCAGGCGTTCACCGATTTGCAGCTGCGTGCCGCAGCACGCGGCGTGCTGGCTGTCCGGTCAACACCGGAGGGGTATCGCTTTGACCGCTTTACCCCCACCCAGACAGAGGCCTTCTATCGCCGGTCAGAGCGCCTTGGCATTAAGTGTACCACCGCTGCCGGGGCACGGCTGGACTTCCATACGGATGCTGATCTGCTGCAATTTTCCTACGCAGACATGGTCTGCACCTCCGATCGGCTGTTCGGCTATTTTGACGTCTACTGCAACGATGCCCTGCTGCTCCACTGCGGCACGCCGGACGCCTCTTCTCCCACCTCTGCCACATGGCAGGTCACCCTGCCGGAGGGGGAAAATCGTGTGCAGATTTATTTTCCCACGCTGGCCTCGTTTGCGCTGGCGTCCCTCTCCCTGAGCGATGGGGCCCATGTCCGGTTTTGCCCGCCCCAGCGCCGCATCCTGCTCCACGGGGACAGTATCACGCAGGGATATGACGCTCGCTTCCCCTCCCAGACCTACGCCGCCCGTCTGTCTCGGTATTACGATGCCGAGATCTTCAACCAAGCCATCGGGGCGGCCTGCTTTTATCCGGAGGTGATCGAGCGGATCACGCCGGAGAACCCGGACTTCATCCTGATCGCCTACGGCACCAACGACTGGCAGATGAAAGATGCCTCTGCCTTTGCCCAGGACGCCAAAGCCTTTTTCCACAAAATGGCAGACCTCTATCCCGGCGTCCCCACATTTCAGATCCTGCCCATCTGGCGTACGGATTTGGAAGAGGTTTTCCCCAATGCCGGTGACTTTATGGAGTGCCGGCAGCTGCTGGCTCAATGGGCCCGTGCCGAGGGGATCACCGTACTGGATGACTATGCGCTGGTCCCCCACGATCCGGCACTCCTGGCCGACGGGTATCTCCATCCCAACGATGAAGGGTTCGCCTTCTACGCCCGGAATCTGTGCCGGATGCTGGATGCCTGCTTGCCGTGAGCCGCAGCATCACCGCGGCCAATTCCTCTTTGAAGAAACGGCCGCTCCGCCGTGGAGCTGCAGCCGGCAAAGTGCCGCCCGTTCTCCCATGGTATGGTCTCACACGCCGCTCTTTTTCCACAATAAATACCACAAAAAAGCTCGGATCCGTAGATCCGAGCTTTTCTTTTTCGTTCGCTTATTCTTTGCAGATGCCCGCCGCCTGTTCCTTTTTGGCTGCGGTGCGCTGCAGCACAATGATGGCCGCAACGAACACAAGACCCAGAATATCGGTCAGGGTACCGGGGATCATCATGCACAGACCGCCGGCCACAAGCGCCAAACGTAGGACCATAGGGATGCGGCGGTACAGGTAGCCGTTGAGCGCCGCCGCAATACTGAAGACTCCCAGCAGTGCGCTGACGGCGATCTGTGCCACGCTCCACCAGCCATCCACACCCACAAACAGCAACTCGGAGTTGTAGGCGAAGATGTAGGGCACGATGAAAGCCGCAATGGCCAGTTTCGTGGCCGTAACACCCGTTTTCATGGGGTTGGACTTAGCAATAGCCGAACCGGCATAGGCCGCCAGTGCCACCGGAGGCGTAATGTCGGCCACGATGCCGAAGTAGAACACGAAGAAATGTGCCGCAACATGAGGCACGCCCAGCTGAATCAGGATGGGAGCACACGTGGACGCCATAATGCAGTAGTTGGCCGTGGTCGGTACGCCCATACCCAACACGATGCAGCACAGCATGGTCAACACCAGACCCACGATCATGGTGTCGCCGGACAGGCCCACAATGGCGTTGATGAGGGTGGAAGCCAGACCGGTCACGGTGATGCACCCGGCAATGATGCCCGCCATGGCGCAGGCAACGGCCACGGTGATGGCGCCCTTGGCGCCGGACTCCAGCGCATCCAGGATCTTCTGGAAGGTGAGGCGCTCATCTTTATTGATGAAGCCCACCACAATGGCCACGGCAATGGCGATGGCCGCCGAGAACTGCATGGTGCGGGCGCCGGTGGAAACCAGCCAGACCAACAGCACCAGCGGGATCAGCAGATAGCACTTGCGCAGCAAATAGCCCCACTTAGGCAGCTCCTCTTTGGAGATCCCCTTCAGCCCCAGTTTCTTTGCCTCCAGATGGACCGCAATGAAGATACCGGCAAAGTACAAGACAGCCGGCAGGACGGCCTTGGCCGCCACCTCAATGTAGGGCAGATCCATATACTCAGCCATCAGGAAGGCGGCAGCGCCCATGATGGGAGGCATGATCTGGCCGCCGGTAGAAGCGGCCGCTTCCACCGCACCGGCAAACTCCGGCTTGTAGCCCGTTTTTTTCATCATGGGGACCGTCACGGAACCGGTGGTCACCGTGTTACCCACCGAGGAGCCGGACACCATGCCGCACAGGGCGGAGGAAATAACCGCCACCTTGGCCGGACCGCCGGAGGACCAGCCGGCCACGCGGTTGGCCAGTGCGATGAAGAAGTTCGCAATTCCGGTGCGCTCCAAGAACGCGCCGAAGATGATAAAGAGAACGATGTACGTATAGCACACGTTGATGGGGGTGCCAATCACGCCGGAGGTAGTGTAGAACAGCTTATAGATGACATCCTTCAGCGCCTCAAAGAAGTCGGGATTCCAGCTCATGAGGTAATAGAAGGTGTAGACCAGCAGCACGCCGGCCACGCAGAGAATGGGCAGGCCCACGCAGCGCCGGCACAACTCCACCAACACCAGAATACCGATGGTGCCAATGACCACATGGATTGTCTCGATCCGGGTGGAGAGTTTGATAATGCTCAGCGCATTGAAGGCAAAGTAGTAAAACGCCCCGGCACCCAGCACCATCAGCACCACATCATACCACGGCACGTAGTTGGGCCGCACATGGTGCTTGCTGGCCGGATAGGTCAAAAAGCCCAGCAGGATGATGGTGCCGACAAAAAGGCACAGCTTCGTTTCCGGCAGCCACGTGCTCCACAGCGTCATGGCAATACAGTAGAGCGAGAACGCCGCCATGATCAGCTTGACACCGGTCTTTGCCGGCCCCTCCCAGATGCGGGTATTCGATTCACGGTCATACTTGCGCATGACCGCTTCCAGATCCGCTGCCGTATCGCCTCCTGCGGCCGCCGCAGACGAGTCCACCGCCGGGAGCGTGTTTTCTTTCTTCTTGAATAAGCTCATGGAAACCTCCTATTTCTCTTTCTCTTTTCTCCGCAGCACAAAAGGGACCATACGCTTCCACACGGTCGTGTCTTCCCTTTTATGTTGAGGGCTTACGGATGATACCTACGGCGAGGGAACCCTCACCGTAGGTATCATCTTCCTTACCAAATCACAATTACTCAGCCAGAGCCGGGACGTTGAAGCCCTTTTCAGCGAAGTACTTGGCAGCACCGGGATGATACGGTACGGAGGTGACGGACGCGCCCTCCTCCAGACTCAGTTCCTTGTACTTGCCGTGGGACTCACCCAGATCAGGATAGTTGTTGAAAATATCCGCCGTCAAAGCGTAGATTGCATCCGCAGAAACATCGTTGCGTGCCAGGATCACGGCGCCGACTGCCACGGTGTTCACATCCTCCGCCTGCCCCTTATAGGTACCGGCAGGGATCACGGACTTGCTGTAGTAGGGAGAGGACTTCACCAGATTGTCGATGTGCTCCTCGTCGATGTTGATGAGGTACATATCCTTGGTGGTGGCCAGATCAACAATGGCCGTGGTAGGCGCACCGGCAACCACAAAACCGGCATCGATCTTGCCGTCCTTGATGTCGTTGGCGGTGTCTCCGAAGGACTGGTATGTGGGCTTGATGTCGGACTCGGTCAGGCCATAGGCGCCGAGGACATCGATGGCGTTGAAGTACACGCCGGAGCCGGCTGCACCCAGAGAGACGGTCTTACCCTTCAGATCGGCTACCGACTTGATGTTGGGGTCGCAGGTGACCAGCTGTACCTGCTCTTTATAAAGGGAAGCTACGGTGGAGAAGTTGTCGACCTTGCCGGCATCTGCAAACAAGCGGGTACCGTCATACGCATAGGCCATAACGTCGGACTGGCAGAACGCCAGCTCCGCCTTGTTCTGCTGCAGACTTTCGATATTGCCCTGCGAGCCGTTGCCCTCCAGAGCCTTCACCTCGATGCCGTCGGCATTCTGGGTCGCGTGCTGCGCGATCACACCGCCGAAGGCGTAGTATGTACCGGTGGAACCGCCCGTGACAAAGCGCATCTTCACCTTGCCGCTGCCGCCGCAGGCAACCAGGCTCAGTGCCATGACCAGTGCAAGAATCATTGCTACAAACTTTTTCATTTCTTTCGCTCCTTTTCTCAGCTCCATGAGGAAGCTTTATTGACGATGTTGTTATTTTACTACGCAGGCCTCTTTTTTGCAAGTCCTTTTTATCTGAAAATTCATTTACTTTTCATCCGCTTATTATGAAATTATATTCAGAAGTTTGATATATGCTTATTTTGCGTTCTTTTTCGCCGTATATAAACGCAAACCAATCGATATTTCCCTATTTCTATTTTGCGGCCCGTTTTCCGTTTTGCAAGATTCCCTCCATTTTATGCAATATCAAATCATTAATCCTGCATTTTTGACTTCCGTTCCTGCATTTATCCCTTGGAAGCCCCACCGATCCTTCCCGCCAAGCAAAAAACCGCCGAGAGTCCAGCGACTCCCGGCGGTTTTCGATCCCTTGTTATTTTTTCAGCTTGCGGTCCACGACATCCTTCAGCAGTGTCTCAAATTCTGCAAAGGACATGGCCCCCAGATCGCCGTCGGCGCGGTGGCGGGGAGAGACGGTCCCGTTCTCCATATCGCGATCGCCAACCACCAGCATATAGGGCACCTTGTCCAGCTGGGCCTCCCGGATCTTCTTGCCGATCTTCTCGTTGCGGTAATCCACCTCCGCCCGGAAGCCATCGACGCACAGCTTCTTGGACAGCTCTGCGCAATAATCAGCTGCACGGTCGGTGACCGGCAGGAAGCGCACCTGCTCGGGTGCCATCCACGTGGGCAGTGCACCGGCATACTTCTCGATCAGCAGTGCCAGCGTCCGCTCGTAGCAGCCCATGGACGTGCGGTGAATGATATAGGGCAGAGCCTTCTCGCCGTTCTCATCGATATAATACATACCGAAACGCTCGGCCAGCAGCATATCGATCTGGATGGTGATGAGGGTGTCCTCCTTGCCGAACACGTTCTTCACCTGAACATCCAGCTTGGGGCCGTAGAAGGCGGCCTCGTCGATACCGACTTCGTACTCCACGCCCAGATCGTCCAGGATCTGGCCCATCACCGCCTGTGCCTTCCCCCACTGCTCCGCCGTCCCCTCGTACTTGTTGTTGGGGTTGGCCGGATCCCACTGGGAGAAGCGGAAGGAGGCGTCCTCCTTCAATCCCAGCGTCTCCAGGCAGTAGTTTGCCAGATCCAGGCAGTTCTTGAACTCCTCTTCCAGCTGGTCAGGACGCAGGATCAGATGGCCCTCAGAAATGGTGAACTGGCGCACACGGATCAGACCGTGCATCTCGCCGGAATCCTCGTTGCGGAACAGCGTCGACGTCTCGCCCAGACGCATGGGCAGATCACGATAGGAGCGCTGCCGGTTCAAGAACACCTGATACTGGAACGGGCAGGTCATGGGACGCAGGGCGAAGCACTCCTTGGTCTCGTCGTGGGGATCGCCCAGGATGAACATACCGTCCAGATAGTGGTCCCAGTGACCGGAGATCTTATATAGATCACTCTTGGCCATCAGCGGCGTCTTGGTCAGCTGGTAGCCACGCTTCTGCTCCTCGTCCTCGATCCAGCGCTGCAGCACCTGAATGGTCCGTGCCCCCTTGGGCAGCATCACCGGCAGGCCCTGGCCAATGCAGTCCACGGTGGTGAAATACTCCAGCTCACGGCCCAGCTTGTTGTGGTCACGCTTAAGTGCCTCTTCACGCTGCTTCAGGTAGGCGTCCAGCTCATCCTTCTTGGGGAAGGCCACACCGTAGATCCGTTGGAGCATCTTGCGGTTGGAGTCGCCACGCCAATAGGCACCGGTGCAGCTGGTCAGCTTGATGGCGTTGCCCTTGATGCGGCCGGTGGAGTCCAGATGGGGCCCGGCGCACAGGTCCACAAACTCGCCCTGCCGATAGAAGCTGATCACCGCATCCTCCGGCAGATCATGGATCAGTTCGACCTTATACGGCTCTTCCTTCTCCTCCATGAACCGGATGGCCTCCTCCCGGGGCAGCTCAAAGCGCTCCAGTTTCAGCTTTTCCTTGCAGATCTTGCGCATTTCGCTCTCGATCTCCGTCAGGATCTCCGGGGTAAAGGAGATTTCGGAGTCAATATCGTAGTAGAACCCGTTATCGATGGAAGGGCCGATGGCCAGCTTCACATTGGGATAAAGCCGCTTGACTGCCTGCGCCAGCACATGGGAGCAGGTATGCCAATACGTCTTGCGGTACTCCTTGTTTTCAAAGCTATAGATGTTTTCTTCGGACATAGTCTTTTCCTCCTTGTCAATATGGGGGCAGGCAAATAAAAAGCCCCACCCCTGATTGGTTCAGGGGTGAGGTAAAAATCTTTACTCCACGGTTCCACCCTGCTTACGGCAAAACTGCCGTCGCTCGTGTTCTCTATAACGGGAGATCCCGTCTCAGCCTACTGGCTCTTTCCGGCGTTCGGTGAGCAGCTCAGGGGCGGTACCGTATTGTTTCCCTCTGGGACTCTCACACCAATCCAAGTCCCTCTCTGCAGAGTTCCGCAGGCGGTTTCCCCGTCAACGCTTTTTCTGATTATTTTTTATGATAGCACCGTTTTTTTCGCTTGTCAACGGGTATTCCGGCTTTTTCCCTCCAAGTGTTCCAGAAGCGCTGCCGCCGTATCCACCATGGTTTCCGCCCCCGCCGCACGCAGCTGTTCCTTCGTACGGAAGCCCCAGCTGACCAGTACCACAGGCAGTCCGGCGTTCTTGGCCGTGACCACGTCCACCTCGCTGTCGCCCACATAGCAGGCCCGTGTTCGGTCAGCACCCAAGGTCTCCAGTGCTTTCCACACCATCTGCGGCTCCGGCTTTCGCGGTATATCGTTCCGCTGTCCGAAAGCCGGTAGGCCGGGGAAGAATTTCTTCGCCAGTTCTTTCGTGACGGCATCCGGTTTGTTGGATACCACTGCCATTTTTACACCCTCTGCCGCCAGTTTTTCCAACACCTCCGCCACGCCGGGATAAGGGCGTGTCTTGGTGCAATAGTGGATGCGATACCACTCCTTGTACTCTGCCAGAACCCGTTCGATCTCCTCCGGTGCCGTGCCCTCCGGCAGAGCCCGGCTGATCAGGACGCCGGCGCCGTTGCCCACATACTCCCGAATCTCCTCCAACGTGTGCCGGGGATAGCCATAACGCTCCAAGACCACATTCACGCCGTCCCGCAGATCCTCCAGCGTGTCCAGCAGGGTGCCGTCCAGATCAAATAAAACCGTCTGATACTTCATCGAATTGACTCCTATTCCCAGATAAATCTCTGTATACTCTCACTTCTGTTGCTTCCATTGCCATCGCCACAGGCCATAGCGCAGAAGTACCGCCACCATCGCCGGCAGCACCGCAAAAAGTGTTCCCAGTTCCAAATATCTCCCCCATCCCTCGGTGTAAAAGGGAAATTGAAGGAAACACATCAACAGATAGCTGCCCATTGCAGCGACAAGCGCCGTCGGCAAAATACGCTTCAGCCCAAGTGCCTCCAGCATCTCATCTTTCACAATGATGCCATAGCGCAGCAGCTCCGTCACGCCAAAGACGTGCGCCACCGCAAAAAGCCACCACAAAGGCCATGCAACATTCACAATTCCACACACAATTGGTGGGATCACCTCATCCCCAAAGGGATTGTACGCATCATAGGTAAGGCCCAATGCCACGCTTAAAAGCGGCAGCAGCCCGCTCCAAAGCAGCAGGGAAAGATACGGATGCTTTTTTAGAAATAATTTCATCCAAGCAACACCTCTCCCTCCCCCACACGGGAAGTCCACATTGTACGTCCACAATAAAATCGTAAGAATAGCGCACCGGCGGATGCCGGTGCGCTCCTTCTAACCATATCTTACACGTTGAAGCGGAAGTAGATCATATCGCCGTCACGCACCACATACTCTTTGCCCTCACTGCGCAGCAGGCCCTTCTCCTTGGCGGCAGCCACACTGCCGCAGGCGATCATCTCGGCAAAGTTGATGGTCTCGGCACGGATGAAGCCCCGCTCGATGTCGGAATGGATCTTGCCGGCTGCCTGAGGCGCCTTGGTCCCCTTGCGGATGGTCCATGCACGGCATTCGTCCGTTCCGTAGGTCAGGAAGGAGATAAGCCCCAGCAATTCATAGCTGCACTGGATCAGCCGGTCCAGACCGGACTTTTCAATACCCAGTTCCTCCAAGAACATGGCACGGTCCTCTTCCTCCAGCTCGGCAATGTCCTGCTCCAGCTTGGCGCAGATGGGCAGCACCTGTGCCCCCTCCTTGGCGGCCAGCTCCGCCACCAGATGGAAATACTTGTTGCTGCTCTGATCGGCAAACCCCTCTTCATCCATATTGGCGGCATAAATAATGGGCTTGAGGCTCAAAAGATCCGCCGTGGCGATCATCTCCATCTCCTCGTCGGTGCCGTCAAAGGTACGGGCGGACTTGCCGGCGTTCAGATGCTCGGCCAGTTTCTTAAAGGTCTCGGCCTCCTTGAGGAACTTCTTGTCCCCCTTGGCTGCCTTGGTGGCCTTGTCCACACGGCGGTTCACCATTTCCAGATCCGCCATCACCAGCTCCAGATCGATGGTCTCGATATCCCCCAGCGGGTCCACCGGCACGTTGGTGCCGGCATCGGCCACCACGTGCATGATGTTCTCGTCGTCAAAGCAGCGCACCACATGAACAATGGCATCGGTGCGGCGGATATTCTCCAAGAACTTGTTGCCCAGACCGGCGCCCTGACTGGCGCCTTTCACCAAGCCTGCAATGTCTACAAACTCAATGACTGCCGGAGTCTTTTTGTCCGGCTCATACATCTCCGCCAGCTTGTCCAGACGCTCGTCCGGCACGGCCACCACACCCACATTGGGTTCAATAGTGCAAAACGGATAGTTGGCACTCTCCGCCCCGGCATTGGTAATGGCGTTAAAAAGGGTCGACTTGCCCACGTTGGGCAGTCCCACGATACCTAATTTCATCTTTTCTCAGAACTCCTTTATTTGCAATGGTTTGCGGTTTTTTATCTCTGCCCACTACCCCAATTCTACACCATTTTTACATCATTTGGCGCAGTCCCTCGTTCGCTCGCCCGAAGGCATATACAGCACTGAACAAGGAATCATCGGTAACATGGACACCGTAAGCGGGCCGTCCGGCATCCCGGTCCCTATCCCCCGGCTCCTGCGACAGGATGGCCGTTTCTTTTCGATAAGGTGTTCCCTCATCGTTCATGAGCTCTTTCCCTGCCAACGACAAGTGAGCCGATTATATAAGCAATTATAGCATAGGGTTTCACCTTTCTCAACACCAATTCGGCAGTTATATCACGACTCCCCCCGAAGAAGCGCCTTAAATTCCTGCCGCTTCACTCATTTTATGGTTCCTCATCACCCATGCGCCACGGCCGTCTCCCGGCCGATCCATCAAAAATCTTTCAGCAGCAACGGTCCTTCAATATTGACAAACATCACCACTTTCCTTTAAAATAAATCAACTACATTCTGCCAAAGATTTCCTTGACGGAAGAAAGGATCTGTATTCTTATGAAACTCTATCAAAAGGCACTGCTGCTTTCCCTGGCAATCGCCATGCTCCTCCTGGCCGGCTGCTCTTCAAAGCCAACACCTCCCTCCGATAACAAGACCCCTCCGTCTTCCGACGTAACGCCTCAGACTCCCCCCACCGACTCCAAGCAGCCTGAGACAAATTCCAAGCCGGAAACACCTTCTGATTCCGACAAACCCAACGGGACCGACGAAGAAGTTGTCCCGCTTTCGGAAAATTGGGATGATTTGGATGTCAGACTCGACGGTGTGGTCTACAAGTACCCCTATGTCTATCAGGATTTTGACAATGCCGGATGGATTTTGGAAGATAAAACCGAGCGCGGACTTCCGGACGGAGCACGAATGACGGGGTACAGACCTATGCCGAACCAGCAATACGCTCTCGGGGACAAACATACCTGCTACCTGTACTGTGGCTTCTTCAACCCGGGAAGCGAGTTTGCCGAAATGGTTGATTGCAAGCTCTGGTGTCTGGAATACTCGATCGCATCCAACCTTCCTGAGGACGCCAAGACGGCGGACTTAGAACTTGCCAAGGGAATTCACATTGGAAGCACGGAAGAGGAGATCCTTGCTGCCTACGGTCCCTATACGAAGAAAGCAGACAAACAAAACCCCTCTCCGGAGGAGGCCGGCAGTGTCGTCCTCGTCTATGAAAAGCAAAAGGACGATGGCCGCCATCTCATGGAGCTGTCTCTGCGCGATGGCAAGCTTTACAAGGTTTACCTGTCGGTCACTCGTTGACCCTGTCCTCTCCTCGCTTATACGATAGCCATAGCAGGCAGCTGCTCCATGGATCGGCTGAACCTAACTGATCCACGCCGTATTTTTACAATTTTCAAACGGAGTGTGTTCTTCTGAACACACTCCGTTTTCTCTTAGAGACACGTACGCATGACGCCATGGATACGCCGGATCATGGCGCAGATCAAGATTTCCTTCCCTCAAGAAACCGTGGACCTTTGCACCCGTTCCATACTTCTCTTAGCAAAACCATGCCGTCTTTCCCCGGAACGTCTGGTCTTGCGAGGCTTCCGCCACACTGCTCCCTTGCGGTGCTCTGTGTCCTATGCTACAATAGACCCACTATGAACCATTTGGAGGAATTTTGGCTATGAATGCGAAAGATTGTCTTCTGCAGCGCCGCAGTGTTCGACGCTTCCTTCCCCAGCCCATCGATCGCCAGACCATCCGGGACATTGTGGAACTGGCCCGCTTTGCCCCCAGCTGGAAAAACAGTCAGATCGTCCACTACACTGTGATCGATGACAAAGAGCTGAAAGATCGCATCGGACAGGACTATGTCCGAGGCTTTACCTTTAACACAAAAACCATTCTCCGCTCTGCGGCCCTGGCCGTCATCAGCTACGAGTCCGGCCGCTCCGGTCGGAACGATGACGGCACCAAGCAGAGTGAGGACGCCGACAAGTGGGAGATGTTTGACGCCGGTGTGGCCACCCAGACCTTCTGCCTTGCCGCCCGCACCTTTGAGGTCGGCACCTGCATCATGGGCGTGGTGGACGAGGAGGGCATCCACCAGCTGCTGCACCTCCCCGAAACACAGAAAGTCGCCTGCATCATTGCCATGGGCTATCCGGAGGAGTGGAAGAGTGCTCCGCCCCGCCATAGCTGCGATGAGCTTCTCAGCTTCCGTTAAATAGAAAGGCACGCCATGAACGCTTCCCCTTCGTACAATCCCAATCAGCCTGCACCGCAGGACGTGGTGCTTTTTTCCCCGGAGATGCTCCGTCTGGTGGAGGACCGAAACCGCCGCCGGCAAGAGCAGCTGCGCTCCTGTGCCGCTGCGGCAATGGAAGGCGATGCACAAGCTCAAGTAGAAATGGGCCTGAACTATCTCTATGGTCTCCACGGCGTAGCGCAGGATGAGGATGCGGCCTTCTCCTGGTTCAGCCAGACGGCTCCGGATGATCCGGTGGGGCTGTACTGGCTGGCCACCTGTTACAATGCCGGCAGCGGTACGCCTCCCGATCCCCGCAAGGCACTGGAGCTCTACCGCACCGCTGCGGAGATGGGCTACGCCCCGGCGCAGTGCGATTTGGGTGTCTTCTATGAGCACGGCATTGAAGTGGAGCCCTCTCTGGAAACCGCCGTGGAGCTCTATACCGAAGCCGCCCAGCAGGACTATGCCATGGCGCAGTGCAATCTGGGCACGCTCTACTACTTCGGAAAAGGCGTAGCGCAGGACGAGCGGCAGGCCGCAGAATGGTTCGCCAAGGCGGCCGAGCAGCAATTCCCCCGGGGGCTGCATCTGCTGGGCTCCTGCTTTGAAATGGGCATCGGCGTGGCGCAGGACGACAGCCGTGCCGCCGCACTCTATGGTGAGGCGGCCAAGAAAAACGATCCCGACGGGATCTGCTCGCTGGGGGTTCTCTACCATCTGGGCCACGGCGTGGAACAGGACGACCGGCGGGCGTTCTCCCTCTTCCAACAGGCTGCACAGGAGGGGGATCTCCCCCGGGCCTGGTTCTTTTTGGGCCAATGCTACGACTTGGGCTTCGGTACGGAAAAAGACGCCGTACAGGCCGTTCGCTGCTATGAGTGCGCCGGAGATCGTTCCCCGACCGCCGTATTTCACTTGGCCCTTTGCTACGCCTACGGCCACGGCGTTGCCAAAGACGAGGAGCGGGGTGCCCAGCTGATGCAGCAGGCGGCTTCCGCCGGCCATCTGGGGGCCATCACTCATCTGGGCCTGTTCTACGAGGTAGGGCTCGGCGTGGAAGAGGATCTTTCCCGTGCCGCTCAACTCTATCGGGAGGCCGCCGAGGAGGGCGATGCTGCCGCACAGTGCAACTTGGGCGTCCTCTACCGTGTTGGTCACGGGGTCGAGCAAGACGACAAAAAGGCCGTCATGCTCTTTCGCCAGGCCGCACAGCAGGAGTGGCCCCGGGCCATCTTCCTGTTGGGCATCAGCTGGGAGGCAGGCTGCGGCGTAGAGCAGAATGACACGGAGGCCGTGGCCTGCTATCGTCAGGCCGCCGATCTGGACTACCCCGATGCCGTCTGCGCCTTGGGGGTGATGTACCATCTGGGCCACGGGGTCGAGCAGGATGACAAACAGGCCTTTGCCCTCTTCACCCGTGCTGCCGAAATGGAACTCCCCCGTGCCTACTACTTCTTGGGCCGATGCTGCGACGACGGCTTCGGTACCGTGGAGAATCCGGAGCAGGCCTTCCACTGGTTCTCCCGTGCTGCCGAGGCGGGGTATCCCGACGGCATCTACCATCTGGCTCTGTGCCATTACTTCGGCCACGGCACACCCCGCAGCGACGAGACGGCCGTGTCTCTTTTCCGGCAGGGGGCACAGCTGCATCACGCCGAATCCATCTGCCGCTTAGGGCTGTGCCACGAAATAGGGCGAGGTCTCCCGGAAGATCTGGGCGCTGCGGTGGACTGCTATCGTCAGGCGGCAGAGCTGGATCTGGCCGAAGCGCAGTGCAATCTGGGCTGGATGTACCGCACCGGCCGTGGCGTCGAGCGGGACGATGCACAGGCCCTTTTCTGGTTTGAAAAGGCCGCCCAGCAGGACTACCCTCGTGCCCAGCATCTGCTGGCCCTGTGCTTGGAATACGGCACGGGCACGGGCCAGGATCTCCCCCGGGCCATCCGCCTTCTGGCATTGTCGGCCCGACAGGATTACGCCCCGGCACAGTATGCCTTGGGGCGGCACTATCAATCCGGCAGCGGCATTGAGAAAAATATCCCGCTGGCGCTGCGGCTCTACGAGCGGGCGGCAGAACAGGATGATGACGATGCTCTCTTTGCGTTGGGCAGTCTCTATGATGCCGGAAAAGACGTGGCGCAGGATCACGTCAAAGCACTGGCATACTTCCGGCGGGCCGCCGATCTGGGCTCCGTCAGCGCCTGCCAAGCCGTGAGCCAGTACCTCGAAAGGGGCATCGGCTGCAAGGCCGATCTGGCACTGGCGGAGGTCTATGCCCGCCGTGCTGCCACAGCGGGGGGATCGGACGCTCCGCTGCAGCGTATTGTGCAAAAACGCCGCCGTTCTCGGCATCTGTCGACCATCTTCGCCCTGATTTCGCTCCTCTATGGTCTGTTCCAGCTGGCGGCCTTCTTCATGCAGGGCCACCGCCCTATGTCTCTGGTTCTGGCCTTCATATCCGGGCTGCTCTCCTCCCTGCTCTGGGTGCGGAGACGCCGCCTTCGATAATATGGTAAAAAAACGTCTGCTTGTCCTTGGAACAAGCAGACGTTTTTATATTACGCTGTTTTTTTCTTGGGGTATCTGGCCGGGATCAGCTTGGCTTTTTCCAATGCCACCACAATACTGGGGATCAGCGCCAGCTGCAGTGCGATGCCGGGCAGCGCCGTCACAAAATAGGCACCGGCCCACGCCGCCAGCGTGATCTTGCCGGGCGCAAAAATCAGTGCCTTTGCGGCGCCGGCCACGATCCGGCCCGCCACCATAGCCACCACCAGACTGCCGTAGAGATCGGCATAGAGGTGTTTTGTCTTGATCACGCCCATCAGCAGCCCTGCCACCAGTCCGTACACCGCCAGTTCCACCAGCATGGGCGGCAGATAGGCCATGGGCGGCATCTGGGTAATGAGAGCGGAAGCCAAGGGCCCCAACAGACCGCACAGCAGTCCGAAGGGCGCACCGCAAATGAGGCCGCACAGCAGCACCGGAATGTGCATCGGGCAGTAAATGCTTCCGGCGTTGGGAATGGCGTGGAAGGCCATGGGCAGAACCACGCACAGCGCCACGCACGCCGCCGTCAAGATCGCTTTTTTTACATAGGACAATTTCATCATCACATCTTCTCCTTTTCACAGTCAAAAGACAAGGATTGCCAGGATACAAAGCGCCGCTCCTCCGCAGACACACAGGAAGTCCGCTTTGTAAAAGGTTCGTTTCCGCAGGGGCAGCCGCCCCTTTTTACGTACATAACCCCGTGCCTCCATGGCACAGGCCAACTCGTCCGCCCGCTTGAAGGCGGATAAAAACACCGGGATCACCAGTGGCAAAACACAGCCGATCCGCTCTGTCAGCTTTCGGCTGGTAAATGGCGCTCCCCGGGCCGTCTGGGCCATTTTGATGGTGTCCGCCTCCCGGAGAAACAGCGGGACAAACTGAATGGCCACACCCAAAATCATGGCCACGTCCCGTGTGGGCACGCCGATCCACTGCAGGGGATGGAGCAGCGTCTCCATCGCTCCGGTCATGGCCACCGGCGTAGTGACCGCCGTAAAGAGATTCCCGGCCGCCACTGCGCAGATCACCCGCACCACCATTTTTGCGCCGAAAAACAGCCCTTCCCGGGAGAAACTGAAGATCCACCACGAGAAAAAAGCGTGTTCGGCGTCGAAAAAGCTGAAGTTCATCAGGAAGATCAGCAGGAAAAAAAAGCGCAGCTGCCAAAGGCCGCCCACGACGGTCCGGTACGGCACCTCCCCCAGCCGTGCGCAGAGCAGCAGCACTGCCGCCAGCAGCAAAAAGCCCGCCACACGTTCCGTGATGATTACGGCGGCCAGATATAACAGCAAGAATAAAAGCTTGCTCAGCCCATCCAGCCGGTGGAGGATCGATGAGCGCTCCACATAGCCCATGCGGTATCCGTTCATCCGTGTCCTCCGCTCCGTACGGCGGCCGTCACCGCCGCCACCAGCTGCTGCGGCGTATAGATGACCGCCTCACGCAGCTTTCCTCGCTCCTGCAGCAGCGCCGCGGTCCTGCCTGCCGCCGTGCTGCCCACGTGCAGCTGCCGGGCCCGCGCCGGATCTGCAAAGAGAGTGGCCGGTGTCCCGTCAAAGGCCTTCTCCCCCCGATGCAGCACCACGATCCGATCCGCACAGGCGGCCACCGCATCCACACAGTGGGAGATCATCAGCACCGTGACGCCCTGCTCCCTGAGCCGGCACAGCAAGTGCAGAAGGTCTTCCCGCCCCGCCGGATCAAGTCCGGCCAGCGGCTCATCGAACAGCAGGAGTTCCGGCTCGGTCACCAGCGCCCCGGCAATGGCCACCCGACGCTTTTCACCGCCGGACAGGGCAAAGGGCGACTGATCCTTGATGGCATCGTAGGAAAAGCCCACGAGCTCCAATGCCCGCCGCACCCGCTCCTCCCGCCGGTCCAGCCGGAACTGTTTCAGGGCGTAGCCTACATCGTCCCGAACCGTCCCGGCAAAAAGCTGATACTCCGGATACTGAAAGACGACACCGATCCTTTTCCGCAGTGCCGTGGGATCTGCACCACGCTTATAGATCTCCTGCCCGTCGAGGAAAACCCGGCCCCCAGTGGGCTTTTCCAGTCCCGCCAATAAGCGCAGCAGGGTGGTCTTGCCGCTGCCGGTCTGCCCCATCAGGCCCACCACTTCCCCCGTTTCCACATGGAGGGAGAGATCGTGGAGGGCGTGGACGGCACCGTCATATTCATAGGATACGTTTTCTACATCAATCCGCATAGTTCCTCCGCCAGTTCCTCTTCCGTCAGGGGGCAGTGTTTCAGTTCGATGCCCTGTGCCTGCAGCATCGCCGTGACCTCCACGGCAAACGGCGGCCGCAGCCCCGCCTTGTACAGCGCTGCCCGATCCGTCAGTATCTCCCGGGGCGTCCCCTGGGCCACCAGATGCCCTGCCTGCATGACCAGTACCCGGTCTGCCTGCACCGCCTCCTCGGCAAAGTGGGTAATCATGATGACCGTCACCCCTCTCTTCCGCAGCCGATGCAGATAGGTCATCACTTCCCGCTTCCCCTCGGGATCCAGCATGGACGTGGCCTCGTCAAAAATCACCACCCGCGGCCCCAGAGCCATGACGCCGGCCAGAGCCACCCGCTGTTTCTGTCCGCCGGAGAGCGTATACGGGGCCCGCCGGGCCGCGTCCGTCATCTCCACCGCCGCCAGTGCCTCCTGGACGGCACTTTTGATCTCCGCCTCCGGCACATCGTAGTTATAGAGACCAAATGCCACATCCTCCTCCACCACGGAGGAGACGAACTGGTTTTCCGGATTTTGGAAAACCATGCCGCAGTTGCGGCGCAGCTGATGGTGCACTCGCCGATCGGTCACATCCATGCCAAGAACCGTGAGTTCCCCCTCCTGCAGCGGCAGCAGTGCATTCAATTCCTTTGCCAAGGTGGATTTCCCGGAACCGTTGGTGCCGATCACGGCTACCCACTCCCCCGGTTCCACGGAAAAGGTCACATCTTGCAATGCCGGGGACAGATCCTCCTCGTATGAAAACGTCACATGATGCGCTTCAATATCCATCCCGCTCCCCTCCTTTTGGCAAAAAAAGGCCGCCATAGCCGCACAACGGTTATGGTAGCCTTCATGACTCATCTTGACAAACAAATTTCCTGCAAAAAACAGCTTCAGCTGTTATACGTCGGATCTTTCCGACAAATCGCATTCATTATAGCATGGCACGCTCTTAATTGCAAGCATTCTCCCGAATGATCTCCCGGATGCGCTGTACGCCATCCTCGATCAGTCTTGCCACCGGGACCTTCTGCACCCCGGCAATATAGTTGTGGCATAGATCCATGGGCACCAGCACACGCCAAGCCGGACTGCTGCCCACCGCCTGCGCCATCTTGGGCGTGATCTCCCCCAGCAGGGCATCGGCCACCACGATCCCCACCGGACCGGCAATGATCTCCGCCGTGCGGCAGGCCACCACCACCGCATTTTCTCCGGTGGCCGCCTGCCGTGCGCCCGCCTTCAGCATGGCCTGTGCCGCCAATGCGTTGGTACCCACAGCCGTAATGTCCGCATCGGGGATCGCCTTTCGGATCCCCTCCACCAGCTGCTTTCCGACACCGCCGCCCTGTCCATCAATCACCAGGATCTTCATCTCATTCCGCCTCTCCTCATATCTCCAACCATTGGTTTTGATACTATTATAAAAAGCAGCACCGCTTTTGTAAACCACTTTTTCCCCCGATACGGCAAAAAGGGCAGCCGCACCCGCAGCTGCCCTTTCTTTTTGCACACGGCTCCTGTCCGTCTTATTTCCAGGGGAAATTGATGAGCCCCACTACGTACAGGAATACGATGGCCAGCGGCACGATGTAGGCAAAGAGCGGACGCATCCACGGCTTTACCTGTAAGCCCTTACCGGTGTTGGCCTCCTGCAGCAGGTTGTCCCAGCCCCAGCCCCAACGCTTATTGCAGCAGAACACCGCAATGATCATGGAGCCCAGCGGCAGCAGGTTGGTGCTGACGATAAAGTCCCAGAAATCCAGCCACGCAGAGCCCGGAGCAAAGGGCTGGAACCCGGAAAAGACGCTGTACCCCAGCGCCGTGGTGGAGCCCAGCGCCAGGATGACCACGCCGCAGACGACGCAGCCCTTGCGGCGGCTCCAGCCGGTCATCTCCCGAACACAGGCCAGAATGTTCTCAAACACGGCCAGTACCGTGGTAAAGGCCGCAAACACCATGAACAGGAAGAAAATGCTGCCCCACAGACGGCCGCCGGCCATGTGGTTGAACACGGAGGCCATGGCGTCAAACAGCAGCGGAGGCCCGGAGGTCACCTCCACGCCGTAGGTCTCGCAGGCGGGGAAAATGATCAGTCCGGCCATCACGGCCACAAAGGTATCCAGAATCACCACATTCACCGACTCGCTGAGCAGGGAGTGGGTCTTATCGATGTAGCTGCCGAAAATCGCCATGGCGCCGATGCCCAAACTCAGGGTAAAGAAGGCCTGATTCATGGCCCCCACCACCACCGCAGGGGTGATCTTGGAAAAATCAGGCAGCAGGTAGAACTTCAGTCCTGCGGCGGCACCGGGCAGCGTCATGCTGTGGACCGTCAGGGCCACCATCAGCAGCAGCAGGGTGATCATCATCACCTTGGTCACACGCTCCAGACCGCCCTGCAGCTGGAAGCTGACCACGATAAAGCCCAGCACCACGATGACCGCCATAAAGGACAGATTGACGCCGGGATTGGTGATCATGGGGACAAAGCCCAGATCACTGCTGCTTCCGGACACAAACTTTACAAAATAGTACAAAAGCCATCCGGCCACCGTGGTATAAAAGGCCATCAGGCAGACATTGCCCAACAGGCCAAAATAGCCGTGAATGTGCCATTTCTGGCCCGGCTTTTCCAGTTTCTGATACATCCGAACCGGGCTGGCCTGTGCTGCGCGGCCCAGAGCAAACTCCATCACCATAACAGGGAGACCCAGCAAAATCAGGAAGATAACATACACCAGTACAAATCCCCCGCCGCCATATTGTCCTGCCATCCACGGAAATTTCCACACGTTGCCGCAGCCAATCGCGCAGCCGGCGCTGAGCAGAATAAAGCCCAGCCGGGACCCCAATCGTTCGCGTTCTTTCAAAACTCTCTCCTCCTTTTTGCTTATGCAAGATAGCTCATTCTAACACCCTTCTTTTTGAATGTCAAAACTTTTTTCTCTGTTTTTCGGTTAATTATATGTTTTTCAAGCAAAAAATGCGGTGTAGCGCAAGCTACACCGCATCACTTTAAAGCAAATATTCACTTCTTTACCGCAGTTTCCTGTCAGTTTCTACCGAAAAAATATTGGTAGAAGTCGTAGAGATCCATGCCGGGCACCTGATATTCGTTGCGGGGCGGCTGCTGGGCCTGAGGCTGTGTCTCCGGCTGTCCGGTGGTCTGGGGCTGCTCGTCGAAGGTCATCTGCGCCGTCTGGTACTCGCCGCTGCGATAGAAGGTGATCTCCACCGTCTCGCCGGCCTTGTGTCCCTTTTTCGCCGCACTGAGGTCCTCCATGCTCTTGATCTCCCGGTCGCCCATCTTGGTGATCACATCGCCCAGCCGCAGGCCGGCCCGGTCACCGGCGCCGCCCTTTTCCACTGCGTAGACAAAGACGCCTTCCTTCAGATCGATCTGATACTGCTCGGCCATCTGGGCGTTCATGGTGCCGGCCGTGATGGCCAGATACGCCTTGCCCGTCACCTGTCCGTTCTCCATGATGTCTGCGATCACGGCCTTCACATCGCTGATGGGGATGGCAAAGCCCAGCCCCTCCACGACGGTGTTTGCATAGCTGGAGTACTTGGCCGATACAATGCCGATCACCTCGCCGTACAGGTTCATCAGGGGACCGCCGGAGTTGCCGGGGTTGATGGAGGCATCCACCTGAATCATATTAAAAGGTGTCCCGTCCACGTTGATGGCACGGTTGGCACTGGAGACACTGCCCTGACTCTGACTGAATGTCAGCTCGCCCAGAGGATTGCCGATGGCCAGCACCGTATCGCCTACATTCACATCGGCGCTGTTGCCCAGTGTCACCGGGGACAGGCCCTCGGCCTCCACCTTCAGTACGGCCAGATCGTAGTCGCTGTCGCCGCCGATAATGGCCGCCGGATACGTCTCCCCGTTGTAGAGCGTTACCGTCACGGACGTCGCTCCGTCTACCACATGGTGGTTGGTGACGATATAGCCGTTTTCGGTCACCACAAAACCGCTGCCCGAGGAGGCCGACTCCACCGTCTGGCCGAACACGTTGGTGGTGGCGGAACTGTTGATGGAGACCACACTGTTCACCGTAGAGGCGTACACCTCCGCCGGCGTCATCAGCGTCTGCCCATCCACCTTCTTGATCTCTACCTCCGAGGCCGTGCGATCACTCTCGTGAATCGTAGCCGCTTTGCGGTGGTTGGCCGCCAGCATGGCACCGCCGTAGCCGCTCAAGCCGCCGATCAGCACGCCGCAGAGGATCCATGCCGTGATCCGCACCGCACTGCGCTGCCAAAAGGACTTTTTGGGCGGTCTGGGCGGCGTCCCGGGCCGGGGGCCTTGGTCGGTAGACCGCGGCGGCACGGTGCTATAGGGAATGTCCCCGCGGGCCGTGTGGTCACGGGGCCCATTGTCACAGGCCCCCTCGCCGTGTCCGCCATTGCTGTGATCCACCGGATACTGCGGTGCCGCCTTCTCCACCGGGGGCTGCTCCTGTGGGTGCGATGTACGTTCCACAGGGGTACCGTTTCTCGGCTGGGGAACATAATCATCCTTGGGCAGTTCCTGACCACTGCCATAGCGATAGTTATACTCGTTGTCCTGATTCATTGAAAAATCCTCCTTACTCGCTCCGACCGGTGAGAAGCTCCCTGATGCAAAGAAAACTCGTTGCCTCCCGATTTTCTTTGGTCGGATTCTTGTGGGTTTGGTCGGAATATGGTATCATGTCATACATATCTTATATGTTCTATGATAAGGGGAAAGCTTAATTGAATCTTTAAGATTCCCCCCTGATTTTTTAACTTATTGTAAACGAGGTGATGGGATGCTGCGTCTCGATCAAGTACATCTAACCCCGGAACAACCGGAATCCGCCCTCAAGGGCAAGGCTGCCCGCCTGCTGCGTATCTCCCCGGAGGAGATCGAGGAGGTGCAGATCCTGCGCCGTGCGGTGGACGCCCGAGAACAGCTGCTGCTGGTGTATACGGTGGCCGTCCGGGTCAAGCGGGAAGCGTCGGTCCTGCGCCGCTGCCGTGACCGCCGTGTGTCACTCTACCACCCCCAGAGCTACCGACTGCCCGCCGCCCGTCCGGCGCCGGAGCTGCCCCCCGTGGTGGTAGGCGCCGGACCTGCCGGTCTTTTTGCCGCTCTCGTGCTGGCCCATGCCGGCCTGCGCCCCCTGCTTCTGGAGCGCGGCAAGTGCGCTGAGGAGCGTGCGGAGGATGTGGCGCTTTTCTGGCAGAGTGGTCTTTTGAACACGGAGTCCAATGTGCAGTTTGGCGAGGGCGGCGCGGGGGCGTTTTCCGATGGCAAGCTGAATACCGGCACCAAGGACCCACGCCACCGCTGGATCTTGGAGCAGCTGGTGGCCTGCGGCGCCCCCGCCACCATTCTCACCGATGCCAAGCCCCATGTGGGCACCGATTATCTCCACATCGTGCTGAAAAATCTCCGCCGTCATCTGCGGGAACTCGGCTGCGAGATCCGCTTTTCCCACCGCTTGGAGCAGGTACACCACGACCGTGGTGTGCTCACCGGCCTGACGCTCCGCAGCGATACAGGGCGGCAGCATATCCCCTGCCGGACTCTGGTGCTGGCTCTGGGCCACAGTGCCCGGGATACCTTCCAAATGCTGTGGGACGGCGGCGTGCATATGGAGGCCAAGCCGTTTGCCGTGGGCGTGCGCATCGAGCATCGCCAGAGCGACATCGACGCCGTACAGTATAAGAAATTTGCCGGCCATCCCTGCCTGGGTGCCGCCACCTATAAGCTCTCGTGCCATCTGCCCAACGGCCGCAGCGCTTTCTCCTTCTGTGTCTGCCCCGGCGGACAGGTGGTGGCCGCCGCCTCGGAGGACGGCCGTGTGGTGACCAACGGCATGAGCGAATACGCCCGGGATCAGGAGAACATCAACGGCGCATTGTTGGTTAACGTCACCCCCGCCGACTTCCCCGACGCTCATCCCCTGTCCGGCATCACCTTCCAGCGGCAGCTGGAGGAAGCCGCCTTCGCCCCCGGCGGCGGCTATCTGGCCCCCTGCCAGCGGGTGGAGGATTTTCTGGCCCGCCGGCCATCCACCGGCCCCGGGCACGTGCATCCCAGCTATCGCCCCGGTGTGGTGTGGACCGATCTGCACACCTGTCTGCCTGCTTTTGTCTGCCAGACATTGGAGCAGGCTCTGCCCCTGCTGGATCGGAAGCTCCCCGGCTATGCCGCCCCCGATGCGGTGCTGACCGCTGTAGAGAGCCGCTCCTCCTCCCCCGTACGCATCATGCGGGATGAGACCTGCCAGTCCAACATCCGCGGCGTCTTTCCCTGCGGCGAGGGCGCCGGCTACGCCGGCGGGATCCTCTCCGCCGCGGCCGATGGAATGCGCTGTGCCGAACATATTTTAGGAGGTATCGTATGAGAAAATTGGCCGTTTCCGCATCCTTTCTGAGCGAAAAGCACTGTACCGTCATTGGGGAAACCGCACAGCGCTGTGGCTTCACTCCCGATTTCTTTCTTGATACGCCGCTCTCCCCGGCACAGGCTGCGGATTATGAGGTGATCTACGGCGAACCCTCCCGTGCACTCCTCCGGGGTGCCACCTCCCTGCGCTGGTTTTGCAGCTGTTTTGCCGGCGTGGAGGCCATCACCGATGAGTCGCTGTTCCATCGCCCCGATGTGCTGCTGACCAACTCCGCCGGTGCCTATGGACTCACTATTGCCGAGCATATCACCATGGTGACGCTGATGCTGCTGCGAAAGATGCCCCAGTGCATGGAGGATATGCGCCAGCATCACTGGAACCGGATCCCGTCCATGGGCTCGATCTATGGCAGTACCATCACCGTTTTGGGAACCGGCGACATCGGCACTCAGTTTGCCCGCCGGGCCAAGGCCATGGGCGCAGCCGCCGTCTACGGAGTGCGCCGCCGTCAACAGCCCTGCGACAGCGCCTTTGACCGGATCTATTCCACCGAGCAGCTCTCCCAGATCCTTCCGCGTACGGAGATCTTGGTCATGGCACTCCCTGCCACCGCTGAGACGGCCGGGATCCTCAATCGGGAGCGCATCGCTCTCTTGCCGAAAAATGCGTTGGTCATCAATGTCGGCCGCGGTACGGCCATCGATCAGGAGGCCCTCATGGAGGCGCTGAATGAAGATCGCCTGGCCGGTGCGGCACTGGACGTGATGGTGCCGGAGCCTCTGCCGGAGGATCACCCGCTGTGGCATACGAAAAATCTCCTGCTCACCCCGCATATCTCCGGCCAGACCTCGCTGCCCGAGACGGTGGATCGCAACGTGGATATGTTTTGCCGTGATCTGGAAAACTATGCGTCCGGCCGTCCACTGACCCATTTAGTGGATCGCCGCCGTGGATATTGAACCCGCAGCGACGGCGCTTTTTCTGCCGAATTTGCCCAAAGCCGGTCTCTTTTGCACCGAGAAAGGCAACAACCTGCCGTAAAAGTGTCCGATTTCTATTTTGCCCTTGTTATTGCAAGAAAAATCGTATATAATTAGGTGATCATTCTAAGTAATGTTCTTATGCAAAGCCACCTCATCCTCTTTCAGAAAGGAAGTACCATATGATTAAGGTCCAGAACGATCGGGGCGAGATCTCCATCAGCAGCGCTGTATTCACCACCATTACCGGTGCCGCTGCCACCAACTGCTTTGGCGTCAAGGGCATGGCCTACCGCAGCATGACCGATGGTCTTGTCCATCTGCTGCGCCGTGAAGCCATGAGCAAGGGCGTCAAGGTCACCTACAATGACGATAACTCCGTTTCCATTGAACTGCACATTATCGTGGAAAACGGTGTGAATATCACCACTGTCTGCCGCTCGATCATGAGTGAGGTCACGTATGTGGTCAACAAGAATACCGGTGTAGATGTCCGCGAGGTCAATGTCTGCGTGGACTCGGTCACGGTGTAATTTCAGCCAAAGGAGATAATTATGACAGATAAAATCAGCGGTGCTGCTTTTAAGCAGATGGTGCTCTTCGGCTCCGCCTGCATCACGCTGCAAAAACAGCCCATTAACGACCTGAACGTGTTCCCGGTGCCCGATGGTGATACCGGTACCAATATGAGCCTGACCATTCAGACGGCGGCCAACGAGCTGCGCAAGGCCAACCCCACCACCGTGGGTGAGGCGTCCAAGATCACGGCCGGTGCGCTGCTGCGCGGCGCCCGTGGTAACTCCGGCGTGATTTTGTCCCTGCTGTTCCGTGGCATTTCCAAGTCTCTCAAGGGGATGCAGGAGGCCGATGGCGCACAGCTGGCCGCCGCATTGCAAGAGGGCGTCGTGACCGCCTATAAGGCCGTTATGAAGCCGGCCGAGGGCACCGTTCTGACCGTTTCCCGTCTGGCCGCCGACCGTGCCGTAGAGGCAGCGCAGGAGTGCAACAGCGTGGAGTATGTCCTCACGGAGACCATCAAGGCCGGCTATGAAACGCTGGCACAGACCACCGACATGAACCCTGTGCTGCAGAAGGCCGGCGTCGTGGATGCCGGCGGCAAGGGCTTCCTCATCATTCTCGAAGGTATGCTCCGTGCCCTCAAGGGGGAGGAGCTGCCCCATGTGGAGGAGCACAACGAGCAGAGCAAGGCGGATTTTGCCATCTGCGCCGATGAGATCACCTTTGCCTTTGATACCGTGTTCATTGTCCGCAAGAAGCCCAACACCTCCATCGAGCCGTTCCGTGCCTACCTCAGCAGCATCGGTGACAGCCTGGTGATCGGTGAAGATGACGAGGCCTTCAAGGTCCATGTCCACACCGATACCCCCGGCGACGCCCTCACCGAGGCCCAGAAGTACGGTACGCTGGAGCTGGCCAAGATCGAGAACATGGTCATTCAGGCCGAGGATGTGGCTGCCGGTAAAAAGACCATCAGTGCCGATGATCTGGACGACGAGGAGGCGCTCTTCGCTCCCAAGGAGGAGGAAGTCACCTTCGCTCCGGCGGAAAAGCGCTATGGCTTCCTGGCGGTCTGCGCCGGTGACGGTCTGGAGGCTGCCTTCCGTGATTTGGGTGTGGACCGCATCGTCAGCGGCGGCCAGACCATGAACCCCTCCACCGAGGCCATTTTGAAGGAAGTCAATCTGGTGCCCAGTGAGGTGGTCTTTGTTCTGCCTAACAACAAGAACATCATCATGGCCGCTCAGCAGTGCCAGGGCCTCACCGAAAAGGAAGTTATCGTGGTTCCCACGGCTACCGTTCCTCAGGGGATCACTGCGATGATGAACGTCGATCTGGATGAAGCGGAGCCCCAGACCGTGGCCGACACCATGGCCGAGGCTGCTTCCGCTGTTACCACGGCCCAGATCACTTATGCCGCCCGCAACTCCGACTTTGACGGCTTCGCCATCAACGAGGGCGACTATCTGGCCCTTCTCAACGGCAAGCTGTTCGGTACGGATCGGGACATCCATGTCCTTTTGCAGAAGCTGGCCGATCATGCGGCCGAGCAGGGTGCGGAATTTATCACTGCGTTCTATGGCGACGGAGTGGAGGAAGAGGCAGCCGCTGCGGCTGCGGAGATCTTTACCGGCCGATGCCCCGATGCAGAGGTTTCGACTCTGCCCGGCGGTCAGCCCGTGTACTACTACATCATCTCCATCGAATAAAAACAATACCCCAAACCGCCCTTACGAGGGCGGTTTTTTTCTGCCCGTGTGCGCCGGACACTTCGCCCTTTCCCAACGGCTCCGTGCGCCATTGGCTCCGGCGATGTGCTCGCTACGCTCGCCTTCACTGGATCTTCTATCCTTACAGGATGCCACACCAATACAAATAGTATATTATTCTATTTATATTACGCTTTGTTGTCACATTTTTGCACTACCGCCCGGTTTGTGTCGGTTGGCGCCGTCACCTGTCTGCGCCGGCTCTATCCTTCATCGCCTGTCGACTTTTGCTGCAACGTGCCTTCTCGTGCTGCCATAGGTCGCTCTTACCTGCAACGTGCCCTCTTTTGCGGCCATATGCCCGTCTCGCAGCGTGATCTCTCACCTTCCGCAAGCCGCCCTTTCCTCCCTTGAACTCGTGACTACACTCCCCTCCTGCCTTGGCTTCACCGCCGGTTTTCCCTTCTTTTTTCTCTATTTTTAAATACAATACGTATAGTACATAGACAATAATACCCATCGTTGTCGAAAAATGACAACGATGGGTGATTTATGTCACGACGATCCCTGTACCGTCCCACATGACGCCACCGCCTGAGACACCTCTCCTTACAGCCGCCTTCTTCACCGCTGAACCAGTCCGGCGGCTCTCTTTAATCATGTCCCCGGTCATAAGTGGGGGGCTATCCTATGCTCGCATATGACAGCCCAACAGGCGCAGCAGCATTGCAGAGCGTCGATTGCACGCTTCCGTGCAGTCCATCAGGATCGTACGCAGACAATGATCTTCCGTTTTTCTTGCCAGATTCTGACAGCACTCTGCCCCCTCTCGCTCCTCCTGATAGAATTTTCGCAGTGCCTGACACCAGGAGAGCAGCGGTCCACGCTCCTGTCCATGGCCCGATGTCTCATAGCACTTGCCTGTGGTCACATAGTGGTAAGACAGCAGCCGGCGGCCCTCTTCGCCCATCTCCGCAGCCATTTGCTGCAGTGCACACCGCCCCTGAACCGTGGGGGCGCAGCGGGCATACCGCAGATAGTCACACCGTCCTGCTAACACCCGATCCAGCAGCCCCTCCAACGATGCTTTACTGGCTGTATGTGACTCTGCCTGTTCTTTCTTCCGGGAACACGAAGGCCTCTGCTGCGAAACTGCGGAATGCTTTTTCCGTGCGGCAAGTGCCTCCCGTGCTTCGGGATAGGGGTTCAGATCCGGGGCTACCCGCTGCCAAATCAGGTCATATTGCAGGTAGTCCGGGATCGATTCTTTTTTCATTTCCATGTGCGAACGCTCCTTTCTCACCCCATCGTATGTTTTCCTGATAAAAGAGGTGCTCTTTCTGAGAAAAAACGCAGATTTAACGTTGCTTTTCCCAATATTTTCTGCTAAAATAATTAATTGTGCATACAGGCTTTCACCTGTGGCAAATGCAACGGATGATTCCTTTTCCCAATCCGTTGCCGTACCATTACCGCAAGGAGGAGTATTCCATGCTGGAATTGAAACATATCTCTTACCGCGTTGCCTCTCCGGAGGGGACGCTGGATATTTTGAAGGATGTCAGTCTCACCATTCCTGATCACCGCATGGTGGTCTTTACCGGCCCCAACGGCGGCGGCAAGACGACCCTGGCCAAGATCATTATGGGGCTGGTGGAGCCCACGGAGGGGCAGGTCCTCTATAATGGGCAGGACATCACACACTTGAACATTACCGAGCGGGCACGTCTGGGCATCAGCTACGGCTTTCAGCAGCCCCCCCGCTTCAAGGGGATCACGGTCCACGACCTGCTGCTGCTGTCTGCCGGTGAGCAGAAGCTGAGCAAGGATCGCTGCTGCCAGTTCCTCACCAAGGTCGGTCTGTGCGCCAACGACTATCTGGACCGCGAAGTGGACGTCAGTCTCTCCGGCGGCGAGGTAAAGCGCATTGAGATCGCCACCATTCTGGCCCGCAACGCACAGCTGATGATTTTTGACGAGCCGGAGGCCGGGATCGACCTGTGGAGCTTCGCCCGCCTGACGGAGACCTTTGAACAGATCCACCGCCAGAACGACGCCACCATGATCATCATTTCCCATCAGGAGCGCATCATTCAGCTGGCCGATGAGATCGTGGTCGTGGCCGGCGGTCAGATTGCCCATCGCGGCACCACCGAGGAGATCTTCCCTCTGATCCTCGAGAACACCATGGGGACATGTCCCGTATTAAAGAAGGAGGATGACAAGGCATGATGAACGAAATCGACAGCAGCCTGTTGGAAAAGATTGCCGATCTCACCGGCAAGCCCGTTGGCGCCTTCAACATCCGCAAGGACAGCGGTTGTGAGGCACGGCAGAGCACCGAACATATTGAAATTACCTCCAAGACCGACAAGGAGGGCATCGACATCCGCATCAAGGACGGAACGCAAGGGGAAGTATGTCACATCCCGGTGATCATCACCAAGACCGGCGTTTCGGAACTGGTCTACAACGATTTCTATATCGGCGATAACTGCGATATTGAGATCGTGGCCGGCTGCGGCATCCACAACACCGGCTGCAACGAGTCCCGCCACGACGGTATCCACACCTTCTACATCGGCAAGAACTCCCGCGTGCGCTACAGCGAGAAGCACTACGGCGAGGTTTCGGAGAAGGCCGACGGCACCAATGTGATGAATCCGGAGACGGTTGTCTATCTGGGCGAGAATTCCACCATGCAGATGGACACGGTCCAGATCCGCGGCATCGACTCCACCAAGCGCATGACCAAATTTTTCTGTGAGGCGGGCAGCGAGGTGGTCGTCACCGAGCGTCTGCTGACCCACGGTAAGCAGGAGGCCATCAGCGAGATGGAGATCGAGCTCAACGGCAAGGACGCCAAGGGCCGTGTCATCTCCCGCTCCGTGGCGCAGGACAACTCACACCAGGTGTTCTACCCTCGTATGGTGGGCAACGCCCCCTGTTTTGGCCACGTTCAGTGCGACTCCATCATCATGGGGGATGCCAAGATCCGTTCCATTCCGGAAATTTCCGCCAATGATACGGATGCACAGCTCATCCATGAGGCCGCCATCGGAAAGATCGCCGGCGATCAGCTGCTGAAGCTGGAAACGCTGGGTTTGACTGCCGAGCAGGCAGAGGATACCATTCTCAAGGGCTTTTTGGCCTGATGGTTTGTACCAAAAAATCTCCGGAACACCTCAGTTCCGGAGATTTTCTTTTTTGCGTTTTTCCTTTTTTTCTGCTATACTACTTTGTACAGCGCATAGCGCTCTCCCTACCGACAGATCGTCGATATGAAAGGAGTCATTCCATGACCTATTCCACGAAAAACTATCTGAAACTCGGTGGCTGCATCTTTCTTCTGTATCTGGCCATCCACTACTGGCCCTCGATCTCGGACCTGTTCGGGACGATTATCGGCGCCTCTTTTCCGCTGGTGCTGGGCTGCATTTTGGCCTATGTTCTGAATATTTTGATGAGCTTTTACGAGCGGACCATCTTCTCCATTTTCAGGAATACCCGCTGGTGCCTGTTGTTGAGTTTATCGGCGGCGATCCTCTCCCTGCTGGCCATCGTCGTTCTGTTGATTGCTTTGGTCATTCCGGAATTGGTCGCCTGCGTCCAACTGTTGATTTCCCAGCTGCCAGGCGCATTGGATTGGGCCGTGGACTATCTGGCCTCCCTGGATTTTGTGTCCAAAGACTTGATCGCCACCTTGGAGAGCATCGATTGGCAGTCGAAAATCGGTGACATTTTCCACATGGTCACTTCCGGAATCGGCAGCGTTGTCGATGTGGTCATTACGACGCTCTCCTCTCTGGTTTCCGGCATCGTCACTCTGCTGATGGCGCTGATTTTCTCCTTCTATCTGCTGCTGGGGCGCAATCGCCTGGCTGCACAGTCCACCCGCGTTCTGCGTCACTATATGCGTCCCCAGCACTTTGAAAAGTTGATGTATGTCCTGCAGGTACTGAACAACTCCTTCCACCGCTATATCACCGGCCAGTGCATTGAGGCCGTGATTTTAGGCACCCTGTGCGCGCTGGGGATGCTGCTCCTGCGCCTCCCGTACGCCACCATGATCGGTGCACTGGTGGGCTTTACCGCCCTGATCCCCATTGCCGGTGCATACATCGGCGCGTGCGTCGGTGCCTTCATGATCCTGATGACCAGTCCCCTGAAGGCCTTGATCTTCCTGATCTTCCTGTGCGTGCTGCAGCAGCTGGAGGGCAACCTCATTTATCCCAAAGTCGTGGGTTCCTCGCTGGGTCTGCCCGGCATCTGGGTACTGGCTGCTGTTACGGTGGGCGGCGGTGTCATGGGCATCCCCGGAATGCTTCTGGGCGTCCCGCTGGCCTCGGCACTCTATACGCTGCTGCGAAACGATTTGAATCGGTCGGAGGCGGCCGCTGCCGTGGCCTCGGCAGATACAACAACAGAGGAGACGCCGAACAAGTAAACACGGTTCTCAAAAGCTCGATGCACTATGCACCGAGCTTTTTTCTTTCCCTCCCATGGATCTGCCGATCCGCTCGCCATCGCTATCAACCGCAGCTTCCACTCTCCCCTTACATCCCCATATTGCCGAAAAAAAGAGACACCCAGATGGGTGTCTCTTTAACAAGTCTTGGGAAGTATAACTTACTTCAGCTCGACCTTACCGCCGGCCTCTTCGACCTGCTTCTTCAGAGCCTCAGCATCCTCCTTGGATACGCCCTCCTTCATGGTGGTGGGAGCACCCTCGACAGCAGCCTTAGCCTCAGCCAGGCCCAGGCCCATGATCTCACGGACAGCCTTGATGACCTTGATCTTAGCAGCAGCATCGAAGCCGGTCAGAACAACGTCAAACTCGGTCTTCTCCTCAGCAGCGGGAGCAGCAGCGCCAGCAGCGGGAGCAGCCATAGCAGCGGCGGAAACACCGAACTCTTCCTCCAGAGCGTGCACCAGCTCGGACAGCTCCAGAACGGTCAGGCCCTTGATTTCTTCAATCATAGCGGTAATCTTCTCAGACATGATAATAGCCTCCTAATTTTAAAAATAATGGTTGATCCCAATGGATCAGATACGAACAATCAGCGTTCGTGGACGAAAGAGTGCCGAAATTACTCGGCAGCAGCTTCCTCGGCGGGAGCGCCGTTCTTCTCGGCGATCTGCTTCAGGACGCAAGCCAGACCGGAAATGGGAGCCAGCATGGTACCCAGAACCTGAGCCTGCAGCACGGGCAGAGCGGGGATGGAAGCCAGAGCGTTGACGGTGTCCAGAGAGATAACCTTACCCTCCATGAAACCGCCCTTGATCTCAAACTTACCGTTGAGCTTCTTCGCATGCTCAGCAATGACGCGAGCAGGAGCGACCGGGTCGTCCATGCACACGGCCAGAGAAGTGGTGCCGTTGAGCTGATCGTCCAGCTCGCTCAGACCCACATTGTTGAATGCGAAGCGCAGCAGGGTGTTCTTCACAACAGCGTACTCGACGTTGTTCTCACGGCACTCTGCACGCAGAGCGGTATCCTCTGCCACAGTGATACCCTTGTAATCGACGATCAGACCAGCGGCTGCATTCTGCAGCTTGTCGGTCAGCGCTGCCACGATTGCCTGCTTTTCAGACAAAACTTTTGCGTTGGGCATTTCTTTGATTTCACCTCCGTTAGAATTGTAGGTGCGTTCAAAATGGAAAAACCGTCCTTATGCCAAAAGACACAAGGACGGTGTAAGCAATCATAACGATTTGCCATCCTCGGCAGGACTTACGGCTTGCGCCACCTGCTGTCTTTGGAACGCATCTGGTATTATATCGAAGGTTTGACAAATTGTCAAGCCCCAGATATACGTTCAGGGAATTTTTTTCGCTCGATTAGAGCTGCTTGTTGGCGTTCATCTTGACGCCGGGGCCCATGGTGGAAGCCGCCACGCAGGACTTGATGTACTGACCCTTTGCAGCAGCGGGCTTCGCCTTGATGATGGCGCCAACCAGAGCGGTGTAGTTCTCGAACAGCTTCTCAGCGCCGAAGGAGACCTTACCGATGGGGCAGTGGATGATATTGGTCTTGTCCAGACGATACTCGACCTTACCGGCCTTGACTTCCTTCACGGCCTTAGCCACATCAGGAGTCACCGTACCGGCCTTGGGGGAGGGCATCAGACCCTTGGGGCCCAGGACCTTACCCAGACGACCGACAACACCCATCATGTCGGGGGAAGCGACGACCACGTCGAAGTCGAACCAGTTTTCCTTCTGGATCTTCTCCACCAGATCCATATCACCGACGAAATCTGCACCGGCCTCGCGGGCAGCGTCAGCCTTGTCACCCTTGGCAAAGACCAGCACGCGGGCGGTCTTACCGGTGCCGTTGGGCAGAACGATGGCGCCGCGGACCTGCTGGTCAGCGTGGCGGGAGTCAACGCCCAACTTTACGTGCAGCTCAACAGTCTCGTCGAACTTAGCGGATGCCGTCTTGCAGATCAGCTCCAGACCCTCCTGGGGATCATACAGCATCGCCTTGTCGATCTGCTTTGCACTCTCTTGATACTTCTTACCTCTAAACATTTCCTTACGCCCTCCTTAGTCTTCGA